>WGNE01000057.1 GCA_016124645.1 Alphaproteobacteria bacterium
CGCTGATGGTCAGCGCGAGGGTGCGGCGCAGCGTGGCCGGCGGGTTCTTGTGCGCGCGGTATTCCTTCAAAAGATGCGCCTGCAAAATGTTCAGCACATCGACATAGGGCGCGCGCAGCCGGATGGAACGGGCCAGCACCGGCACGGTTTCGAGTATCTTGCGGTGTCGCATGACCTTCAGCAGCGCCTTTTTCGTGCGCGCCAGCCGGGCGAGGTAGTCGCGGGTCAGGTGCTGCAGCGCCGGGTCCACCAGCAGTTCCGAGTAATATTCCGTGATGCGCTCGTCCGCCTTGGCCGCCACCATCTCGACGAGGTTGACGACGGCCTCGAAAAACGGCCAGTCGCGGTACATCTCCTGCAGGGTTTTCAGGTTCCCTTCGGCAATCTCCGCTTCCAGCGCTTCGGCCACGCCCAGCCAGGCGGGCAGCAGGGTGCGCGACTGCGTCCAGCCGAAGACCCAGGGGATGGCGCGCAGGCTTTCCAGCCCGCCGTCCTTCTTGCGCCGTCCGGGGCGGCTGCCGATGTTGAGCAGCCCCAGCTCCGCCGTGGGGGTGATTTGCCTGTAATGCCCCATGAATTCCGGCGTTTCATAGATGACGTCGCGAAAGGCCTTGCAGGAACGCGCGGCGACGCGGTCCATGGTCGCTGCCCATTGCGGCGGCGTCTTTTCCGGCTTGGACAGCACGGCTTCCAGAAAGCCGGAAAGATAAAGCTCCATCGTGCGCTCGGCCACGTCGGGCAGGCCGAACTTGGAATTGATGGTCTCGCCCTGCTCGGTGATGCGGATGCTGTGCGAGACGTGCGGGCGGGGCAGGGCCATCAGCGCCGTCTCGATCGGTCCGCCGCCGCGCGCGATGCTGCCGCCGCGCCCGTGAAAGAAGGTCGTCTTGATGCCGAGGCGCTTGCCCAGCTTCAAAAGGTCGGACTGCAGGCGGTAAATCTCCCACGCGGCGTTCAGGTATCCACCGCGCTTGGCCGAGTCCGAATAGCCGATCATGATCTGCTGCGCGCCGCCGGCATGACGCTTGTAAAGCGGCATCCTGTAGAGTTCCTGCATGACGCCGCAGGCGTTCTTCAGGCTGTCGGGCGTCTCGAACAGCGGGCAGACGGGCACCTTGTCCTTCACGCCCGCGGTTTTCATCAGGAACATCACGCCCAGCACGTCCGAAACATGCGCCGCCATGGAGATGATGTAGGGGCCGAGGAATTCGGGCGGCATTTCGCGGTAGAGGCGCAGCGTTTCCAGCACCTCGGCCGTTTGCGCCGAGATGCGGCGCGGCTTTTCGGCCTTGCCCTTGAGCGCGGCGGTCAGGACGGCGATTTTCTTCTCTTCCGGCAGGGCCGCATAGCTTTTTCCCTTGCCTTTCCCCAGCAGCTCGGCGATGGCGGTCTCGTGCACGTCCGCGCTCTGGCGGATATCGAGTTTCAGGAAGCACAGGCCGAAGACGCGCACGCGCCAGATGAACTGCTGCAGCGGGTCCTGCGCCAGCAGGTCGAGGCCGTTGTCCTTCAGGAAGTCCTGCAGCTCGTAAAGCATGCCCAGAAAACCTGTGCGGGTCAGCTTCGTCTTGCCCCGCGGCAGGTCGCGGCGGAAATCCTGAAGCGCCTTTTCCATCTTGTCCAGCCGCCTTTGGCAGGCGTTGTGCAGCTTCAACCCGCGCCCGTCCCGGTCGAAGACGAGGATGTCGCGCAGCTTCGCGATGGAGAGGAGGTAGCGTTCCGTCGCCGCCTGCGAGCTTTCGTGCAGCACCTCGCGCGTGACGCGCGCGGTGACGCCGGGGTGCCCGTCGCGGTCGCCGCCCATCCATGAGGCGAAATGGATGGGATGCGGGAAGAGGTCCGACATGTCGCCCACCACGTCCTTGTAGGCGAGGCTCATGAGGTAGTGAAAGCGCGGCACCGTGTGCCACAGGATGCTTTCGGCCAGCTCCAGCCCGTAGCGCGCCTCTTCCACCGGCGTGGGCTTCGCGTCGCGCAGCCCGCTGCCCAGCCAAAGGCGGATGACGAGAGAGCGGATGTCGTGCAGCACCAGCGCGCGCTCCACCGCGCCCATTTCCGGCGCGTCGAGCTTCAAGAGACAGACGGAAAGGTCGCGGTAGGTGCGGATGGCGCGCGGCAGTTCGGCCTCCGTCGGGTGCGCGGTCAGCACCAGCTCGATGCGGATGTCGAGCAGGGCGGCGCGGATGGTTTTCGCGGGGATGCCGGCTTTCAAAAGACGTCCGAAGGTATCGAGCGGCGCGCCGCGCTGCGGCGCCTTGCCCTCGCGCAGGTAGTCGTTGCGGCGGCGGATGCGGTGGACCTGCTCGCAAAGGTTCGCCAGCTGCAGGAATTCGGTGAAGGCCTTGACGACCTTGTATTTCTCGGTTTGGGAAAGCCCGTGCAGCTCTTTTTCGAACTCCCGCTGCGCGCCCATGTGGCCCATGCGCGTTTTTTGCGCGAGGCGGCGCAGCGTTTCGACTTTGTTGAAGACGTGCGCGCCCTCGAACTGGCGGATGGTCTCGCCCAGTATCTCGCCCAGAAGATGGACGTTGTCGGACAGGGGCTTGAGGGTGGAACGCGACATGCTTCAATCCCGGCAAAAATCCGCGCCTTCGGGAGTGAAGGCGCGCTATGCCTTTTTAACACCCGCCAAGGCGGGAAAAAAGCACTGTCTGGGATTTTTTCGGGGAGAGGGGCGTCAGCCGGCCTGTCCCTGCGCCCTCTTCGCGGCCTCCGCCAGCGAAGCGGGTTTCTGGCCGTGCTTTTGGGCGGGGGCGGCGGGTTTGCGCGCCGCGTCGTACATATTGTACCCCAAAACCATGGGCAGGCCGAAAAGGTTGCCGAGGTTGGGGGCGACGGAGACGTTATCGACGCCCGCCTCGAACAGCTTCAATGCCGTCGCGGGGTCGGAGGCCTGCCCGCCGCAG
This sequence comes from Alphaproteobacteria bacterium, assembly GCA_016124645.1. GTDB lineage: Bacteria > Pseudomonadota > Alphaproteobacteria > Micavibrionales > UBA2020 > WGNE01. Next base: position 2,907 of record WGNE01000057.1, read on the forward strand.
ATATCGACGCGCAGGGACGGGTTCGCCTCGCGCCCCTGTTTGGTGACGTCCGTGACCATTTGCAGGATTTCCGGCGCGAGTATCTTGAACGGGTCGAAGCCGTGCTTCTCGGCGTAGCGCGCGTGGGCCTTGAGGTCGGCGCGCGACATTTCCGTGTATTGCTGGGTCAGGTCGTTGGTGCCGAAGCTGATGAAGTCGCACTGCGGGGCGATCTGCGCGATGTTCTTGCAGCTGTCGAGGGTTTCGACCATCACGCCGAAGCTGTATTGATGGGGCTTGACGCCGGCTTTTTCGGCTTCTTCCTGCACGATTTGCTTGATGGCGGCCGTGTCCTGCCCGGTGCGGATGGCGGGCATCATGACTTCCAGCGGCTGGTGGGTCGAGACCTTCGCGTCCCGCAGCGCCTGGAAGACGGCGGCGACCTGGTCGCGGTAGAGCCGCGGCCATGTTTCGAGCGCTTCCCCGCCGTGGATTTCCAGCTTGGGGTATTTTTCAAGGAAGCTTTTCTGCTCTTCCTTGTTCAGGATCTCGCCGTGGACGAAGTCGAACAGGCGGATTTTCACCGGCTGGTCCTCGTTCAGCTTCTGCATCATGCGCCGGTACTGCGCCTTGCTGCGCTGGGCAAGAAGCTGGTAGGCGTTGTCGCTGTCTTCGAGAAGGGCGGACTTGAGGTCATTCACCATTCCGCCGTCCATCGCCACCATCTGCTCCGTGCGCACGAGGCCGATGCCATCGACCATCCACATCTGGTCGGAATTGCCGGTATCGACGTTGGCTTTCACGCCGTGGGGTTTCATTCCCTCTTCCTTGAAGAAGGCGGCGAAGCATTTTTTCATCTTGCGCAGGTTGTCGAGGTCTTCCTTGATCTTGGGGTCGTTCTCGATGGTCCAGGCATCGACGGTCTTCACCTCGATGGCGGCGGGCGGGCGGAAGGAAATGCCGTTGCCGCCGAGGCAGAGCAGGATGTCCTGCCCGCGCTTGACCGTGCGGCCGGCGATTTCGATGGCGTCGGTATCGTAATAGGCGGGGCCGTCGGGCGCGGCTTCCTCGTTGAAGTCGCCGCGCATGGTTTTCTGGCCCTGCGGCATCATGCCGAACAGGCCGGAGACCATATGCGTCTCGCACAGGAGTTTCAGGTGAGAGGCCATGTAGGTCGAGGTCACGACGAGGCCGCCCAGCTTGCCCTCGGCCAGCATGGGCACGACGGAAGGATCGTAGTTGCGCATGACCAGCACCGGCTTGGGCGCGCCGTAGGGCGTGCTTTCCACGTCCTTCAGGGAAAAGACGACCGGCCCCTTGCGCGGGAAGCCGGCGGCGCCGTAAAAGCCCGCGTCGGCGTCGAGATCGATCTTGTCCTGCTTGTCTTGCATGTAAAAGCCGGAGCGCAGCGATTCCGCCAGCCCCGTGACGTAGCCGCGCATCCGCTCGATCGCTTCGCCGGGGGAAATCTCGCCTTTTTGCCAGGCGGCCAGCACGCTGTTGTTGGCGATGCTGTTCATTTCCGCCAGCTGCTTGGTGTAATATTTGTCCTCGGTCTTGTCCATCTCCAGGGCGACGCCCAGCTTGCCGTTCAGCAGCTCGCGCATGGTCGTCGTCACGGGCAGGTAATTGCCTTTCTTCTCGCCGTTCAGCGTGCGGCGCAGGAACGACAGCTCGTTCTGGTCGATGGCGCTGGCGAGGAAGCGGGCGTCCTTGCGGCGCAGCTCGCAGGCGGCGTCGATCGCCATGCCGAGGTCGCAGGAGCAGAAGTTGACCGTCGGCAGGGGCGCGCCCGGGTATTTCTTTTCAAGGTAGCCGATGGCCTCCAGCGCGGCCTTGCTGCCGTTGCCGCCGCTCACGTCCAGCACGATGTCCGTCGGGGGCGGCTGGCCGTGCTTGAAGCGTTTTTTGAGCAGCTGGAGCAGCTTGTCCTTGTGCTCGACGCCCTCGACCTCGATCTTGTATCCCTTCTTGCGCAGGAAGTCGCCCACGGCCTTCGCGTTCTCGGGGATGACTTCATAGTCCTGGCAGACGATCATGTCGATGGACCCCGCGCCGTTTTCGTCGCGGTTGGCCGTATAGAGCCCCTCGGGCTTCGTCGCCGGGGTGCTGAAGCCGAGCTTTGATGCTAACTTGTTGAATGATCTTGCAAAGTCCATTTGAAAATGTCCTGTAAGGGGCTTGTCATACGCAATAACAGGGTATTACATTACGTTAAACATATTGTTAATTTTTCGACCGGATTTCCTGTATTTCGACAGGCGGGGCCGATTTCGGGCCATATGCGTCTATATTTCATAATACTGCCTGATTCGTCAAGCGTATAGCGCGGCTTCGGCGGGGGTGCGCGGGGTGGCGTGGCGTCTTGCATTTATGCCCCTTCTTGCTACTATTCATTCTTTCAGGAAAAGGGGTTCGGCTCCCTTGGTGTGTTTTCATCCTCCCCCGGCATGTCCGCGGGGCGGCAACGCGTCACGGGAACGAAACGGGGATTCGAAATGGGCAAAGCGCGCGAGGACGACCGGCAGGCGCCAGCCGGCCAAAAACCCGCGACGGCAACGGCAACGGCGGCGGAGGGGATCAAGCGCAGCTTCCTCCAGCAGATGAAATTCCTCAAATCCTACTGGGTTTCCGACCAGAAGTGGAAGGCGCGGCTGATGCTGGCGGGCATCATCGGGCTGACCGTCGCGGAAATCGCGCTTACGGCGGGGATCGGGCTCGGCTTCCAGGCCGCGCTCAACGCGCTGGTGGCCAAGCAGGCGATGGGCTTCGCGCTGGCGGGCGGCGCCACGCTGGCCGGCATGGGGGGCGCCGCCGTCGCCGGCAACGGGCGCGAATACATGACGCTGAACCTCGGCCAGAACTGGCGCGGCTGGCTGACCAAGCAGTTCAGCGCGGCCTGGCTGGAGGGCAAGTCCTACCTGCGGCTCCAGCACAACAAGAAATTCGCGCAAAACCCGGACCAGCGCATCGCCGAGACGATCGGCAACGTGACCAGTTCCTCCCTCTCGCTCGGGCTCGGCCTGTTCCGCTCGGCCGTGGGCTTCGCCACTTTTTCCGTCATGCTCTGGCACATCGCGCCCGTCATGGTGGGCGCGGCGCTCGTCTGCGCCGTGGGCGCCCATGCGGCGACGCACTGGAGCGGCGGTTCCATGCGCAAGATCTGGCGCGGGCTGATGGATACGGAGGCGAAATTCCGCCACGCCCTCGTGCGCGTGCGCGACAACGCCAAGCCCATCGCGCTCGCCGGGCTGGAACCGGTCGAGAAGGAGACGCTGACCAAGGAGTTCAACACCCTCGACGAAAAGCGCCGGGATTTCTACAAGGTCAACTGGCGCACGGGCATGGTCAACTCGCTCAACGTCAACAGTTCCTCCGTCGTGCCCATCGCATTGACTGCGCCGAAGTTTTTCGCCGGCACGGCAACGCTGGGCGGGCTCGAGCTGGCACGGCAGGTCTATGGACAGTTCTACAACGCCATCAGCTGGTTCCCGCAGGGCTATTCGCAGATCGCGAGCTGGTCGGCCAACGTCACGCAGCTCATGGATTTCGAGCAGGACCTTGCGGAGAACAAGGCGGATATCACCGAGCGCAAGCCGCCCGCGCCGCCCACGCCCCCGAAACCGGAAGAAAAACCGGCGGAGAAACCGGAAGCAAAGGCGAAACCTGAAAAGAAACAAAAACCGAAACCGAAACCGAAACCGCCGGGCGGGGGGAAGCCGTGACATTCCTCTCGCGCATCTTCCGCAAGCGGGCGGAAAAGCCTGCACCGCCCGCACCGCCGCCGCAAGTTCGCAAGCCGCCCAGCGTGGTGCTGCACGAGGAAGCGGGCTCGGACAAGGTGGTGTTTCAAAACCTCGTCCTGCACGGGCCGGAGGGCGGCGTGCTCGTCGATTTCGGCAACCTCACGCTTTCGCCCGGCGATAAAATGATCATCACCGGCCCCGCGGGCTGCGGCAAGTCGGCCGCGCTCTCCGCCATGCGCAACGCCTGGCTGCTGGGCGGCAGCGGGGAGATTTCCGTGCCGCCCGAGGTCCGTTTCGTCCCGCAGGAAGAATATTTTCCCGACCGCACATTGGCCGGCATCGTCTGCGCGCCCGACCCCGTCTCGCGCTTTTCGAAGGAGCAGGTGGCGCAGGCGCTCACCGACGCCGGACTCGGCGATTTCGTGGGGGCGATGGAGGACGAGACGAAAAAAGGCGAATACTGGAAGAACACCCTTTCCGGCGGGCAGAAGAACAAGCTGTCCTTCGCCGGCATCTTCCTGCACGCGGCGGAAACGCGCGTGCTGATCGTGGATGAGATCACCGCCGCGCTGGACGCGAAATCCGAAAAAGAACTGTATCCCCGCCTGCTCGAGCGCATGAAGCACGGCATCGTCATCAGCGTCGCCCACCACGCCGCCATCGCCCCGCACCACAACGTCTTCGCCACCGTCGCCGAGGGCAAGGTCGCCTACAGCGACAGCCCGCCCGCGCCGAAAAAAGAAAACGCGAAACCCGCGCCCAAAGGCCCGGCGGCATAGGCCCGGTGGCATAGGGACGGCGGCATAGGGACGGCGCCGTTCAGGCGGGCTGGGGCGCGGCCTCGCGCGGGTTGTCTGCGAAAAACGCGGCGATGAAAATAAAGAGCGGCACGGCCATGCCGTCGCGCAAGACGTTCATGTCGTTGCCGCCTGCCGTCTCCCCGATGCTGAAAAGCCAGGGGCCGAGCGCGCTGCCCGCCACCACCCAGCTCATCGTCACGCCGATGATCGCGCCCAGATGCGTGCGGCCGAACAGCCGCGGCCACGCCGCGCCCATCAACAGAGAGAACAGCCCGCCCGAAACGCCCAGCCCCAGTGCCGTCAGGCAGAAGCCCGCCGCTGTCCCGTAAAGCTGGAGCCCGAAAAGACCGAGGGCGAGCCCGGCCTGCATGACCGCCAGCAGGTATTTCATCGGCATCCGGTCGCTTAAGAACCCGCCGGTGAGGTCCGCCGCGGTCGAGATGACGGCGACGGGCAGGAAGACGCTGAAGGCTTTTTCGGGCGTCATGTGGTGCAGGGCGCCGATATGCGCCATGTTGAAAGTCACGGCGGTCACGATCATGGCCTGCGCGACCATGCCGGCGTTGAACACCCAGAAGACGAGCGTCCGCTTCGCCTGCTGCGCGGTGAAATCATCCGTGGCGTCGTCGCTGACGGCGTCTTCCGGGGCCGCGCCGCCGTCGATGACCAGCCCGCAATGCTCGGGCGAGGGGCGGAAGGTCAGCGCCGCAAAAGCGGCCATGCCCAGCAGGATGGCGGAAAGCACCAGCAGCGACGCCTGCCAGTGGAAGCTGACGATAAGCCCGGTCAGCGCCAGCGGCGCCGCGCCGAAGCCGAAGGCGACGAAAAACCCGCTGACGCCCAGCACCAGCCCGCGCCGCCGCTCGAACCATCGGCCCATCATGGTGCGCGAGGCCATGGTCAGCTGTCCCTGTCCGAAATGGCGTATGCCGAGAAAACAAAAAAAGGCGACGCCGAGCGACGCCCAGCGGTGCGGCATCCCGGTCGTATCGGAAACCCATGTCGCCATGAAGGGGCTAGCGGCGAGAATGGCGAGAAACAAGGCAAGGCAGCTCGAAGCCATGACGCCCACCACGCGCGCGCCGACCTTGTCGAGCAGCCGCCCGACCAGCGGCAGCAGGAAGGCGGAGGCCAGCGTGCCGAACATGTAAGCCATGCTGAGGTTGACGCGGCTGAGGTCGAGGCTTTTCAGCAAGTGTTCGGTGTAAACGCTGACGCCCATCGTCTGTCCGGGAACGCTCATCACCACGCCGATCGTGCCGGCGGCCAGCACGACCCAGCCGTAGTAAAAGCCGCGTTCATCAAGCATTTTCGGGAAATCGGGCAACAGGCGGGGCATCGGCGTCTCCGCAAAAAACGGCTGGCCGGACAAGGCCGTCGCGAAACTGGGGGAATGGCGGAGAGGATGAGATTCGAACTCACGAAACCTGTTACAGTTTACCCGCTTTCCAGGCGAGCGCCTTCAACCACTCGGCCACCTCTCCGCATTCATGAGGATTTTATCGTCCAAATGGTAACAGGTGGGCAGATTAACCTTAATACCGCCCGGCGGCAAGGATATTTTATCCCTTTGAAATCAGGCAAATAGCGCGTCAGGTGGCGTCGAAGGCGCTGGGGCCCGTCTCCAGCACTTCCACGGCGTCCCCCGCGCGGATGGCGCCGGCGCCCAGCGGCACGGCGTTCTGACCGAAGACGACGCCGGTCATGCCCGGGCGGCGCAGCAGGCGGAAATCCTTCAGGCTGCGCAGCGGCTCGTTGCCGTGGCGCTCGCCCGTTTTCTGGTCCGTGGTGGTGACGATGCAGCGCGTGCAGGGCTTGACGATGGCGATCTCGATACCGCCGATGCGGATTTTCTTCCATGCGTCCTCCGCCCATGCCTCGGCACCGGAGATAACGATATTCGGGCGAAAGCGGTTCATGGGCAGGGGCGTTTCCAGCCGCGCGTTGAGGTCGGCGAGCGAGGCAGCATTGGCGACGAGCAGGGGAAAGCCGTCGGCATATCCGGTCTGGCTGCCTTGCGGCGCATAGTCTTGCGAAACCGCGCGCGCCAGCCCGCCCTGAAAGACGAGGCGGCAGGGGATGCGAAGGTAGTCTGAAAACCACGCGTCCGCCGCCGCGCCCGCGGCGTATCCTTCCACCGCCTGCTTCCAAAGGGTGAGGGGCAGCTTTTCCGTCTCCGGCGGCGGGACGGGGATGTGCAGGTTTTTCGCGCCGTCACCCGAGACCGTAAGGCCGGAATCATCCGCCGCGGCGTTGACGGTCGCAAGGCGCGGCTGCTCGCGCTGGGTGAGGAAGCGGCCGTTTTCATCCACCAGCATCCAGCGGCGGTCGTGGGAAAGGCCGCGGCTTTCGACCGCGGCCTCCGCCAGATCCGTCGCCCGCGCGCCTTTCAGCGCATAGATGTGCAGGCTTTCGACTTGCATTCTTTTACAGCTTCTTCATAAGTTCCATCGGCATCGGCAGGATGATGGTGTTGGTCTTGTCGTTGGCGATGTCCTGGAAGGCGGAAAGATAGCGCAGCTGCAGCGCGGTCGGCTCGCCCGCCAGCTTGCGCGCGGCTTCGACCAGCTTGTCCGCGGCCTGCATTTCACCTTCGGCGGAGATGATTTTCGCGCGGCGTTCGCGTTCCGCTTCCGCCTGGCGGCCGATGGCGCGGATCATGCTCTCGGCGATGTCGATGTGCTTCAGCGCGACGTTGGAAACCTTGATGCCCCACTGGTCCGTCTGGCTGTCCAGCAATTCGCGGATGGCGGTGGAAAGCTTGTCGCGCTCGGTCAGCATCTCGTCGAGGTCGTGCTTTCCCAGAACCTCGCGCAGCGTGGTCTGCGCCAGTTCCGAGGTCGCGCGCATGAAATCGGCCACGTTGTTGACCGATTTGTCGGGCGAGATGACGCGGTAATAGACGACCGCGCTGACTTTCACCGAGATGTTGTCCTTCGAGATGATGTCCTGGCTGGGCACGTCGATGGTGCGCACGCGCAGGTCCACCCGCACCATCTGCTGCACGACGGGCAGCAGGATGACGAGGCCGGGCCCCTTCGCGCCCGTGTAGCGGCCCAGCGTATAGACCACGCCGCGCTCGTACTCGCGCATGACGCGCAGCGCGGAGCCCAGGAAGATAAGAATCAATACGGCAAAAAAAGCGCCAAACCCGATACCCATGATATGTCAGTCCTTTCGTTGAAGCGTTTTGAAGTTGTTTTTATTGTTCCGGGCGGATGATGAGGCAAAGCCCGTCGATGGATTCGACCTTCACCAGGTCGCCCTTGTTGAGGATGAAATCGGGGGAGGCGGCGGCGGCCTTCCAGACCTCGCCGGTGATGAAGACCTCGCCCTCGCCCTGCGACCAGCTGACGACCTCGCCGACGGCGGACATCAGCTCCTCCATCCCCGTCGTGGGGTGTCTTCGCTGCGCGCGGATGGCGACGGCCACCAGCACGCTGAGGAACCCGACGCTCACCAGCGTGGTGCCCGCGATGAGCCAGGGGTCGATGCCCATGGTGGGGTCGCCGCTGCTGAACAGCATGCTGGCCCCGACGGCGAAGGCAATCGCCCCGCCGATGCCCAGCGCGCCGAAGGAAGGCACGAAGGCCTCCCCGATCATCATGGCGATGCCAAGGCCGATGAGCGCGAGCCCCGTGTAGTTGGTGGGCAGCAGGTGCATGGCGAAAAGCGCGAGGATGAGCGCCACGGCCCCCACCACGCCCGGCAGGATGAGCCCGGGGTGGAAAACCTCGTAGATGATGCCGTAGGCGCCGATGATGAGCAGCAAAAAGGCGATATTGGGATTGCCGATGATGTCGAGCAGGTTGGTGCGCAGGTCCGCCTTCTTGGTGGCGTCGATGACGGCGCCCTTGGTGTGCAGGCGGATGGTCTTGCCGTGCGCCATCTTGACCGTGCGCCCGTCGATCTTGTTCAACAGGTCGGGCACGTCGTCGGCGATGACGTCGATGGCCTTCTTGCTCAGCGCCTCGGGCGCGGAGATGCTTTCCGCCTCGCGCACCGCTTTTTCCGCCCATTGGGCGTTGCGGTTGCGGTATTCGGCAAGGCCGCGGATATAGGCGGCGGCGTCGTTGATCATCTTCTGCTCGAGCGTGCTGTGCGGCTTGATGGGGCCCTTGTCGGGCATGCTTGAATCCGGCGGGCGGAAGGGCGAGGTCTGGTCGATCATGCGGATCGGCGTGGCCGCCCCGATGTTGGTGCCGGGCGCCATGGCGGCGATATGGCTGCCGTAGAGAATATAGGTGCCCGCGCTCGCCGCCCGCGCGCCCGAGGGGCTGACGTAGGTCGCGACCGGCACGGGGCTGTCCATGATGTCCTGCACGATGTCCTGCATGCTGGTGTAAAGCCCGCCCGGCGTCTGGATTTGCAAGACCACGATATCGGCCTTCTGCTGCGCCGCCGCCAGCAGCCCGCGGTGGATGAGGTCATAGGTGCCGGTGTTGATCTCGCCCTTGACCTGAATGATATAGGCGGTGGGCGTATCGGCGGGCATGTCGTCCGCGCGCGTCGGCGTTTGCGACAACAGCATCAGGCCGGCGAAGACCAGCAGCAGGTAGAAAGGTTTCAGCGCTTGTTTGACGGATAGTTTCAAGGACAGTTTCATCGATGCGTTCCCCCGGCGATCGCAGAAGCGAAGCTTTTGAAATCATAGCAAATTATACGGCTTCACCCTATAAAAAGTGGTTAACGGGCAAGCGGAAGGAATGCGCCCGCGCGGGGCGGCCGGTCTTTACACCGTCAGGATGGCGGGAGGCTTTAGAGCCCCGGCCCCTTGGTGGCGGGGGTTTTGGGGGCGATTTTCGGGGGATTTGCAGGCGCGTTCGTGCCGACCTGCGGTTCCGCGCCCATATGGCGGATGATGTCGCTGGCCCAGCTCGCGCCCTGTTTCGCGCAGTCTTCCAGCGGCTTGCCGCGCGCGATGCCGTAGAGGAAGCCGGCGGCGAACTGGTCGCCCGCGCCGTTGGTATCGACGATCTTGTCGCTGTCAATTTTAAGCGCGGGGACATGGGTGGCGGCCTCGCCCTCGATCGCCCAGGCGCCCCTTGCGCCCAGGGTGAGCGCGGCCTTGCAGCCGCAGGCCTTCACCGCCTCCAGCGTCTCTTCCAGCGTTTCGGTGCCGAAGAGGGCCATGAACTCCTTCGCGTCGCCGACGAGGATGTCGGCATGTTCGGCCACCATTTTTTGAAATCCCGCGCGGTTCTGCGCGATGAGGTTGGCGTCATTCAGCGCGACCGCGACCATGCCGCCCGATTTTTTGGACAGCGCGGCGGCGTGATGCACCGCCTCCTTGCCGTTTTCCGTCAGCCAGAGGTAGGAATCGAGATAGACGATTTTCGCCTGCGCGATCATCGTTTCTTCCACGTCCTCGGGCGAAAGCTCCATGCCCGCGCCTGCGGCGAAGGCGAAGCTGCGCTCCTTGTCGGGCGTGGTCAGCACCAGCACGCCGGTGGTCGCGGTATCGGGATTGGAAGACAGCACGGGCGTGTAGTCGATGCCGTGGCCGGTCAGCCGCTTGTGGATGAAATCGCCGTGGTCGTCACTCGCGATCTTGCCGACGAGCGCGGCATTCCCCCCGCGCAGCGCGACGCCCGCGACGACGTTGACGCCGGGGCTGCCCGGCGTGACCGCGCAGTCCTGCCCGCGGATGAGGCTCTTCAGCACCGAAGGCGCGACGAGGTTGGTCAGGCCTTTCTTGACGCCATGCGCGGCGACATGTTCGTCCGTCGCCTTCAGCTGGATATCGACGCAAATCGCGCTGAGCGCCAGCACGTCGTATTTCTTGTTCTTATTGTCGTTGCTTGCTGCGGTCACGGTTGTCTTCCTCGTCGTTCGTTCATTCGGGCTTCGAATTGCAGGACATGGCCAGCTGGGTGCGGATGCCTTCGAAGGAGACCGTCACGCCGCTGTCGTCCGCCTGCGTGTAATATACGGGACGTGCCTTCCAGCCGGGGTGGCGGGCGGTGACCTCTTCATAGGCGTTTTTGACGCTGGCCAGTTCTTCAGGGTACATGCAGGCGCAGCTTGCGGGCTGCCCCTTCTTCTCGTGGATACATTCCATGACCTTGTGCGTCATGGCGTCGATCGCTTTATGCATTTTCGCGGCATCGGCTGCGTCGCCGCCGTCGCTGAGCTCCAGCGTGACGTTGGTGGCGGCGAGCGTGCAGTCCTGCGCCACGCGACCGAAAAGCGGCATGGCTGCGGCGGCGGAAGAACCTTTCGCTTTGCCGTTCACGATCCAGGACATGCCGGCCTCCGCCGGGTTGGCCGCGTCGGGCGCGCGGGCGGTGAAATCGCAGCCGTTCGGCGCATCGCGCGTGCAGAAGGTGGAAACGCCTTTGTCCGTGGAAAACGCCTGCACGGCATCGGCCTGCGTGCAGGCGGCTTGTGCGTGGGCTACGAAGAGGGATGTGAACAAGAGGAAAGAGGCGGTTACTTTCAGAGTGTAGTTCATGGCGTTCTCCTTTTTCGTTGTCATCATGCGCTGGCGGCGGCCTTGCTTGCGGATGCGCCTTCGGCCAGCGTGTCCAGCAGCGCGCGGCCCATGTCTTCGGTGGAAAGCCGCGTGCAGCCTTTCGACATGATGTCGGCGGTGCGCAGCCCCTTGCCCAGCACGGCCTCGACCGCCTGCTCCAGCCGGTCGGCCTCTTCGCCGAGGTCGAAGGAATAGCGGAACATCATGGCGATGCTCAGGATGATGGCCAGCGGGTTGGCCGCGCCCTTGCCGGCGATGTCGGGGGCGGAGCCGTGGATGGGCTCGTAAAGCGCGGCGCGGCGGCCGTTCTCGTCGGCGGCGCCGAGGGAGGCGGAGGGCAGCATGCCCAGCGAGCCGGTCAGCATCGCCGCCTCGTCCGAAAGAATGTCGCCGAAAAGATTGTCGGTCACGATGACGTCGAACTGCGCGGGGTTGCGCAGCAGCTGCATGGCGCAGTTGTCGGCATACATGTGGGAGAGCGCGACGTCCTTGTATTCCGCATCGTGCAGGGCGGTCACTTCCTCGCGCCAGAGCTTGCCGCTTTCCATCACGTTGGCCTTCTCGCAGGAGCAGACGCGGTTCTGGCGTTTTTTGGCAAGGTCGAAGGCCACGCGCGCGACGCGCAGGATCTCGGAGGTCGTATAGACCTGCGTGTTGACGCCGCGGCGCTCGCCGTTCTCCAGCGTCTCGATGCCGCGCGGCTGGCCGAAATAGACGCCGCCCGTCAGCTCGCGCACGATGAGGATGTCGAGCCCCCTTACGATCTCGGGCTTCAGGGTGGAGGCATCGACCAGCGCGTCGAAGACCTTGGCCGGGCGCAGGTTGGCGAAAAGGTCCAGCTCCTTGCGCAGCTTCAGGAGACCCGCTTCGGGGCGGATATTGTAATCCACCTTGTCCCACTTCGGCCCGCCCACGGCGGCGAGCAATACGGCGTCGGCCTTGCGGCAGGCTTCCAGCGTCGCGTCGTCCAGCGGCACGCCGTGCTTGTCGATGCACATGCCGCCGATGTCGCCTTTTGAAACCTCGATATCCGTGCCGGCGTTTTCGTTGAACCAGCCGATGACCTTGAGCGCCTCGGCCATGATCTCGGGCCCGATGCCGTCACCCTGCAAGGCGACGATGCGTTTTTTCGATGACATATGCGTTCTCCCTCAAGCGGTCGGGGCGGGCGCGTCTTCCTCGGGCGCCTGCCGGTTAGCGGCGGTGTCCACGCCCGTCATGACGCGGCGCCGGGCGGTATTCGCGGCGGTAGCCGTCGTGGCGGTCATGGTGATCGTGGCCGTAGGGCACAATGTAAGGGATGGGGAGGATCGGTTCAATATAAACGCCGCCGCGCACGGGGGGCGCGTCATAGGGAACCACGGCGCAGCCGCCAAGGCCGAGCGCCGAAACGGCGGTTGCGGCCAGAAAGGCCTTTTTCAGGGTGTTCTTGCCGGGAAGTTGCATGTTGCACACTCGCTCTTGTTTGCTTGTTTTACGAAAGTCGCGCAAACACTAGCAGCGGCCCCGGATTTGGTCAATATGTAAAAACTTGACGCAACGGGGATGAAATCCCCATATTTTTCAGCCATATACGGCCTGACGCAGCGATTCTTCGCGGTGGACATGGGGGGCATAGGGTTCGCCCGCGATTTTGTGCAGGATCCGGCTGGTGACGGACTCGGGCCCGCAGAGCACGATGTCGCGGTCATGCTCCGCCATCGACATCAGCAGGGTCTTCATGCCGATCATGCCGCTGACGTCGATCATCGGCACATGGGTGAGGTCGATGATCATCTTCGTCACCCCCTCGGGGATGAAATCCGCCCCGCCGATGGTCTTGCTGATGGAGCCGAAGAACAGCGGCCCCTCGATGCGATAGACCATGACATGCGCGGGCAAATCATCGAAGCCGTGGGCGACGTCGGGCTTGTCGCTGTGGCTGATGTGCACGTCGGTCAGGTCGCCGATGCGCTTCATGAACAAGAGCGCGGCCATGATCATGCCGACCGAGACCCCCGCCACCATGTCGAGGAAGACGGTGAGGAAGAAGCAGGCCAGCAAAACCGCCGTGTCGCTGCGCGGCGCGAGGCGGACGATGCGCGCGAACTGCTTGGCGTGCGACATGCGCCACGCCGTGATGACCAGCAGCGCCGCCAGCGCCGCCATAGGCGTATAGCTGATATAGGGCGCGAGCGTGACCATGTAGAGCAAAATCAGCAGCGCGTGGATGAGGGCGGAAACCGGCGTCTTCGCCCCGGCGTGGATGTTCGTCGCCGTGCGCGCGATGGCCCCCGTGGCCGGAATGCCGAGCGCGAGGCCGGAAAAGATATTGGCGAGGCCGATGCCGCAAAGCTCCGCGTTCGGGTCGTGGCGGGTGCGGGCCATGCTGTCCGCCGCGGTGGCGGACAGCAGCGATTCAAGCGCGGCCAGCGCGGCGATGACGATGGCACTGCGGAACAGCCGGCGGAATTCCTCGAACCCCGGCAGGGCGTAGAGAGGGTCGCCCCCGCCCGGCAGGTGCAGGCTGGGCGGATAGGGCTGTACGCCCGGCATGGTCGCGCCCCCGGGCGTCACGTAGTCGAAGCGGGTGTTGAGCGTGGCGATGTGATAGCCGTAATGGGTCAGAACCCAGGCCAGCAGCGCACCCAGCGGAATGGCGACGGCGGCGGACGGCACCCTGCGGCTGACCTTGGGGAAGAAGATGAGGGTGAAGAGCGTAAGCGCGCCCACGGCGAGGTCCGGCCATTGTGTTTGCGGCAGGTGTTGCCAGATGACGGCGGCCTTGTCGATGAAGCCCGACGGCAGATGGTCGATGCCAAGGCCGAGGAAGTCGTTGAGCGCCAGCGTGGCGATGGTCACGGCGATGCCGGCGGTGAAGCCGGTGACGACGGGGTAGGGCACGTAGTTGATGAGCTTGCCGACGCGAAAGAACCCCATGCCGAGCAGGATGAGCCCCGCCATCATCTCGCACCACAAAATCCCGTGCAGGCCGAACTGGCTGACGATGGGGGCGACGATGACGACGAAGGCGGCGGTGGGGCCGGCCACCTGCGTCATCGACCCGCCGAAAAGGGCGGAGACGACGCCCGCGACGATGGCGGTGTAAAGCCCGTGGCGCGGCGGCAGCCCGACGGCGATGGCCAGCGCCATGGACAGCGGCAGGGCGATGAGCGAGACGATGAGCCCCGCGACGGCGTCGCTTTTGAAGGTGTCGAAATTATAGCGGCGAAGCCCCGCGCGCATCGCGGTCGCGAGGGGGAGGGGCGATGTTTTGAAAGGCATTAAATGTTATGCAGCCGCTTGATCAGCTGTAGAGCCATGGTTGGGTGTTTTTCTGCGCGGTCTCGAACGCCGCTATTTTATCCTCATATACCAGCGTCAGGCCGATGTCGTCAAGCCCGTCCAGCAGGCATTTGCGGCGGAAAGGCTCGATGTCGAAGGCATAGGTCTTGCCGTTGCCGCCCACGACCTGCTGCTTTTCAAGGTCGATGGTCAGCTCCACCTGCTCCTTCGCGTCCTGCATCAGCTCCTCCACCGCCTCTTTCGGCAGGGTGACGGGCAAAATGCCGTTCTTGAAGCAGTTGTTGTAGAATATGTCGGCGTAGGAGGTCGAAATGACCGCGCGGATGCCGAAGTCCAAAAGCGCCCAGGGCGCGTGCTCGCGCGAGGAGCCGCAGCCGAAATTGTCCCCGGCGACGATGATGGATGCGTGGCGGTAAGGCTCCTTGTTCAGCACGAATTCCGGCTTCTCCGCGCCTTCGGGCGTGAAGCGCATGTCGTTGAACAGGTATTTGCCCAGCCCCGTGCGCTCGATGGTTTTCAGGAACTGCTTGGGGATGATCATGTCGGTATCGACGTTGACCATCGGCAGGGGGGCGGCGGTGCCTTTGAGGACGGTGAATTTCTGCATGGGGTTGCTCCTTGAATTCCTTAAAGTTCGCGCACGTCGGTCAGGCGGCCGGTCACGGCGGCGGCGGCGGCCATGGCGGGGCTCATCAGGTGGGTGCGCCCGCCGCGGCCCTGCCGTCCCTCGAAGTTGCGGTTGGAGGTGGAGGCGCAGCGCTCGCCGGGCTCCAGCTTGTCGGCGTTCATGGCAAGGCACATGGAACAGCCGGGCTCGCGCCAGTCGAAGCCCGCCTCGATGAAGACCTTGTCGAGCCCTTCCTCTTCCGCCTGCGCCTTCACGAGGCCGGAGCCGGGGACGATCATGGCATAGACGCCGCCCGCGACCTTGCGGCCCTTGGCCACGGCGGCGGCGGCGCGCAAATCCTCGATGCGCCCGTTGGTGCAGGAGCCGATGAAAACCTTGTCGATCTTGACGTCCGTCAGCTTCATGCCCGCCTGCAGGCCCATGTAGTCGAGCGCGCGCAGCATGGCGGATTTCTTGCCCTCGTCCTCCACGCTCGCGGGGTCTGGCACCGTGCCGGTGATGGGGGCGACGGTTTCGGGGCTGGTGCCCCATGTCACCTGCGGCGCGATGTCGGCGGCGTTCAGGACAACTTCCTTGTCATACGTCGCGCCCTCGTCGGAGACGAGGGTCTTCCAGTAGGCGACCGCTTTGTCGAAGTCCTCGCCCTGCGGCGCCATGGGGCGGCCTTTCAGGTAGGCGAAGGTGGTTTCGTCGGGCGCGATGAGACCGGCGCGCGCGCCCGCCTCGATGGTCATGTTGCACACGGTCATGCGCCCTTCCATCGACAGGCCGCGGATGGCCTCGCCCGCGTATTCGACGACGTGGCCTGTGCCGCCCGCGGTGCCGATGGCGCCGATGATGGCCAGCACCACGTCCTTCGCCGTCACGCCGGGGTGCAGATCGCCCTTCACGGTGATGCGCATGCTCTTGGCCGCTTTTTGCTGCAGGGTCTGCGTCGCCAGCACATGCTCGACCTCGGAGGTGCCGATGCCGAAGGCCAGCGCGCCGAAAGCGCCGTGGGTTGAGGTATGGCTGTCCCCGCAGACGATGGTCATGCCGGGCTGGGTCATGCCCTGCTCGGGCCCGATGATGTGGACGATGCCCTGCCGCTTGTCGTTCATGTCGAAATAGGTGATGCCGAATTCCTTGACGTTCTTCGTCAGCGTATCGACCTGCAGGCGGCTTTCGGGATCGGCGATGCCCTTGGCGCGGTCGTGGCTGGTCGGCACGTTGTGGTCGGCCACGGCCAGCGTCGCCTGCGGGCGGTGGACTTTGCGCCCCGTCATGCGCAGCCCCTCGAAGGCCTGCGGGCTGGTGACCTCGTGCACGAGGTGGCGGTCGATATAGAGGATGCAGGTGCCGTCGTCGTTGCTGCTGACGACATGGCTGTCCCAGATTTTTTGAAACAGGGTGCGCGGGGCTGTCATGGTGAAAACCTTGTCCTTTGAAATGCCGTGAAAACTTGTGGCCACAGGATATAGGATTCATCCGCAAAACAAAACGGCCCCCTTGATAAAAAGAGGGCCGTTTTATTTATGGTTTTGTGCAGTGCGGAATTAACCGGCGGCTGCTTTCTTTTCGGTTTTTTCAGCCTTGGCGGCTTTCTCCGGCTTGGGAGCGTCCGCTGCGGGGGCCGCTGCCTCGGAGGAGGTGTCTTCGGGTTTGTTGCGCTTGTCATCGCGGGCGCGTTCGGCGATGCGGGCCGATTTGCCGCTGCGGTCGCGCAGGTAGTACAGCTTGGCGCGGCGCACGGAACCGCGGCGGACCAGCTCGATGCTCTCGATGCTGGGGCTGAACAGCGGGAAGACGCGCTCGACGCCTTCGCCGTAGCTGATCTTGCGGACGGTGAAGTTCTGGTGGACGCTTTTGCCGCCGCGCGCGATGCACACGCCTTCATAGGCCTGAATGCGGGTGCGCTCGGTCTTGCCGCTGCCTTCCGTGATCTTCACGTTGACGCGCACGGTGTCGCCGGGCTGGAAATCGGGGATTTTCTTTTCGGCGATGAGCTTCTTGATGTGCTCCTGCTCGAATTTCTGCAAGTCGTTCATGGTTCTAGACCCTTTTTTATCGGAACCCGTTATATTCGAAAGCGCGATTTGATACGGTTGCGCTCCGGCGGTTCACATCTTTTAAATGACCGGGCTGACGAATACGCATAAAGCGATTCAGTCAATTCCGCGCAACATACCCCGAATCATTCGGGGAA
Organism: Alphaproteobacteria bacterium; assembly: GCA_016124645.1. GTDB lineage: Bacteria > Pseudomonadota > Alphaproteobacteria > Micavibrionales > UBA2020 > WGNE01. Next base: position 20,005 of record WGNE01000057.1, read on the forward strand.
CTCAAGCATTTTGTTGGACCTTGTTGATATTGCTGCATATTTTAGCGCAATGCAGCATGGTTGCTCATGTCCTTCATTTTACAGGAAAAAGCCGAAATTATGTATAAATATATCGGCGGGGGCGGTCAGCTGGTCTTTTTGCGGTATTTTTCCCAAAGATCGGGCCTGCGCTCGCGGGTCAGGGCTTCGGACTGCTGCAGCCGCCAGGCCTTGATTTTGGCGTGATGGCCGGAGGACAGGACTTCCGGCACGCCCCGCGTTTCCCCGTCCGGCCCCGTCCATTCGGCGGGGCGGGTGTAATGGGGGTATTCGAGCAGCCCGCCGGAAAAGCTTTCCTCGTCATGGGTCTCGCTGTTGCCGACGACGCCGGGCAGCAGGCGGATGATAGCGTCCAGCAGGACCATGGCGGCCTGTTCGCCGCCGGACAGCACGTAATCGCCGATCGAGATTTCCTCCGCCTTGTAGGCGTCCAGCAGCCGCTGGTCCACCCCCTCGTAGCGGCCGCAGAGGATGGTCAGCAGGTCTTCGCCCGCCAGTTCCTGCGCCAGCGCCTGCGTCAGCGGCTTACCGCGCGGCGACATATAAATGAACCGCCCCAGCGGCAGATGCGCCTGCAGCGCGTTGCTTAAAATATCGGGCTTCATCACCATGCCCGCGCCGCCGCCGAAGGGGGCGTCGTCCACCGTCTTGTGCAGGTCGGTCGCGTAATAGCGCGGATTGACGGTTTCGAGCGACCAGAGGTCTTTTTCCAGCGCTTTGCCCGCAAGGCTGAGCCCGAGGTGCCCCGGGAACATCTCGGGGAAAAGGGTCAGGATCTTGACGTTGAACGGGGCTGTCTGCTTGGCTGTCATGCCATGAAGGTGGCACGGGGCGCGGCGTTAATCAATTCATTCCGTTATTGACATAAGATTGCCGAGATATAGAATGCCCCTATGTCACGGGAAAGCGAAAAGAAGTGGGTCGAGGTCGAGGACGCGCGGGCGGATAAATCCGGCGCGCCGCTGCCGCGCATCGACATTGATGGCGCGAACTTCTTCTCCGGCCCCTATCGCGGCGAGAAGGGCAGGCCGGGCAGCCGTGGCGTGATTTCCATGACGGACATGAACTGGCGGCAGATGTGGCGCTCGCTCGGCGAGGCGCCGCCGGGTCCGCTGCCCGAAGGCGCGGTCGCGGTGATGAACGCCGTCTATAGCAAGGACGATCCCGCCGACTACCTGCCGCTGAAAATCAGCAACGACGGCAAGCACAACGACGTGACATGGCAACTGCGCCACACGGCGGTGGAAGGCGAGACGCCGAGGCCCTCGCGCTATGCCGTCCTCATCCTGCCGCGCGGCACGGTACGGCAGGAAACGCTGGACGTCTGGCGTCGCGACGAAATCGCAAGGGAAAAGGCGCGGGCCGAGGAGCGCGCCGCCGAACGCGCCGTGATTACCGAGGGCCTGAAAAAACCTGTGAAGGCGATGCCGAAAATTCAGATTAAAAAGCCCAAGGGGCCGGGGCGTTAAGCCCCACTTCATCAGAATTCGAACTTTTCAGTGTGATAAAACGCCGCCACCCCGGACTTGATCCGGGGTCCAACGCGCGGTGTCTGCCGCGCATATGAATTATATGACGCCCTGACGGGCTTTTGGACCCCGGATCAAGTCCGGGGTGGCGGGATTCTATGAATGGTAGGCTTGCCTACTGCCGCGCCGGCCAGTCGGGGGCGGATTGTTCGGTCAGGCGGGAGAAATTGTCGCCGGGGCTCGACATGAAGATCATCGGCAGCGCGTCGTCCCCCAGAACCGAGAAAAAACTGTGCGCCGCGGTTTCGATGGCGTCCTTCATCGCCTCGTTGCGGGCGGTGATGATGACGGCGGCGCGGCGGCCTTCTATATAGCCGGTCTGCGCGTTGCGGGTGCAGACCTCCTTCAGCCAGATGCCCTCGATATCGGCCGCGTGGCGGTCGGTCAGCTGCGCCAGCGCGGCGCGGAAGGCGGCGCCCTGCGCGCGGCCCTGCTTGAATTCGACGAGGCTTTCGACGCCCTGTTCCTTGGCGAAGCGCAGCGCCTGGGCGATCTGCACCACGATGTCCATGTCGGGCTTGCTGAAGACGATGTGTTTTTCGATGTGCGGATTCAGGACCGCGACCGCCCCGCTTTTCATCGGGGCGAAGAAATCCGCGCCCGTCATGCGGTGAAAGGGCGCGTCATCGCCCAGCAGTTCCTTCATGCGCTCCTCGGTATCGAAGAAGGGGAAGAAGACGCGGGTCTCGTCCTCCGGCCTCGGCAGGGCGAGGCAGTCCGTGCTGCCTTCTTCATAGAGCGGGATGTAGAAGAAATGCCGCGCGGTGAAGACGAAGAAATCGTCGCGGCGCTCGGGGTTTTCGATGCCCTCGGCGTAGATGCGGTCCAGTTCGGTCTGCGCTTGCTGCGTCATGTCGGCCTTCCTTGAATGGCGGCGGTCTCTAGTCGATGAGTCCGGGCGGCGCGTCGATGGTCAGTTCGTTCTTGTCGAGATCGACCGCGGGCACGATGGCGTCGGTGAAGGGTACGTAAAAGCTGTTGCCCTTGGGCGGCTTCACGTCCAGCAGGTCGCCCGCGCCGAAATTGGCGACGCCGATGACCTTGCCGATGATTTGGCCTTCGGTGTCCTTCGCGGTCATGCCGATGAGGTCGGCGTGGTAATAGGTCTTCTCGTCCTTAATTTCCGGCAGCTTGTCGCGCTGGAGGAATAACTTGGTGCCGCGCAGCTTTTCGGCGGCGGTGCGGTCGGAAAGGCCGTCGATCGTGGCCAGCCAGATGGTGCCGTGGGGCTGCAGATTGGCGAGGGTGAAATCGTGTTTGCCGGTTTCGTCTTCCAGCGGGCCGTAGGCGGTGAGCGCGTCCGGGTTTTCGCCGAAGAGTTTCAGCTTCACCATGCCGCGCACGCCGTGCACGCCGACGATCTGCGCCATGCAGACGCGGGCGGCGGTTTTCGGCTGTGCTTTTTCGTTATGCGCGCTCAAGGTTGCATGTCTTTAAAAAGTGCCGCCCGCCCGCGCGGGGCGGGGGAATGCGATATTCCCCTCCCGCGGCGGGCGGACGTCAACCGGATAACGGACCTTAGCCTTCTGCTTTTTCTTCGGCAGGCGCTTCGGCGGCGGCTTCTTCAGCCGGAGCTTCAGCGGCGGGCGCCTCGGCAGCGGCTTCTTCGGCTGCGGGGGCTTCCTCGGCCGGAGTTTCGGCGGGAGCTTCAGCAGGCGCTGCGGCGGCTTCGGCGATGGCGGCTTCTTTTTCGCTCTTCGCCTTGGCGCGTTCCAGCATTTTCGCCTTGGGCTGCGCTTTTTTCGGGTTGTTCTTGCGCTCGGGCATGGGGGCGAGGCCGGCCTTGCCGATGAAGATGGCGACGCGGTCGGACGCCTGCGCGCCCTGGCCGAGCCAGTAGGTGATGCGCTCGCCGTTCAGCGTGACGCGGTTGGCGTCGTCGCGCGGCAGCATCGGGTTGTAGGTGCCTACTTTTTCAAGAAAGCTGCCATCGCGCGGGCTGCGGCTGTTTGCGATGACGATATGGTAGAACGGGCGCTTCTTCGCGCCGGCGCGGGCCATACGGATTTTCAACATGGTGGTGTCTCCTTAAAAGTTATCCGGTTGCCTTGTTTGAAAGATTTGCCGGGGCTGCAACCAAGGGGCCCCGAAAACCGTTTAAAAAACTATTTGTCCTTCTTGCCGTTGACCAGCAGCGGGTTGGGCGGCGTATTCCCGCCCGCAAGATCGCCGCCGGGGGCGAAGGGGTTGGGGCCGAGCTTGCCGTCCGTCCCGAAGGGGTTGGGGCCCAGCTGTTCTTCCATGTTCTTGGCCATTTCCTCCATCTCGCCCATGCCGCCGCCGCCGAAAAGGCCGGACATGCTGCGCATCAGCCCCTTGCCGCCCAGCTTTTTCATGCGCTTCATCATGGTCTGCATTTCCTGGAACTGCTTGAGCAGGCGGTTGACCTCCTGCACCGTGGTGCCGGAACCCGCCGCGATGCGCTTGCGGCGCGAGGCGTTGAGGACGGCGGGCTTCTCGCGCTCCTGCGCGGTCATGGAAAGGATGATGGCTTCCTGCTTCTTCAGCAGCCCGTCGTCGAGGTTGGCGCTTTCCATCATGCTTTTCATCTTGCCCATGCCGGGCATCAGGCCCATCAGGCCGGACAACCCGCCCATTTTCTTCATCTGGCGCAGCTGGGTGAGGAAATCGTCGAGGTCGAAGTTGCCCTTGGCCATTTTCTCGGCGGCCTTGCGGCTTTCCTCGATGTCCAGCGTCTCGGCGGCTTTCTCGACGAGGCTGACGACGTCGCCCATGTCGAGGATGCGGCCCGCGATGCGCGAAGCGTCGAAGGCCTGCAGCGCGTCCAGCGTTTCGCCGGTGCCGAGGAACTTGATGGGCTTGCCGGTGACGGCGCGCATGGAAAGCGCCGCGCCGCCGCGGGAATCGCCGTCCACGCGGGTCAGCACGATGCCGGTGATGCCGATGCGTTCGTTGAAGTTGCGCGCGGTATTGACCGCGTCCTGCCCGGTCAGCGCGTCGGCGACCAGCAGGGTTTCGACGGGCTTGGCGAAATCGCGGACCTCGCGCAGCTCGTCCATCAGCGCGTCGTCGATGGAAAGGCGGCCCGCGCTGTCGAGGATGACGACGTCGTAGCCTTCCAGCCTGCCGGTCTCGAGCGCGCGCTTCGCGATTTTCAGCGGCGCGTCGCCCTTCACGATGGGCAGGCTGCCGGCATCGACCTGTTTGGCCAGTATCTCAAGCTGTTCCTGCGCGGCGGGGCGGTAGATGTCGAGCGAGGCGAGCAGCACTTTCTTGCGCATTCTTTCCTGCAGGAACTTCGCCAGCTTGCCCGCGGTGGTGGTCTTGCCCGAGCCCTGCAGGCCCGCCATGAGGATGACGGCGGGGACGGGGACGTTGAAGTTGAGCGCGCTGTCTTCATGGCCCAGCGTTTCGATGAGGGTGTCGTGGACGATCTTGACGACCTGCTGGCCGGGCTTGACGCTGCGCAGGACTTTCTCGCCCACCGCTTCGGCCTTGACCTTCTCGACGAATTCCTTGGCGACGGGCAGGGCGACGTCCGCCTCCAGCAGCGCGACGCGGATCATGCGCAGTGCCTCGTTCACGTCCTGCTCCTTCAGGACGCCGCGCTTTTTCAATCCGTCGAATATGCCGCCGAGGCGGCCGGTCAGACTGTCGAACATCTTTCCCGTTTTCCTTTCCCGCAGCGCTTTGCGCTGCAAACCAGAATTTGATGCCGAAACACCAAAATGTTTTATCCCCAGTGAGCGTAATTTCGCCGACTGGGGGACGCGGAGCGCAATAAGCCATCCATAAACGGAATCTGCCTTGCCTCAACAAAACTGCGGATTTTATAGGGTTTTATGGCCAAACTGTCAAGGAAAGCGGGCTTTATATATGCCCGTCCGCAAGGGAGTTAAACTAAACCGTTTAAAAACAGGGGCTTGTGGGCATCTAGCGCAATATTGACATTATGTAATATATGGGTTAATTTACCCCCACGATTAACAAACAGCCCCTTCCCGGAAAAACATGGCCGTCATCATGCCCGACAAACTCCTGCTCGAAGCCGTACTGGCCGGTGACCTGGACCTCGCGCGGCAGGCGCTGGCGGGCGGGGCGGACCCGGACGCGGCCGACGGCATGGCGCGCACCGCGCTCTACCATGCCGCCCATCTCGGCAATACCGACATGATGCAGCTGTTGCTGGACAAGGACGCGGATATCCACCTTGCGGACGACGAGGGGTTTTCGCCCCTGCACGCGGCCGTCGCGGAAAAGCATTTCAAGGCGGCGGATTTCCTGCTGGAAAACGATGCCAACATCAACCTGCGCGACGGCGAGAAGCGCCTGACCCCGCTGCATGTGGCCTTCAACGCGGACCTGCGCGAGGAGCGCA
>WGNE01000043.1 GCA_016124645.1 Alphaproteobacteria bacterium
CGGCTGCGCGCCGAAATGCGCTTCGACGGGCTGGACGCGCTGAAGACGCAGATGAAACAGGATTGCCTTGACGCCCGCGCTGTGCTGAAATCAAGCGTTGAACAAAAGATTTCGAATGCCATCGGGGATAAATGACACAAGAAACAGCCAAGCACCGCGCCGGACGTTTTTTCTTCATCGGGTTTTTCCTGATTTTCTGTATTATCCTGGCGGATCAGGCGACGAAGTGGATGATGCTGGAATCCGTGCTGCCCGAAAAGGCGCAAAGCCTTGATTTTGCGACATGGTTTTTCACCCGGCACCATATCGAGTATTTCGCCGACAAGCAGGAGCAATTCAAGACCATAACCGTCTCCCCCATGCTGAATTATATTATGGTATGGAACCACGGGGTCAGCTTCGGCCTGTTCGACAGCACGAACCCAAAAACGTCATTGATTTTTATCGCCATTGCGCTGATGGTGTCGATGATGCTGGTGACCTGGATGGTCTTCGCCCGCCGCCGGATGCTGGTGCTGGGGTTGGCCTTCGTTTCCGGCGGGGCGATCGCCAATGCCATCGACCGCGTCCGCTTCGGCGCGGTGGCCGATTTTATCGATGTGCACCTGCAGGACAAGCACTGGCCCGCCTTCAACGTCGCCGACAGCTTCGTCGTGCTGGGGGCGGGACTGCTGATACTGGATGTGCTGCTCAGCAAGGGCAAGGGGCCGATGGAGGCCTGAAAACCGGGGAACCGGCGGCAGCATGGAATGCCGAACATGACGAGGTGCGGAAATGCCGCATGCAATGACAGGAAAGAAAAAAATGACGAAGAACCGCGCGTTGACCGCGTTGCCGCTGCTTTGCGCCGCCCTGCTGCTGGCGGGCTGCAGTTCCGGCGTGAAGAAACAGCTGGGCCTCGGCCGCAACTCGCCCGACGAGTTCATGGTGGTCAAGCGCGCGCCGCTGACCCTGCCGCCCGACTATAACCTGCGCGCGCCGGGCAGCCCCGGCGCCGACGCGGCGGCGATGCAGAACGACGCCGTCAACCAGGCCAAGGCCGCGCTGCTGGGCCATCAGGAGCTTCCGGCCAGCGCGGGCACGGCGGAGAAGGAGCTGATGACCCGCATGGGCGTGCAGCGCGCCAACCCGGACATCCGCACCCTCATCGACAAGGAAAACGGCTATATCGCGCTGAAGAACAAGCCGGTCGTCGATAAGCTGATCTTCTGGGACGACAAGAACAAGGCGCCGTCCTCCAAGGACGTGCCGAGCTCGGTCGTCGATGCCAAGGCGGAAGCCGAGCGGCTGAAGAAGAACAAGGAAGAGGGCAAGCCCGTCAACGCGGGCGACGTGCCGGTGATCGAGAAGAAAAAAAGCACGATCGACAAGCTGTTTTAAAAAATACGGCCTTCTGGCATAGTGGCGGGGTACAAGGGTTAACGCGAGGGGAGCGTGCCGATGCCGCATCGTCGATATCCGACATTCATTTCCGTTCTGGTCTTTACCGTTCTGCTGGCCCTGCCCGCGCGCGCGTCCTTCGCTGCGGAGGCGCAAAAGCCCGTCGTCGCGCAAGCAGCCGCCCCTGCGCGCGCCGCGCTGGTGGGCTATTGGGAAAGCTACATGCGCAAGGACCCGCATGTTTCGCGCTTCAAGGAAACGGGTACGGCGGGCGTTTATGACTTCAAGACCGATTTCTTTCCCTATGACGGGCGGCTGAAGCTGCTCAACGCCGTGGTGACCAAGGCGGAGGACAGCTATTACCCCGGCCTCTACAGCGGCATCGTCGAGGTGGAGCTGATGGACGCGAAGCCGGATTTTTTCAAGAAATACGCCGCCAGCTACGGCGCATGGACGCGGCAGAACTATTTCTATTTCGACGCGAAAAAGAACGTCTGGTTCCCCTCCACCGAGTGGAGCACCTATACCATGGACCTGAAGGGGGGCGGCACAATCTATAAAGCTGCGCCGTGGCAACGGCTGGCGGCGTCATGGGGGCCGTGGGTGTTTTACTGCGTGCTCATCCTCGGCCTGCTGGTCTTCGCGCGCCGCGCGAACAAGCGCGTCTGGAGCCACAATACGCGCGCGCTGGAAGAACAGCAGCGCGGCCTTGCGATGGTGGAGGAAAGCCAGCGCATCCAGAAAGAGCAGACCGAGCTCTTGAAGGAAATCCTGGCGACGTTGAAGAAGAAGTGAGTTTTATAACAGCTTGAGCAAAGGCGCGGCGTCGGGCGTTTCGAGAACGGCGTCGGGCGTGATCTGGTGGCGGAACCACGTCACCTGCCTTTTCGCGTAATGGCGGGTGATGGCGCGGGATTTCTCCGCCGCTTCCTCCAATGTCATCTCCCCTTTCAGGTGGGCCGAAAGCTCGGCGTAGCCCAGCGCCTTGACGAGCGGCGTGTCCGCCGGGATATGGCCGTTTTCGATCCCCTCCGAAAAAGCCCGCACCTCGTCCAAGGCGCCCGCTTCCAGCATTTTCGAAAAACGCATGTCGCAGCGCGCGTAAAGCGTCTCGCGCGGGGGCAGCAGGGCGACGGCGATGAAGCGCAGGTGCGAAGGCGGGGATTCGCGCGGCAGGGCGTGCCAATGGGCAAGGCCTTTGCCCGTCGCTTCCAGCACTTCGCGCGCGCGCACCACGCGCTGGGTATTGAGGGGGTCGAGCCTTGCCGCCGTCTCCGGGTCCTTCTCCGCCAGCTCGGCGTGGAAACCGGGGTTGCCCAGCTCCTTTTGCCGCGCGATCATGCGTTCGCGCACCTCCGGCGGCACGTCCGGCACCGGGCTCATGCCTTCCAGCAGCACCTTGATGTAAAAACCCGTGCCGCCCGCGACGATCGGCAGGCGGCCTTCTTCCAGCACGTTTTCGATTTCCTTCAGCGCCATTTCCCGCCATTGCGCCGCGCTGCAGCTCTCGTGCGGCTGCAGGCAGGCGTAGAGCCGGTGCGGGGCGGCGTCAAGGTCCCCGGGGGAAGGTTGGGCGGTCAGCGTGCCGAGCCCGTCGTAGAGCTGTATGGAATCGGCGTTGATGACGACGCCGTCCTTTTTTTTGGCGATGGAAAGCGCGAGGCCCGACTTGCCGCTGGCAGTCGGGCCCCCGATGACAAGGACGGTTCGCTTTTCGCCACCCGCCACCTGTCTTACTTTTTCAGTTTCAGGGCGACGAAGCGGGTGTCGTCCTTATGCGCGAGGAACAAAAGGATGGAGCTGCGCCCGGCTTTCTTGGCCGCGTCCACCTTGTCCTGCACGTCCTTGGGCGTGGCGACTTCCTTCTGGTCCACCTCGACGATGACGTCGCCTTCGCGCACGCCTTTTTCGGCGGCGGGGCCGTCGTCCGTCACGTCGGTGACGACCACGCCCTTGACCGAGGCGGGCACGTCATAGGCCTTGCGCGCCGCGCCGTCGAGCACGGAGAGGCTGAGGCCGAGGTCGTCAACCTTGGTCGCGTCCTGCGCGGGCGCGCCTTCGTCCGTCGGGGCGTTGTCCTTCAGCAGGCCCTTGGCTTCCGCCGTTTCAAGCTGGCCGAGGGTGACGGTGAAGTCCTTCTTCGCCCCGTCGCGCCAGACGGTGAGGGTGGAGGGCTTGCCGACCTCCGCCCCCGCGACGATGCGCGGCAGCTGGTGCATCTCCTCGATGTCCCGGCCGTTGAAGGTCAGGATGACGTCGCCCGATTTCAGCCCCGCGGCTTCCGCCGGGCCCTTGGGCGTGACGCTGGAAATCATCGCGCCGCGCGCCTTGCCGAGGCCGAGGCTGTCCGCGATTTCGGGCGTGACCTGCTGGATGCGCACGCCCAGCCAGCCGCGCTTGGTCTTGCCGTACTTGATGAGCTGGCCGACCACGTTCTTCACGATGTTGGACGGAATGGCGAAGCCGATGCCGACCGAGCCGCCGGAGGGCGAGAAGATGGCGGTGTTCACGCCCACGACCTCGCCCTGCGTGTTGAACATCGGCCCGCCCGAGTTGCCGCGGTTGATCGAGGCGTCGGTCTGGATGAAGTCGTCATAGGGGCCTTCGTTGATGTCGCGCTGGCGGGCGGAGACGATGCCCGCCGTGACCGTGCCGCCGAGCCCGAAGGGGTTGCCGATGGCGATGACCCATGAGCCCACGCGCGCGTTGTCGCTGTCGCCCCATTTCGCGGCGACGAGCTCGCTGGAGGGTTTCACCTTCAAGACGGCGACGTCGGTCTTTTCATCCGTGCCGACCAGCTTGGCTTCCAGCGTGGTGTTGTCGTGCAGGATGACCTTGATCTCGTCCGCGTCCTTGATGACGTGGTTGTTGGTGACGATATAGCCGTTCTTCGCGTCGATGACGAAGCCCGAGCCCAGCGCGGAGACCTTTTCGTCATGCTGGGGCTTGTGGTTCTTGTACTGGTCGTAGAAATCCTTGAAGAACTGCTCGAAGGGCGAACCGGGGGGCAGCTCGGGCATTTCCGGCATCTGCTGCGCGTCGGCGGCCGCGATCTTGGTGGTGGTCGAGATATTGACCACCGTGGGCAAGAGCCGGCTGGCCAGATCCTCGAAGCCGGCGGGCGGCGGGGCCGCGCTGGCCGGGGTCGCGATCATCATAAAGCCCGCGCAGACGGCGCCGGCAATGCCGCCGGTCAGGCCTATTGCGCGTGAAAGGGATTCGAACATGTTATACCTCCATAACCTTAAGGATGCGTTGTTGTCGTTGTTGTCGCCCGGATGAAAGGCCGGGCCGGAAAGCATGTCTTTTTTTATAGGTATGCCCTGTCTCCCCCATGGTCAAGATTCCGGCCGCGACTGTTGCAAAAAATTAATGGTTGCGCAATGCCGCCATGAAAATGAAGCCGAATATCGCGAAAAACAGCCCCACCGTGCGCAATTGCGCGGGCGGCATCAGGGCGACCTGCGCGGCCATGCGCTTCATCTGATCCGGGAACAGCGCGTAGAGCGCGCCCTCGATGAAGAACATCAGGCCCAGCGCCGTCAGCAGGTCGATCATGCTTACTTGTCACCCCGCTCGTTCTTGAAGTAGCGCAGGAAGTCGCTGTCGGGCGAGAGGATCATCGTCGTGCCGCCGCCGGAAAGCGTGTTGCGGTAGGCTTCGAGGCTGCGGTAGAAGGCGTAGAATTTCGGGTCCTTGTTATAGGCCTCGGCATAGATGCGGGTCGCTTCCGCGTCGCCCTCGCCGCGCAGCTTCTGCGCCTCCTGCTGGGCGTTGGCGAGAAGGATGGTGCGCTGCTTGTCCGCGTCGGCGCGGATCTCGGTCGCGTCCTGCTTGCCCTCGGAGCGGTACTGGGTCGATTCCTTCTGGCGCGCGGCCTGCATGCTCTTGTACACTGCCTGGCTGTTGACCTGCGGCAGGTCGGCGCGGCTGATGCGCACATCGACGATCTGGATGCCGTTTTCCTTCACCGAATCGTTCACCTGCTCGCGGATCGCCTTCATCAGCGCGTCGCGCTTGGTGGAAAGAAGGTCGGTCAGCGTGGCCGTGCCCAGCACGCTGCGCGTGGCGGAGTTGATGGTGTTGTCCAGCTGGGTTTCCGCCGTGGCCTCGCTGCCGTAGATGTTGCGGAACTTCAGCATCGTGGTGATGCGGTAGCGCGCGAAGGTATCGACGATGATCGGCTTCTGGTCGGCGAGGATGATCTGCTCGGGCTCGGGGTTGACGTTGAGCGCGCGGCGGTCGAAATACTGCACGTCCTGTATGAAGGGCGTCTTGAACTTCAGCCCCGGCTCGGGGTATTCCGCCACGGGCTTGCCGAATTGCAGCACCAGCGCCTGTTCGCCCTGCGTGACGACGAAGGCGGACTGCGTGACGACGAGAAAGCCGGCGAGCAGGATGAAAAGGAGGAACGCGTGTGATTTTGCCATGGTGTTTTTTCCTCTCGTCTTACTGGCCGGGCTGCGGGGGCATGACGGAAACGCCGACCGTGCCGTTGTCGTCGTCACCGCCGGAGGGCGCGTCCAGGGCGCCGCCCGCGGCGGGGGCGATCTGCATCAGGGGCAGCAGCGGCATGCTGCCGCCCGGCTTGCCGGTCATGATGACCTTGCGGTTGTTCTTCAGCACGGCCTCCATCGCGTCGAGGTACATGCGCTCCGTCGTCACGTCCTTGGATTTGGCATAGGCCTGATAGACGAGGTTGAAGCGGTCCGCGTCGCCCTGCGCCTTCTTGATGGTGGCCTCTTTATAGGCTTTCGCCTCGGCGGAGATCTGCGCGGCCTTGCCCTTCGCCTCGGGCAGGATGTTGTTGGCATAGGCCATGGCCTCGCGCTTCAGGCGTTCCTTGTCGCTTTTCGCGCTGGAGACGTCGTTGAAGGCCTGCATGACGGGGTCGGGCGGGGTGATGCTTTGCAGCTTGATGGAATCGATGGCGATGCCCGACTGGTATTCGTCGAGGATTTTCTGGATGAGGATTTTCGTCTCGGACTGAATCTGGTCGTAGCCCTCGGTCATCGCCTTGTCGATGTCGGAACGGCCGACGACTTCGCGCATCGCGCTTTCCGCGACCTTTTGCAGCGTGCCCTCGGGATCGCCGATCTCGAAGAGGTATTTGCCGAGATCGCCGATGTGCCAGTAGATGACGAAATGCACTTTGGCGATGTTGGGGTCGCCGTTTTCATCGGTGGCCAGCATCAGGCTCTGGTTGGGGTTGTCCGCCCCCGTGCCCTGAATGGTGCCGATGTCCATCTGGTTGTTCTTCTTCACGTCGCGCTTTTCGACGTCCTGAATGGGGAAGGGCAGGTGATAGGCAAGGCCCGGGTCCTTGCGCACGGCGGTCAGCTTGCCGAAGGTGAGCAGCGCGGCGTTTTCCTGCGGCTGGACGAGGTAGAAGCCCGAGCCCAGCCAGAGAACCAGCACCAGAAGGAGCAGGAAGCCGACCATGCGGCCCGGCGCGTTGCCGCCGCCGTGGTGGACGGGGCCGCCGAAGGTGTTGCGGAAACGGTTCTGCGCCTGTCGCAGCATCTCGTCGAGGTCGGGCGGCTGGTTCGCGGGGCCGCGCCGGCGTGGGGGCGGCGTCCAGGGCGGCTCGTTGCCGCCGCCGTGCCCGCCGCCATGGCCGTTATCGTCGCCGCCGTCATCGCCGTCATCCCCGCCGCCATGCGTTCCCCACGGTCCCTGATTGGCCAGGATGATCATGTCGTGAAAGTTTTCGCGGGAGAAGTTTTCGCGGTTGTCGGAAGGCATCGGCACTGTCCTTAAGGTTATCGGTGTATTCGGAAAATAAGGTATGAGAATCCCCGCAAAAGGACTATACCTTGGCTTGAGATATAACTCAGCACGATTAAATATATGCTGCAAGGGATAAAGGAAAAGCTCCCCCGCGCGAAGGCGTGCATTTTATTCAACCCCGCGAAACAGCCGGTTTATGGAAGAAGAGGTCTTAGGTAAATGACGTCCCCCAAGGTCGAAGATATTCTGAAAACGCTTGAGGCCGTGGCGGACCCCGCCGCGCCCAAGGACGCCCCCGCGCGTGACATCGTCTCGCGCAAGATGGTCACGGGGGTGGCGGTGCAGGACGGCAGGGTTTCCTTCGCCATCACGGTCGATCCCGCGCAGGGCGCCGCGCTCGAACCGCTGCGGCAGGAAGCGCAGGCGGCGGTGGAAAAAATGCCGGGGGTGGAACATGTGACGGCGGTGCTCACCGCCGAGCATAAGGCGCCGCCGCTGAACGTCATCGGCAAGCCGCAGGCAAGACAGGCGCCGCAGCATAAAATCTCCGGCAATCCCGTCGCGCCGGAGGTGCGCTATATCCTCGCCGTCGCCTCGGGCAAGGGCGGGGTCGGCAAATCGACCGTGGCCGCCAATCTCGCGCTCGCCTTCCACGCGCTGGGCAAGAAGACGGGGCTTTTGGACGCGGACATCTACGGCGCGTCCCAGCCCGTCATGATGGGGCTGCACGAAAAGCCGCAGCTCAACAAGAAAGACCTCATCGTCCCGCCCGAGGCGCATGGGGTGAAGATGATGTCGATGGGCTTCTTCGTCGAGCCCGGCGCGCCCGTCGTCTGGCGCGGGCCGATGGTGCACAGCGCCATCCAGCAGCTTTTCCGCGACGTCGATTGGGGCAAGCTCGACGTGCTGGTGGTGGACCTGCCGCCCGGCACGGGGGACGCGCACCTCAGCCTCGCGCAATACATCCCGATGGCGGGGGCGGTCATCGTCTCCACCCCGCAGGACGTCGCGCTGAACGAGGCGGTGAAAGGCCTTCGCATGTTCGAGAAAACCGGCGTGCCGGTGCTGGGGCTGATCGAGAACATGAGCTACCACAAATGCGCGAACTGCGGGCATGAAGACCATATCTTCGGCCACGGCGGCGCGCGCAAGGCGGCGGAAGAAATGAAAGTGCCGTTTTTGGGGGAAATACCGCTGCAGACCGCCATCCGCGAAAGGGCCGACAGCGGCACGCCGATCACCGCGGCCGAGCCGTCGCATGAGGCCAGCGAGATCTTCAAGAACATCGCCGCCCGCCTCTGGACCGCCCTGCCGGAACAAAAACCGGCGCAGCAGATCAAGGGCTAGGCGGAGGTTCGCTTTTGTTTTTCATTTTCCTCGGCCATGCAAAGTAGAGGGAGAAAGCAATGCAGAGCAGAACGGCGGAAGAAAAGGCGATGTTGTCGGCAACAGAAAAATATCCTTTGAGGACGAGCATAAAAAGCAAGCCGATGAACATGCCGGGCGCCATCCTGTTCAGCAGGCGTCTGTAAAAAAACTTGTCGAAGTTCCAGATGGCAAGATATAGGAAAACTGAAGCGACGCAGCCGATGACAATGGCAGATAGAACGGGGAGGCCGCTTAGCGACAGGCTTGCGCCGAACATGGGCAAAATCAAACCCCAGCAACCGTATTTGGGCAGCATGGTATTGAAAAGGTGCAAAGAAAAAGGTTTCTTCTTATCCTCGGCGATTTCGGCTTCTTCCGCGTTTCTGGTTTCCTGTTCAGTCTGTACTTTTTTCTTTATGGCCTCGTCGCTGTCCTTTTTCATTTCCTGTCGGGCAAGGTCGCCGAAAACGCGGATGGTCTGCAAAGTTGTTGCGTATGACAGCAGCATGAAAACGGGGGCAAAAACAAAAGGTGTGATCAGGAGCGTGTATAGATAATTTGTCCAGATACCGTGGTGATGCATCTCCCACATCAGCCCGATTGTCACGGGAACGGCGACGAAAAATGTCAGGCGGCGCAGCAGGGCTTGCCTGTAGGGCATAATTTCCTTGCGGGTTTCTGTGTCGTTTTCCGTCATATCACCGTCGTCTCAAGGGCTGCGCCGACATGGCGCGTCATTTCTCAATGATATGAAAATCGGTTGAAGAAGCGATTAATTTTTCGGTTCGGTTACGAGGGGTGCATATAATTGTATGCAAAAGGCCGTTTCACGAGGATTACTTGCCCGCGCCCGGGGTTTTGCCCGACGGCTTGGGGCCGGGTTTTTTCGGGGATTTCTTCGCGTAGTTGGCGGGGTCGTGGATGTATTCGTCGATTTTTTCGCCGTTTGCGACCTTCACGTTCGCGAAGGGATTGACCTCCACCTCGCCGCGGCCGTTTTGCTGGAGCAGCGTGTCGATGCCCGCGATCTGGCTGACGGTGTTGTAGGAAGTCACCGCGCGCTGGATGAGCGGCGTTTCCACGCCGTAGGTGGTGGCCATGATGTATTCGGCCAGCATGTCGTGTTCCTCTTTCGAGGGCGGCGCGGCGTCGGCGCTGCCGGAATCGCATTCATAGGTGACCATGTCCAGATCGGCGATGGCGTTGGCGAGAAAGACGCGCTTGGTGTCGGTCTCGAGGCTTTGCGCCATCTGCAGGCGGCGGGCGTCGTTTTCCTCTTCCGCCATCATGCGCATCTCATCGACCATGCCGACGACTTCGGGGGTGACGAACTCGGCGATGTCGTCGAAGTTCTGCGCGTCATAGCACAGCGCGGCCACGATCATGTCGTCCACCGTCTGGTCCTTCAGCTTGCCGCGGTAGGTTTCCTCGAGGATTCCGGCGGCGACGACGGCCTGCATTTCAAGGTTGGAGATTTCCTCCAGTGCGTCGCGGATTTGCTGGCGGCGGGGCAGGAAGCCGCGGGCGGCGTCGAAGGCGCGGTCCTGCCGCGCTTCGTATTCCATCTGCGCGTAGAAATCCTCTTCCGCGATCGCTTCCTGGAAGGAATGCTTCAGGCCGCGGTAGCGTTCGTATTTCAGGTTCTCGATGTCGGGAATTCCGGGGGGGGATTTTTTGGGCGGTTCGGGCGGCTGGTTGCCGGAAAAGCCGCTGCCGGAAACGTCGTCGGAGAAAGAGAAGGAGCTGAATTTCCTGTTCAGCGGTGAATTGTCGTCGCTTGGGCCCATTTGCGCCTTCTCCTTCAAGTCCTGATAACGTCCATATATTGTGCATTGCGCCGTCAGGGAATCGCCTGACGTCCGAGTACAGTATAATATTTCCATATTAATATAAAGGAAAAACTTGCCGCCGTCCCGCTTTTTCAGCGGGAGGAGATATTTTTATTTATTTTTCAATGGATTGCCTATCCCGCCTTGCGGGCCAGCACCTTGATGGTGTAATCCGCGTCTTCGCCTTCCTGCGCCTTGTGGAACTCGTTCTTCGTTTCTTCCCATTGTGCGCGGTCGAAGGGGGGGAAGCGGACGTCGCCTTCGGGCTTCAAGTGCACCTCGGTCAGGTAGAGCCGGTCGGCCACGGGCAGGGTCAGGCGGTAGATATCCGCCCCGCCGCCGATGAATATCTCGTCCACCCCGTCCTTTTCGGCGATCTGCGCGCCGAGGCGCAGCGCGTCCTCCACGCTGTGGACGACATGGGCGCCTTCCACCGCGTAATCCTTGTTGCGGGTGACGATGATGTTGGCGCGGCCGGGCAGGGGCTTGTTGCCCAGCGATTCATAGCACTTGCGCCCCAGCACCAGCGGGCGGCCCATGGTGGTGGCCTTGAAGTACTTGAACTCCGAGCGGATGCGCCATGGCAAATCATTGTCGCGCCCGATGACGCCGTTTTCGCCCACGGCGGCGATGAGGGAGATTTTAACCGGCATCACACGGCCACCGGCGCCTTGATCGCGGCGTCATGCGCGTAGTCCAGCAGCTCGAAATCCTCGTAGCTGAAGGCGAAAAGGTCCTTCACATAGGGGTTCAGCTCCATGCGGGGCAGCTTGTGCGGCTTGCGCGTCAGCTGCAGTTTCGCCTGCTCGATATGGTTGGTGTAAAGGTGCAGGTCGCCGAAGCTGTGCACGAATTCGCCGGGCTTCAGCCCCGTCACCTGCGCGAGCATCAGCGTCAGCAAGGCGTAGGAGGCGATGTTGAAGGGCACGCCCAGGAAGACGTCCGCGCTGCGCTGGTAGAGCTGGCATGAGAGTTTTCCCTCCGCGACGTAGAACTGGAACAGGCAGTGGCAGGGGGCCAGCGCCATGCGCGGGATATCCGCCGGGTTCCACGCGGATACGATGAGGCGGCGGCTGTCGGGGTTGGTCTTGATTTCCTCGACCAGCTGGGCGACCTGATCGACCGTCTCCCCGCCCGCTGCGGGCCAGCTGCGCCACTGGTGGCCGTAAACGGGGCCGAGGTCGCCGTTTTCGTCCGCCCATTCGTCCCAGATCGAGACCTTGTTGTCTTTCAGGTACTTGATGTTGGTATCGCCGCGCAGGAACCACAAAAGCTCGTGAATCACCGATTTGGTATGCACTTTCTTGGTGGTGACGAGGGGAAAGCCCTCCGAAAGGTCGTAGCGCGTCTGGTAGCCGAAGGTGGAGAGCGTATCGACCCCCGTGCGGTTCTTCTTGGGCACGCCCTTGTCCAGAACATGCTGCATCAGGTCCAGATACTGCTTCATCGTCGCCCCCTTCGTTGTTTTTATGCCTTCTCTCCAAGATGCCTGAAACGGGGGTTTTGTTTCAAGCACAACCTCCGCCGCGCGGTTCGTCGCTTGACAAAGATTGTGGGTTATGTAAATATCGAGCCTTCGGTTTTCACTCCTGCGGAAAAGGGGCGCAAATGGCGGGTTACGAGACAGGCAATGTGCACGGGCAATGGGACAAGACGGCCCTGCCGGGCTTTTGGGAGAACCTGGCGCCCGCGCGCGCGAAGGAAGACAGGGAAAAGCTGTCCGCCATCTTCAACTACGCCGCCCAGCTGCCGATGGGGCGCGAGGCGCTGGAATGGGCGCAAGACAACGAGATAGACTTCATCGTCGATCACACGACGAAGGCGAACGGCTATTACTGGGGCGGCTCGGGCGTCGTGGCGCTGTCGAGCCGCATCCTCATGCCGGGCAACGAGGTCGAGGCCGCGGGCACGCTGGTGCATGAAATCCGCCACGCCTGGCAGGACGCGCGCGGCATGCTGCCGACCCGGCAAAAAGATTTCGCCACGGACTTCATCGGCGTCTCCCTGATCGAGGCGGACGCGGAGACTTTCGGCAATGTCACCCGGTATCAAGGCTATCTTCACAAGTCGCGCGGCTATCTCGCCGGCCTTTCCGGGGAAGAGCGGGACGGTTACAGGGGACGCTCTCTCGAAAAAGCCGTCAAAAGCTATGAATCATGGTTGTCGGACGAGCAAAAGGCGCTCTGGCGCGGCTTCAAGGAATGGTACGGCTCGTGGCGCGCGCCGACTTACGGTACGACGGCGGCGCGCAGTTCCGCGGTCCGGCTGGGCATACCGGGCGTGACGAAGCGGGACTTCCTTTTCGAGTACAACCCCTATCCGGGCGGGCGCGAACCCGCGACGGCGGGCTTCGAATTCACCCGTCAGGAACAGCTGCGCCGCCTCGGAAAGGGGTTTTCCGGCAAGCGTTGCATGAACTATTTCAACGAGGCCGCGCGCGAGGAACTGGACCAGATGCGTTCGCCCGCGCGCGCCCGCGTCTTCTACCGCCCCAGCGGCACGACCACGCCCCTCATGCGCGAGATCAGGCTGCGCGAGCTGAAGCTGGCCTATGCGAAAAGGCAAAAGGCCAAAACCCTGAAGGTCGCCTGAGCGTCCCGCCCCTAAGCCACGGATAAATCACTGATTTTCAAGAATATTGGTTTTTGCGCGCAGATGCGCTATATTAAAGATGTCAGGTTTTCCTGACTATGACGATAAACGCGCTGTGGAATAGGCGATATGGACCCGGGGGCGGTACCCGGCGGCTCCACCATAACTTCAGGGTTTTGCGGAAGGTTGTCTCCGCATCCGGTATGGGGCCGAAACAGGATCGACATGCGCAATAAAGATGGTTGCTTTCGTCCGGCATTGTTCCGCCGTTATCGGGCTACTTTTATAAATGCTAACGACAACATGCCCGCAAGGGCTGAACTTCGTCTCGTTGCTTAACAGCGACCTGACGCGGTTAGCGTTTCAATTCCCCGTTTGGTAACAGGCAGGGTGGGGCGTGGGGCGGCCTAGCAACAGAACTGCCCCATTTTCTTTTGGCGCTGCGCCTTTTCATTTCATAATGCGGACGCGATTGCCCGATAAAGCGGGTGACAGGGGCGGCAAGTCTGACTAAACTGGCACGAATAAGATAAGAAATACGGCGGAGCAAAAAACTCAATGTCCCGAAATCACGATGATGCCTTTCGTTACGACAAAATGGTCGAGCGCGCCCTGCGGGACGTGGTCCGTCAGGCATTGCAGGAAGTGGTGGACTACGGGCTGGACGATACCGACCACCATTTCTACATCACCTTTTACACCGAGCACCCGGGCGTCAAGATGCCCTCCTACCTCAAGGAGCGCTACCCCGGGGAGATGACCATCGTGCTGCAGCACCAGTTCTACGAGCTGGAGGTGAGCGAGGAGAAATTCTCCGTCATGCTCAGCTTCAACAACGTGCCCGAGCGCCTGACGATCCCCATGGCCGCCATCACGATCTTCGCGGACCCCTCCGTCAACTTCGCGCTGCAGTTCCAGCCGCTGACCGAGGACGAGGACGGCATCATGTTCGACGCGGAAGAGCTGGACCTCGACAAGGACGACAAGCAGAAGAAAAAAGGCGAAGTCGTCTCCCTCGACCAGTTCCGCAAGAAGAACGACAAAGACAAGTCCTGACCCCTTAAAAAATGACCGTTCCCGAAACAGTAAAGGAAGATACGCCTTCCATCGTCGTGCGCGACCTCGTCAAGCGCTACGGCAAGGTGCTGGCGGTGGACGGCATTTCCTTCGAGATCAAAAAAGGCAGCATCACCGCGCTGCTGGGCGGCAACGGCGCGGGCAAGACCACGACCATCTCCATGCTGCTGGGCGCCTTGAAGCCGACCTCCGGCTCCATCCACGTGCTCGGCCACGACATGGAGAAGAACCGCTACCCCGCGCTGCAGCGGATGAATTTTTCCTCCCCCTACGTCGATCTGCCGGGCGCGCTGACCGTGCGCCAGTGCCTGCGCGTCTATGGCAAGCTTTACAACGTGCCCGACGTCGAAAACGCGATCGACAAGCTGGCCGAAGACCTCGACCTTTCCGAATTCATCGACCGCAAGGTCGGCAGGCTTTCCGCCGGGCAGAAGACCCGCGTCTCCGTCGCCAAGGCCCTCGTCAACAAGCCGGAGGTTTTGCTGCTCGACGAGCCGACCGCCTCGCTCGACCCCGACACGGCCGACCGCATCCGCGGCTATCTCGACGGTTTCCGGCGCGACTACGGCATGACCTTCCTCATGGCCTCGCACAACATGCGCGAGGTGGAACGGCTCTGCGACAACGTGCTGATGATGAAGCGCGGCAAGATCGTCGATCAGGGCACGCCGCAGCAGCTCATCACCCGCTACGGCCGCGCGGACATGGAGGAGGTCTTCCTCGACATCGCGCGCGGCACGGGGCGTTCTTCGGAACAGGGGGATGAAGCGCAAGGCGCGGTGCGCGCGAAGGACCCGGACGGGGAGCAGGCGGCATGAACGGCATTTGCAACAGCTGGCGGCGCATCTACGCCATTCTCATCCGGCACATCTACATCCTGCGCGGCTCCGTGCCGCGGCTGCTGGAGAATATCTACTGGCCGACCATCCAGATGGTGCTCTGGGGTTTCATCAGCCGCTTCTTCGCCTACGGGCAGGGCGGCGCCTCGATGGGGGAGGTCGCCTTCGGCACGCTTTTGGGCGCGGTGCTTTTGTGGGACATGCTCTTCCGCACCCAGATCGGCGTCACGCTGTCGTATCTCGAGGAGGTCTGGGCGCGCAACCTCGGCCATTTGTTCGTCAGCCCGCTCCGGCCTTACGAATGGTGGGCGGCGATGATGCTGTTCAGCGTCATGCGCGCGCTCGCCGGGCTGCTGCCCGCCGCGCTGATGGCGATACCCTTTTACGGCTTTTCCATCTTCGACCTCGGGTTGCCGCTGTTGTTCTTCTTCCTGAACCTGATGTTCATGGGCTGGTGGCTGGGCTTCCTCATCATCGGGATGCTCTTGAAAGCCGGGCAGGGGGCGGAGCCGCTCGCCTGGGCCTTCACCTTTTTGCTCGCGCCTTTCTGCGCGGTTTACTACCCCGTCTCCATGCTGCCGCACTGGCTGCAGCCGGTCGCTTACGCATTGCCCGCCTCCCATGTTTTCGAGGGGCTGCGCGCGCTGGTGCTGCACCACCATTTCGACGCGCATGAGATGGTCGTCGCCTTCGCGCTGAACCTGCTTTACATGGCGATCTCGATGGGCGTCCTGCAGGCCGCCTTCAACAGCGCGCGCAAGGCGGGCACGCTCTTGCAGAGCGACGCCTAGGCAGAAATTTCCCTTTTTCGATAATAAACAGATGAAACGCGAGGGATCAGTGCCGAATGTTTTCCGTATTCGTAAAACATTCGGCATCTTTTATTCTGTGCGGCGGCACTATTGTGTTTTGCGTAAATCGGTGCTACCCCTGTTATGCACTTTCACAGCAGATGAAGAAAAAGGGCCGCGGCGTCAAAAGCGGCCAGCCGCCAAATGTCGCGCAGCGCGACATGCATTTTTAGAGGAGACCGCAAGATGTTATTCAAGGATTCAGGCCTGCCGAACGAGAAACTGATCGAGGACGCCTTCAACTATAGCCGCGCGAACGCGCAGGGCGCGCAGAAGGAAGCGCTGAAAAGCTTCGAGCAGCAGATCGACATGATCCACAGCCAGAACCTCATGATGCTGGACATGGAGCTGGAAGCCGGCAACATGAAGGAAGACGAATACAAGATGAACAAGCAGGCGCTCGACAAGATGCGCGAAGACCAGCTGAAGATGGGCCCCGCGCTCATCTCCCGCGAGCTGGAGAAAAGCTTCGAGAAGCGCCGCATCGGTCCCGCCCGCGAGATCATGCAGCATTCGGACAAGTCCTCGAACGAGCTGATCGCCGCCGTCATCCTCATCGACTGCGTGCGCTCCCCCGTCGATTACAAGAACATCGCCGCCAAGTTCGGCGACGACGTCGCGGGGCTCATCGCCGAGGTCGTGCATATCGACGCCTACCCCTCCGAGCGCGACGACAACCTTTCCAAGGCCACGCCCGACACCAAGCGCGCCTATGAAGCGCTGCTCATCACCAGCCTCGACCAGATCGTCGAGCAGGTGAAGCAGATGTCGCAGCAGCAGCCCGGTCAGAAGATCATGTTCCCCCCGGGCCAGGAAGAGCAGCTTTACGGCGACGTGAAGAACCTCTGGGGCAACGACAAGAAACTCGACAAGCGCTTCATGGACGCCTTCAACACCGCGGCCCGCGCGGCCTCCTCCAAGTTCCAGCTCGAAGTCGATAACGACGGCAAGCTCGAACTGGTCAAGGGCGCCCTGCCCGGCGCGCCTTCCACCGGCGGCAAGAAGCCGCCCAAGCCGAAAGGCCCGGACGGCGGCATCGGCGGCGACGTTTTCTAAACGTAACGCCGTTCAGATACGTTCCGATAAAAGAGCGCGGGATTTTTTCCCGCGCTTTTTTTTATTCTTCGCGATTTTTTTCTGCGCCTGTGCACGGTTCTTGCATAGGATGTTTCAAGGCGCCCGTGCGCAGGCACGCGGGTTTCTTGCGCGGGATTGTTTTTCCTTGCCAAGGCGATTCGATTTTGCGACTGTGCGCCGTCAGCGTCCCCATGAAACGAGGGACGGGCAAAAAGAATAAAAACAAAAATATGTCGAAGCGAAGGAATTATTGCCGATGAAAGGCATTATGGCCCGGCGGCGCAAGTATTGGCGCCGCGAGATAGACGAGTCGAAGGTGGACATGGGCCTCATGGCCCCGCTCTCGCCCGAGGCTTTGGAATATTCCCTTTACGTCGCCGTCATGGAAAACGACTATCGCGCCATCGCGCAGATGGAAGCCGAAGGCTTCATCGCCAAGGGCGGCAACCCCGACATGTGGGCGGACGGCAAGCTGGGCGAGCCTTCGGGCCCGCTTTTGCACTTCGCCGTGCGCCACTCGACCCTGAAAACCGTCATCGCCCTTTTGCACCTCGGCGCGGATCCTTTCGCGCGCGACGCGTCGGGCACCCTGCCGCGCGACGCCGCGCTGGAACGCCCGACCGGCAACCGCATGCGCACGGTGCTGGAACTCTGGGAATACAAGAAAGCCCCCGGCGCTATCGCCGCTTCTTCCGCGCCCGTGCCGGAAACCGTGGAAGCGGGGGAGGACGCGCCTTCGCACTCCCGCCAGCGCAGCGGCGGCGTTTGATTTAACGGCCCCTCTTTATCGTCATCCCCGCGAAAGGGGGGATCCGTTCGGCCGCATTCGCCGGATATTCCTTTGGATGCCCGCTTTCGCGGGCATGACGAAGAAGGGAAGCTCCATCCTTAAGCGTGGGCGATCGTTTTCAGGAAAGGAATGAGCAGCGCGCCCGCCGTGCCGGGTTTCGCCGTCGCGGCCTGTTTGGGCTGGATGTCGGACACGTCGCGCAGGTGGGAAATGGCGTCGGGCCGCATGATCTGCAGCATCGCGCCGGCGGAAAGCGCGCCCTTTCCCTCCAGGAGCACCGGGATGCGCGCGAGCTGCGCCGCGACGATGAGCCCGAAGATGGCCGCGATGTCCGCGCCGCCGTAAAGCATCAGCGCGCGAAAGGCGTCGGTCTTGTCTTTCAGCGCGCCCGCGATGCGCTCTCCCGCCATCTCGGCCACGGGGTTGAGCGCGGCGACGGCCAGCAGGTCCACGCCCGGCTGCACGGCCATCAGCCCGTAGGAAATCGCGTGCGCGGCGGCGGCGGGGGTGAGCGCGGGCCCTTGCCGGTAATCGCCCGAGGGGCTGGCAAGGTCGAGCTCATAGACCTGCAGGTCGGCGTTGGCGGCTTCGGCCAGCGGGCAGACGGGGTGCTTTCCGGCGTTGAGCTCCTCGATGACGGGCTTTAAGTTCTGCTGTTTTTCCGGGTAGGCGCCGTGCGCCGCCATGAACAATTCGATGCGCGGGTGGCGCAGGCGCGGGCGCGCCTCGTGCTGGGATTGCGCCAGCCAGCGCCAGACGGGGGTGAAATGCCCGTGCTGTTCGCCGCCCGCGGTCACTTCCAGCGCGGGGGAGAGGTCGTCGAGGATCAGGCTGCGGATGTCGGCAAGCCCGCCACCGTCATTGTCCTGTGCCGGGGGCTCCATGCTTTCCGCGTCCTGCGCGGTCTTGTCGGATGATGGCATCATTTTGCCGGTTGTCCTTTTCAATGCTGTGGTTCATGCGGTGGCGCGCTGATGGGGATGTGTCCCCCGCGTCCTGCGCCTTTCATGTACCGCAATGGTAAAGCCTTCATTTAACAGCCGTATTGAAAGCCGGAGAATCGAGGCGCGCATTCCCCGCCGCGCGCATCATACGGTAAACTGCGGCGAAAACCCAGCATTGTGCGGGGAATATATTGATATTATGAGAAAAGAGGATATATTTTAAGGAGAGCGTGTGCGCGCGCGGAAAGCATTGATACATGGGTATTGCCTTACATTCTAAGATAAAATCCTTTACATTACGTAAATTGATTAGCGTAATCTTCTAACTTTCTTAACCATTCTGTGGCAGTCTAGATACTGGAGGATGATGAGGCGCATATGGGGTTTACCAAGATGGTTGAAGAGCTGGCTGGAAAAGCCGCCACCAAATCACCGGAAAATAAGAATAAGGAAGCGCCGGATTCTCCTTCCATGAGCCCGACGGCGGAAGAGCTGAACAAGCCCGCGCCCCCCTCCATGAACCCTTCTGCCGATGAATTGAACAAGCCGGCTTCCAAGCTCACCCTGGAAGAGCCGACGGCGGACGACCTCAACAAGCCGGCCTCCAAGCTGACGCTGGAAGAGCCGGGGGCGCCCAACGGCAAGCCTCCTGAAGAAAAACCGAGCGAAAACAAGGCCGCGACGGGCGGCAGTTCCATGCCCGTGCCGACCGGCAAGCCCGGCGGCGCGGATGCGCTGGTCGGGGCCGACGGCGGCGCCGGGCTCGGCGCGAAGAAGCCCGCCAAGCGCATCGGCGACCGGCTGGTCGAACGCGGCATCATCACCGTCGATCAGCTGAAGGTCGCGCTGCACGAAAAGCAGCGCTCGACCAAGCTTATCGGCGAAATCCTCGTCGATCTGGGCTTTTTGACCGCCGAGGTCCTTTCGGACTTCCTGTCTGAATCCACGGGCCTGCAGCAGTTCGACCCCAAGAAGACGATGCTCGACCCCGACGCGCTGGAGCTGGTCAGCAAGAAGGACGCGCAGAAGTACCAGATGCTGCCCGTCTCCGTCGATCGCGAGCACAACCGCGCCGTCATGGCGATGGTCGATCCCTATGACGTCGTCGCGCTCGACAGGCTCAAGCAGCTTTTGCCGCGCGGCTGCGCGATCCAGACCCTTTTGTGCCCGCCGACCATCATGGCGGACACCATCCACCGCGCCTATGGCGTCTCCACCTCCATCGACGCGATCTTGAAGGAGCTGGCGGGCGACAAGGAAGCGGCCAAGAAGAACATCGACACCCTCTCGGAAGACGAGGCCTACAGCCACCCGATCGTGCGCCTCGTCAACGCGCTGATCTTTGAGGCGGTGAAGATGGGCGCCTCGGACTTGCACTTCGAGCCGGAGGAAAACTTCATCCGCCTGCGCTGGCGCATCGACGGCGACCTCGTCACCTCGCACACGCTGCACAAGGAATACTGGAACGGGATCTGCCAGCGCCTGAAAATCCTGTCCGAGATGAACATCGCCGACAAGCTTTCCCCGCAGGACGGGCGCTTCTACCTCAACATGGGCGCGCGCGAGGCGGATTTCCGCGTGTCGTCCCTGCCCACCGTTCATGGCGAGAACATCGTCCTTCGCGTTCTGGACAAGAGCGCGAGCATCGTGCCGCTGGCCAAGCTGGGCTTTTCCGAGCACAACCTCTACCTCATCCGCAAGGCGCAGGCCCGGCCGGAAGGCATCATCATCGTGACCGGCCCGACGGGTTCGGGGAAGACGACGACGCTTTACTCCATGCTGAACGACGTGAACACGCCGGACGTGAACATCCAGACGCTGGAAGACCCGGTGGAATACAACCTCGGCATGATCCGCCAGTCGCACGTGCGCGACGGCGGCGGCTTCACCTTCGGCGAGGGGATCAAGGCTCTGCTGCGTCAGGATCCCGACATCATCTTCATCGGGGAGGTGCGCGACCATATCACGGCGGAACAGGCCTTGAAGGCGGCCATGACGGGTCACCAGGTCTATACCTCCCTGCACACCAACGATTCCTTCGGCGCGATCCCGCGCCTGATCGACCTTGGCATAAAACCGGCCATGCTGGCGGGGGCGGTCACCGCCTGTTTCGCCCAGCGACTTGTCAGAAGACTGTGCCCGCACTGCAAGCGCGCCGCGCCGGCGACGGGAGAGGAATGCAAGCTGCTGCGCGACGGGCCGGACGGCAAGCTCATCGATCCCAAGAACCCGCCGACGATATACCACCCCGTGGGCTGTTCGGAATGCGCCAACCAAGGCTACAAGGGGCGTATCGCCTGCGTCGAGATCCTCTATCTCGACGAGGAGCTGGACAATCTTATCGCTATTGACGCCCCGAAAGCCGAGCTGAAGGCCGCCGCTGTGAAAAAAGGCTTCAAAAACATGCTCGACGACGGGATTACCAAAATATACGAAGGCGTCACCAGCCTTGACTCGGTCATGAAGACGTTGAACTTCGCCGACAGGATGTAAACCGCCGGCGGACCCCGCGCGGCGCTTGCACAAGTGCTTGGTTTTCTTTTACAATTGTTGTAACACTAATAGAGTCATTATTTGACTGTCTCAAAGTCAAAGGGGTGAGGCTACTCTACGCATGCCGAAGTTCAGTTACAGGGCCATCAATGAACGGGGACGCCCCGTTCGCGGCGTCGTGAACGCCGCGAACGAAGCGGATCTTTTCGCGCGCCTGCAGGAAACCGGCATGTCCCTGCTCGACTGCAAGGAGATGAACGACAAGGCCAGCAAGCTCGCCGCGCTCACCGCCAAGAAAGTCGCCATACGCGACCTCATCCAGATGTTCGTCCACCTCGAGCAGCTGCAAAAGGCCGGTGTTCCGCTGCTCGACGCGCTTTCCGACGTGCGCGACACGGCGGAATCGACGCGGCTGCGCGACATCATGTCCGACGTCTATGAGGAGGTTTCGGCGGGCAGTTCCTTCTCCAACGCGCTGGGCAAGCACCCCGGCACCTTCGAGCCGATCTTCATCTCGCTCATCAACGCGGGCGAGGAAACCGGCAACATGACCAACTCCTTCACCCAAGTCATCAAGCACCTGAAGTGGACGGACGCTATGCGCTCCAAGGTCAAGAAGGCCACGCGCTACCCGAAAATCCTGCTGGGCGTCGTCATCCTCGTCATCTGGATCATGATGACGCAGGTCGTCCCGCAGGTCGTCGGCTTCCTGAAGGACATCGGCTCCGAACTGCCGGGCGTCACCATCGCGCTCATCAATACCTCCAACTTCATTCAGGACTACGCGCTCTACATCTTCGCCGGGCTTATCGCTTTCGTCGTCGGGATGCGCGTCGGCCGCAACGTCTCCGAAGGATTTCGCTACCAGACGGACTACATGTTCCTGCGCATGCCGGCCATGGGGCCGATGATCCGCAAGATTTCCCTGTCGCGTTTTTGCCAGACTTTCGCTGTCTTGTTTTCCAGCGGTCTCGAGATCCTCAAATGCCTTGAGGCCGCGAAGCTCACCGCGGGCAACCTCGTGCTGACCGAGGCGCTGGAGCGCGTGAAGCAGAACGTGCAGGAGGGCAGCCCCCTTTCCGTCGCGCTCAACAACTCGGGCGAGTTCCCCTCGCTGGTCGTGCGCATGGTGCGCATCGGCGAGGAATCGGGCCAGCTGACGGGCGTTCTGGAGCAGGTGACCGAATTCTACGACAAGGACGTGAACGACGCCGTGGACGGCATGATCGCGATGATCGAGCCGGCGATGACGGTGGTGCTGGGCGGGATGATCCTGTGGATCGCCGCAGCCGTCTTCGGCCCGATTTACGACAGCATCGGCAAGATGGGGCAATAAGGGCATGGTGGGTTTCAACAGGAGTCGTCGGGTTTTGCTGGTTGGCGGCGAAGGCGTGGTGCTCTACGGCCCCGCCGGCAAGGGCGTGATGCGCGAGACCTCCATTTCGTGGGAGGTGCCGAACTTCGACCAGCAGCTGGCCGAGGCGCTCGGGCAGCGCAACCAGGGCAAGTCGCTCGTCATCCTTTTCGACGGCGCGGACCAGACCTACCGCAAGGTGGAGGATATTCCGAAGCTTTCGCCGATCGACCGGCCGCGCTTCGTCAAGCGCAAGCTGGAGCTCGCTTTTCCGACCTATCCCATCCGCGCCTCGCTCGAGATCAAGCCGCCGAAGAAGAAATTCGGCATGGCGGCCCCGGGCGGGCCGAAGCCGACGCCGAACTATCTTTTCGTCGCGCTGCCGGAAACCGACCAGCTCGACCGCATCGGCAACTGCATCTACGAGGCGGGCGTGCCCATCGGCGGCTTCGGCCTGCTGCCGCTCGAATCCTCCGGCCTCGTCGATGAGCTTTCGACGAAGCTTTTCGCCGACAAGGGCAAGAAGTCGCGCTGGGCCGTGCTGATCGGCCAGCACGAGACGGGGGGGCTGCGCCAGGTCGTCGTCAAGGACGGCAACCTCGCCCTGACCCGTCTGACGCCGACCTCGGAAGCGGGGACCAGCGGCGACGGCTGGGTCGAGGAGGTCACGCGCGAATTCAAGGCGACGCTCACCTATATCTCCCGTTTCGGCTACGATACGGACGACGGGCTCGACGTCGTCATCGTCTGCGGCGACGTGGAAAAGCAGTTCTTCGATCCGTCCTCCCTGCCGGTCACGAATTTCCAGTGCATCAACGCGGGCGACGCGCTGAACCTTCTGGGGGCGAAATCCTTCGGTTTCGACAAGACGAACTTCGCGGACTCGCTGCATGCCGCATGGACGGGACGCAAGTCAGGGCTGAAGCTGTCCGTCAAGGTGCCCAGCATCCACCGCATCCGGGGGCCGCGCCTTGCGGCGCAGGCGGGGACGGGCGTTCTCGTGCTCGGCATGCTGGCGCTTCTGGGCATGGTCGGGGTCGATCTGCAGCAGTATTCGTCCCTGCAGAGCCAGATTTCCGACAGCGAGAGCCAGAAGTCGCTGCTCACCCGCGAATACGACCAGGCGTCAAAAGATTTCGACAACCTGCCGGTGAAGCCCGACGCGGTGAAGGCCGCGATGGACATCAAGGACTTGCTGGATGTCAACGCCGTCGATTTGCGTCCCGTGCTGCACACGCTGAAGGACAGCCTGCCGGGCGATGTGACGCTGCAGTTCCTGAGGGTGTCGCATACGCCCAGCGATTATTTCAAGAACGGCGGACAGGCTTTCGCCAGCGGACGGGCGCGGGGTGTGCCTGCCGACCCAAAAGACAAGGGGACGGTAATCATCGACTTCAAATATACGTTGCCTGACGGATTATTGCTGGAACAGAAAGTGGCGCGTACCGAGGCTTTGACGAAACAACTGCAGGACGGCTTTCCGGGTTACAAGGTTACGCTGGTCCAGAACTTCGAGAACATCTCGCGCGATACGGGAAAGTTTAACAACGTCTTGGGCGACAACGGCCAACAGGCCCAGCAGAGCCGGCAGGATTTCGCGGAAATCCGGCTGGAAGGAGCGCCCCTGTAATGAAGCTCATCGGTCTTAAACGCCTGATTATTCTGGCGGCCCTTCTCGGGCTCAATGTCTTCGTCGCGGGGCTTTACTTCCTGTGGGTGGATCCCATGGTCGGGGATGCGCATACTAAACTTGACGGTATCAACGGCGAGATATCCAGCCTGCACAGCAAGATCGGCTCTGTGAAGCGTGACCTTGCCGAATTCAAGAGGAGTTTGCCCAAGTACCAGGCCTTCAAGAAGTCCGGTTTTATGGGCGGGCAGGATCGTTTCCAGGCCAGCCGCGATCTCGACATGTTGCGCAAGCAGGCAGGGCTCGCCGGGTTTTCTTTTAATATCAATGACGTCGAGCAGCTCGACAACCCTGAGGCCAAGACGGCGAAGATGCAAATCATCAGCAGCCGGATCGATATTTCCAACGTCTCCTTCTTGCTGGACAATAATTTTTACGGCTTTCTCGACATGATGGCGCATGATTTCCCCGAGGAGATGATGTTCAACAGTTTTACCTTGGAGCGCAAGGCGCCGCTCGACCGGGCAGCTCTGAGCAAGATCCGTAATGGTGAGACTCCTGAACTGCTGACGGCCTCGGCCACCATGCAGTGGATCACCATCGTGCCGCAATCGTCCGACGACAACAGCCCGGTGAGGAGGTGAGTATGAAAATCCGCTTGTTCTCCCGTCTTCCGCTGCTTCTCGCTGCCTTGATTTTGGGGGCGGCGCCTTCGATGGCCCGCGCGGCGGATACGTCCGCGGCGACGCCTGCCGCCGCATCTGCGCCCGCCGCAAATCCCGCCGCGGCGGCGGAGGCCGCCAAGAAAAAAGTTGAAGAAGAAAAGGCGGCCAAGGAAGCCGCGCTGCACGCGCCTTTCGACGAATCCCTGTTTTTCTCCCCGCAAGACCTCATCGCGATCTCCAAGGCGCAGAAGGGGGCCGAGTCCAACGCGGGCGGCTACAACGGCGCGCCCATTCCGCAAAAGCGGGTCATCACCCTGTCGGGCATCATCTACCGCAGTCCCAGCGACTGGCTGATCTGGATCAACGGGCAGAAAATCGTGCCCGGTCGCCTGCTGCCCGAGATCGTCGATATACAGGTGCATGAGAACAGCGTCCACATGAAGTGGTTCGACATCGGCCTGAACGGCGTCATCGACATCACGATGCACCCGCACGAGACCTATGACATCGTGACGGGCATCCTCTTGCCGGGGTCGGGCTGATGGCGGCAGTGGCGCAGAAAAAAACCGCCGATACGGCGAAAGGGGCGGCGCAGGCCGCCATCCGCATCGAGGGCGTCGCGGCCGACTACGGCAACGGCCCGGTGATCTCGGGCGTCAGCTTCGACATCCGCACCGGCGAGACCTTCGGCCTTGTCGGGCTCAACGGCGCGGGCAAGACGACGCTTATCAAGATCATCCTCGGCCTCATGGAAGCTTCGGCGGGCGGGGTGGAGGTTTTCGGCAAGAAGACGCTGGACCCCGAGAGCAAAAGCAAGATCGCCTACCTGCCGGAAAAATTCGAGCCGCCGCCCTTCCTGAACGGGCTGGAATTCGTGAAGTTCTCGCTCGACCTTTACAAGCGCGCCTACCGCGAAGAAGCGGTGATGGAGGCGGCGGACCGCCTCGCCCTCGCGCGCGACGCGCTGAAGCGCAGGGTCAATACCTATTCCAAGGGGATGCGCCAGAAGACGGGGCTGATGGGCACATGGCTCACCGAATGCCCGCTGCTCATCCTCGACGAGCCGACCAGCGGCCTCGACCCGCGCGCGCGCGTGCTGGTGAAGGACGAGATCGTCGCCTGCCGCGACAAGGGCATGACGGTCTTCATGAGCTCGCATATCCTGGCCGACATGGATGA
This sequence comes from Alphaproteobacteria bacterium, assembly GCA_016124645.1. Lineage (GTDB taxonomy): Bacteria > Pseudomonadota > Alphaproteobacteria > Micavibrionales > UBA2020 > WGNE01. Next base: position 25,799 of record WGNE01000043.1, read on the forward strand.
AATCTGCGACCGCATCGCGGTCATCCACGAGGGCGGGTTGCGGTTCCTGGGCACGCCGGCGGAGCTGAAAAAGGCGCAGGGGCAGGAATACCTGGAGCGCGCGTTCCTGAAACTGATCGACGACAAAACAAAAGATAAAACAAAGGTACAAGAGTCATGAAACTGTTTGGTGGCAAAGACCAGGGCGAGAACGAGATCGACGGCGCCGACGACATGGAGCTGCATGACGACGGCCTCGACATGGCTCATGATGACGGGCTCGATCCCGGCCTTGACGCCGGTTTCGGCGCCGAAGACCCGCAGCCGCACGACGATGCCGGCGCGGCGGCTTCCGAAATGCACGACGACGGCTTCGATGCCGTTGACGACGCCGCGGACGAGATTGAAGGCGGCGACGGCATGGGCGGGCTTTCCGCGCCGGTGCGCGCCGCCAGCGGCGGCGGGGGCGGCAAGAAAGGCCTGCTCGCCGGCGTGGCGCTGCTCGTCGTTCTGGGGCTTGGCGGCGGATACTATTACATGACGAACATGTCGGGCGATGCGGTGCCCGCTCCGCCGCATCATAACCCGAAGCTGGCCGCGAAGAAGGCCGCGGACCCGCTGGCCCTGCCGCCGCAACCCATGCCCGCGACGTCCATGTCCGCAACGCCGCCCGCGGCCGCGCCGTCATCCGCGCCCCTGCCGCCGGCCGTGGCGTCATCGGGCGCCAAGCCCGGGAACCCGCCCGTGAATCCCATGGACCTGTTGCCCGGCGGCATTTCGCCTCCCTCCGCATCGGCGCCGGTTGCGCCGCCGATGCCTGTTCCCGACGCCGCGCCAGCCGCGCCGGGCATGCCGCCGATGCCCGATGCCGCGGCAGAGGCCGCCGCCGTTCCGGCCATGCCCGCGCCGGATGCCGCATCCGCCCCTGCAGCCAGTCCCGCAGCCAATCCCGCTCCCCAGGGGGCGAACCCCATGGCCGCCGCCGCTAATAGCGCGGCCGGTTCCGCCGCCGCCCCGGCGGCTTCCGGCGACATGCCGCCGCAGGACCTGCCCGTGCCCGCCGACATGGGAATGGCTGCTGCGGGCGCCGCGCCCGATACCTCCGCCGCCGCCTCGGCCAGCGCGCCGACATGGGCCCAGCCCGGCGCGGAAGTTCCCGTGACCAAGGAAGAGGCCAGCAAGCGCGCGGCGAACGCCCTTGCGGCGTCCAAGCCTTCGGACGCTGAAATGGCGATCATGACGAACGCGGCGGTCCTCGACCAGCTCAGCCAGCCCGCCACGCCCGCGCAGGCGAAAGCGGCGGCGGCGAACGACGCGGCGGCGAAGGCGGCCGTGGCGACGAACAAGGACGACAAGACGGCGGCGGCGGAAAAGGCGCCCCAGCTCGACAAGTCCTCGATGAAAACCGTCGATCAGCTTTTGCAGCAGGACGCCATCATCCGCCCGCTGCCCGAGGGCTATGTGACGATCCTGAAAAGCCATGACGTGGGCGATTTCACCTCGCGGCTGACGCAGGCGCGCGTCGCGCTGTCGGACAACAACAACGCGGCCGCGCTCGACCTCTTCAACGGGCTGCAGAAAGACTATCCGAAGGACACGCGGCCGATCATGGGCCGCGCCGTCGCGCTGCAGAAAATGGGCCAGATCGATTCCGCCCTCGCGGCCTATGAAGACGTGCTGAACATGGACCCGAAGAACCTTGAGGCGCTCACCAACATGCTGGGGCTGCTCAAGAACAAGGACCCGCAGCTCGCGCTTGAAAAGCTGAAGGACCTGCGCGCGGCCTATCCCTACCAGCCGGACATCGCCGCGCAGCTGGGCGTGGCCTATGCCCAGTCGGGCGACTACGACAACGCGCTGAAGTACCTGAACATGGCGCAGGCGCTGGCGCCGGAAAACGCCTATGTCCTTTACAATCAGGCGGTCCTCTACGACAAGATGGGCCAGAGCGGCAAGGCGGGCGACCTTTACCGCCAGATCGTGCGCATGTACGCCGAGGGCGACATCAAGGACCCCCTGCCGATCGACCAGATCAAGCAGCGCCTGATCGACCTGCATTAAGCCGGGCGACCGGTGGATGCGGGGATGAGCGCGGGCGTCATGCAGGGGTTTCATCTCGCCCTGACGGTTTTTCTCGGCCTGTGCTTCGGCAGCTTCGCGACCGCGCTCGCCTACCGCCTGCCGCGCGGGATTTCGATGGTGAAAAGGGTGCGTTCCGCCTGCCCGTCCTGCGGGCATCCGCTGGGCGTGCCGGATCTGGTGCCGGTTTTTTCATGGTTGTTTCTTCGCGGCCGCTGCCGCCATTGCCGCGCACCCATCGGCTGGCGCTATCCGCTCATCGAGCTGGCGACGTTGTTCCTGTGTCTGGTCTTCCTGCATCGTTTCGGCTTTTCGCCCCCGCTGCTCGCGGTTTTCGTGCTCGCCCCGCTGGTGGTGAGCATCATGGACATCGACATCCACCATAAAATCATCCCCGACGCGCTCAATATTTCCATCGCGGGGGCGGGGGCGGCGGCCCTGCTGCTGACCGCGCTGGATGCCGCCGAC
>WGNE01000030.1 GCA_016124645.1 Alphaproteobacteria bacterium
AAGCTCACCGTCTCTGGCGATGATGTCTTCATCGACACCGGACTCACCGGACAGGAAGCCGACGCGGACACCGACGCCGATGCGGACACTGACACCGACGCCGACGCCGACACCGACACCGACACCGACGCCGACGCCGACACCGACACCGACGCCGACGCCGACGCCCACACCCACACCCACACCCACACCCACACCCACACCGGGCCACGGTCATCATGGCGACGGGCATCACCACAGTTGGTGGGGGGGCCACCACAACGGCGGTCATCATAACGACGACCATCATGGCGGGGACCATAACGGCGACGGCCATGGCGATAATGGTCACGGCGATAATGGTCATGGGCACGGCAACAGCGGCCATAACAATAACGGCCATCACAACAGCGGTCATAACACCGGCGACCATAACGGGGACGGCCATGGCGACAACGGGCACGGGCACGCCACCGGCGGTCCCGGCCACCAGCCCCTCGCGCATATCGTTCTCGGCATCCTGAAGGCCATTTTCAGGATATTCGGGCACTGACCTGCGTTCAGATTTTTTTCATAGCGCGTAAAAGGGCGGAAATCCGCCCGGCAGGCGCATGATTTGCCCGCTGTTTTACGGATGCTTAATCATTCATGCCGCAGACTGTATCTGTGCTTCCGCGACCGCAAAGCTGTTGCAAGACAGGGGGGTTGTCGGGCATTCTTGAAGTCGGGGTAACTGCCATGCGCCGCGTTCTGCGGCTCATTGAAAAATCGGGGGTAAGGTCATTCGGGCCGTGTTCAGAAAACATATGAAATCGATGTCATCCATTGCGTCCATGCGGTCTTTCATGCGGCCGTTCATCCGGCCTTTCATGCTCGCGACGGCGCTTTGCCTGCCGCTGGCCACGGGGGGGCGCGCGGCCTTTGCCGAAAGCATCGCGGACAGCGTCTCGGCGGCGCTGTCCTCCCACCCGCAGATGCAGGCGGGTAAGGCGACGGTGGCCGCGGCGGCGGACGATGTGCGCACGCAGAAATCATCCTTCTATCCGACCGTCTCGATCGACGGCTCCACCGGGCGCATTCACGAAAACGACGACACCACCCGCGCCCTGACGGGCGGCTATGCGGATTCGTGGAAGACGCAGGCGGGCATCACCGTGACCCAGCCGGTTTTCGCCGGTTTCGGCAACGTCAACAAGTTGGCCGCCGCGCGCGACCGCCAGCAATCCGCGCTCTACGAGCTGAACGGCAGCGCGGACAGCGTCGCGCTGAAGGCGGCGCGCGCGCATCTCAACCTCATGCGCACGAAAGAGCTCTTGATGCTGGCCGGCGACTACATGGACCGCATCAAGGAGCGCAAGGAAAGCATCGCCCTTTCCGTCAAGGAAGGCGCGACGAATGAATCGGAACTGCTGCAGGCGCAGGATATTCTCATGGCCGCGCGCACCACGCGCCTCGGCTACGAGGAAGCCTTCCGCCAGGCGAAGGCGGATTACATCGAGGCCGTGGGCGCCCCGCCCGACCATATTCTCTCGATCGGCGCGCCCGCCTGGAACAGGCTGATTCCGCCGACGGAAGACGGCGCGGTGGCGCAGGCGGACGAGAACCCCGCCGTGCAATCCGCCGCGCGGATCGTGGCCGCGCTGGCAAAAGACGCGGCGGCGGAAAAATCATCCATGCTGCCGCATGTCGATGCGCAGGTCAGCTATTCCGCCATGGACCAGCGCGACCAGCTGGGCGGCGAGCAGAACACCGCGCAAGCGATGCTGAAGATGTCGTGGAACTTCGCCACCGGCGGCGGCCAGCTTTCCAGCGTGGACCGCAAGCTGAGCGAGCGCCGCGCGGCCATGGCGAAGCGCGCCGCGGCCCTGCGCATGGCCCAGCACGACGTGCGCCAGAAATACACGGCCATGACCATCGTGGACGAGCAGTACGACCTGCTCAGCGACCGCGAAAAGGCGGGCGAGAAGCTGCTGAAGAGCTACCTTGCGCAATACGAGGGCGGACGGCAGACCAACCTGCAGATCATCAGCGCCAACGCCCGGCTGTTCGACGCCCGCGCGGCGCGCACGGATGCCTATTACCGCCGGTTGCTCTCGCGCTTCGAGCTTTTGCAGGCGCTGGGCTGCCTGCGCGATTCCTTCGCGGATATTCCCTCCGCCCCGCCGAAAGAGGCGAAGGCGCCTGCGCCCGCCGCTATGCCGGCGGACAGCAAGGGCGGATGATATGGTCAAGGGCGCCAGCGACACGGCACGGGGTGCCGAAACGCCCGCCGAAACGCCTGACGGTACGGCTCACCCCGGCGCGGCGCGCCAGGCCGACAGCTTCCTTGAATCCCTCGTTTTCCTGACCAGTTATTTCGGCCATGCCCGCTCGGCCGAGGCGCTGGCCGCCGGGCTGCCGGTGGAAAAGACCGGCATGACGCCCAAGCTGTTTTGCGAGGCGGCGCAGCGCGCGGGGTTCCGCGCGCAGGTGGTGCGCCGCCGTCCCTCGCAGGTGCCCTCCGAGGTCATGCCCGCCGTCGTCGTGCTGAAGTCGAAGGAAGCGGTGCTGCTGGTGCAGCGCGGCAAGGGGCAGGTCAAGCTGATGGACCCCGCCACGCGCAGCGAAACCGTAGTGAGCGCGAAGGAACTGGAAAAGAAGGCGGCGGGATACGTCATCTACGCCCGCCCGCAGGAAGAAGAGGAAGACGCGCCGCTGTCCCGCCACTGGTTCTGGAGCGACGTGCTGGAAAACCTCGGCATCTACGCGCGGGTGCTGCTGGCTTCCTTCCTCATCAACTGCTTCGCGCTGACCAGCCCGATCTTCATCATGAACTTCTACAACCGCGTGCTGCCCAACAACGCGCAGGAAACCGGCTGGGTGCTGGCCATCGGCGCGGGCTCCATCTATATCTTCGACTTCGTCATCCGCACGCTGCGCAGCTATTTCATCGACATCGCGGGCAGGCGGGCGGACGTCATCGTCGGCCAGCGGCTCTACGACCAGGTGCTGGACATGAAGCTGGGCCAGCGGCGCGATTCCGTGGGCGTGATGGCCAACAGCATGCGCGAATTCGACAGCCTGCGCGAGTTCTTCAATTCCGCGACCATGACGGGTCTGGTCGATTTCCCGTTCTCCTTCCTGTTCATCGCCGCCATCTGGATGATCGCCGGCGGCACCATCGCCGCGCTGCTGCTGGGCTTTTATTTGCTGGTGCTGGTGACGGGCTACCTCATGCAGCTGCCGGTGCGGCGCAAGGTGCGCCTCGCCATGCGCACGGCGGAACAAAAACACGGGTTGCTCATCGAAACGCTGGGCAACCTCGAGACCATCCGCGGCGTGGGGGGCGAGGGGGCGCTGCGCGCCGCCTACAGCCATTACGTCGGCAGGGCGGCGGAAGCGGGGCAGGATTCGCGTTTTTATTCCGGCCTCAGCGTCAATTTTTCCCTGCTCATCCAGCAACTCAGCGTTATCGTCATCGTCCTCGTCGGCATGTACCTCATCGCCGGGCGCGAGCTCAGCGTGGGCGCGCTCATGGCCTGCGTCATCCTCAGCTACCGCGCTATCGCGCCCATCGGGCAGGTGGCGGGGCTTATCAGCCGTTATTATCAGGCGCGCTCCGCCTACCGCACGCTGGACGCCGTCATGAAACTGCCGGTGGAGCGCCCGCGGGGCGTGAAGTTCCTGCACCGCCCCGCGCTGAAGGGGGCCTTCTCCTTCCGCAACGTGGAATTTTCCTACCCGCGCACCTTCCGGCCGGTTCTGCAGGGCGTCAACCTCAACATCGTGCCGGGCGAGAAGATCGCCGTGGTCGGGCGCATCGGCTCTGGCAAAAGCACGCTGGTCAAGCTGATGGTCAATTTCTTCGAGCCCTCGCAGGGCACGGTGCTGGTCGATGAGACCGACATGCGACAGATCGACCCCGCCGACCTGCGCCGCAACATCGCCTATATGGGGCAGGACACCACGCTGATGAGCGGCACGGTGCGCGAGAACATCGTGATGGGCCGCCCGCGCGCGACGGACGAGGAGGTGCTGCGCGTGGCCGAGCTGGCGGGCGTGCATGACTTCATCCGCCACAAGCCGATGGGCTACGACACGCCCGTGGGCGAGCGCGGCGAAGGGCTTTCGGGCGGGCAGCGGCAGGCGGTGGCGCTGGCGCGCACCTTGTTGATGGACACGCCCGTCCTCATCATGGACGAGCCGACGAATTCGATGGACAGCACGACCGAGGCGCGGGTGCTGCAGAACATCGCGGCGGATACGCAGGAACGCACCGTCATCATCGTCACGCACAAGCCCGCGCTGTTGCAGCTGGTCACGCGGGTCATCGTCATGGACAACGGCCGCATGGTGCTGGACGGCCCGCGCGACGAGGTGCTGGCCGCGCTCTCCTCGGGCAAGGTCGCGGTGCCGCAGGCATAGGAAGGGAAGATGGACAAGGAAGACATCGCATTCATGTCCGAGCTGGAAGCGGCGGCGCACCTGCGCCCCAGCCGCTCCTCGCAGTTCTTCCTTTTCGCGGTGGCGGGGCTGTTCGTCTGGCTGTTCGTCTGGGCCGCGACCTCTCAGGTGGACGAGCGCGTGCGCGGCTCGGGGCAGGTGATGCCCTCCAGCGACATACAGGTGGTGCAGAGCCTCGACGGCGGCATCGTGAGCGACCTCGACGTGACCGAGGGCCAGCACGTGAAAAAGGGTCAGGTGCTGCTGCGCATCGACGACGTGCAGTTCGCCACGCAGGGCCGCGGCATCGAGGCGCAGATGGCCGGGCTGAAGGCCAAGCGCGCGCGGCTGCAGGCGCAGGTGTCGGGCAAGCCTTTTTCGCTCGACGACGACTTCGTCAAAAAATATCCCGATATCGCCGCGAACGAGCAAAAGCTCTACCTCTCCCAGCAGCAGGAGCTGAAGACCGCCGTCGCCATCGTCGAGGATCAGGTGCATGAGGCGGAGGCGAACCTCGCGCAGGTGCGCGCCAATATCTCGCAGTTCAGCAAGAGCAAGGCCTTGCTGCAAAAAGAGCTCGACATCACCCGCAAGCTGGTGGCGAAAAAGGCCCAGCCGGAAATCGAGCAGATCAGGCTGGAACGGCAATACAACGACGTGGCGGGCAATCTTTCCGCCGCCTACCAGTCGCAGCAGTCCTTGGAAGCCAAGCTTTCCGCGGCGCGCAAGCAGGAAGACCAGAAGCGGGGCGATTTCCGCTCGCAGGCGCTGGCCGATCTCAACGACACGGAAACGCGCATCGCCGCCATTCGCGAAAGCCTGAAGTCGGTCGAGGACAAGGTGAGCCGCAGCGAGCTGAAATCCCCCGTCGATGGCATCGTGCAGAAGACCTACGTCAAGACCGTTGGCGGCGTGGTGCAGCCCGCGCAGCGGCTGGTGGAAATCGTGCCGACGGCGAACGATTTGATGATCCGCGCGCGCGTCAGCCCCTCGGACGTGGCTTTTTTGAAGCCCGGGCAGAAGGTGCGGGTGAGCATCACCGCCTATGAATCGCAGATCTACGGCACGCTGACCGGCAAGCTGGAACGCATCAGCCCCGATACGGCGACCGACCAGCGCGGCGACACTTTCTTCGAGATCGACGTGCGCACGGACAAGAATTACCTCGGCGACGCGGCGCACCCGCTGCCCATCGCGCCCGGCATGGTGGCGGAAACGGAGGTCATCGTCGGCAAGCGCACGATACTGACCTATCTTCTCAAGCCTGTCCTGCGCACCAAAGACCGCGCGTTTACGGAGAAATGAATGTTAAAGCAACTGCTGGTCAACCGGCGTTTCCAGGTTTTTCTTCTGCTGGCAATGCTCTTCAGCGCGAACTATTTGCAGTACGGCGAGACGAATTTTCTCAACCCGTTGCGCAACCTCGTCTTCGACACCTATAACCGCATCTTGCCGCGTCACCCGGGCAACGGCGTGGCCATCGTCGATATCGACGAGGATTCTCTTTCCCGCATCGGCCAGTGGCCCTGGCCGCATACCGTCATCGGGGAGCTGACGAAGGACCTGCGGAAAATGGGCGCGCGCTCGGTCGGGTTCGACATCGTTTTCGCCGAGCCGGACCGCACGTCGCCCGGCAACCTCGCGCGCCGGCTTCCCGTCACGCCGGAAACCGGGCCGATCATCGAAAGCCTCGAGACCATGCAGGACAATGACGAGGTCTTCGCGAAGGACATCCGCGAGGCGGGGCACGTCTGCCTCGGCTTTGCCGTCTCCAACCAGTCGCGCGACATCTCGCCGTGGCTGAAGCCGCCGAAATATCTCGTGACGGGCAAGGGGCCGGGCCCCAAGGATTTCGTGCAGAGCGAGACGAACTTCGTCGCGCCGATGCCGGGGCTCGTCGCGGCGGCCGACGGCGTGGGCGTCTTCGCCGCGCGCCCGGACAGCGACGGCATCATCCGCCGCATTCCCCTGCTGGTCGGGCATATGAACCGCCGGGGCCAGACATACCAGGTATTCCCGGCCTTGTCGCTGGAAACGCTGCTGCTGGGCGTGGGCGGCAAGGATGCGCCCTACCGGATCAACATGAGCCGGGCGGGGAAAACCTCCTGGGGCAGCGAGACGACGTTCACGGGCATCCGCAGCCTCGGCGTCGGGGCTTACAATGTGCCGACCGACCTGTCCGGCTATTTCTACATCTATTACGCGGGGCACAGGCCGTCGCTTTACATTCCGGCCTGGAAGATATTGAACGGCACGGCCCCCGCGCAAGCGATAAAAGACAAGATCGTGCTTGTCGGCACTTCCGCCATCGGCCTGTTCGACCTGCGCTCGAGCCCGATCGACCGCGTCGTGCCCGGCGTGGAAATGCACGCGGAGATCATCGACCAGATCATGCAGCAGCAATTCCTGAAGCGGCCGTTCATGCTGCAGGCGCAGGAACTGCTGGCGACGGCGCTGGCGGGGATTCTCATCATCTTCCTGATGCCCTACGTCAGCACCGGCGCGCTGGCGCTGGTCAGCGCGATCTTCATCGCGGGCGGTTTCGTGGGCGGGCTTTATTGCTACCAGAACTACGGCTTGCTGATCGACCCCGTGCTGCCGACGCTGATCTACCTGACCTTGTTCATCCTCTCCTCCATCCTGACCAACATGCGGTCCGAGGCGCAGAAGAGAGCCATCCGGCAGGCCTTCAGCCATTACATCTCGCCGGTGCTGATGGAAGAGCTGGCGGGGAACCCCGAAAAGCTGAAGCTGGGCGGCGAAGTGCGCGAGCTGACCGTGATGTTCACCGACATCCGCAACTTCACGACGATATCGGAATCGATGGACCCGGCTGACCTCATCAAGATGATGAACGACTTTTTGACCCCCATGACCTCCTGCGTGCTGGAAAACCGCGGCACCATCGACAAATACATGGGCGACGCCATGATGGCCTTCTGGAACGCGCCGCTGGAAGACCCGGACCACGCGAAGAACGCCTGCCGCGCCGCGCTCGACATGGTCAAGTCCCTCGCGCCGGTGAACGAGGCGCAAAAGCAGGCGGCGGAGGCGGCGGGCCGGCCCTTCCACGAATTACGGGCGGGCATCGGGTTGCACAGCGGCAAGTCCTCCGTCGGCAACATGGGCTCCAAGCAGCGCTTCGCCTATTCCGCGCTGGGTGACACGGTCAACCTCGCCTCGCGCATGGAAAGCCAGACCAAGGGATACGGCGTGAACATCATGATTTCCGAAGGTACGCACAAGCTGGCGCCGGATTTCGCCGTCATCGAGCTGGACCTGCTGACGGTCAAGGGCCGCAGCGAGCCCGAGCGCGTCTATGCGCTGCTGGGCGATGCGCAGATGCTGGAGGATGCGGCCTTCAAGGACTTCCGCGCCCTGCATGCGCGGATGCTGGAGACCTACCGTGCCCGCAAGTGGGACGAGGCTGTCGAAACCGGGAAGGCGTGCGAGAAGCTGCACCCCGAGCTCGGGGGGCTCTACGCGCTCTATCGCCGCCGCATCGAGATCTACCGCGAAAACCCTCCGCCCGATGGCTGGACGGGCGTCTGGGTCGCGACGGAAAAATAATAGTTTTATTCTTATACGACCGTATGGCTGATGGAGCCGAAGGCGCCGTCGCCGTTGTGGATGACGAGCGTGACGCTGCTGGAGTTATAGGTCGCGGTGATCGTCGTGGGGGTGCCGGGAGTGTCGGTCGGGTTCGACAATACCGTGCCGTCGCTGCCGTTCAGCAACACGGTTTGGCTTTGGGCGCCGCCGCCCGTGGAGATGTCCAGCGTCCCGCCGGGGCCGACCATGTCGAAAACGTCCTGCAGGCTCAAGGTGAGCGTGTTCGAATGGTTTTTGTCCATGTCGATGCTTGTGATGTTATAGACGTTATGGCCGGAGGTGATGAAGTTGAAGTTCAGTCCCGAGACGTCGGAGGAGCTGCCCAGTTGCAGCTTGTCGTTGTCGGCCACCGCGCCGCCGTTGATGTATTCATAGGTGTTTCCGCCCGTCAGCACGATTTTATCCGTGCCGCCACCGCCCAGCAGCGTGTCGAAGCCGCCGTTGCTGACCAGCGTGTCGTTGCCGTCGCGCCCGACCAGCAGGTCGTGGCCGGCGCCGCCGATGAGGGGGTCGTTGTTCATGCTGGGCGCGACGTTAACCTCGCTGAACGCCGTTCCCGGGTTATCGCCGATCTGGATGCCGTTGAACCCCGGCGCATGGATATACTGGCTGCTGAGCGTCAGGCTGTAGTTCTGCGTGTCGATGACCGTGCCGCCCGCGTCCGTCGCCGTGATGGTGAAGGCGATGCTGGAGCCGTTGACGTCGGGTAGCATGGCGAAGGGGTTGTCGATGTGCACCGTGCCGTCCGGGTTGATGCTCATGACGCTCAGTAAGGTGCTCGACGACACTGCGGTCGTGGTGGAACCCGTGTAATGCAGGCTGTTGAGCGCGCCGGTCGTCAGGCTGTATGTCGTTCCCGCCGGGAAGAGGGACGTGTCGATATGGCCGACCTGGAAGCCGGGGTCAGGCGTGGCCGCGAGCGAGCTCAGGTTTTCGTAGAGCAGGGGCACGCCGCCATCGGCCTGATACCAGCTCTCGAAGGTGAAGTTCAGGTGCGGGGTGAGCGAGGCGGCCGAGGTCGTCGGCGTGGCGGCCCCGCCGGTCGCGGCGGCCAGCGTGCCGGATGAGCTGGTGGTGGACAAAAGCGTGGCGCCGCCCAGCGTCGCGGCACTCGTCGCGCCGCCGGTGGTGGCGAAGCTGCTGCCGGTGGTGTCGGTGGTGAAACTGCTGCCCGTCATGTCGGTGGTGAAGCTGGCGGTGCTCGCGCCCGCCTGCGTGACGGAGGGGTCGGTGAAGACGTCGCCCGGCATCAGCAGGCCGTCGCTGGGCGCGGGGGCCGTCGTGCCGTGATCCAGCGGCGCCGTCGTGTCGCCGGGCGCTGTCGTGGAAGGCGCTGTGTTGTCCGTCGGTGCGGTCGTCGTGCCGTCATGGTTGACGGTCGCATCGGGCGCGGCCACGGGTGCGGACTGGTAAACGCCGGTCGAAACGGCATCGAAGGTGCCGGAGGCCACGCTGTGCGCCGCGTCATAGGTCGTCGAGAAGGCCTGCGCCGTCATCTGGCCGCCATCGAGTGGCGCGGACGCATAATCGTTGAGCACGGCGGTGTCGAGGTTCTGATCCAGAAGAAGCGAGCCGCCGTCGTTGGTCACGACAATCGCGCCATCGACGATGGTGATATGGCTGTCCTGCCCTGCGGGGTGGATGTCGCCCGCCACCACGGTGCCGCGGATGCCGATGGCGCCGACCGGCGTGTTGATGTTGACGTGGCCGGGGTCATGCTTGCCGATGAGGCCGCTGGTATAGACGAAGACCCCCTGCAGCACGGAGAAGAAGGTGCTGCCCGAATGGTCCGCCGGGTGGTAGTTGAATTCATCGACCGACATGCGCGCATTTTCGCTGATGGCGAAGGTCGTGTTGTCGGAGAAAAGAATGTTGACGCCGCCCTTGTCGGCAGTCTGGATGACGTCGCCCTGATGAATGGCGGCGTTCAGCGCCGCGGGGGCATGGCTGCCGTCGGCGTGGATGACTTCGGCCTTGCCGACGACTTGGGTGATCTTGCCCACGGCGCTTGAATCATCCGCCGCCGCGGCGTGATGGCCGGCATCCGCATATTGCGCGGGGTGCTGGGGGGCGAGAAAGGCGGAAACCAGGTCGGGTGAAAGATGCTTGCCGTCGGGCGTATCGAGCGACGGGGGCGGGTTGTGGCTGAAATAACCTTCGACTTTCACCGTGTGGCCGTCGGGAGAGGTCAGGAAAAGATCCGCGCCCTCGCGCGCGAACTGGGCGTCGGCGATGACGTCGCTGCCGGGCAGCATGACGTGGCCGTCCGTGGCGTGAACTGTGGCGTCGAAGTGCATGTCTTTTGGCATGTTTGGCTCCCCGCTGGATAATCTGCGCATTCCCCGGCAAGTGAAATGCACGTAGGCGGCAGGACGGATAGCCTTCCGCCATGCCTTTCCCCCATCTTTTTATTATAATGCCAAAGCTTTAAGTCATTATGAAGAAAAGATAAAATGAATCCTATCTGAACTGCCTGAAAACAAAAAGCTTTTTAGCCCCGCGCGGGGCTGGACAGGAAGATTTTCCCCCTTCATATTCACAAAATCGAAAAATCACCGCACAGCACGTCAGGAGCAGCCATGTCATTGAAAAAAGAAGTGGATTTCGGCAAGACCTCCGCCGATTACGCGAAGCACCGCGCAGGCTTCCCGGACAGCTTTTTCAAGCGGCTGGCGGGGGCGGGGTTCCTCGATAAACGCGATAAAGATAAAAAAGGCCGCGTGCTCGACCTTGGCACCGGCACGGGCACCATCGCCCGCAGGCTGGCGGGCGAGGGGTTCGCGGTCACCGGGCTCGACATCGCGCAGAACCAGCTGGACGCCGCGGCGCAGCTGGCGCGCGAACAGGGCGTTTCGGCCCGTTTCGTGCTCGGCACGGCGGAAAAGACCGGGCAGGAAGACAATGCCTTCGATTACGTGACGGCGGGCCAGTGCTGGCACTGGTTCGACCCCGCGCAGGCCGCCGCCGAAGCCCTGCGCGTGCTGGATGCGGGCGGGCGGCTGGTGCTGGCCCATTTCGACTGGGACGACGACTGCGCGCCCGTCGAGGCCATGTACCGCCTGCGGGCGAAATACAATCCGTCATGGACGGCGAGCGGCCTCTGGCCCTTCGGCGAATATCCTTCCGGCCCCGGCAGCGTGCAGCCGGCGGGTTTCGTTTCCGTCGCGTCCTTCGAATACATGGAGGACGTGTCCTATAGCCACGAAGGCTGGCGGGGACGGATGCGCGCCTATTCCGGCATCGGCGGCAGCCTGCCGCCGGAGGCGGTGGAGGAGTTCGACCGAGAATTCGCAAAGGTGCTGGCGGAAAACTTCCCCGAAGAGGTGCTGCAGGTGCCGCACCGCATCTGGGCGGAGTCTTTTACGGCGGCGTGACTTTTCAGCTAAGAGGGATTACTTGCCCGAACCCGCGCGGCGCGGGGCTTCCATTCTGGGCGGCTGCCAGTTCTTCATGAAGTCGAGCGCGGCGTCCAGCGGCATGGGCTTGGCGAACCAGTAGCCCTGGCAGAATTCGCAGCCGAGGTTGCGGACGATCTCCGCCTCGTGCTGGGTCTCGATGCCCTCCGCGATAACCTTCATGTTCAGGTTGCGCGCGAGGGTGATGATGGATTTGACCAGCACCATGCTGGCGTGATGCGTCGTCATGGCGCGGATGAAGCTCTGGTCCACCTTCAGCGTGTCGATCGGGAAGTAGTGCAGGTAGCTGAGCGAGGAATAGCCGGTGCCGAAATCGTCGATCGAGACGTCCAGCCCGCGCGCGCGGCATTTTTCCAGCGCTTCCTTGGCCGTTTCCGGCGCCTCCATCAGCAGGCTTTCGGTGATTTCGAGGTGGATCTGCTCCGGCTTGACGCCCTTTTCCTTCAGCTTGCCGTCGATGTATTCGAAGAGGTCGGCGTCCGCGAAGTCCTTGACCGAGAAATTGACGCCGACGAAGATCGGCTTCTTGCCGACGAGCTCGGGGTTGGCCGCCGCCTGCAGCTTGGGCGCGTTTTCCGCCGCGACGTCGAGCGCGAAGCGCGAGAGCTCCACGATCATGCCGCTTTCCTCCGCCACGGGAATGAACACGCCGGGGGAGATCATGCCTTTTTCCGGGTGCTGCCAGCGCATCAGCGCCTCGAAGCCCGCGATCTTCATGTTCTGCACGTCGATGATGGGCTGGTAGAACAGCGTCAGCTCTTTCTTTTCCAGCGCGCCCTTCAGCTCGTGGTGGACCTTGATGGTGGAAAGGGCGATGTTGTGCAGCTCGTCATCGTGCTCCGCGTCCTCCGCCGCCGTGGAGGGCGGGAAGCGGATGAACTGGGTGCGGCCGATCATGTCGCGGTAGCGGTTGGTGATGACGCGCATCACCATCTTCACGACCGGGTCGGCGCTTTCGACGCGCCTTGCGAAATCGTCGCGCGATATTTCCAGCGCAACGCAGTCTTCGATGGCGCGCACGGTCGCGGTGCGGGGCTTGTCGTCGATCATCGCCATTTCGCCCAGCAGCGAGCCGGGGCCGCGTACGCCGATCTGCAGGGGCTGGCCCTCGCGGTGGACGAGAATCTCGACATTGCCGCTTTCGATGACATAGGCGCAATCGCCCTTGTCGCCTTCGCGCATCAGGATGTCGCCTTGCTTGAATTTCTTTTTGGTGGTCGTTTCCGACATAATCCCCTAGAACCTGTAACCCCGGACATGACAGCGGGTCTGCAAAGCCCGCAAAAACGCATCCGGCTCCGCTTTCCCACTATTATATTTAAGCCGTCCCCGGTTAACAAAGTAATAATGAACGGGCGCAAAGGTTAAATAATTACGGCAATGCGCGTTTTGCGCGCTTTACTTCTGGCCAGAACGCGCAAAATAATTTTTAATGGGACTATTGTTCGAGGGGTTTGATGACGCTGCTCAATATTCTAGTTCTTTACCTTGCGTTCCGCGCCAAGCAGGTGGTTTGCGATTTCTTTCTGCAGACCTCGTGGATGGCGAACGTCAAGGGCAGCCCGTTCAACATGGGCGGGGCGAAGGCGCTGGGCGTGCATGCGGCGATTCATGCGGCGGGCACGCTTGCGCTCATGCTCGTCTTCGCGCCCGCGCTGTGGTGGCTGGGGGCGGTGGATTTCATCGTCCACGGCCTTGTCGATAAGATCAAGGGCGCCATCACCAACAAATTCGGCTGGACCTACAAGGACACGGCCTATTGGTGGGCCTTCGGCATCGACCAGGAAGTGCACAACCTCACCCATCTCGTCTATATCATCATCGTGATCGTTTTCTCCGGCGCGTCGCTGACCTGCCTGCACTGATCGTCTTCAGCCGTTCAGCCAGAGCATGAAGGCCTTTTGCAGGTAAACGACGCCGATGACGAAGAGGATGCCCTGCGTCGCGTGGTAGAACTGCTTGTCCGAAATGCGCGCGAGGATGGATTTCGACAGCTTTGTTCCGATCAGCGCCGCGGGGATGAGGGCGGCGAAAAGCCACAGGGGCACGCCGGATGCGGCCTGCGAGAGGCTGCCCGCGATAAAGCCGAAATAGACGAATTTGGTCAGGTGGGAGGTCGCCGCCATGAAGGCCTTGGTCGCCACCGTCTCATGGCGGGTCAGGCTGTCGGTCTGGAAGAAAAGCGCCTGCGCGGGCCCGGCCACGCCGCAGGTCAGCTGCAGGCCGGTCACGACCGCGCCGCAGGCGCAGGCATGGGCGGGCTTGGTGATGTCGAGCTCCAGCTTTTTGGGCAGCAGGTAGGAGATGAACGGCCCGACGCCCAGCAGCACGAAGACGGCAAGCTTGCTGGGCACCAGCGTGATGGCGGCGAAGACGCAAAAGGTGACGGCGGCCCCCGCGAAGTACCAGAGCAGCCCCTTGCGGTAGATGTGGTGGCGGTGGATCCATGCGCGGCTGGAATTGGCCGAGAGCTGCGCCACCGCGTGCAGGATCATCGCATGGCTGACGGGCAGCACCCAGACCAGCAGGCCCATCAGCATCACGCCCCCCGCCATGCCGAGGATGCCCGAGACGATGGAGGTCGCGAAAACGGTGACGAGGATAAGCAAGGATGTGGCGAGGCTGACGGTCATGGCAGACCATATAGCACAGATTGCCGCGCGGGGCGGCAAAATCAAAAAGAGGCGGATTTCGGATAAAAAAAGTCCGGAGAATCTTTTAAGGGATCCTCCGGACAAACGGCGGTAATAGAGGGTGTGTAAGACAGTTATAAGAAAATCCGAGTCCGCTTTCAAGAAAAAAATGCACAAACCTTAAAAAAAAGTGAAGGTTTTTGAAATCTTTATATATTTCAGGAGAGAAACCCGAAACTATCTTCCAAATACGTGGGTTATGAGAATAATTCTCATTATTGTATAGATGCGGTCTTAACGGTGAATTTTAACGCTGTAAGGTCGGCAAAGCCCCGCTGCGGCGGGCATTTTACGGATTTGCGCAATGCAGCATTTTCAATGATTTGCGCGCTCCGGCGAAAAAACGACGGATTTTGTGCGCGGCGCGGTTCCGGGAACGATTCCCCGGAAGAATCACGCGCCGCCTTCGGGCAGGACGATGGGGGTGGAAAGCTTTTTCTGCATCGCCTCGACCAGCGGCTTTTCCGCGTCGCCCAGCGCGCGGCGCGACAGGGTCAGGTCGCGCTTCGGTTCCTGCAGGGTGAAGACGATGTTTTTGCGCTCGATGCGGCAGGACGCCACCTGCTTCAGCGGCAGGCGCAGGAAGGGCTTGTTGTAAAGCCGCAGCAGCGCGCGCGCCGCGCCGTCCGTCAGGGATACGGCGGCGTAAAGCTCGTCCCCGCGCAGGAAGATTTCGGGCCCGCTCTTGTCGCGGCCCTGCACCCTGTCATAAAGACGGCTTTCGCGCAGGGTGGAAAACAGCGCGTGCCACGTCAGGCCGCAGACAGCCATGGAAAGAAGCCAAGTGGCAAGCATGAGGGCATAGCTGTAATCCCCGGGCGCGAGCTGCACGGCGTGCGCGGTCGGCAGCAGCAGGCTGAAGCCGCCCACGCAGACGAAAGAGACGGCGGTCGCGAGCAGGAAGTGCAAAAAGAACTGCCCCACGTAATGCGCGCTGTAGGGCAGCTTGCGGGAAAAATCATCCTTGCCGCCCGCGTCGGCCGCGGCATAGCCGGCCAGCGGCTTCAGGACGCGGCGCGCGTGCCGGTTTTTGAAAACCGCCAGCAAAATGGCGGCGATGAAGGCGATGCCGGCGAAGACGGCGAGGAACAGGGGATTGTCGATGGGCGTCATGATTACTCCTTGACCAGAAGCTCTTGTTGAATAAGGGCGGCCAGCAGCCTGTCGAGCGACAGCTCCGGCTCGGCGGCCATCGCCGCTTCGGCGGCGAAGGCGAAAGAGGCGTCGATGGTTTGCAGGTGTTCCATGAAGCGGTAGCCGCCGATGGTGACGGACCAGACGGCGATGCGCTGCCCGTCGCGGAACAGGGCGCAGCAGGTGTCGCGCGCTTCCATCGTGAAATCCTTCAGCGCGTCGCCCTGTTCGCCGATGGCGCTCCAGAGCGTATCGACCGGCCAGGCGGACTGCAATATCTGCACATGGGGCTGCAGGCGCAGGCGCATGTTGACGGGGTCTTTCACGGCGGCGAGGTCTTGCGCCGTCATCGCGGGCAGGCGGGGGGAAAGATAGCTTTCATGCGCCAGCCATTCCAGCCGCGCCGTGTCGGGCACATAGGGGTATTGGTTGAGCGCGGGCAGATGCGCGAGAAAATCGGCGAAGCGCGCGCCATAGCCGTTCATGTCGCCGCTTTCGGGCGGCAGGTGGGCGATGAAGGCCTGCGCCGCGTGGTTCATGAACCCTTCGCCCAGCAGCTTGGTCGTGACGGGGAAAACGTCTTTCAGCAAATCGCGCAGGATGAAGGCGGTGTTGTTCTTGTATATCTGCAGCCGTTCCTTCCGCTTCAGCGGCAGGGCGCCCGCATCCCCGTCCTGCAGGATGCAGCGGATGAGGTCTTGCTGCAGCTTATGCAACGCGGGCATTTTTCGTTCCCTTGTCTTTTCGCAGCGCGGCGCGGTATTCATCCGCCTTTTGCGCTTCTTCCAGCAGGCGGGAGAGGACGGGCAGATCGCTGTCCCATTCGATGAGCGTCGGGATATCGCCGAAGCGCGCGAGCGCGGCTTCGTACAAATCCCACACCGGGTCGTAAACCGGGTTGTTGTGCGCGTCGATGAAGACGTCGTCGCCCGCCACCTCGTTGACGTGATAGCCCGCGAGGTGGATTTCGCCGACGATGCCTTGCGGTATCGCGTCCAGATAGGCCTTGGCGTCGAAGCCGAGGTTGTGCGCGCTCACGTATATGTTGTTGACGTCGAGCAGCAGGCCGCAGCCGGTGCGCTCGATGATCCGCGCGATCATCTCCGGCTCGTTCATCTCCATGCCCTCAAATTCCATGTAGGAGGACGGGTTCTCGACGAGGATGGCGCGGCCCAGCGTTTCCTGCACATGCTCGATGTTGCGGCAGATGGCGGCAAGCGCCTCCTGCGTCATCGGCAGGGGAAGAAGATCCGGCACGGCCACGCCCGCCGCGCGGCTCCAGGAGACATGCTCCGACATCAGGACGGGCTGGACGATATCGGCCAGCGCTTTCAGCTTTTGCAGGTGCGCGTCATCGACGCCCTCCGCCGCGCCCAGCGACAGGCCGACGCCGTGCAGGCTGACGGGGTAATCTTCGCGGCAGGCCATCAGCTGCTCGAAAGGCACGCCGCCGATGCAGAAATAATTCTCGCTATGCGCTTCCAGAAATCCCGCTTCGGGCTTTCCGGCGATGATCTGCGCTGCATGGGGCGCGCGCAGCCCGATGCCGGTCCGGCCCGAAGACAGCGCGGCGTCCGGCCCCGAAAAAAGGGCGAAGGGCTTTTCCGCTTTCTTGTCCTGCGTGTTCATGCGGGGGTTTCCGTGACGGGTTGCGTGTTGGTATCCTGTTCCAGTTTAACACAAAAACCCGTTTTCATCAGCTTTTTGCGCAGGATATGGTCGAGGGAGAAAAAGCCGGGGCCGCGCGCCATGACCAGCGCCATCAGCAGCATCCAGTAATAATTCTCGTCCGTGCCGGGATAGACGAAAAGCTCGATGGCGAGGGCCATCATGAAAATGCCGAAGGCGGCGATGCGCCCGCCGAGGCCCAGCGCGAGCAGGACGGCCAGCCCGATTTCCGCATAGCTGACGCCGAAGCCGCCCAGCGCCGCGCCCGGCACGGGGAAGGAGATGTCGAAGCCGAAGACGTGCTTGACGTGATGCGCCTCCCATTCCGGTTGGAAGAGGGTGGTGAAGGTCTCCTTCGCGTGGTCGAACCCCTCTGCCAGCTTGTCGCGCCCGGAAACCCAGAAGATGCGCGCCACGTAAAGCCGCGCGGCCAGCAGGGCGAGGGGCGAGAGGTATTTTTCGCAAAGCCCGATCTTGAAGGCGGCGAGGCGCATGATTTTTTCCGTGATCGGCATCTTGGCGGCGGCATCGGTCATGGCGTGTTCCTTATTGTCGCGGGATTGTCGCGGATTGAAAAAAACCGCCGGTCCCTGCGTTGACGGAGACCGGCGGTTTCGCGTGAAGTGAACCGGTCTTATTTGTCCATTTTCATGTCGTCTTTCATCATGCCGCCCTTCATCATTTCGCCGGGCGGGGTGGTGGAACCGCCGGCCAGCTTGTCGCAGAGCCCGGCGGGCACGAGGACGAATTCGCCGCCGCCGTCCGTCTTGGCATGGCCGGCGCAGGCATGGGCCGCGGTTTTACAGTCGTTGTGGCCGGCCTTGACGACGCCGTAGCATTTTTCCTGCGAGGAGGCGGCCTGCGCGGCGGGAGCGAGGGACAGGGCGACGACGGCGGCCAGGGCGGCGGCGGAGAGGATTTTCGTGGTTTTCATGATGGTTTCCTTTTTTGAATGAATGCATTGTCGGGGTTGTCGTGACATACGGGCGTCGCCGCCCGCATGACAGGTTATTCGGCCCGGCCCGCAAAAGGTTTCAGGGGGAAAGGTATTTTTTCTAGATTTTGGCGAGGCGCGTCTTTAACAGAAAGCGGCCGAGGGCGATGCCCGCCAGCGCGGCCACGGCCACGGGCAGGAAGTGCCAGACCAGCAAATGCTCCGGCGCGTCGTTGGGGCAGAAGACACGCATCCCCGTCGCGGAGAAGGAGGCGATGGAGAGCAGCGCGGCATAGCCCGCCCAGCCGCGCCAGACGGGCGCGCCCTTCGTCATCATGCGGATGACGACGGCCAGCGGCAGGGTCATCATGGCGGAAAAGCCGATGACGCAGGCATCCCCGTGGTCGGGCGGGGCGAGGCCGATCTTCATGACCTGCCCGAAAGTATCGGAGAGAATGAACAGCCAGATGGCCGAGGCCGCGCCCAGCATCACGCGTTCGGGCGCGCGCACCTTCGTGTCCGGCACGCAAAGGCGGATGGTGGCGATGGAGGCCAGCAGCCCCGCAAGGAACATCGAGACGGTCTGGGCAAGATAGAAGGGGCTGCGCAGCGCGCGCATCAGGTCGGGGCGCGGGCCGTGCAGCGCGTAGATGACGGCCATGACGAAAATGATGCAGACAAGGCAGAGCCCCAGCGCCCTGCGGCCCGCCGGCGCAAGGGGCTTGACGGGGGCCAGCTCGTCCCCCAGCTTGTCGATCAGCTCACGAGTATCCATAGGATATCAGCCATTCCCTCATTTTCTTGTAGGCGCGGTGCGCGGCGACCTTGGTCGCGGTTTCGCTCATCCCCAGCTTCTTTCCGGCCTCGGCCATCGAATATCCCTCGACCTTGGTCAGCAGCAGCACCTGCCGCTGCTTGTCCGGCAGATGCGTCAGGGCTTGCCGGATGTCCTTGCCTGACAAGGCTTCTTCAGGGTTATTCGCATCGTCGGCCAGAAAAGTTTCAAGCTCGGCGTCATTAATTTCATTGTCCCGCTGGCGGCCCTGCTTGCGCAGGTAATCGACCATCTTGTGCCTTGCGATGCCGTACATCCAGTTGCGGAAGGGCTGTTCGGGCCGGTAGGTGTGGCGGGCGGCGTGGATGGCCAGCAATATCTCCTGCACCACGTCCTCGATATGATCGCGGAAAAAGAACCTTGTGCGCAGGAAAGAGGTGAGCGCGGGCGCGATCTCCCCCAGCAGCTTTTTATAGGCGACGGCATCCCCCGCCTGCGCCGCGCGCATCAGCGTTGACCAAGGGTCCTCGGGGGCGGATTTTGTGTGAATATCAGCGGATGCCATTGTAATCAAAAGGTTAATTCTGTATGGATACTATGCATTCAGAAATGTATGATGTCCACCATTAATACATATGGTTTTCAGGCGTTTAAAAACGCGTTTTTCAAGTCGCAGAGAGGATGAAGATGTCTGCACAGGCAAGCAAGGTCATGAACAACGAAGAAACCCTCAAATGGCGGCCCGACCCGCAAACGGCGGCGCAAACCGCGCTTTCCCGCTTCATGAAGGAAGTGGCGGATGAAACGGGCGCCGGCTTCAAGGATTACAGCGAATTCTGGCAATGGTCGGTGGCGGAAAAAGAGAAATTCTGGGACAAGGTCTGGGATTTCTGCGGCCTCATCGGCGACAAGGGCAAGGCCGTCTTCGCCCCCGGCGAAAAGTTTCAGGACAGCCGCTTCTTCCCGGATGCGAAAGTGAACTTCGCCGAAAACCTGCTGCGCCGCCGCGACGACGCCGTGGGCCTCGTCTTTCGCGGGGAAGACAAGGTGGAGCGCAGCCTGACCTTCAGGCAGCTTTACGACCAGGTCAGCCAGATCCGCCAGTCCCTCGCCGGGCTGGGCGTGAAGCCGGGCGACCGCGTGGCGGGCTACCTGCCCAACATGCCGGAAACCATCATCGCCATGCTGGCGGTCACCAGCCTCGGCGCCATCTGGTCTTCCGCCTCGCCGGATTTCGGCGTGCAGGGCGTGCTCGACCGCTTCGGCCAGATCGAGCCGGTGGTTCTCTTCGCCGTGGACGGCTATCATTATAACGGCAAGCTCATCGACTGCCGCGACAAGGTGAAGCAGGTCACGGAAAAGCTGCCCTCGGTCAAGCAGGTCGTCATCGTCTCCTACCTCGGCTCCGATATCTCGGGCATGAAGGCCGTCGGTTTCGACGCCTTCCGCGACGCCTATAAGCCGCAGGACATCGCCTTCGAGCGCTTCGATTTCAACGCGCCGCTTTACATCATGTTCTCCTCGGGCACCACGGGCATCCCGAAGTGCATCGTGCACGGGGCGGGGGGCACGCTCATCCAGCACCTGAAAGAGCATCGCCTGCACTGCGACGTGAAGAAAGACGACAAAGTCTTCTATTTCACCACCTGCGGCTGGATGATGTGGAACTGGCTGGTCTCCGCGCTGGCGGCCGAAGCCGCGCTGTTGCTCTATGACGGATCGCCCTTCTACCCGGACGGCTACGCGCTGTTCGATTACGCGGGCAAATACGGCTGCACGCTTTTCGGCACCTCGGCCAAGTACATCGACGCGCTGCGCACCAACGGCGTGAGCGTGAAGGACCGCGAGAACCTCAAGCAGGTGCGGCTCATCACCTCCACCGGCTCCCCGCTCTCGCACGAGGGCTTCGATTACGTCTATGAAGACATCTTCCCCCACGCCCAGCTCGCCTCCATCTCGGGCGGGACGGACATCGTCTCCTGTTTCGTGCTGGGCAACCCGATCTCCCCCGTCTATCGCGGCGAGATTCAGGGGCCGGGCCTCGGCCTCGACGTGGACGTCTTCGATGATGCCGGAAAGCACATGGAAAGCGGCAAGGGCGAGCTGGTCTGCAAGACCCCGTTCCCCTGCATGCCCGTCGCCTTCTGGGGCGACGCGGACGGCGCGCGCTACAACGGCGCCTATTTCGAGCGTTTCCCCGGCATCTGGTGCCACGGCGACTGGTGCGAGTGGACGGCCCATCACGGGCTCATCATCCACGGCCGCTCGGACGCGACGCTCAACCCCGGCGGCGTGCGCATCGGCACGGCGGAGATTTACCGCATCGTCGAGCAATTGCCCGAGATCAGGGAAAGCATCGCCGTGGGGCAGGAATGGGACGGCGACGTGCGCGTCGTGCTCTTCGTGGTCATGCAGGAAGGCGCCGCGCTGGACGACACGCTGGCCGCGCGCATCCGCAAGAACATCCGCGAGCTGGCCTCGCCGCGCCACGTGCCGGCGAAGATCGTGCCGGTGGCCGACATTCCCCGCACCAAGAGCGGCAAGATCACCGAGCTGGCCGTGCGCGACGTCATCCACGGCCGCGAGATCAAGAACGTGGAGGCGCTGGCCAACCCCGGGGCGCTGGCCCATTACAAAGACCTGCCGGAACTCAAAGACTGATGCGGGGCTATTTCGGCATCGGGGTCGAGGGCATTTCAAAGCCGATGAACGTCGGCAACCTTTTGCGCTCGGCCCATTCCTTCGGCGCCAGCTTCTTTTTCACCATCAACCCGACGGTGGACATGAAGGCGATGCGCGTCTCCGACACCTCGGGCGCCTTCGACCATATCCCCGTCTATGACTTCGAAAAGGTGGACGACATGGTGCTGCCGCGCAACGTCTCCATCGTCGCGGTCGAGCTGGTGGAAGGGGCGGTGGAGCTGCCCAGCTTCCGTCACCCGCTGCGCGCGCTCTACGTGCTGGGGCCGGAGAAGAACAACGTCTCCCCCCGGATGCTGGAACGCGCCGACCACGTCATCAAGATCCCCATGAAATTCTGCATCAACGTCGGCGTGGCGGGCGCGCTGGTCATGTATGACCGGCTGCTGTCCATGGGCCGCTTCCCCGACCGGCCGGTGACGGAAGGCGGGCCCGACGCCTTCGCGCCCGAGCGGCTGAAGGAAGAGCAGATGATCAACCACCTCGCCCGCCAGTACACGCCGCCGCAAAAGGACTGATGCGGAACACTCCGTAAAATGCTGCACTGCATCACATATTGCGGCGCGGCAGACTCAGGATTTTGCTGCGCGCGCGTGGTGCGGCGCACCAAGTTTTTCGCGTGATATTTTTCTAAAAAAACGCGGCGCAGCATTGCAACTTTCAATCAAATTTACCCCCTGCGCCCTTTGCGCCTTGCGAAGTTTATTGCAAAGGATATTTGAATATGCGAAAGCGGATTCACAAAAGAGACGCCGCCGCAAAACACAGTTGCAAATGCGAGCGGATCGCATCAATGAAACACAAGGAGTAATTGGGATGTCTGTCTTCACTCACAAGGAATTCGACGATCACGAGCAAGTGTCGTTCTTCACGGATCCGCACACGGGTCTGCGCGCCATCATCGCCGTCCACAACACCAACCTCGGCCCCGCGCTCGGCGGCTGCCGCATGTGGGCCTACGAAAACGACGACCTGGCGCTGACCGACGTGCTGCGCCTCTCGCGCGGCATGAGCTACAAGGCGGCCATCTCCGGCGTGCCGCTGGGCGGCGGCAAGTCCGTCATCATCGGCGACAGCCGCAAGATCAAGACGCCCGAGCTGATGCGCGCCATGGGCCGCGCGGTCGATACCTTCGGCGGCCGCTACATCGTGGCCGAAGACGTCGGCACCTCGGTCGAGGACATGAACAACATCCACCGCGAGACCGACCACGTCGTCGGCATCTCCGACAAGGGCGAGGGCAGCGGGGATCCGTCGCCCACCACGGCCTACGGCGTCTATGTCGGCTTCAAGTCCGCCGTCCGCCACCGCCTCGGCAAGGACAGCGTGAAAGGCCTGAAGGTGGCCGTTCAGGGCCTGGGCAACGTCGGCTACAACCTGTGCAAACACCTGCATGAAGACGGCGCGGAGCTGTTCGTGACCGATGTGCAGACCGACCGCATCGACATGGCCGTGACCGAAATGGGCGCGACTCCCGTCGGCCTGCACGACATCTACGGCATGGACGTCGATGTCTTCGCGCCCTGCGCGCTGGGCGGCATCCTCAACGACGACACCATTCCGCTGCTGAAAGCGAAAGTCGTCGCGGGCGCGGCCAACAACCAGCTGGCCGAGGCGCGTCACGGCGACATGCTGCGCGACCTCAACGTCCTTTATGCGCCGGATTACGTCATCAACGCCGGCGGCCTCATCAACGTCTATTACGAATATCTGGCCCGCAAGGGCGGCAAGGCCTATGACCGGGCCGGGGTCATGGCCCATGTCGAGCAGATCGACGCCACCGCGACGCGCATTTTCGACCGCGCGGAAAAAGAAGGCATCTGCACGGCGATGGCGGCAGACCAGATTGCGGAGCTGGCGTTCAAGGAAAAAAAGAACTGCAAGGCTGCATAAAATAGTATGCAGTCGCGGTGATATTTTTCCGGCACTTTCTTCATGATCAAAGGGGGCTCCCGCAAGGGACCCCCTTTTATTTTCGAATGTTAAAGATTTTGAAAACAATTTATGGTTGAATTGGGCATAAGGAGGCTTAACTTCCTTAACTTACCGAGGAGTCGCCCGCCCCATGTTCGGCCGAAACAAGGACAAGAACAAAAAAGACAAGCCGCCGCCCACGGAGAATGAACCCGGCGACAAGGCGCGGCTGAACGCGCAAAAGCTGGAGGCGCTGGGGCTTTTCGCGGGCGGCATCGCGCATGATTTCAACAACATCCTTTCCATCATCGAAGGCTATGCCAACGTCGCCCTGCGCCAGCAGCGCGAGGAGGGCAAGACGGACCCCGCCACGCTGGAAAAGATCGTCAACGCCACCCAGCGCGGGGCCGGGCTGACGCGCCAGCTGCTGGCCTTCGGCCGCCAGCAGATCACCCCCACGGAAAAGACCGACCTTGCGGCGGAGCTGCGCGCGCAGGCCGCGCTGATACGGCCCCTGCTGGGCGAGAACGTCACGCTTTCCCTCGCCCTGCCCAAGACGGGGCTCTGGATGATGGGCGCGCGCGACCATATCACGCAGATATTGCTCAACCTCGCGCTGAACGCGCGCGACGCCATGCCGCGCGGGGGCACCGTCATCGTCAGCGCGCTGCAGCTGCCCGACAACCGGCTGGTGCCGCGACTGCTGCGCGAGAAATTCCCGGACACGCCCTTCATCCACCTGCGCTTCACCGACGACGGCACGGGCATTCCGCCCGACGTGCTGCCGCATATCTTCGATCCGTTTTTCACCACCAAGGACCAGGGGCTGGGCACCGGTCTCGGGCTTTGCGTCGTCTATGGCATCGTCGATCAGCTGGGCGGCACGGTCGAGGTGTCCTCGCGCGAGGGCAAGGGCACGCAGTTCGACATCTTCCTGCCCGCCGCCACGCCCGCGGAGGAGCGCAAGGAGGAAGCCGCCGCCGCGCATGAACCCGCCGCGCAGCCGCTGGCCGGGCGCACCATCCTCATCGCCGAGGACGAGCCTGAACTGCGCGACGTGCTGACGGTCATCTTTTCCGGCATGAACATGCATGTGCTGACCGCCTCCAACGGCAACCACGCCCTGCAGGTGCAGGAGGACTACGACGGCGACATCGACTTCCTGCTGGCCGACGTGGTGATGCCGGAAATGGACGGCGTGCAGCTGGCCGAGCGGTTTTCAAGGCTGCGGCCGGGCGCGAACGTCGTCTATATGAGCGGCTACCCCTTTATGGACAACCGCAAGGACATCAAGCTGCCCGACGACGCCGATTTCCTGCCCAAGCCCCTGCGGGAAGACCGTTTGCGGCAGATTCTGGAACGCGCGCTCGCCAGACGGGACGCAAGGCGCCAGCGCGATACGGCGCAGGGCACGGACGATTTGCGCTAATCTTGCCGCCGGGCAAATAGCTGTTGCACTCCTTGCAATATTACGCTTATATATCAGAGGGTTAATAAACCACTCGGGGTAGGCGTGACAAGACTGAAGGAAGTGGACGTATTGGTCATCGGCGGCGGCGTGAACGGCGCCGGCATCGCGCGCGACCTTGCGGGCCGCGGGCTCTCGGTTTTCCTGTGCGAGAAGGACGATCTCGCCTCCGCCACCTCCTCGGCCAGCACCAAGCTCATCCACGGGGGGCTGCGCTATCTCGAATACTACGAATTCCGCCTCGTGCGCGAGGCGCTGAAGGAGCGCGAGGTGCTGCTGCGCGCCGCGCCGCACATCATCTGGCCGATGCGTTTCGTGCTGCCGCACCACAAGGGGCTGCGCCCGTGGTGGATGATACGGCTCGGCCTGTTCCTCTACGACCATCTCGGCGGGCGCAAGCTGCTGGAAAAATCGCGCAGCGAGACGCTGACCGGCCGCACCATCGGCCAGCCGCTCAAGAACGAATACCGCCGCGGCTTCAGCTATGCCGATTGCTGGGTGGAGGACACCCGCCTCGTCGTGCTGGCCGCGCTGGACGCGGCGGAGAAGGGCGCGGAGATCCATACCCGCACCGAATGCGTGAACCTCGCGCGCCACGAAAAAGACCCGCAATGGGTCGCCACGCTGCAGGACGTGCTGACGGAGGAGAAATTCCGCATCCGCGCCAATCTCGTCGTCAACGCCTCCGGCCCCTGGGTCAGCAAGACGCTGGGCCTCGCCGGGTCCGAGATCGGCAAGTACAAGACGCGCTGGGTCAAGGGCAGCCATATCATCGTCCCGCGGCTCTATCAGGGCGAGCATGCCTATATCCTGCAAAACGACGACAAGCGCGTGGTTTTCGCCATTCCTTACGAGAAGAAATACACCCTCATCGGCACGACGGACATCGAGTACCACGACGACATCGAGGAAGTGCGCATCACGCTGGAGGAGGTCGAATACCTCTGCCGCGCCGTCAGCCATTTCTTCCGCACGCCCTTGAAGCCCGAGGACGTGGAATGGACCTACAGCGGCGTGCGCCCGCTGGTCGATGACGGGGAGGGCAACGCCTCCGCCGTCACGCGCGATTATATCGTCGATATGGAGGAATACCAGGAGCTGCCCGTCGTCTCCATCTACGGCGGCAAGATCACGACCTTCCGCAAGCTCTCGGAACATGTGGCGGAGGAGGTGGTGAAAAAGCTGGGCCGCGGCGGCGGCGCATGGACGGAGGAAGCGCCCCTGCCGGGCGCGGAGGCGAACGCCGCCAATTTCAAGACCTTCCTGAAGACGCTGAAGCGCGAATACAACTGGCTGCCCGACGCGCTGGCCCTGCGCTACGCCCGCGCCTACGGCGGCCGCGTGCGCGATCTGCTGCGCGGGGCGAAGCGGCTGGGCGACCTCGGCGTCTATATCGGCGAGAACGTCTATGAGGCGGAATTGCGCTACCTCGTCAATACCGAATGGGCGATGACGCTGGAGGACGTTCTCTGGCGCCGTTCCAAGCTGGGGCTGCACACGACGGACGAGACGCAGAAGAAGATAAAACGCGCGCTGAAGAAAATCGTCGCGGAGAAGGAGAAAGCCTGATGGCACGTTTCATTCTGGCCATTGACCAGGGCACCACGAGCACGCGGGCCATCCTCTTCGACGAGGAAGGGCACATCACCGGCGTCGCGCAGAAGGAGCTGCAGCTTTACTACCCCGACAACGGCTGGGTGGAGCAGAACGCCGAGGACATTTGGATGGACACGCAGTTCGTCTGCCGCGGGGTGATGGCGCAGCACAGCATCCATCCTTCGAACATCATCGCCATCGGCATCACCAACCAGCGCGAGACGACCATCGTCTGGGACCGCGCGACGGGCGAGCCGATCTGCCACGCCATCGTCTGGCAGGACCGCCGCACCGCCGGCATCTGCGAGGAGCTGCGCAAGGCGGGGCTGGAGGAAAGCTTCCGCAAGAAGACCGGCTTGCTGCTCGACCCCTATTTTTCGGGCACCAAGCTGCGCTGGATACTCGAGAATATCGCGGGCGCGCGGCAAAAGGCGGAGAAGGGCGAGCTGGCCTTCGGCACGGTGGACAGCTTTCTGCTCTGGCGGCTGACGGGCGGCAAGGTGCACGCGACCGACGTCACCAACGCCTCGCGCACATTGATGTACAACATCGTCGAGCAGAAATGGGACGAGGATTTGCTGAAGGTGCTGGGCGTGCCGGCCTCCATGCTGCCCGAGGTGCGCGACAACAGCACCCATTTCGGCGACGCGACGGCGGATTTCATCGGCGCGCCCGCGCCGGTCACCGGCATGGCGGGCGACCAGCAGGCCGCGCTTTTCGGGCAGGCCTGCTTCAACCCGGGCATGGTCAAGAGCACCTACGGCACGGGCTGTTTCGCGCTGATGAACATCGGCCATGAGTTCAAGGAGTCGCAGAACAAGATGCTGACGACCGTGGCCTACCGGCTGAACGGCCAGCCGGTCTATGCCATCGAGGGCGCGATCTTCGTGGCCGGCGCGGCCATCCAGTGGCTGCGCGACGGCCTCGGCATCATCAAGTCCGCGGCGGAGAGCGAGGCCATGGCGACCTCCGTGCCGGACAACGGCGGGGTCTATATGGTGCCCGCCTTCACCGGCCTCGGCGCGCCCTATTGGGACCCGCACGCGCGCGCGGCCATCAGCGGCCTCACCCGCGGGGCGACGGCGGCGCATGTGGTGCGCGCGGGGCTGGAGGCGCAGGCCTACCAGACGCAGGACCTGATGCGCGCGATGGAGCAGGACGCGGGATACCCCATGAGCGAGATTCGCGTGGACGGCGGCATGGTGCGCAACGACTGGGTCTGCCAGTTCATCGCCGACATCACCTCCACCCCCGTCCTGCGTCCGACGGTCATCGAAACCACGGCGCTGGGCGCGGCCTATCTGGCCGGGCTGCATGCGGGCGTGTTCAAATCGCTGGAGGACATCTCCGACAACTGGGCCAGCGACCGCCGCTTCAGCCCCGCCATGGCGAGCAAGGAGCGCGACGTGCTCTACAGCGGCTGGCAGCGCGCGGTGAAGCAGGTGCTGGCCTAGGAAAACAGGGCAACGCGAAGACCGACGCAGAAAAGGCCGCCCCTGTGAAAAGGGCGGCCTTTGCCGTTACACACCCCCACCGGGGTTTTTAGAAGCGGTAGCCGACGCCGAGGCCGAAGACCCAGGGGTCGAGATCGACATTCGCGCGGACCGCGCCGCCGTTGACGCTGGCTTTTGTCTTCAGGAAGATTTTCTTGATATCCGCGTTCAGCATCCAGTGCTCGTCAAGTTTGTAATCCGCCCCGGCCTGCAGCGCGTAGCCGATGTGGTCGTCGTACTTGATGCTGGTGGCCGCGCCCTTGTCCACGTTGTAGAAGATCGTGTAGTTCAGCCCCGCGCCGAGGTAGGGCACGAGGGGCGTGGCGTTGAGGAAGTGGTATTGCACCGTCAGCGTCGGCGGCAGGGCCCAGACGCTGCCGAGGTCGATGTTGGGCGATTTTTCCGCCATGTTGTGCTTGGTGGTGGCGAGAATCAGCTCGGCCGAGATGCGGTCGTTGAAGAAATAGCTGATGTCCAGCTCCGGCGCGATGCGGTTGCCGACGGAGATCTTGCCGCCATTGGTCGTCGTGCTGCTTTCCTGCGGCGCGAGGTCGATGCCGCGCAGGCGCAATTGCCAGTCATGCGGGTTGAACTTGAAAGAATCGGCCGCAGCGGGTTTCGCGGCGAATGCGGCGGCGAGGATGCAGCAGATGGCGGGGAATGGCGTTTTTTTCATTGTTTGTGTGCTCCTTCGTGGACGAGTGGCCACAGGCTAGCACCGCGCGCGGGCCGCGCGACTTGATATTTGTCAAATTTTCCGCGATGGTCCGAAAAAAGCGGCGCCATCGGCGTCAATGCAGACGGGACAGGTACGGATTGGGAACGCGAAATTTTTGGGGCCGCTTTTTAAGGCGGCCCCAAAATCACTTACACACACTGTATTTCTATTCGGACCGTTTGTCCTTGATCCCCCGGACCCTTCAATCTTTTCAATCTTCGGACCCTTTGCCGTGCGGGTGCATTCACCCTTGCACATGGTTACAGTAGCAAAGGAAGGTAACGAAAGTGCTAACGAAAGGTAAAGGAATCCTTAACGCGAAAGGGGGCGAAAGCTCTATTCGCCGCGCCGCTATTCGCCGCGCCCGTAATATTCGGGGTCGAGGCGGTAGGCCTCGCGCGTGTAGAGATCGACGCAGGTGTTGACGATGTCCCTTTCGTACTTCGTCTCCTTGTCCTTGATGACCTCCGCCAGCGCCTGTTCCGGCGTCATGGCCGCGCGCCACGGGCGGGGGGAGGTCATGGCCTCCATCGCGTCGGCGATGGCGATGATCTGCGCTTCCAGCAAAATCTCGTCGCCCTTGAGCCCTTTGGGATAGCCCGAGCCGTCCAGCCGCTCGTGGTGCTGCAGCACGATCTCCGGCACCGGCCAGGGGAATTCGATGTCGCGGATGAGGTCGTAGGCGGCCTGCGGGTGCCCCTTGACGATTTCGTATTCCTCCGCGCTCAGCGCCTCGGGCTTGTTCAGGATATCGGCGGGGATGAGCAGGTGGCCGAGGTCGTGCAGCGTGGCCGCCATGCGGATGCAGTCGATTTCATCCTCCCTCAGCCCCATCATCTGCGCCAGCGTGCGGGCGATGCGCGAGGTCTTGGTCTGGTGGCTCAGCGCCTTGGGCTCGTGCAGGTTGGCCATGTCGGCCAGCACGCCGACGGTCTGGAACAGGGCGTGGACGATTTCCTCGTTCAGGTCTTTCATGGAAAAAAATCTCCTTGCAGGCGGATGCGCGGCGGCGCACACGCGTGGGACGTTCCCTCTATTGCAAGTCTATTTCAGGTTGTCTTGCCGTGGCAATACTTGTATTTCTTGCCGCTGCCGCAGGGGCAGGGGGCGTTGCGCGGGGTTTTCGCCCATGTCGCGGGGTCATCCTGCCGGAAGTCGGCGGCGCCGATGAGTTCCGGGCGCGTTTCCCCGCCCGCGCCGGCGGGGTGCTCCAGCAGGTGGTCGGGGATTTGCAGGTGGCTGAGGTCGCCCTGCGCCTCGTTGCCGTGCAGCAGCACGGTGCCCTGCGGTATGCGGCGCGGCAGCTCGGGCGGTGTTTCCTCGATGTTCTGGATGCGGAACAGGTCTTCCGACACCTTCTGGCGCAGGATGCCCAGCATTTCCTCGAACATGCTGAAGGCTTCAGCCTTGTATTCGTTCAGCGGGTCGCGCTGGCCCATGCCGCGCAGCCAGATGCCCTTTTTCAGGTGGTCCATGGCCTGCAGGTGCTCTTTCCACGTATGGTCGAGGTTGCGCAGCAGCGACCATTTTTCCAGCGCGCGCATGCCGTCCGGCGAGGCGATCTGCTCTTTTTCCGCGAAGGCCTCGTCCACCATCTTGAACATGCGGTCGGCGATCTTGGCGGCGTCCAGCCCTTCCTCCTTCGCCCATTCCGCGCCGGGGACGTTCAGCTTGTAAAGGCGCATGGCCTCGCTTTGCAGCAGGTCCATGTCCCATTGCTCGGCGTAGCTGCCTTCCGGCACGGCTTCGGCGACGAGGTCCTCGATGGTTTCGTGTATCATGTCCTGCACCAGTTCGGAGACGTCCTGCGCGTGCATGATCTGGCGGCGCTGGTCATAGACGACGCGGCGCTGGTCGTTCATGACGTTGTCGAACTTCAAGAGCTCCTTGCGGATCTCGTAGTTCTGGGCCTCCACCTTTTTCTGCGCGCCCTCGATGGCGGTGTTGATCCAGGGGTGGATGATGGCCTGCCCGGGCTTGATGCCCATTTTCTTCAAAAAGCCGTCCATCTTGTCGCCGCCGAAGATGCGCATCAGGTCGTCTTCGAGCGAGATGTAGAAGCGCGAAGCCCCCGCGTCGCCCTGGCGCCCCGCGCGGCCGCGCAGCTGGTTGTCGATGCGGCGCGACTCGTGGCGCTCGGAGGCGACGATGAACAACCCGCCCGCGTCCTTCACGGTTTCGTAATGCTGCGCGACCTCGGCGCGGATCTTCTCGATCATGCGCGCGCGCGTTTCGTCGTCCGCGTCTTCGGGCACTTCCTGCGCGATGCGCATCTCGACGTTGCCGCCCAGCTTGATGTCCGTCCCGCGGCCGGCCATGTTGGTGGCGATGGTCACCGCGCCCGGCCGGCCGGCCTGCGCGACGATGGTGGCTTCCTGCTCGTGGAACTTGGCGTTGAGCACGTGGTGGTCGATCTTCAGCTTCTTGAGCATCTGGGAGAGCTGCTCGGACTTCTCGATCGAGGTCGTGCCGACCAGCACGGGCTGCTTGCGGTCCACGCATTCCTTGACCAGCTTGGCGATGGCCTCGAACTTCTCGGCCGAGGTGCGGTAGATCTCGTCGTGGTGATCGACGCGGGCCAGCGGCAGGTTGGTCGGGATCTCGACCGTGCGCAGGTTGTAGATGTCCTCGAATTCCACCTTCTCGGTCATGGCCGTGCCGGTCATGCCGGCCAGCTTCGGGTACATGCGGAAATAGTTCTGGAAGGTGATGGTCGCCAGCGTCTGGTTCTCGTTCTGGATCTCGACCTTTTCCTTGGCTTCCACGGCCTGGTGCTGGCCTTCGGACCAGCGGCGGCCTTCCATCATGCGGCCGGTGAATTCGTCGATGATGATGACCTCGCCGTTCTTGACGATGTAGTCCGTGTCGCGCTTGAACAGCTTGTGTGCGCGCAACGCCATGTTGAGGTGGTGGACGAGGTCGATGTTATGCGCGTCGTAGAGCCCGCCTTCCTTGATGATGCCCAGCTCGCGCATGACCTGCTCGGCGTGCTCGTTGCCGGCCTCGGTCAGGGTGATGCTCTTGCGCTTTTCGTCGAGGTCGTAGTCCTCGTCCACAAGGTGGGGGATGACGCGGTCGATGACGGGGTAGAGCTCGGGCGATTCCTCGCTATGGCCGGAGATGATGAGCGGCGTGCGGGCCTCGTCGATGAGGATGCTGTCCACCTCGTCCACGATGGCGAAGTTGAAGGGGCGCTGCACCTGCTGCGAGACGTCGAAGGTCATGTTGTCGCGCAGGTGGTCGAAGCCGAATTCGTTGTTGGTGCCGTAGGTGATGTCGCTGGCGTAGGCCGCGCGGCGTTCCTCGGTCGAGAGGTCGGAGATGATGTAGCCGATGGACAGGCCGAGGAATTTATAGACCGGCGTCATCCATGTCGCGTCGCGCTGGGCGAGGTAGTCGTTGACCGTGACGACGTGCACGCCCTTGCCCGAGATCGCGTTGAGATAGACGGGCAGGGTGGCGACCAGCGTCTTGCCCTCGCCCGTGCGCATCTCCGCGATATAGCCGTGGTGCAGGGCGATGCCGCCCAGCAGCTGCACGTCGAAGGGGCGCATGCCCATGGTGCGGCGCGCGGTCTCGCGCACGGTGGCGAAGGCCTCGGGCAGGATGTCGTCCAGCGACTTGCCGTCCTTCAGCATCTGGCGGAATTTTTCCGTCTGGCCTTTCAGCGCGTCGTCCGACAATGCCTTGATCGTTTCTTCAAGGCCGTTGATGCGGTCCACGGTGCGGCGGAAGCCTTTGAGGATCTTGTCGTTGCTGTTGCCAATTATTTTTTGCGCCAGTGCCGTGAACATCTGTCTCTCGGTCCTTGTCAAATCGGGGATTCTTTTTTATGGGCATTGCCCATGACATATAAACCAGATTGTCCCCGTGTCAATCAAGCCTTTTACCCCGTATTTTGCAAAGTCTTTTCGCGGCGGCGCGCCAGAAAACCCCTTGCTAATCAGGCGAAAAGCTGCCTTTATGGCTCGGAATATCCGAAAAGCCGCCCCAAGGGGCGCGACGGGTGCTTGGTCAATCAAAATTCAGGAGAATATGGAATGTCTATTCGTGGTAAAGTCCTGGCCCTTTCGGCCGTGGCATTCGCGGCAGCCATGGGCATGGCCGCCCCCGCGCAGGCGGCGGCGAAGGCGGATGACGCCGTCATCGCGGTCGTGAACGGCAGCAAGATCACCAAGCAGGACGTGACCGATGCGCTGAGCCAGGCGCCCGGCAAGAAGCTGACCGACGACGAGCTGAAATTCATTTTCCCGAAAGCGGTCGAGATGCTGGTGAACGAAAAGCTGATGGATCAGGCCATCGCCAAGTCCAAGATCGAGCAAAGCGACGATTACAAGAAACGGCTCGAATTCATGAAGGGCCAGCTGGCCAAGCAGCTCTACCTGCAGGACTACCTGAAGGACAAGGTGACCGAGAAGGACATCCAGTCGGAATACGCCAAGTTCAAGAAAGAGAACGAGGGCAAGCTGGAGGTCCACGCCGACCAGATCGTGGTGCCGACCAAGGTCGAGGCGGAGCAGGTCGTCAAGGACCTCGCCGCGGGCAAGAAATTCGCGGATCTCGCCCGCCAGCGCTCGGCGGATGCGGAATCGGCCCAGCACGGCGGCGACATCGGCTGGTTCGCCAAGGACGAGCTGCCAACGCCCTTCCAGGCCATCGCGGACGAGGCTTTCAAGCTGAAGCCGGGGCAATACAGCAAGACGCCGGTCAAGAGCGATTTCGGCTGGCACGTCATCAAGGTGGAAGGCCGCCGCGAGCGCAAGGTGCCCACGCTGGATCAGGTCGAAAACGGCATCCGCCAGAAGCTTTCGCAGGACGCCATCGCCAAGATGATGACGGACCTGCGCAAGCAGGCGAAGCTGCAGTTCTTCGACCTGAAGGGCAAGCCGATGACGGCGGCCGAAATGAAGGCCGACGCCTCCAAGGGCAAGCCCCTGCTTGACGACAAGGCCAAGAAATAAGGCCGGAAAACGGCGCCTTTTCAGGCAGCAAATGCGAAAAGGGCGGCCCCCGTGCGCGGGCCGTCCTTTTTCATGTTTTTAACCGTTTGATATCAGGGGCTTGCCTGCGGGCCGCCATCCTCATTGACTCCCCCCTGTTTTACGGCTATCAAGAGAGTTATGAGTATTCTTAAAGTGTTCAACAAAGGCGCGGACGGCCCGCGCGAGCTGGTCTTCGACGCCGAGTCGACGGGCATTCTCGTGTCCGAGGGCCACCGGCTGGTCGAAGTCGCGCTGATCGAGATGGTCGGCCAGCGTCCGACGGGCCGCGAATTCCACGCCATCATCAACCCCGACCGCGACATTCCGGCCGAGGTGGTGAAGATCCACGGCATCTCCAACGAAGAGGTCAAGGACAAGCCTTTCTTCGGCGAGATCGCGAAGGACCTGCGCGAGTTCATCGGCAACGATCCCGTCATCATCACCTGCCGCACGACCGCGGACGGCTATACGCTGGACATCGCCCAGCTGAACATGGAATTCCAGAAAGCCGGCCAGCCCGAGGTGCCGGAAGAGCAATGGGTCAACGTCCGCCGCTGGTCCGAGGCGATGTTCGGCGACAAGAGCGCGACGCTCGACAAGGTCCTCGACCGCTACGGCGTCAGCCGCAAGGAGCGGGACGACAACGGCCACGGCGCCGTGCTGGATGCGCGTTTGCTGTCGGAGGTTTACCCCAAGCTGCTGAAGGATTACATGAACTACAGCGCGCGCCATCCCGCGCCTGCGGCAAAAGACAAGAAACCCGGACCAAAATCCTGAAATCATGAGCTGTTTTGACGCCGATGCGCCCATGGCGCCGCCCGCGAAGATCGTCCATGTCGCCGCGGTGGTGCTGGTGGACGCGGACGGTCGCGTGCTGCTGGCGCAAAGGCCGGAAGGCAAGGCGCTGGCCGGACTCTGGGAATTCCCGGGCGGCAAGATCGAGCCCGGCGAAACCCCCGAGGCCGCCCTCGTGCGCGAGCTCGAAGAGGAGCTGGGCATCGACACCAAGGCCTCGTGCCTCGCGCCGCTCACCTTCGCCTCCCACCGTTATGACGACTTCCACCTGTTCATGCCGGTCTTCGTTTGCCGGGTCTGGAAGGGAGTGGTAACATCGAGAGAAGGGCAAGGTCTTGCATGGGTTTATCCCAAGGACTTCAACCAATACAAGATGCCGCCCGCCGATATTCCGCTGATCCCCGTCATTCATGACTTGCTTTAGGTATGTACACAAAGGCAATTGATTTAAAAGAGTTTTACGAATCTTCCCAAGGCCGCGTGGTGCAGCGCATCCTGCGCCAGCACCTGCGCCATTTCTGGCCCGGCGTCGATGGGCAGCGCGTGCTGGGTCTGGGCTATGCCGTGCCTTACCTGAAGACCTTCCTCGGCGAGGCGGAGCGCGTCGTCGCCCTCATGCCCCGGCCGCAGGGCGCGGTCTTCTGGCCGGCGGATGAAAAAGGGCTGGTCGGCATTTGCGAGGAAGGCGAGTTGCCGATCGAAACAAATTCCATAGACCGGATGCTCGTCATCCACGGCTTTCACGGTTATGAAAGCCTCGACGTCATCCTGCGCGAGGCGTGGCGGGTGCTGGTCGGGCAGGGGCGGCTGGTGCTGGTGGTGCCCAACCGCACCGGCGTCTGGGCGCGGGTGGACAGCACGCCCTTCGGCCACGGCACGCCCTTTTCGCTGGGGCAGATTCGCGGCACGCTGAAGGATTACCTCTTCGTTCCCGAAAAGATGGAGCGCGCGCTTTTCGTGCCGCCCACGTCCTCCCGCCTGCTGCTGGCCATGGCCCCGGTCTGGGAGAAAATCGGCCAGCGGTTCTTCCCGGCCTTCGGCGGGGTGAATATCGTGGAGGCGAGCAAGCAGCTTTACGCCGGCACGCTGGTCGGGGCCACGGAGCCGATCGCCGCCACCCGCCGCCGCGCCGCCATTCCGGCGGGACCGGTGCCGGGCGCGCGGGTCAGTCATTGAAGAGGTTAGCGGCCGGGGGTTTTCGGGCCTTTCTTGTCGCGCTTCAGGCGTTTCAGCGTCTCTTCGCCCTGACGGATGGCATCGCCGAGCTCTTTGGCTTTTTCGGCGAACCATTTCTCGTCGGCGACGACATAGCCGAATTTATCGGCCAGGCGGGCGATTTCCCGCTCCATCTTTTGTTTTCCTGCCGCGCCCTTGTCCTTGTAACGGTCGATGATTTTCCGCTCTTCCGCGAAAAACCGTTCCGCCTTTTCGCCGGCTTTTTTCAGGTGCGCGGCGAGTTCGTCTGAAATGGGAAGGTCGCGGGGCTTGTCGTTTTTCGACATGATTTCGTTCCTCCGGTTTTAATATCCATAAGACGTACAGAATTATGCCGGGAGAGTCAACGCAAAGCGGAGCCTTGCACGCAATAGATCTCAATTATGGAAAATATTTTCAGCTTTCTCCTTGTCCGGCCCGCCATCCTCCAATAGAAAAACCATACGCGATCAATTTGAAGGAGCATCCCCATGGGCCAGCCACTGCCGAAACCCGGCATTCTCGACATCAAACCCTATATCGGGGGCGAGGGGCGCGTGGAAGGGGTGACGCATCTCGTCCGTCTGGCCTCCAATGAAAACGTGCTGGGC
>WGNE01000055.1 GCA_016124645.1 Alphaproteobacteria bacterium
ATCGTGGCCAACGCCATGCTGGCCGGACCGGAAAACGACGGCGGCAACGATACGGTCGCGGACGACGACGGCGATGATTCCGGCGAAACCGCAACCAGCTCCAAATCCCGGAAAGAGAAGGCCTCCGACTAACCCCCGGAAACCCCCGCTTACACACACTCGTAGCCATACAAAGAGTGAACCCTTCTCTTCCCAAACCCCGAAAGGCCCGGTTTTCCCTGACCGGGCCTTTCTTTATTCCGGGGTTGCTTGCCGGGAATTTTACTTCTTGCCTTTATCCTTGCGCTGCTGCTCGCGCTCGCGAAGCTCCTTCTCGCGCCGCGCGGCGTCGTGATGCGATTTGGCGTGGCGGATCCAGTCGCCGCCCTTCTTGCGGCGCAGGTCCATTTCCGCTTTGCCCTTGTGCAGTCGCGCCCTCAGGCTCGGGCGGCGGTGCTTGCGATAGACGGGGCGCAGCGGCGAGGGCTTGCCGTCCGCCATGAATTCTTCCGTCTCGCCGATCCTTTCCTGCGCGTCCTTCATAAAGATCATCTGCGGATCCTTGAACGGATAAGCGAGGATGACGCCCGAGAGAAAGCCGCCCACATGCGCCCAGACCGCGATCTCGAAGTATTCCATGCCGTGGGTCTCGACGCCCATCCAGACCTGCGTCAGGAAGAAGAAGATAAGGTAGAGCCAGGCCGGCCAGCGGAAATGATAGCCCATCTCGTCTTCGTCGTCGCCGCCCAGGCTGCCGTAGCGGTTGCCCAGCATCGTCCAGAAATTGAGCATGTACATGTTGATTTTCGCGCGCGGGTAATAGACGAGATAGGCGCCCATGACGGCGCTGATCGCCCCGCTCGCCCCGATGCAGATGACGTCGATCGGCCCCGCCGCGATGACTTGCGCCATCTGCGCCAGAATTCCCGTCAGAATGAAAAAGGCGAGATAGCGCGCGCGGCCCATCGCATGCTCGACATTGTTGCCGAAAATCGCGAGGAAGAGCATGTTGCCCGCCACATGCATAAAGCCGCCGTGCAGGAAGGTGGAGGCGACGACCTGCACCCAGGCGCGCCCGAAGGGATTGAAGAAAACGCGCAGCAGCTCGCGTATCTTGCCCGCCGCGTTCAGGTGGTTGTAGTCCGCCATGTAATCCATGGAGCGAAAGCCCAGCAGCTCGAAGGAAAAATGCATGTTTTCCCGCGACAGCACGACATACTGCACGAAGAAGATCGCGAGGCACAAAAAGACGATCGTATAGTTCACATAGGGGATTTCGTAGTCTTCGTTCTCGTCCGACAGCGGGATGAACATCGCGCTTCTAGCCCTTTTCGCGCAGCAGGCGGGATTTCTCGCGCTGCCAGTCGCGGGTCTTCACCGCCTCGCGCTTGTCGTGCTGCTTCTTGCCGCTGGCGATGCCCAGCAACACCTTGGCCAGCCCGCGGTGGTTGAAGAAGATGGCGAGCGGGATGATGGTCGTGCCCTTGCGCTGCACCGCGCCGATGAGCTTGTTGAGCTGGTTGCGGTGGAGCAGGAGCTTGCGCGGGCGGCGCACCTCGTGCTGCAGCTTCACATGCGCCTTGTTGTATTCGGGCACATAGGCGTTGACGAGGAAAATCTCGTTCCCCTTCACGTCGGCGTAGCTTTCGTTGATGCTGGCCTGACCGGCGCGCAGGGATTTCACTTCCGTGCCCGTCAGCACGATGCCGGCCTCCAGCGTGTCCTCGATGAAGTAGTCGAAGCGGGCGCGGCGGTTCTGGGCGACGGTCTTGTTGTTCCCCTCGTCTTTTCCCTTCGCCTTTCCGGTGTTTTTGTTCTTGCCCGCCATCGTTCTATGCTCAGCGCTTGCCCGCTTTTTTCAGCTGTTTCTTCGCCAGCTTGAAAATGCCCGCGGCTTCCATGGCCGCGTCCAGTTTCGCGCGCGCGGGCGCGGTCAGGGGCAGCAGCGGCAGGCGCAGCTCGTCCTCGACCTTGCCGAGGCGCGAGAGGCAGTATTTCGCGGGCGTGGGATTGGGCTCGATGAAAAGGTTCTTGTGCAGCGGCAGCAGGGCATCGCGGATGCGCGCGAAGGTTTTCCAGTCCTTCTTCTGCCATGAAATGTGCAGTTCCGAGCAAAGCTTGGGCGCCACGTTGGCGGTCACGGAAATGCAGCCGTCCCCGCCCTGCGCCAGATAGGCCGCGACCGTCGCGTCCTCGCCCGAAAGCAGCGCGAAGCCCGCGCCCAGCGCCACGCGCATCTGCAGCGGGCGGGACAGGTCGAGCGTCGCGTCCTTGATGCCCGCCACGCGCTTGAGCTCGGCCAGCCGCACCACGGTCTCGACCGCGATGTCGGCGCCCGTGCGCGAGGGCACGTTATACAAAATCATCGGCAGCCCGCAGGCGTCGTTCACCGCCTTGTAATGGCGGTACATTCCTTCCTGCGTGGGCTTGTTATAATACGGCGTTACGACTAGAATGCCATCTGCACCGCTTTTTTCGGCGAACTTCGCGAGTTCGATGGTTTTTTCGGTCGAGTTGGAACCCGCCCCCGCAATCACCGGCACCTTGCCGCGGGCGGCTTCGATGCAGGCCTTGACGACGGATTTGTATTCGCTCTCCGACAAGGTGGGCGTTTCACCCGTTGTCCCGCAAGGAACAAGACCATGAGTCCCGCTGGCGATATGCCACTCGACAAGCTGCTGAAAGGCGTCAAGATCCACCTTCCCCTTCTTGAAAGGGGTGACGAGCGCAACGCAGGAACCTTTGAACTTGACCATGGCATTTCTCCTTTGACGGCAGCGATCACTGTAACCCGCCCGCATGTTTCCGGCAAGAATATGCCATTTTCCGCGCGATTTGCAAGGATTATGGGCACTGCGGGGGCCGTTTGCCTGCTCGCCGCCGCCCTGCTGCTCTGCCGGACGGACGCGGCCTTCGCCCTGAAAAAGCCCCGCCACCCGCCCGTACAGGCCCGCCGCGCGGCAAACAGTGACAGAGGCGGGGACATGGCATGGCAGAAAACCTTCTCCCTCGTCGCCAATCCGGCCGACCCCGTGGCGGTCAAGCTGCTGACCTGGATCTACGTCACCCAGACCGACCTGCCGGTGGACGCGCACCAGATGATGGCCTTCGTCAGCGCTAATCCCGGCTGGCCCATGCTGCACGTCTTCCGCGACCGCATCGAGGCCGCCTTCGGGCCCGAGGGCGTGCCGCCGCAGCAGGTCATCGACTGGTGCGACGCCCACCCGCCCGCCAGCTACGACGGCATCCGCGCCTATATGGACGCCCTGCTGCATTTCGGCCAGACGGAAAAGGCGAAGGCCGCGCTGGCGAGGTTCTGGCAGACGGGCAGCCTCGACCGCAGCCAGACCGCCACGCTCTACAGCAGCTACCGCCATGAATTCGCCCCCGGCGCGAACGCCGCGCGGCTCGACGCGCTGATCTGGGACGGGCGCTATACGGAAGCGGAATACATGCTGGCCTTCGTCGATGACGGCACGCGCGCGCTGGCCAAGGCACGCATCGCCCTCGCCCGCCAGCACGGCCACGTCGATGCGCTCGTCCGCGCGGTGCCCGCCGCGCTGCAAAAGGACGAAGGCCTGCTCTACGAACGCCTGCGCTGGCGCCGCCGCCACCAGCAGGACGACGGCGCGCTGGAGCTTCTGAACGAAATGCCGCAGAACCCCGCCCACCCCGGCAAGTGGTGGGACGAGCAAAACATCCTTTCCCGCCGCAAGCTCGAAGATCGCGACTACAAGGGCGCCTATGACATCATCACCCGCCACCGCCTGCAGCCGGGCGGCATCGACTTCGCGCAGGCCGAATGGCTGACGGGCTGGATCGCGCTGCGCCAGCTGCACAAGCCCATCGTCGCCTACCGCCATTTCGATGCGCTCTACCGCAACGTGGGCGCCGCCATCAGCCGGGCGCGCGCGGCATATTGGGCGGCGCGGGCGGCCGAAGCCCTGCCGGACGGCAACCTCGCCGCGCAATGGGACAAGGTGGGCGCGCAGTATCTTTCGACCTATTACGGCCAGCTCAGCTACGAGCGGCTCTACGGCAAGCCCTCGCCCAAACGCATCGGGGAGACGGCGGCCGACCGCGCGCACTGGCAGGCCTTCCAGCAAAGCGACCTCGTGCGCGTGGTGCGGCTGCTGGTGAAGATGGACATGGGCAAGGTGACGGCCCCCTTCTTCGCCCGGCTGAACGCGGACGCGAAGACCCGCGACGATTTCAAGATGGTCGCCGCCCTCGCGCGCGAGGCCGGGCAGCTGCAATACGCCGTGCAGGCCAACAAGGACATTCAGGTGAAGCTGGGGCAGTTCCTCTTCATCGACGGTTACCCCGTCTTCTCCCCCCTGCCCGCGCAGGCGCCGGAAAAGGCGCTGGTGCACGCCATCATCCACCGCGAAAGCATGTTCAACCCGCAAGCGGTCAGCCCCGTGGGCGCGCGCGGCATGATGCAGCTGATGCCCGCCACCGCAAAGCATATCGCGCGCAGCCAGGGCGAGCAGTTCAACACCGCGCGCCTCACCGCCGATCCGCGCTTCAACATCCAGCTCGGCTCCGCCTACCTGCGCCAGCTGGTCAATATGTACGACGGCTATTACCCGCTGGCCATCGCCGCCTACAACGCCGGGCCCAACAACGTGAACGACTGGCTGAATACATTCGGCGATCCGCGCAAGGGCGATATGGACATCGTGGACTGGATAGAGCATATTCCTAATTATGAGACGCGCAACTACGTCGAGCGCGTATTGGAAACCTATTACCTTTACCGCCTTCGCTTTTCGGAAAAGCCCTATACGGCGGTCGATTTCAGGACCCGTTGATGGCCGGCAAAAAAGGAAATCCCCTTGCGCGGATACTGCGCGCCTTCAGGCCCGGCCCCGCGCAAGAGGACATGCCGCATGCGGAAAAGCCGGTGGAAATCGGCGGAACCGGCGATATGCCCGATGCGCAGGACGCGGTCTTCCTGCGCGAGCTCGCCGGCAGCGCATACGATGATATTCCCGCCCTGCGCCGCGCGTTGTCCGACTTCCTGCGCGGACAGGGGCTGCCCGCCGCCTACGACAGCCGGCTGATGCTGACGATGACGGAAGTGCTGACCAACCTTGCCCGCCACCCCGAAGACAAGCCGCGGCATGTGCGCATCTCCCTGCGCATCGGCGCGCGCGACGTTGCGCTCGACATCGCCGACGACAGCACCCCCTTTTCGGATTTCGAGGAAAAGCGCAAGGCGGCGCTGCAGCCGCACCATGCCGGCGAGACCATGCGCGAGAGCGGCTACGGCCTGCCCTGCATCCTCAAGCAGCACAGCGGCATCTCCTATGTCCCCGCGGAGAAAAGCGCGGACGGGCTCAACCATTTCCGCGTCAGCGACGCGCGCGGCGACATCGCCGCCCCTGCGCCCCCCGCCCCCCCGCGCGAGGCGCGGCGCGGACGGGTTTTCGTGGTGGACGACGACCCCGTGACGCTGGCGGCGAACCGGAAGATACTGGGCGAGAGCTACGACGTCACCGCCTTCAGCGCGGCCATCGACGCCGTGAAGGAATTCTCGCGCAACAGGCCGGACATCGTCATCTCCGACCTGCACATGCCGGAGATGGACGGCGCCGCGCTGCGCCGCGCGCTTTCCGTCCTGCCGGGCGGCGACGTCACCCCCTTCATTTTCTTAAGCGCCCAGAGCGAGGGCGCGCAAAGTCCCTATATCAACGCGCTGGGCGTGGACGACTTTTTGTG
Organism: Alphaproteobacteria bacterium; assembly: GCA_016124645.1. Classification (GTDB taxonomy): domain Bacteria; phylum Pseudomonadota; class Alphaproteobacteria; order Micavibrionales; family UBA2020; genus WGNE01. The sequence goes on from WGNE01000055.1 coordinate 5,704, forward strand.
CAAGCCGGTCGAGCCCGCGCAGCTCAAAAGCGTCGTCGAGCGCCTCATCCGCCGCGCGCAGCAGGTGCGCCAGTCGCTGGAGGGACGCTTCCACGAAGACCTCAACCGCTACCTGAAGCCCGCGCTGCCCGAACGCTACGGCGGCTGGCGCATCACCACGCTCAACCGCATGGCCGAAGCCGGCGGCGGCGATTTCACCTTGCACCGCGAAACGCCGGAGCAGATGACGGTCTTCCTTGCCGACGTGATGGGCCACGGCGCGCAGGCGAAGTTTTTCGCCTATGCCTATGCGGGTTACCTGCGCAGCCTGTTCCGGCGCGAAGCGGGCGCCGAAGACCCCGCCGCCTTTCTCGCCAGCCTGTCGGACGCGGTGGAGGGCGACGCCTTTCTTGAAAGCATCATCATGACCTGCCAGTGCTTCCGCCTCTCGGACGGCGGGCGCGTCGATATCGCCTCGGCCGGCCACCCCTGCCCCGGCCTTGTCCGCGAAGACGGCGGCGGGGAGATCATCGAGGTCGCGGGGCCCCTGCCCGGCCTCGTCGCCGCGCCGCGCTACGCGCTGAAAAGCCTGACGCTGAAGCCCGGCGAAAGCCTCGTCTTCGCGACCGACGGCTTCTTGCAGTCCTTCGACGACAAGGCGACGGTCGAAGGGCTCTTCCAACGCCTTGCCGAAGCGGAGGCCGGCGACATGCGCAAGCCGCCGCTGCCCACATTGCTCTGGAACGAATTCCTGGCCGCGCAGGCCCTGACCGACCGCGCGCCGGACGACGCCACATTGATCATCGCAGAATACGGAGGAACATCATGACGGCAGAAGCGCAACTGAGCGTGCACAACGAGGACGACTACGTCCTCATCAGCTTTTCGGGCTTCATCGACGCCAGCGTGGTGCAGATGGCGCGGCCCGTGCTGCTGGAAAAGGTGCCGCCGACCTGCGGGCACATCATCATCGACCTTGCGGGCGTCGATTTCCTCGACAGCCACGGCGTCGGGCTTTTCGTCAGCCTGCTCAAGCGCGCCCATGCCAACAGGGGTCATCTCTATTTCGCGGGGGCGGACGGGCAGCCGGCCTCCGTGCTGCGCATGGTCGGCTTCAGCAACGGCGATCTCGTCAGCTACAGCGCGGATGCGAAAGAGGCCGCGCAACAGGCGGCCGCGGCGAAAACGGATGCGGAAGAACCCGGCTGAAACCAGCCGCGCCGACCATCACGCAAAAATAAAAAAGGAAGAAGGGTTACTTCGTGTGGGTGTTCGCAGGGGTCTGCGGAGCAGGCTTGGAAGGCGCTTGCGCTTGGCCCGGGACGAACGGTTTCGTCTGCGAGTTTTTCTGCCCGAGTTTTGCCTTCATGCTCATAAGAGTTGATCCCTGTAGTTAAGTAACCAAGCTGTTTATTTATTCTATGCGGTCAGGCCCGGCTGTCAAATAATTTCCGAAGAAATCGGTTTCCCGATGTTTTCTTGCGGCGTATTATGTCTTATTGACGTCCGATCATGAAGTTTTCGTACCGCTTTCGCGCCACCAGAAACCCATTGCGGCGACGATAATAATCAGCAAAGACAACCAGTTAGGCATCAAATTGATACTTTCGACATTGTCCACGGTATAGGCCTTGTTGCGTTTGACGCCCAGCCAGTCGTCGCCGCCCTTGCGGCCCGCGTTTTCCGAGACGTCGCGCAGCGAAAAGTCCCGATTCTCCTGATACCAGACGATTCCTCCGCCGGTTTTCTCCACCACGGGGCGCAGCTTTTCGGCGGTCGTGTGCACGTCCGAGAACTCGGCGTTCTGCGCCACGCCGACCACGACGAAGGCCTTCTTGGTGCCGTTGGAGAAGCTGTAGATGCCGTTCTGCTCCGCCGTGACGTTGGCCGATATCCAGCCCGGCGACTTGGTGTCGAGCGTCACCGTTTTCGTCGCGCCCGAGGGGTCGGTCATCTGCACCTGCTTTTCGCCGGGCTTGAGGTCGCGCTCGGAGACGGTGATGACATTGCCCTGCGCGTCGGCCTTGATGTAGTCGTCCTCCAGCTCCGGCTCCTTCATCAGCCAGTGGGCGACGTTGCGCAAAAGCTCGGTATAGGGCCCCGCCTGCGCGAGGCCTTTGGACCACAGCCAGATGTTGTCGCTGCTCAGCACCGCCACGCGCCCCTTGCCCGCCTTGTCGAGCACCAGCAGCGGGTCGCCGTTGATGCCGGTCATCAGGCACTGCCCGCCCGTCTGCTTCGCGTCCACCTGCGCGTACCAGTGGCCCCAGGGGTGCTGGTGCAGGTATCGTTGCAAATCGGCGGTGACGGGGTGCGACTTGCCCAGATCCGTCAGCGCGGGGCTGAAGACCTGCTTCATGATGCGGTCGCCATGCGCGGGGGTAACGGGCAGCACGTCGGCGAGGCCCGTTTTCTCGAAGGCCGCGCCCGCTTCCGCCGGGTTGCCCGTGCCCATGGCCATCAGGAACGCGCCGCCGTTGTGGATGTAGTTGGCGATGCTCTGGAAGTACATCGGCATCATGATCATGCCGTATTGCTGGTAGCGGTCGAAGATGATGAGGTCGAAATCGTTGATCTTCTGCAGGAACAATTCGTTGACCGGAAAGGCGATGAGCGAGAGCTCGGTCTGCGGCGTGAAGTCGAGGCTCTCGGGCGAGCGCAGGATGGTGAAATGCACGAGGTCGATGGAAGGATCGGACTTCAAAAGGTTGCGCCACGCTCGCTCGCCCATGTGCGGGGAGCCGGAAACCAGCAGCACGCGCAACCTGTCGCGGATGCCGTTGACGATGACCGGCGCGTTGTTGTTGGCCGCGCTCAGCTCTCCCTCCGCCGCGGGAGTGGTGAACTCGAACACGTTCTGGCCGGGGTGGGCGATCTTGAAGCTGAAGGATTTCTCCTCCCCGGGCACGACCAGCGCCTGGCCCGCCGGCTTGCCGTCCTGGGAAACGTCGAGCGCGACGGGGCCGCCTGGCGCGCGGCCGAACTGCTCGACCTTGACCTTCATCGTCACCTCTTCGTTCAGCAGCCCGTATTTGGGGGCGGAGACGATGGTGACCTTGCGGTCGAACTCGTCCTTCCTGCCGGTCAGCACGGCGTGGAACGGGCCCAGTTTTTGCAGCAGGCCGAGCTGGTCCGGCACGTCATGCACCTCGCCGTCCGTGATGAAGACCGTGCCCGCCACCTGCGAGAGCGGGATGCTGAGCAGGTTGTTGCGCAGCGCGGTGAAAAGATTGGTGCTTTCGCCCTTGTCCGGCGAATTGTCGTCGCTGGCGTGGATGACCAGCGGCTCGATGCCTTTTTTCTTCTTCAGCTCGTCCTCGATATGCGCCAGCGCCTGCTGCGCCACCTTGTCGCGCCCGCCGATGCGCTGGCTGGCGCTGTCGTCCATGACGACGACCAGCTTGTCGTTCAGGCTCTGCCGCAGCTCGTGCAGGATGATGGGATTGAGCAGGACGAAGATGAGCAGCCCGAAGAACAGCGCGCGCCAGACGAAGTCGCGGAAATGCCGGCCGAAGGCGATGACCAGCGCGACGAGGATGCCCGCTCCCAGCAGGATGAAGTAGAGATGCCCCAAAAGCGGCGACCATTCGAATGCTGCGTTCATCGGCCCAGCCTTTCGAGGATATAGGGCACATGCACCTGGTCGGACTTGTAATTGCCCGCCAGCGCGGCCATGAGCAGGTTGACGCCGAAGCGGTAGGCCATTTCACGCTGCCGCTCGCCGCCGGGCGTGACGCTGTAGCGCGCGTGGTCCGACGGGCTCTGCGACCATGCGGGCGCCCAGTCGTTGCCGCCGATGATGACGGAGGTCACGGAATCGTTGGCCGGGCTCGGCTCCTTCTCCACCCAGAGCTGCCCGCCGGCGTAAAGCCCGGGGAAGCTGTCCATGAGGTAGAAGCTCTTGGTCAGGATATGCCCGTCCGTCACCGGCATCAGCTCGGGGATGCTGATGTTGCGGGTCAGCTCGCGCAGCTTGCGCGTGCCGATGCCGCCGTTGGAACTGTCCGCCGCGCCGGGGGAGACGAATTGCCGGTCGCGCGTGTCGAACAAGATCAGCCCGCCGTTGCTTAAGTAATTCTGGATGTTGCGCGCGGCGGAAACCGAAAGCGGCTGCTGCGCGCCCGTCATGGGCCAGTAGATGACGGGGTAGAAATAAAGCGGGTCGTTCGCGGGGTCCACTCCCTGCACGCCCTTGACCTGAATGGTGGTGCGGGTGTTGACGATGCGCATGAGCCCGGTCAGCCCGTTGTAGCTGGTCTGGTCGATGTCCTGATCGCCGGTCTCGATATAGGCGAGGTAGATGCCGGTGACCTTGGCCGCCGTGTCGTCGTCGTTCGCGGATGCCGCGCGCGCCGCGCCCGGGTGAAAAAGAATAGCCGCTGCCAAAACCGCGCCCGCCACCCCGCGCTTGACCGAGGGCAGCTCGAACAGCCCGCGCAGCCAGAGCGTCAGCGCCGTATCGAGCATCAGAAGGAAGATCGCCCAGCGGAAGAAATCCGCCTTCAGGCTCTTCTCGCCGGAAAGCGCGTAGCCCGCCACGTCCACCTGCGCGGGCAGGGAGAGCAGCGGCACCATCGGCGGCAGGCTGTCGCCGAGGTTGAAGACCTGGAACTGTCGCTCCACGCCGTAAAGCCCCGGCGGGGTCTGCGGCGAGGGCACGAATTTGTCCGAAGGATCGAGCGAGTTGATCACGCTTTTCGCCGCCGGCGCCTTCAGCCGCCCGAAGCCGTCCATGACCATGAAGGGCGAAAGCAGCGTCTGCCCCTTGAACCCGCCGATGCCGGTGCTGAGGGAGATCATGCGCTGCAAGGCCTCGACGTAAAGACCGGAATAGCAAAAATTCGACCAGTCCGGCCCGGCGGTGGTGTGGATGAGCACAACCTCCCCCTTGCCAAGGGCGCTGCCGGTGATGAGCGGCGTGCCGTCGCCCAGCTGCAGCCATGTCTTCTCGAACACTTCGGGCGTGGGCTTGGCCAGCACCTGCCGCGTCACGGTCACGTCGTCCGGCACGGAAAGACCCGCCAGCGGGCTGTCCTGTGGTATCTTGCCGAGGCCGACGGGTTTTTCCCACGTCATCGCCCCTTCCATCGCGCGCTGGCCGTAGCACAGCGGCACGGGCAGCAGCGGGTCGTCCGGGTTGGCGGCAAGGTTGGGGCCGGCGAAGCGGATGAGGAAGCCGCCCTTCTCCACCCAGTCCAGCAGGTTCACGCGCTGCGGCGCCGTCATGCCCGCGCTGTCGGGCCAGATGATGGCGGAAAGGGTCTTATCGACCAGCCCGTCCGCCTCGTCGATGTCCAGCGTGCCGTTGGTCTGCAGCGCGCGGCGCAGGTAATAGACCTCGCTCAAAAAGCTTTCGGTATTGCGCGTGGAAGGATCGGAGATGACGCCGATGGGGTGCTGCTGCCACTGCGAGTCCGTCATGTAGGTGGCGGAAGCCATATGCGGGTTTTGCAGGGAGACGCGCGCGATCTTGTTGCGCATCTCGTTCAGCAGATCCCACTTGATATCGACGGCGGTGCGCCCCGCGGGGAAGCTGGCCTTATAGGTATCCAGCACGCCCCCGCCCTCGGCATAGGCGCCCAGCAAAAGCGGCACGGCTTGCGGCGTCGCCGTCATGCGCTCCAGCGTGAAGGCCAGCTGGCCGGGCGCGCCCGCCTTGCGGCGCAGGATATAGGGCGCGTTGACCTTGTCGTCCTTCACCACCAGCAAGCCGTTGTTATGCTGCATGGCGGACATGAAGGCCTGCGCGTCGTCCGGCACGATGCCCATGCCGTCGCTCAGGTAAATATTATAAGTGACCTGCGTGCGCGCCTTGATGTCGTCGAGAACCTTGACCGCGCCGCCTTGGTCGTCCGGCCACGGCTGCGGGGTGAGATGGCCGATCCATTTTTCCGCGTCGGCAACGTCCATGGGCCCGTAGCTGTGCAGCTTGCCGTCCAGCGCGTCCGGCGCGGTGGGCAGGAAGACCACGCTGCGCCCGCTGCGGCGGATCTGCGCCAGCAGCTCCTTCAGCCGCGCCTCGCGCGCGTTCCAGTTGGCGGCGGAAGGCCAGCCGTTGTCGATGGCGATGACGACCGAGCCGCCGTGCCCCGGCAGGCTGCCCGAAAGCTTCAAAACCGGGTCGGCCAGCGCCATGATGAAGCACAGCATGATGAGCGAGCGCAGCAGCAGCAGCCACCACGGGGTATGCGCCGCGGTCTTGATGTCCGTCTTCAAATCCGCCAGCAGGAAGAAGGCGGGAAAGCGCAGGCGCTTTGGCTGCGGCGGCATAACGCGCAGGATCCACCACAGCGCGGGGATGACGGCGCAGGCGGCCAGCAGCCATGGCGAGAAAAACGTGAGGGGGCCGAGGGAAAGCATGTCTTTACGTCCTCCCCTTCTTCGCCGCCAGCTCGTCGTAGAGCGCGGCGAGGGTCGCCTGCGGTTCCTGCGCGGTGCTGACGGTCATGAACTTCCAGCCCCATGAGCGCGCGGCGGCGGCCACGGCGTCGCGGTGGGCCTTGTAGCGCGCTGCGTATTCCTCGCGCACGGCTTCCACCTGCGGGATGATGACGCTGCCGCCGTCCGGCGCCTCGATGTCCTGAAAGCGCACGCGGCCCTTGTAGGGCAGGCTTTCCTCCGCCGGGTCATAGACCTGCACGAGGCAGCCGCGCACACCGCGCAGCGCGAGCTTGCTGCAAAAGGCCGAAAGCTTTTCGACGGGAAAATAAAAATCGCTGAGCAGCACGGCTTCGGAGCGCGCGGAAACGGGGCGCGTCGTCTCCATCATCTCCGTCTGCCCCGGCAGGGCTTCGCAGATGCGGCGGATGGCGTTGTAATGCGTCTGCGGGCCCAGCGCGGTGCCCAGCAGGCTCACCTGCTCCCCGCCGTTGAGCGCGACGATGGCGAGGGCGAGCAGCAGCACCTCGGCAAACTCTTTTTTCGTCGGCAGGTTCTTGTAGCCGCGGAATTCCATGGAGGCCGAGGCGTCACGGTAGAGCCAGAGCGTCTGCGAGGCTTCCCATTCCATCTGCCGCACGAAGGCCTCGTCGCGCTTTGCGGATTGCCGCCAGTCGATCTCGCGCCGCGCGTCGCCGGGCTGGTAGTTGCGGAACTGCCAGAAGCTTTCGCCCTGCCCCACGCGGCGGCGGCCGTGCACGCCCTTCATGAAGGTATGGGCGACTTTCTCCGCTTCCAGCAGCAGGCCCGGCAGCCCGCCCGCCAGTTTTTCCGCGGCGATGATGGCGGCGTCATGCGCCTCAGCGTTTTTGTTTTTATCCTTCTCCGTCATGCGGCGGCATCCTCCTGCTTGCGGCGGATGAGGACGGCGGCGAAGAACCCGTCCGTGTCATGCGCGGAAGGCCGGAGCTGCAGGTAATCGTCCGAGCCCGCCGCCTGCACGATGTCGCGCGCGGGCGCTAGCGTGAAATCGGGATGCGCGGCCAGAAAAGCCTCGACCTGCCGCTCGTTCTCCTCGGGCAGCAGGGAGCAGGTGGCATAGACCAGACGCCCGCCGGGCTTCACCATGCGGCAAGCGCTGTCGAGGATGTCCTTTTGCAGCGGCACCAGCGTGGAAAGCCCCGGCCCCAGCTCCTTCCAGCGCTTGTCGGGGTCGCGCCGCCACGTGCCCGTGCCCGTGCAGGGCGCATCGACGAGGACGAGGTCGAAATGCCCCGCGTGACGCTTGACGTATTTGTCGCGCTCGCTGGTCAGCGGTCGGGTCTCGATGTTGTGCAGCCCTGCGCGCCGGAAACGCTCCTTCGCGCGGTTGAGCCTTTTGCCCAGCACGTCCATGGCGACGATGCGGCCCTTGTTGTTCATGGACGCGCCCAGCGCCAAGGTCTTGCCGCCCGCGCCCGCGCAGAAATCCGCCACCTGCTCGCCGGGTTTCGCGTTCGCGACCAATGCGACCATCTGCGAGCCTTCGTCCTGAATCTCGAACGCGCCTTCTTTATAAAGGTTATGCTGCGCGATGGGCGGGCGGCCGAAAACGCGGATGCACAGGGGGGAGATTTGTCCCTCATGCGCGTCGATGCCTTCTTTCTGCAGCTGCGCCAGCACCGCCGCGCGCTCCGCCTTCAGCGTATTGACGCGAAGGTCGAGGGGGGCGGGCTCCATCATCTTCTTCATTTCCGCCTCGAAGCCCTCGCCCAGCACGTTGCGCAGGGGCTCGAAGGCCCATTCGGGGCATTCGCTGCGCGCGCGCAGGGGCATGTCGTCGGGCATGAAGTCCTGCCCTTCGAGGTCTTTCGCCATCTCGCGCTCGTGATGCGTGAGCTGGCCGGGGGCGTATTGCGCGCCGGAAAACATCTTTTCCAGCGAGGCCATGTTCTGTTCCTTGTCGAAAATGAGCGAGGCGATGACGAGCGTGCGCGCGCTCACCTTTTCCCCGCATCGCTCTATCCACCACGACAGGCGGTGATAGCCGCGCATGATGCGGTAAAGCCGCGTCACCACCGCCTTGCGGTCGCCCGAGCCGATGAAGCGGCGGGCGCGGAAATAGGCGCTGGTCAGCGTATCCGCCGGCCGGGGCGTGGCCAGTATTTCCGCCAAAAGCTCTATGACCGCCTCTATTCTCGCGGCTGGCGTCATTTAATGCACCACCTTTTTATCCTTACTTCACCCGCACGAATTCGGCGTTTTCACGCATCGTCCATACGTCTTGGCTGCCGGTATAGGCCATCGCGGTTTTCAGGCCGGTCACCAGCTGGTTGACGACGTGGACGACCGAGCCGCGATAGGGCACGGTCGTATCGACCGGGTCCTCGTCAAGGCGGTAGGCGTCGCGCACGGCGCCGGAAGACGGCGGGCGGTGCTGCGCCTTGGCGGCGGGGTTGACCACTTTATAGGCCTGCCCGCCCTGAAACACGATTTCGCCGGGCGCTTCGTCCGTGCCCGCGAAGAGACGATCGACGACCACGCAGTGCCCGCCCGCGCCGATGGCCTTGGCCAGCGCCGAAGCGTCGATGATGCCGCCATCGACGATGGCCGGCACGTTCTGCATGTCGCATTGCTCGACCACGTCGAGCACGGCGGTGAGCTGCGGCATGCCCATGCCGATCTGCCCGCGGCTGGCCGCGCAGGCCGTTGCGCCGAGGCCGATCTTGATGGCGTCCGCCCCCGCGTCGATGAGGCTGCGCGCCCCGTCCGCCGTCACCACGTTGCCGGCGATAATCTGCACCTCGCTCGAGCGTTCCTGACGGATGCTGCTGACCGTGGCCGCGACCTCGCGCGTGTGGCCGTGGGCGACGTCGATGAAGACGGCGTCCAGCCCCGCGTCGGTCATGGCGGCGGCGCGGTCATGCGCGTCCTTGCCCATGGTCACGGCCGCGCCCACGCGCAGGCGTCCATGCGCGTCGCGCGCGGCGTCCTTGTAGCGGGAAAGCTTTTCGATGTCGCTGACGGTCATGAGCCCCGTGCAGCGGCCCTCGTCGTCCACCACCACCAGTTTCTCGATGCGGTGCTGGTGCAGAAGCTGGCGGGCCAGCGACTGCTCGATCTTGCCCTTGACGGTGATGACCTGCTTGCTCATCAGCTCGCTGACGGGCTTGGCGTAATCCTCGAAAAAGCGGATGTCGCGGTTGGTGATGATGCCGACGACTTTTTGCGAGGGCTGCTCGATGACCGGCAGGCCGGAAATCTTGTAGGTGGTCATGAGGTCCATCGCCTCCGCCACGCTGCTCTCGGGCGAGATGGTGATGGGGTTGGCGATCACCTCCCCCTCCGCGCGCTTCACGCGGCGCACTTCCTCCACCTGCTTGCCCAGCGGCATGTTGTCGTGGATGATGCCCATGCCGCCCAGCCGCGCGAGGGTGATCGCCATTTGCGATTCCGTCACGTTGTCCGCCCCGGCGGAGAGCAGCGGGATGTTAAGCTCGATCGCGCGGGTCAGCTGCGTCCTGGTCGAGACCCCGTCCGGCTTGACCTGCGTTTCCAGCGGCACGAGCAAGACGTCGTCGAAGCCAAGGGCGTCACGGACGGCACTGTTTCTTTTCATAAACTTTCCCCTGAAAAATATTCCCGCACGCCCGCCGCGAATGGACGGGCGAGGTCAATTTTATCCGCGAAATCCGAGCGCTACAACATACATTTCGGATGAATCGGCGCGGCTGGAGTGGGGTTTGACGTGCTTGACCTTGGTGAAGTCTTTTTTGAGCTGGTTAAGTAAATCCTTTTCCGTCCCGCCCTGAAAAACCTTGGCGAGGAAGGTGCCGCCCGGCTCCAGCACCTCGCGCGCGAATTCATAGGCCGTGGCGGCCAGATCCATAATGCGCAGGTGGTCGGTGGCCTTGTGGCCGGTCGTGGGCGGGGCCATGTCGCTCATCACCACGTCGGCCCGGCCGCCGATAGCGTCTTTCAGCTTTTGCGGGGCGTCGTCGTCCATGAAGTCCATCTGGATGAAGACGGCTTCCTCCACCGGCTTCATTTCGAGGTAGTCGATGGCCACGACCTTGCCACCGGTCTTCTCGGGGTTGACGATCTCGCAGGCCACCTGCGTCCAGCCGCCGGGCGCGGCGCCGAGGTCGATGACGCGCATCCCCGGCTTGAACAACGTCAAGTCCTCGTGCATCTGCGCGATCTTGAAGGCGGCGCGGCTGTGGTAGCCCTGCTGGCGCGCCTCCTTCACATAGGGGTCGTTGAGCTGCCGTTCCAGCCAGCGCGCGGAGGAGACCGAGCGTTTCTTGCGCGTCTTGACGCGGACCTTCTTTTGAAGGCCGCGGGGGTTGGGCGTTTTGGGCGGCTTGGGCGGCATATCTTCCTTTAACTTTCGCGTTTACTTGGCGACAGGCATGGTGAATTCGGCCTTCAGCGCCTCGGGCCAGCGCGCGGTGATGGCCTTCAGGCGTGTGTAAAAGCGCACCCCTTCCATGCCGTGCATGTGCACCGCGCCGAAGAGCGAGCGTTTCCAGCCGCCGAAGCTGTGGAAGGCCATCGGCACCGGAATGGGTACGTTGATGCCCACCATGCCGACCTTGATCTGGTGCGCGAACTGGCGCGCGACGCCGCCGTTGCTGGTGAAGATGGCGACGCCGTTGGCGAAGCTGTGGTTGTTGATGAGGTCCACCGCCTCGTTGAAATCCTTCACGCGGGCGACGGAGAGGACGGGGCCGAAAATCTCTTCCTCGTAAATCTTCATGCCGGGCTTCACGCCGTCGAAGAGGCAGCAGCCCATGAAGAAGCCTTTCTTGTCCGGCGCGGAAAAATCGCGGCCATCGACGACGAGCTTCGCGCCCTCGGTCACGCCGTGATCGACGTAGCCGCGCACTTTTTCAAGGTGCTTCTGGCTGATGAGCGGGCCCATGTCCACGCCCTTGCCCGTGCCGTTGCCGATTTTAATATCCGCGATGCGCGCTTTGAGCGCCAGCACCAGCTTGTCCGCCGTTTCCTGCCCCACGGGCACGGCGACGGAAATCGCCATGCAGCGCTCGCCGGCGGAGCCGTAGGCCGCGCCCATCAGCGCTTCGACCGCCTGGTCCATCGGCGCGTCGGGCATGATGACCATGTGGTTCTTCGCCCCGCCCAGCGCCTGCACGCGCTTGCCGTTGGCCGAAGCCGTCTTGTGGATGTATTCCGCGACCGGCGTGGAGCCGACGAAGCTGACCGACTGGATGGAAGGATGGTGCAACAAGGCGTCCACCACCGTCTTGCCCCCGTTCAGCACCTGCAGCACGCCCTCGGGCGCGCCCGCTTCGAGGAACAGGCGCAGCAATATCTTCGAGACGCCGGGATCGACCTCCGAAGGTTTCAAAATGAACGTGTTGCCGCAGGCGACCGCGATGGGGAACATCCACAGCGGAATCATCGCCGGGAAGTTGAAGGGGGTGATGCCCGCGACCACGCCCAGCGGCTGGCGGATGGAATAGCAATCCACGCCCGTGCCGACGTTTTCCGAGTATTCGCCCTTCATCAGGTGCGGGATGCCGCAGGCGAATTCCACGACCTCCATGCCGCGCTGCACCTCGCCGCGCGCGTCGGGCAGGGTCTTGCCGTGCTCGCGCGTCAGCGTGGCGGCCAGTTCCTCGCGGTTGGCGTCCAGCAGCTCCATGTATTTGAACAGGACACGCCCGCGCTTCAGCGCCGATTCCTGCGACCAGCTTTCAAAAGCCTTTTCCGCCCGCGCGACCGCCGCCGTCACCTCGTCCACGCTCGCGTGTTCGACGTTATAGAGCACCTCGCCGGTGGCGGGGTTGTGGACGGGGGTGGACAATTCCTTTGCCGGGACGACCGGCGCTGCGTTCTGCGACATGGTGAAACCTTTTCAATGCATCGTTTCAATATTCAGATAACTGCGGGGATTATAAAGGCAATGGCGCGGCGGGGCAAACCGTCCTTTCCATAGCCATAAAACGCCGTTGACGCGGCGCAGCAAGGCGATTTTAGAGAGAAAACCTACCGCCGCTCCCGCCGCAGCTCCCATGTGACGGTGGTGGGGGAATGGCCGGTGACGCCGTTCAGGAAGATCTGCAGCGTCTTGCGGGGGGTTTCGCCCTCGCCGGCGTAGATGCTGTCCTCGATGCCGAGGCCCGCGCCCTGCGCGCGAAAACGCCAGCCCATGCCGCTGCGCGCGCGCAGCAATATCTCCTCCCCGCCCTGAATGAGCGAGGCGGTGATGTTGGGGTGCAAATGAAAGCGCACGTTGAAATGCACGCCCGACTTGCCGATGAGCTGGTCCTCGCCCAGCAGCGCCTCGCCCGCCTCGTGCAGGCGGATGCAGCGGCGGTGGGTGAGCCCGTAGCGCGGGGTATAGCCGGTGTGGCTGGCCTCGATCATCGCGATGTCGTGGTCTTCGTGGCGGCGGTATTCTATATCCGGTCGGCTGGAAAGCAGGCCCGCGTCGTCGAACTGGCAGGCGTTGCGGTGATCGACCACCAT
>WGNE01000045.1 GCA_016124645.1 Alphaproteobacteria bacterium
AAAATCCCCGCCCTGCGGCGCAGCCATCTTCCTGAAAGCCCATTGTTAACCTGAATCGGTTATAATGAAATCCATGAAACGCCTGTTGCTCACATTACTGGTCATCGCGATGCTCATGCCGGGGCTGGCATGCGCGGCCATGCCCTGTGCAAAAACAATGGGCGCGAAGACGGCACCGCGCCATATGGCCATGAAGATGCCCTGCAGCCATTGCCCGAAAGAAAAGACGACGCAGCATAAAGACATCATGCTGATGGGCGATTGCAGCCATACCACGCTGCAGACCGCGGGAACGCAATCTCTCCTGCCCGCGCTCGAGCTGCTGCATCATGATTTCATCGCCGCCATCGACATGCCGCAGGAGGATCAGATCGCGCTCTCAGGCCCCTATGCCATTCGCGGTCCGCCCGACGGCACGGCGCCGCCCGGCGCTACATACCCGCCCCTGTTCCTCTCCACCCTGCGCCTTCGCATTTAAGACGCCTCTTTTCCCTGTCTTCGACCGACCGGAAAAGAGGAGTTTTCCATGCGCTACGTTTTCACCGTGCTGTTGTGCACGCTGGTTTCCACCGCCGCCCTTGCGGGCATGAACCACAATACCGTTTCCGTCTCGCCGCAATACATGCAGGCGCTGGGCGTGCAAACCGCGCCCGCGGCCGTGCATGACTTCGGGCAGGATATTTCCGCCTACGGCAGCATCGCCCCCAGCACGCGCGACGAGTACAGCATCTCGATGCAGACCAAGGGCTGGGTGCGCGCCCTGCCCGTCAGCGCCGTCGGCGACCATGTGAAAAAGGGCCAGCTGCTCTTCACCTATTACAGCCCGGACCTGATGTCCGCGCAGGCGGATTACCTTTCCGCCCGCCGCGTCGGCTTCAAGCCCGCGCTGAGCGAGGACCGGCTGCGCGTCTATGGCATGGATGACGCCGCCATCGCGCTTTTGCAAAAGGAAGGGCGTATGCTCCCCGAAACGCCCTTCCACGCGCCGGCGGACGGCATCGTCACCGCCCTGCCCGCGCGCAAGGGCAGCTTTATCGCCGAGGGCGGCATGGTGATGGCGATACAGGATTTCTCGACCGTCTGGGTCAACGCGCATGTGCCGCTGAAAGACCTGCCGTTCATATCGAAAGGCACGCCCGCCACCGTCACGCTCGCCGAAAGCGGGGAGCATTTCATCGCGACCGTGGACGAGATATTCCCAAACGCGGACGCGCAAAGCCGCGACGGGATTGTGCGCCTTACCGCGCCCAACCCGGACGGCGCGCTGAAAACCGGCGCGCCTGTGGACGTCTCATTCCATACCGACAGCGCGAAACGCCTTGCCGTGCCGGAAGGCGCGGTGCTTTACGACGCCATGGGCGCCTATGTCATCGCATCCGAAGGCGGCGGAAAATTCCACGCCGTGATGGTCATGACCGGCGTCACCTCGGGCGGCATGACGGAGATCACCGACGGGCTGGACAAGGGCGACGAGGTCGTAACCTCCGCCCAGTTCATGATCGACGCCGAAAGCAACCTGCAGGGCGGCATGGCGGGAATGAACATGCCCGGCATGGATATGTCCGGCGGGGATATGGGCGGAATGGACATGAAGGGTGGAGACATGAAGGGCATGGATATGCCACAAAAAGACATGAAAGACATGAAACATGGCAAGTGAAATGCACGACCCGACCAAGTCCTTCGTCGCCCGCGTCATCGACTGGTCGATGGGCAACCGCTTCCTCGTGGTGCTGGGCGCGCTCGTCGTTCTGGCGGCGGGCGTGATTTCCCTGCGCGCGACGCCGCTGGACGCCATTCCCGACCTCACCGATACGGAGGTCATCGTCCGCACCGCCTGGCCCGGGCAGGCGCCGCAGATCGTCGAGGACCAGGTCACCTACCCCATGGCGACGCAGATGCTGGGTCTGCCGAAAATAAAAGTCGTGCGCGGATTTTCGATGTTCGGCGACAGTTTCATCTACGCCATCTTTCAGGACGGCACGGATATGTACTGGGCGCGAAGTCGCGTGCTGGAGGCGCTCTCGCAAATATCCTCCCAGCTTCCCGCGGGCGCGAAGCCGCGGCTGGGGCCGGATGCGACGGGCGTCGGCTGGGTCTTCCAGTACGCGCTCGTCGATCCCACGGGGCATCACGACCTGCAGGCGCTGCGCTCCCTGCAGGACTGGTTTCTGCGCTTCGACCTTGAAACCGTCAAGGGCGTCTCCGAAGTCGCTTCGGTCGGCGGCTTCGTGAAGCAATACCAGATCCTCATCGACCCGAAACGGTTGCAATCCTACGGCATTCCGCTCACGCAGGTCATGGCCGCCGTGCGCGCGGCCAACAAGGAGACCGGCGGCGGCACGCTGGAAATGGCGGAAACCGAATACATGATCCGCGCCTACGGCTATGTCAAAAACACCGAAGACCTGAAAAGCGTCGTCCTGACCGAAAACAAGGGCGTTCCCGTCACCATCGGCGACGTCGCCCGCGTCATCGAAGGCCCCGCGCCAAGACGCGGCATCACCGAGCTGGACGGCAAGGGCGAGGCCGTGGGCGGCATCGTCATCATGCGCCCCGGCGCGAACCCGGTGCAGGTCATCAAGGACGTGAAGGCGCGCATCGCCGCGCTGCAAAAGGGACTGCCCGGGGGCGTTCAAATCCGCACCGTCTATGACCGCAGCGCGCTGATCACGGGCGCGGTGCGTTATCTCGACCATAAATTGCTGGAAGAAAGCCTCGTCGTCGCGCTTGTGACGCTGCTGTTCCTTTTCCACCTGCGCAGCGCGTTCGTGGCCATCGTCACCTTGCCGCTCGGCATCCTTGCCGCCTTCATCGTCATGCACGCGCAGGGCATCACGGCGAACATCATGTCGCTGGGCGGCATCGCCATCGCCATCGGCGCGATGGTGGACGCGAGCGTCGTCATGGTCGAAAACGCGCACCGCAAGCTCTCGCAGCTTCCGCCGGACGCCGACCGGAAGCCCGCGCTGCTGCTGGCGGCGAAGGAAGTGGGCGCCGCGCTGTTTTTCTCCCTGCTCGTCATCACCGTATCTTTTCTTCCCGTCTTCGCGCTGACGGGGCAGTCGGCCAAGCTCTTCACGCCGCTGGCCTATACCAAGACCTACGCCATGGCGGCGGCGAGCGTGCTTTCCGTCACCATCGTGCCCGTCTTGATGCCGTTTTTCGTGCGCGGCAAGATACGGCCGGAGGAGAAAAACCCGCTCAGCAGGCTTTTCATCGCGCTCTACCGCCCCGTTTTGAACGGCGCGCTGCGCTTTCCGAAGACCGTCATCATGCTGGCCTTCGCCGCCCTGCTCGCGACCGTCATCCCCTTGACGCGCACGGGTTCCGAATTCATGCCCCCGCTTTATGAAGGCAGCCTGCTTTACATGCCCATGACGGTGCCCGGCGTGTCGGTGACGGATGCGCGCAAGATATTGCAGATCACCGACCGGCAGATCATGACCGTGCCCGAGGTCGCCCATGTCTTCGGCAAGGCGGGCCGCTCCGATTCCGCGACCGACCCCGCGCCGCTCAGCATGCTGGAGACATGGATCGAGCTGAAACCCCGCAGCGCATGGCGCCCCGGCATGACGCCTGAAAAACTCATCGCCGCGCTCGACAAGCGCGTGCGCCTGCCCGGGCTGCGCAACACATGGGGCTACCCCATCAAGATCCGCACCGACATGCTGACGACGGGGCTGCGCACCGCGCTGGGCGTGAAGATATCCGGCCCCGACCTTGCCGCCATCGACAAGGCCGCGCATGCGGTCGAGGCGCTGGCGCGCGACGTGCCCGGCACCCGCAGCGCCGTCGCCGACCGCGTGCAAAGCGGACGTTACGTGGAGATAGAACCCGACCGCCGCGCCATCGCCCGCTACGGCATTTCGCTGGAAACGGTGCAGAACGTCATCCAGTCCGCGCTGGGCGGTATGACGCTGGACACCAGCGTGGAAGGCCGCGCGCGCTACCCCATCGCCCTGCGCTATGACCGCACGGACCGCGAAGACCTGCAAAGCATCGAAAATCTGATGGTGCCGACGGCGGACGGCGCGGCCATCCCCTTGGCCTCCCTCGCCGATATCCGCATTGCCGACGGGCCTGCCATGATCACCTCAGAGGACGCGCAGCTCAACGGCTGGGTCTATATCGACGTCGCCGGGCGCGACACGGGCTCCTACATCGCCGACCTGCAAAAACGCCTGCAAACCCTGACCCTGCCCACGGGCTGCGCCCTGCACCTCGCGGGCCAGTTCGAGCAGATGCGCGAGGCGAACGCAAGGCTCGCCGTCGCCATTCCGGCCACGCTGCTCATCATCCTCGTGCTGCTCTACCTGCATTTCGGCGCGTGGGACCGCACCTTGCTCGTCATGCTCTCCGTGCCTTTCGGGCTCATCGGCGGGTTCTGGAGCCTGTGGCTGGCGGGCTATCACCTCTCCGTCGCGGCGGGGGTCGGCTTCATCGCGCTTGCGGGCATCGCGGTCGAGACCGCCATCGTCATGCTCATCTACCTCGACCAGCAGATGCGCGAGCACCCGCCGGAAAGCGAGGCCGCGCTGCTCGACAACGTGCGTCACGGCGCGGTGCTGCGCCTGCGGCCCAAGCTGATGACGGTTTCTGTCGTCATCCTCGGCCTCGTGCCCGTCTTCCTCACCGACGGGCCGGGCGCGGACGTCATCCGCCGCATCGCCCTGCCGATGGTGGGGGGCATGATTTCCACGACCGTCCTCACCCTCATCCTCATCCCCGTCCTCTACACGCTTTTGCAAAGGAGAAAAAACCATGAAAGCGAAACTTGAAACCATCCTCGCCGCCGCCGTCCTTTCGGCCGTCACGCTGCAGCAGGCCGCGGCCCATATGGAGCCGCACGCGGGCGACCACATGGAAAAATGCTACGGCGTCGCCAAGGCGCACCACAACGACTGCGCCAGCAAAGCCGCGCACCACAGCTGCGCCGGACAGGCGAAAACGGACAAGGCCCCCGACGAATGGGTCAAGATGCCGACAGGCCTCTGCGAAAAAATCACCGGCGGCTCTCTCAAGCCCGCGCAGCAGGATGAGCAGGCCGGAAATAAATAAAACCCGGCTTTGCTGGCGGCTCTCTGAAATTCGGCCCTGTCGTGGAAACTCATTTCACGGAATTGGAGATGTTAAGCATACAGATGACTTTTTAAGCTTAACTTACAAAACGAAGTCCTGAATACCCGCCACGTAAAAAATTATGTGGGTTTAGCCACCTGTTTTGAATGCGGCCATAACACATACATAGAAGACCAGTCAGCTCTTGTTTCCACTATGAAGATGCAATCTATGAGGGCCCCTTCGATCTCGGACGCAGACATCACGCCTACCCCAAATAAAACACCGCCCGGCCGGGGGCGCGGCCGGGCGGCGGAACGGGGGTGTGTGCCTCCCCGCATGAGGGCGGCCTTCTATTTATTGAGGCCGATGCTGTCTTTGTGGGCCTTGAAGTCCGCTGCGATGCTGGCGACATAGGATGCCTGCCATTCGATCTTGTCGATGGCTTTGTCGCCGTTGACGTCCATCTGCCTGAAGGTCTTGCCGCTGAATTCCTGCGGGGAAAGACCGTCGTGCGCCTTGTCGAAGCGCGACAGCTGCGTTTCCTTGATGAAGCTTTCGCCGCTTTCGTCGATCCTGTCAGGCACGCCGTCGTTGTTGAAATCATAGCTGACGGTCGTCTGGCGCATGGCCGGTATGACGGTCAGCAGGTTCTTGCGGCTGAACTCGACGTTGTCGATGACATCGTTGCCGTCGTCGTCAAACAGCTTGAAAAGCATTTCGCCTACCTCTGCGTTGGAGAGGACTCCGTCTCCGTTCAGGTCGAAGTCCATGAAGTTGACGATGCGCTCCCCGGTTTTCGCCGGCTGGTCGCGCGTGACCACGTTCGTCGTCACCGTTTGCGCGCGCGCCTGCGGCGCGACGACAAGAGCGAGGATGATGACGGCCGCCGGCATCATCCAGGACGATACGGGCCTCATGCAGGCAAGATTTACTTTTTCATTGCGTACCATGTCTGCCTCCTTTTTCTCCGGCGCGCCTTTTTGCGTCGCCCATGCCATTGCAAACGCGCAGCCCGGCCATCCGTTCCGCTCAAAAAAAGAAAGGCCTCCCTTGGGCAAAGGAGGCCTTTCCCTGCTTCGGACGAAAGCCCGAAGCATAAACATATGCGCGCTAGTGGCGCCGCCTGCCTTTTACGGCGCTCCCCAGCAACTTCAAATGTTCGCTGGCATGACTGAAAAGGCCCAGTTGTTCGGCAAGGAACAGCTGCGTTTCCACCGAGGCGCCCTCTTCCATCCCCGCTTCGCAGGCGAGAAGCGCGCGTTCCTCCGCCAGCCGGATGCGCTGCAGGAATTTTTCGTCCATCGCCCGCGGTATTTCAAGCTTGAGCTCGCTGAAATACTTGCCCGCGCAGGTGCAGGAGGAAGCCAGCATTTCGGGCGCAAATTCCGCGGCTTTCACGCGCGCGCCCACATCGCCGACAATCCGGCCGTGCAGTTCCTGAAGCCCCTTCAGCGCGGCTCTCTGCGCGGTATCGACTCCGGCTTTTTCGAGCGCCGCGCCGTAAAAATCCTCGGCATCCTTGTGAATGGCCAGATGCTGGCAAAGGACCGCGCAGTCAACTTCGCGCATGGACATATCCGGCCCAAGCGCCCATCCCTTCGCGGCCCTGGACTGCAGGTTTGCCGCGGGAGTATGTTGTTGTCTTGCCATGATGGTTCTCCTTGGAAAATGACGCGTTCGGTATCTGGCCTGCCAACGATGCCGCGGCCCCTTTGTTCCCGCTCTTTTTTTATGACCGCTTTCCCGCCCGCCAGCGCGACAACGGATATGACGTTGAAATATAGCCGCGATTCAAGCCGCCGCCGAAAAAACAAGGAACCCCCCACGGGACTGAAGCGTATGCGGCACGAACCAGCGTGCCAAAAACCCAAAGGAGAAAGCACATGAAAAAGCTCAACATCCTCGCAGCGGTATCCGCAATCGCCCTGCTGGCGGCATCGCCGGCGCTGGCGACAGTTTCCACGCAAGACGGTGCGCAAGGCGGCACCGCCTATACCGCGCCCAACGCCAACAACCCCGACACGCCTGATATGCCGACCGTGACGAAACAGGATATCAAGAAAGGCTGGGACAAGACCAAGCAGGCCGTAAAAGACACGGTCAAGCAGATCAAGGCCGCCATGCTGAACAACGACCCCTCGGTCAAGTCGGCCCCGGTCAATATTGCCGAAAACCGGACGGCGGCCGGCATGATCGGCCAGCCCCTGTACAACGACCAGCACCAGAAGGTCGCCACCGTGCATGACGTCATTCTCGACAATGCCGGCAATGCCAGCCTGATCGTCGTGAAAGACGGCGGCTTTGCGGGCATCGGCGGAAAGCTGGGCGCCCTCGACTACAACGCCGTCACCAGCCGCGACGACAAGGGCGATACGATGCAGCCGGTCTCCGCCAAGACCCTGAAAAGCGTTGAGCCCTTCACCTATGACGCGACGGCCACCGCCAAGGGCGCGAAAACGCTGCCTGCCGGCGGCTATAGCCTGGCCAAGCTGATGGAGGGCGCGGTGCTCGATGACAGCGGCCGGAAACTGGCCAACATCGACAACGTCAGCTTGCGCAGCGGCCGCGCCGACCTGGTCATCGCAAGCTACGGGCAAGTGCTGAGCATGGGCGGCGACAAGGTGGCCATCAACTTCGATACCTCCCAGATCGTCCGCGACAAGGACAGCCTCAGCATGAAGCTGACCACCGCGCAAACGCAGCAGTTCCATGCGATCGAGATGAAGACCAACTAGCGAAGACAGGCGCAGCGTATAAGGGAAGAGAGACGGCACAGCCCACTGCCCCACACCAACCTTCTTCCCGGAAAGGGATCCCGGCCAACACCGGGGTCCCTTTTTCGTTCTTGAAGATTGTTTTTCGGGAACGGGTTATTCAGCCGGCGCGGCCTCGCCGCAGAACATGTAGCCCACGCCGCGCATGGTCTTGATGAGCGCGGGGTTGCGCGGGTCGTCGTTTATTTTTTTGCGGATGCGGCCGATCTGGATGTCGATGGCGCGGTCGAACGTATCGTAGCCGCCTTGGCGCGTGATGTCGAACAGCTGTTCGCGGCTCAGCACCCGGTTGGAGGAGATGACCAGCGCCTCCAGCAGCTTGAATTCGCCGCTCGTCAGCTCCGCCGGCTCGCCCTGCGCGTCGAACAACTGGTATTGAAGGCGGTCGAGCAGCCAGCCGCTGAAGCGGATTCGGTCCGCCTTGGCAAGGGAGGTATCCCCCTTTTCGTCGCCAGGCCTGTCGTTGTCCGCGGTGCGGCGCAACACGGCCTTGATGCGGGCCGCCAGCTCGCGCATTTCGAAAGGTTTCGTCAGGTAGTCGTCCGCGCCCATTTCAAGGCCGACGATGCGGTCGGTGGCATTGTCCTTGCCGCTGACCACGATGACGGCCGCCTTGCTCTTGCTGCGGATATGGCCGAGCAGCGTCAGCCCGTCGTTGTCCGGCAGCAAAAGGTCGAGCAGGATGATGTCGGGATGCACAGTTTCGAGCTTCTCCATCATCTCCCCGCCGCTCAGGGCGGAGAGGAAGGTATAGCCCTCCTTCTCAAGATAGTGCCGCATGACGACCTGCAGGTCGGCGTCATCATCTACGGTCAGGACTGTCGCCTTGTTCAAGGCCATTCACCCTCTCAAATCCGCCCAAAAATGATATGAAAAACTATCGCTAAATTATCGCAAAATACGCCTGAATATAGGCGTTTTGATACATAAATGAAACAAATTTTTTCGTGTTTGTTACAGCCGTGAACCATGGATGCGACATGCGGGGACTACCTTGGAAGGGTAGGCAACAGCTAGAGGAGCTACGCATGTTTCAGCAAAAAGAACTTGTGCTTGAAATGGACAATCTGGGCAAATTCGCACTCAAACTGACCCGGAACCTGAGCGACGCGGAGGACTTGCTGCAGGCGACCCTGCTGCGCGCTCTTGAAAAAAGGGATTATTTCCAGACAGGAACGAATCTGTTCAGCTGGGCATCCAAGATCATGTTCAATCTCTTCGTATCCCAGTACCGCCACAAGACGAAATTCGACAGCAAATACGACCCCGAGCCGTATATCGCGCAACTCTCCTCGCCCCCCTCGCAGGAAGTGAGCGCCGATCTTTCCACCGTGCGCGCGTGCATGAAACAGCTTTCGCGCGAGCACCGCGAAGTGCTGGTTCTCGTCTGCGTGCAGGGCCGGAAGTACGAAGAGGTTTCGGGCATGCTGGACATTCCCGTCGGGACCGTGCGCTCGCGCCTGTCGCGCGCCCGCCGCCAGTTGCAGGACATGCTGGAAGCGAAGGAAAGCCGCCTTGACATGCAGACGCAGGCGGCGCACTTGCCAGCCTTCGCAGGCTCCCGCGTTCCGGCCGCGCGCCGCGTAACGGCAGCCTGACGGCCGCGCGGGCACGCCTCCCCAGGCCACGTGCCCCCGCATGCCCTGCGGAAAAGAGCCCGGTCATTACCCGCCGGGCTCTTTTCTCGTTTTTTCTTCACGCCGCGCTACGCGACTTTTTGCCGGCGGGAGAGATATTCGATGATCTTGGCCTTCAGGTCCAGCTCCACGATCGGCTTGGCAAGGTAGGTGTCCATGCCCGCCTCGATACATTTTTCGCGGTCGCCCACCAGCGCATGCGCCGTCATGCCGATGATGGGCGTGCGGGGCAGGCTCTTTTCCTGTTCCATGCGGCGGATCTGCTCGGTGGCGGTGAACCCGTCCATCTCCGGCATCTGGATATCCATCAGGACGAGGTCATAGTCTTTTTCCCGCCACATGTTCAGCGCCTCCAGCCCGGTGCGCGCGATGTCGTAATTGCACTCGAGACTGTCGAGCAGGTAGCTCAGCATCACCACGTTGCCCTCGTAGTCCTCCACCAGCAGGATGTTCTTGTTTTCCAGCGCGTGGCCGCGGATGCTGTCGGTCAGCGTCTTGCTGACCTTTTCATCGCTCTCGTCGTCTTTTTGCGTTTCCTGCGTCTTCATCGGCACCAGCAGGGTGAAGGTCGAGCCTTCGCCCGGCGCGCTTTCCACGGAGATGTCCCCGCCCATGAGCCCCGCAAGCCGCTTTGAAATGGGCAGCCCCAGCCCCGTGCCGCCGTACTTGCGGGAGACGGAGCTGTCCGCCTGCTTGAAACGCTCGAAAATAAGGCTGAAGTTCTGCGGCTCCACGCCGATGCCGGTATCGCGCACCTTGATGCGCAGGAAAGGCCCGCTTTCCTTCTGCTCCTGTCGCACCTCCACATCGACGCTGCCTTCGCTCGTGAACTTCAGCGCGTTGCCGATGAGGTTGATGAGAATCTGGCGCAGGCGCGCGCGGTCGCCGTAGAACTTGTGCAGCCGCACCGTTTCGTAGTCGAAGCGGAAATCGAGCCCTTTTTCGGCGGCGCGCTGGGAAAAGATGCTGATGACCTGGTCGAAGAGGTCGCGCAGCCCGAACAGCTTGTCTTCCAGCGCCAGCTCCCCGCTCTCGATCTTGGAAAAGTCGAGAATGTCGTTGACGAGGTCCTTCAGCGAAGACGTGCTGGAAACCAGCGTTTGCACGAGATGGCGCTGCCTTTCGCCGAACCCGCCCTCTTCCGCCTCGAAAATTTCGGCGATGCCGCTGATGGCGGTGAGCGGCGTGCGGATTTCATGGCTCATATGCGCCAGAAAATCCGTCTTGGCGCGGTTCGCGCTTTCCGCCTGCTCCTTCGCTTTTTGCAGTTTTTCCTCATAGGCCTTGATGTGGCTGATGTCCGTATGGGCGCCGACCAGCCGCGTGGGCTTGCCCGCCTCGTCGTAGAGTGCCTGTGCGCGCGCGTTGATCCAGGCCCAGCGCCCGCTCTTGTGCTTCATGCGAAAGACGATGAGGTATTCGGAAATCTCGCCGCTCAGGTATTTTTCAAGGTGGGAGAGAACGCGCGCGCGGTCGTCCGGGTGCAGCAGCTCCCTGTAGGCCTCCATGGTATCCGCCTGCTTGTCGTCGCCATAGCCCAGCATCGCCCAGAACTGGCGCGAGTAAAAGGCCGTGTCGCGCGCAAGGTTCCATTCGAAAATCCCGTCGCTCACGCCTTCCACCGCCACACGGAAAATCTCGTCCGTCTCGCCAAGGTATTTTTCCGCCGCCTCTTTCCTGAGACGGGTGTAGAAGATGTAGCCGCCGAACGAAAGAAAGGTCATGACGCTCAGGACGCAGGCGATGATCAGGGCCATGCGGCTGGCGCGGCGCTGGGCATCGACCGCTTTCATGCGGGCGTTCAGCAGGTCCTGCTCTTTCAAAAGCATGTCCTGCCCCACGCGCGCGAGGTTGTCGCTGACCGTCTGGATCGTCTCGGTCGTGGCCCCTTCGGCCTTTTCCGCCGCCTTCGCGCTCGTCTGGCCCGGCTGCGCGGCCAGCGGCTGCAGGGCGTCCAGCCGCCCGGAGAAGTCGAGGAAATAGTGCTGCAGCTCGTTCAGCCGGCTGACCTGCGAGACGTCGTCCTTCATCAGCGTGTTCAGCTCGGCGATCAGGTCGGAGGCCGCGGCCTTGCTGGCGCCGTATTCGTTCAGCGCGTCCTTGTCCCCGCTCAGCGCGTAGCCGCGGCGGCTGGCCAGCATGCGCTGGGTCTGGATGGAGAATTCCTGGTTTTTGCTGATGACGAGGTTGCTGTGATCGACCCACAACAGCGCCTCGTCCACGGCGCGGGAGCCACGGTAAATCGTGCCGCCGACGATCCCGGCGCAAATCACCAGCGCCAGAAGCTGCAGCATGTAGGGGCGGTAGCGGCGGATGACCGCGGGCAGTTTCATCACAACACTCTCTTCCGCAAAAGAAGCGGGAACGGTTCCGTTTTCCGTTTGATCGGCAGTCGGGGCAGTTTCGCCCATCCCCGCGGCCTCAGGCAATGAAAAATGCGTCCCGCTGCGGGGCTTTTTGTTTCCGCGCCGGATTTTCCACGGTTTCTTTATGAATTTCAACACTATAGACGCCCTGTCGTTCTCAAAACTTCCTCTACCAACGCTTTTTTTGTGGAACCGTTTCAAAAAATTTAAGGAAAATGCGCCGCGCCACGGAACAAACGGGAACGGATGGCGTTGGAGGATGAAACAACAAGCCATGCGAGCGGAAAACGACGATGAAAGACAACAACGCCCCTGCCTTCCCCCTCCCCGTCACTGCAACAGAAGTCGAGGCGCTCCTCGACGGGCAACTCGCCCCCGAAACCGAGAAATCGGTCTGGTTCGTCGTCCGCAACGATCCCTGCCTTTACAGCCGCTACAAAAAGCTGGAAGCGCAGAAAAGCCTGCTGGCCGCCTGGTGGCAGGCTGAAAGCCCGGACAGCCGCTTCGATCTCCTCTTCAACTGACGGCGTGACGCGCGCAGCCGGCTTCAGCAGAACAAGGAAAAGCCCCCGCCGCAAACGGACGGAGGCTTTCCTGTCGGGGCTTGCGCCTTACCTGTTCAGGCCAGCCTCATGGCCGACCTGGACATTCAGGCCGGTGGTCGCCGCGCCCTGCGTTCCGGCATCGACCCTTGCCGCGGCATGTTCACGGGCCTTCACTTCCGCGCGGTCGTCGTTGTCCTGATGATCGGCGCTCGCCGTGCCCGTGTCATCGTCCATCCTGTTGTCCGTCGTGATGACAAGGGACGGTCGCACCCTTTCCTGCGCGTCCGCGCCAAGCGTCGCTTGCGCGCCCGGACCGGCGCCCAAGTCAGCGCCCGCGCCGGCCTGCACATTCGCCTGCGCGCCGATTTTCAAACCGGCGGCATGCGCCGGCGGCGCCAGCGTCAGCATGGCCAGCGCCGCCATTACAAACATCTCTTTCTTCATCGTGCTCTCTCCTTCTTTGGTTTTGTTTCCATCGCCCGGACGGACGCTGGAGGTGGTTAACGGCCTTTGTTTTTTTCCGACTGGTCATACACATAACCGGCCCCTGCACCCGCGGCCGCGCCGATCGCGGCGCCGCAGCTGACGCAACCGCCCGTCATGACCGTGCCGACAGCCCCTACGCCGGAACCGATACCGGCGCCGGACAAGACGCGCTGTTGTTGCGTCGTCATGTTGCTGCAGGCCGAAAGTGACGCCATGCAAAGGCACAGAAGCACCGCCTGCAGTGATCTTTTTGAAATCGCTTTCATGGCACGTCTCCTTTTTCTTGTTGCTCGCCTTACCAACGCGCCGCCCGCCCGCAGGTTCCAAAACAAGCCTACAGGCATTGAAAACAATAGGGTTTTTCAGCCGCCGCCGCGAATCCGCGAATAAAATTTCATGGAACGATTTGCCGCGGGCCCGGTTGGTTCATATAAGGCCTTCAACAGCGCCTTGAGAGAACATCCCCTCCGTCAAAAAAACAACAGGAGGCTAAAATGGCAAAACCGGAAAAAAAAACAGCAGTGATAAACGAGGCCGTCGGCATATTCAGCGACGCCGACAGCCTGCAGTCCGCGGTTGACGAACTGGAAGTCAACGGCTTCACGCGCTCGCAAATCAGCGTATTGTCCGATGCGAAAACGGTCGAGAAAAAGCTCGGCCACCTCTACAAGCGCGTGGAAGACGCGGAGGACAACCCGGACACCCCGCGCACGATTTTCGTGCCTGCGGGAACGATACATGAAGCGCAGGGCGCCCTCATCGGCGCGCCGCTCTACATCGCAGGCGTGACGGGCACGGCCATCGTCGTCGCGACCGGCGGCCCGTTGCTGGCTGCCATACTGGCCGCAACGGGAGGCGCCGCCATCGGCGCCGTGATGGCCGGATTGGTCGCAAAACACCATGCGGACTATATCCAGTACCAGCTTGACCGCGGCGGACTGCTGCTATGGGTCAGCCTGCGGGACGCAGGCCACGAAAAGCTGGCGGTCGAAATCCTGAAGAAAAACGCCGCGCGCGACGTGCACGTCCACCAGCTGCCGATCGACAGCTTGTGGGCCATGGGGTAGATTTCCGAACCTTTAAAAACGTGCGAAACGAAAGTGCTGCAAAAGATTGTGCCCTCTAACAGCGGCATAGGAAATTTACGTCGATTGACAGGAAGGGGGCTTTGTTAAGAAAATCCTCGAGCCGTGTTGTTCAAGTTGTAGGCATGGCGCTGTTATTGTCGTCATAATTTACCCTATAAATATGGTGAGGGCGGGGAGATCTGAGCACCCACGGGCTTGCGCCCCACGGATTTTAAGTCCGTTGCATACGCACCTAACTTACTGATTTTGATTTATAAAATAGAATACAAGTGTCGCCCGTATAAGAATTCGTGCAAGTTTTTTGATAAATACTCAGGCGCTCTCGCGCAGTTCGGCGATGTCGCGGCTGGGCGAGGAGCCGAAGAAGCGGCTGTATTCGCGGCTGAACTGGGAGACGCTGGCGTAGCCGACCTGCAGGCTGGCGCTGCTGACGTCCATCATCTTCGAGAGCATGAGGTTGCGCGCTTCCTGCAGGCGCAGGGTTTTCTGGAACTGCAGCGGACTCATCGCCATCACGGCCTTGAAATGCTGGTGAAAGGACGACTCGCTCATGTTCGCGATTTCGGCGAGATTGCCGACCTTCATCGGCTCGGCGTAATTGTCGCGCAGCCAGGAGATGGCGCGGGAAATCTTGTGCATGCTCGAATCCGAAACGCCGATCTGCGCGATTTGCGCCCCCGCGGGGCTGCGCAGCAAGCGGATGAGGATTTCGTCCGTCAACAAGGGCGCCAGCAGCTCGCCGTCGTCCGGCTGCGGCAGCAATTCCAGCAGGCGCGTCGCGGCGCTCACGATTTTCGCGTCGCTTTGCTCGATATAGATGGCTTTGGCGGCCTGCGTTTTCGGCAAGCCGTGCGGAAAGACCTTCAGGGCCAGCTCCGCGATCCTGCGCGGGTCAAGATCGAGCACGAGGCAGAGGTAAGGCTCGGCCTCGCTGGCGCGGACGACATTGGAAGCGATGGGCACCTCCGCCGCATAGGCCGCCATGCTCGACTTGTCGTATTCGTAAACATCATGCCCCAGCATGACGCGCTTGGCCCCTTGCGCCACGACGCACAGGCCGGGCTGGCTCATGACGCGGTTCGAGGTTTCATTGGTTTTAGAGTAGCGGATGAGGTGCAGGCCCGGAATGTCAACGTCAAAACGGCCGTCATG
>WGNE01000042.1 GCA_016124645.1 Alphaproteobacteria bacterium
AGGACGGGGGTGCGGCTCCGGCGGGGCGCGACGCTAACTGCCTGACAATAAAAGATTCATTTCTGCTTTTGCACCCTTCCGGGCGCGGGCGTATAATATAAAGAGCAAGCATTTCTTGAAAAACAACGCCCAGCGGAGCTGCGCCATGCCGGAATTGCCGGAAGTCGAAACCGTCTGCCGCGGCCTTGAAAAGGCGCTGGCGGGCCAGAAAATCGCGGAGGTGCGCCTGAACCGCAAGGGGCTGCGCATCCCCTTCCCCGCGGGGCTGAAGCGCCTTGGCGGCGCGAAGATCCTCTCCGTGGGGCGCAGGGCCAAATACATCCTGATGCCGCTGGATACGGGGCAGACGGTCATTTTGCACCTCGGCATGTCGGGGCGCATGGTCATCACGCCCGAAGGCGCGCATTACGCCCCCGAAAAGCACGACCACATGCTGCTGCGGATGAAGAACGGCACGCAGGTCACCTTCAACGACCCCCGCCGCTTCGGCCTCGTCGATATCACCCCCACCAATGACGTGGAAAAGCACCGGCTTTTCAGCCATCTGGGGCCCGAGCCGCTGGAGAAGGCCTTCGACGCGGATTTCCTCGCGGAAAAGCTCAAGGGGCGCAAGACCGACATCAAAATCGCCATCATGGATCAGAAGATCGTGGTGGGCGTTGGCAACATATACGCGTCCGAGGCGCTGTTCCGCGCCGGCATCGACCCGCGCCGCAAGGCGGGCGCGCTGAAAAGGCCCGAGGTCGAAAAACTCGTCGCCGCCATCCGCGCGGTCCTGAAGGCCGCCATAAAAGCGGGCGGCAGCAGCCTGCGAGATTATGTGCAGACGGACGGGGAGCTGGGCTATTTCCAGCACCGCTGGGCCGTCTATGGCAAGGAAGGAAAGCCCTGCAAGGGCTGCACCTGCGACGCCGCGAAGACAGGCGGCATCCACCGCATCGTGCAGGGCGCGCGCGCAACATTCTTCTGTCCGGTCAAACAAAAGTAAGGTAGAAAAGATCATGCAAGGCAAACACATCCATAAAGGCGTCATCCTCGCCGCGATCGTCGCGCTGGTGATGCAGTTCCCCGCCGCCGCGCACGCGCAGCAAAAGCCGCACAGCCCCGGCGACAAGACGGTCTATTCCGACGCCATCCCCGACCTGCCGCTGATGGACGGCATGAAGGAGCAAGCGCCGGACAAGGACGCGCAGGACCAGCAACAGCAGGCGAGCGGCCCCGGCGACGTGCCCCTGCCCAAGTCCACCACCGCGCAGGTGCAGGGCAACGACAAGCAGGTCATCACCTATTACCACCAGAAGCTGACCGACATGGGCTGGAAGCCGACCGATTCAACCATGCACACCTATACGCGCGACGGAAAGACCATGTCGATCAACACCGACTACCGCAACGGCAACACCACCGTGCAGTTCCAGGTCGTGCCCAATTCGCAGGCGGACCAGCTGGCCCCGGCGCAGGTCGGCGGCACCAAGGTCAACACGCCGCTGGCCCCGAACCCGACCGCCGTCCAGCCCATGAGGAACTAGAAACGAGGAAAAGATAAATGACCGTTCAGGCACAACCCGTAGCGCAAGAGAGAAACACCGACATGAGCTTTGAAAACCTGCTGACCGAAAAACAGGGCAAGACCGGCATCATCACCCTGAACCGCCCCAAGGCGCTCAATGCGCTCTGCCAGGCGCTGATGGACGAGCTGACCGCCGCGATCGACGCCTTCGAGAAAGACGGGGACGTGCGCGTCATCGTCATCACCGGCAGCGAGAAGGCCTTCGCCGCGGGCGCGGACATCAAGGAGATGGCGCCCAAGAGCTACATGGACGTCTATAAGGAAGACTTCATCACGAAAAACTGGGAGCGCGCGACGAATTGCCGCAAGCCCGTCATCGCCGCCGTGGCCGGATACTGCCTTGGCGGCGGCTGCGAGCTCGCGATGATGTGCGACTTCATCATCGCCGCCGACACCGCGAAGTTCAGCCAGCCCGAGATCACCATCGGCACCATTCCGGGCGCGGGCGGCACCCAGCGCCTGACCCGCGCCGTGGGCAAGGCCAAGGCGATGGAGCTGTGCATGACCGGCCGCATGATGGACGCGCAAGAGGCCGAGCGCGCCGGGCTCGTCGCCCGCGTGGTGCCCGCCGCGGACCTCATGAAGGACGTGCTGGCCACGGCGGAGAAAATCGCCGCCTTCTCCCTGCCCGCGCTGATGATGGTCAAGGAATCGGTCAATGCGGCCTATGAGACCACCCTGCGCCAGGGGCTGCAGTACGAGCGCCGCCTGTTCCATTCCACCTTCGCCACCGAGGACCAGAAAGAAGGCATGAGCGCCTTCGCCGAAAAGCGCGCCGCAGCCTTCAAAGACAAGTAAAATCAAAGGGTAAAAGGCATATAGCCCCTGAAAATACGGCCATTGGCGGGCCAAAACCCCCTTCCGGCCGGTTTTCAGGAGCTTTCCTTATCCACAACTTTGTTGACATTACGGCCAATCCCCTTTAAAACCCTGAAATCCTAGGCAACGGGCGGCTTCGGGCCGATTCTGCCTGCTGGATGAAGAATCCGTGAGATTTTAAAGATTTAAACGACCGCTAAGGAAAGAGAACCTGAAATATGGCCATTCACAAGTCAGCCAAGAAACGCATCCGCCGCAACAACCGCGCGAAAGACGTTAACAAGAGCCGCGTGTCGCAAATGCGCACCTATATCAAGAAGGTCGAAGAAGCCATCAGCACCGGCGACCAGAAAGCCGCTGCCGAAGCCCTGAAGGCCGCCCAGCCCAAGATCCAGAAGACGGCGGGCAAAGGCATCATCCACAAGAAGACCGCCTCGCGCAAAATCTCGCGCCTGTCGAAAAAGGTCAAGTCGATCGCCGCCAAGTAATCCGGCTTCGAGACGCAAAAAAACGCCGCGGATTTTTCCCGGCGTTTTTTTTGCGCCTGAAAACCGCCGGACGATTCTCCGGGCATGATTCTTCACGCGCGATTCTGCCCGCGAGATTCCGCGCGCGCGATTCACCGGAAATGATTCCCCCCGAAGTCAAGAATGAGAATCCCGAAAAGCGCGCGCCGATCGCGCCGTTCCTGCGAAAGCCTGTCAACGCAAAAAATTCTCTCCGCGCGTTTTTTCGCGCGCGAATGAGTCGTTGAAATTTTCAAGGGAAAATATCGGAATAAAAACGTCGAAATTGGATACGTTTCTTTCTTTTTTGAATTTATCCACAATAGTCCTTGCGACTCATTTTCGTGGATTGTAGTGTTCTTCCACTTCACCAGCGATGCACGGCCAAAAGCGTTGAAACCCGCTATTTTCAAGCGTTTTCAGCCGTGTGCCGGTGAAGCTTCAGACGAAGAAACAACAGAATCGTTTATCATCTTGTTGCTCTCGCGACCAAAAGAAAAACGCTTTTTCAGGGGTTCCTTCCTCGCCTCGTTCCGAGGCAAAAACACAAGCCTCGTTCCGAGGCAAAACCACGCGCTCCGTTCCGGGGCGAAATCGCTTCACTTCCACGGGCGATGAAAAGATAAAAACGTCGCCGCCGGGCGGCACAGGGACCGACAAGGTTGTCACCGGCATAAAGACGTTTTTTTGGAACGAGATATTTTTGGGCACGTTCTTTTCGAGGGTTCGACATGTTTGAAAGCGCGACAACGGCAGTCATCACGGCAACGGAAAACGACACTTCTCCCGTGGCGGCTCTCGACGACCGTTTCGCGCAGGTCGCCGCCCAGCTGCGCAAGGAACTGGGCGACACCGCCTTTCGCAGCTGGATCGCGCCGCTCGCATCCGTCTCCCTTTCCGGCGGCGTGCTGGAAATCGCCGCGCCCACGCGCTTCGTGCGCGACTGGGTGGCCGCGCGCTACGCGGACCGCATCCGCGCGCTCTGGCAGCAGAACTTCGGCGCCGCCCCGCGCGTCGATATCAGCGTTTCCGCCCGCAAGACCGGCGCGGCGCGGCCCATCAGCGCGGAAGATGCGCTGGTGCCCGTCGCCAACGAAAACGCCGACGCGCCGGCGGGCGAGGATATTTCCTCCCCCCTCGACGCGCGCTTCACCTTCGAGACCTATATCACCGGCAAATCGAACGAGCTGGCCTATGCCGCCGCGCGCAAGGTGGCGGACAGCGCGGACGTGCCCTTCAACCCGCTGTTCCTGCAGGGCGGCGTCGGCCTTGGCAAGACGCACCTGATGCACGCCATCGCCCACAGCATCCGCACGCAGAACCCGCAGCGCAAGGTCGTCTATATGTCGGCCGAGAAGTTCATGTACCGCTTCGTGCGCGCGCTGCGCTTCAAGGACACGATGGCCTTCAAGGAGCAGTTCCGCACCGTGGACGTGCTGATGATCGACGACATCCAGTTCATCTGCGGCAAGGAATCGACGCAGGAGGAATTCTTCCACACCTTCAACGCGCTCATCGACCAGGGCAAGCAGATCGTCGTTTCCGCCGACAAGTCGCCTTCCGACCTCGACGGCATCGAGGAACGGCTGCGCTCGCGCCTCGGCATGGGCCTCGTGGCGGACATCCACCCCACGACCTACGAGCTGCGCCTCGGCATCCTGCAGTCCAAATGCGCGCTGATGAAGCGCGAGCTGCCGCAGGACGTGCTGGAGTTCCTTGCCGACAAGATCGCCGCCAACGTGCGCGAGCTGGAAGGCGCGCTCAACCGCCTCATCGCCCATGCCGAGCTGGTGAACCGCCCGGTGACGGTGGAAAGCGCGCAAGACCTTTTGCAGGACCTTCTGCGCGCCAACGACCGCCGCGTGACGGTGGAGGACATCCAGAAGAAAGTCGCCGCGCATTACAACATCCGCGTGGCCGACATGCACTCCCCGCGCCGCGCGCGCCCCGTGGCCCGCCCCCGGCAGGTGGCCATGTACCTCGCCAAGGCGCTCACCCAGCACTCGCTGCCGGAAATCGGCCGCAAGTTCGGCGGGCGCGACCATACCACCATCATCCACGGCGTGCGCCGCATCGAATCCCTGATGGAGACCGACCGCGGCATCCGCGAGGATATCGACATCCTCACCCGCGCCATTTCGGGATAAGGGCGGTTTTTTCCGTTTTTCTGTAACTTTTGCGACCGTTTTGCGGAATTGGCTTATAGAGGCCTTTGGCCTATATTCTATAAGCATGACCAACCCCCGACCTTGAAGGGATTCCCGATGCGCGCCGCCCCTATGTCCTCCCGCTTCCTGACCGCCTGTTTCGCGCTTTTCTGCGCCGCGCTGCTGGCCCTGCCCGCAACGGCCCGCGCCGGGGAGCAACCGCAGCACGTGCAGGCGCGGCTTTTCAGCCCCGTCACCGCCACGGGGACGGACAAGACGGCGCCCGTCGCGCTCGAGATCATCCTCGACGACAAATGGGACACCTACTGGCGCACGCCGGGGGATGCGGGCCTCGCCCCCGCCTTCGACTGGAAGGGCTCCGAGAACTTCGCGGACGCCACGGTGCGATGGCCCGCCCCGCGCCGTCAGGAAGTCTCCGACATCGACAACATCATCTACACCGGCAAGGTCGTCTTCCCGCTGCAAATCGCCCTGCAGCGCCCGGGGGAGGCCTTGAAGCTGCACCTGAAGCTCGACCTGCTCATCTGCCATGAAATCTGCGTGCCGGAAAGCCATACGCTGGACTTCTCCCTGCCCGCGGGGACGGCGGAACCCTCGGCGGATGCGGAGGCCTACAAGCAGGCGCTGGCCACCCTGTCCAAAAAAGCGGCGGACGTGAAGGGCTTTCACTTCGACAAGGCCTGGGTCGATGTGGACCCCGCCAACAAGAACTACCTCGTGGTGGAAGCGACCCTGCCGGACGGCCCCGGCAAGAACGCCGATCTTTTCGTGGAGAACAAGGCCTTCCTGACCTTCGGCAAGCCCGAGATCACCACCAAGGACGGCAAGACCGATTTCCGCGCCGAGATTCACGCCCCCGACACCACCGCCGCGCTGCGCAAGAGCCTGTCGGACGGCCCGCTGACCCTGACCTATGTCGATGACGACGGCAAGGCGATAGAGGGCAGCCTGCAGCTGGGCGGCAAGCCCGCGGGGGCGGAAGAGCCCGCCGCGCCCGCCGCGATAAAAGAGAAGATCGAGGGGCTGGACCTGCGCGTGCTGCTGCTGGCGCTGCTGGGCGGGCTTATCCTGAACCTCATGCCCTGCGTCTTGCCCGTCTTGTCGCTGAAGGTCCTCTCCGTCGTCAGCCACGGCGGGAAGGACAGCAAGGCCGCGATCTTCCGCAACTTCATGGCCTCCTCGCTCGGCATCATCGTTTCCTTCTGGCTCATGGCGGGCGCGCTGGTGCTGCTGAAGGACGCGGGCCAGAGCATCGGCTGGGGCATCCAGTTCCAGCACCCGGCCTTCCTCATCTTCCTCATCGCCGTTCTGGTGCTTTTCGCCGCCAATATGTGGGGGCTGTTCGAAATCCCCATCCCGCGCTTCATCGCCCGCAACATTCCGGCCAAGCACGAGCATGAGCCGACCTTCCTCGGCCACTTCCTGACGGGCGCCTTCGCGACCTTGCTGGCCACGCCCTGCTCCGCGCCCTTTCTGGGCACCGCCATCGGCTTCGCGCTGGCGCGCGGCGCGGTGGAGATTTTCGCCATCTTCACCTTTCTCGGCCTCGGCCTTGCGCTGCCCTACATGCTGCTGGCGGTCTCGCCCCGGCTGTTCAAATACATGCCCAAGCCCGGCAAGTGGATGGTGACGCTGAAAAAGACGCTGGCCGTCGTGCTGCTGCTCACCGCCGTCTGGCTGGTGCACGTCGTCGTCGTCATCCGCACCATGCCGACGCTGGACGCGGGCTGGCAGAAGTTCGACGTCGCGCTCATCGCCCCCGCGGTGGCCGAGGGCAAGACCGTGGTGGTGGACGTGACCGCCGACTGGTGCCTGACCTGCAAGGCCAACAAGAAATTCGTGCTGGAGCAGGACGACGTGCAGGACGCGCTTTCCGCCGACAACATCGTGAAGCTGCAGGCGGACTGGACCCACCATGACGAGAAAATCGCCGAATACCTCAGGAGCTTCGGCCGTTATGGCATTCCCTTCAACGTGGTTTACGGGCCGGACGCGCCCAAGGGCATCGCCCTGCCCGAGCTTTTGACCAAGAAGGACATTCTGGACGCCATCGACCAGGCGGGCGGGGAATAGCGGTTTTCTGTCAAAGGGGCGCGCGGGGCTGTTGCGTGGCGGCGCTGCTTGACACTCCCGCGAAATAGATTAATCATGAACCCATGAGCACGACGCAACCGCAGATTCCGAACCAGCCCGTCAGCAACAGCACCTTCTACATGTGGCGCTGCATCATCGCCATCGCCCATGCGGACGGCACCGTTCAGCCCGAGGAATACAAGTACATCGAGCGCATCATCGCGAACATGGACCGCGTCTATGGCCTCTCGGACGAGCAGAAACAGACCTTCGAGGAAGACTTCAAGACCCCGCAGAACATCTCGGATCTGCTGCCGCAGATCAACGACCCGCAGGTGCGCGCGCAGCTCATCTATTTCGGCGGGCTTCTGGCCCATGCGGACGGCGTCGTCACGCCCGAGGAAGACGCCATCCTGAAAAAGCTCCACGCCGACCAGATGGCCGGGCTGGACATGGACCAGATCCGCAAGCAGGTCAGCGAGCACGTGGCGGACGAGATGTTCCACTACGACATCCAGCGCAGCATGGACCGCCCGCAAAAAGGCTGGTTCCGCCTGCTGGACGCCTTCATGCTGCGGCTCGGCATCGACCTCATGGAAAACGACGCCGGCCCGGAAAAATGACCGAGCAAACGCCCGCACAGCCCAAGCAACCCATCGAGCCCAGCCTGTTCTACATGTGGCGCTGCGTGACCGCCATCGCCCATGCCGACGGGCTCATCCAGCCCGAGGAACGCGCCTATCTCGAAAAGGTCTTCGCCAGCCTCGACCGCCTCTACGACCTGAGCGGGGACGAGAAGGCCATCCTCTACGGCGACCTCGATCAGGCGCAGGACGTCGGGGAGCTGCTGAAGCACGTCACCAAGCCCGAAAACAAGGCGCTGCTGGCCCATTTCAGCCGCATCGTCGCCTGGGCCGACGGGGAGCTGGACATGCAGGAGGAAGCCCTGCTGGACAAGCTGAACAAACTGCTGGGCAAGAACGCGCAGAACCCCGAATTCCAGAAGGAAATCCACGACGCGATGGCGCAGGCCGACGCGGAGACGAAAAAGGAACTCGACGACGCCGACGAAAAACTGCGCGAAAAAGGCTACCTCTTCCGCGCGATCGACGGATTGCTGCTGAAACTCGGCATCGACATGCTGGATTGACAAAAGTCCGGCCCGGCCGGCAAAACCCGCTAGTAAAGCCCGCCCAGCCCCGTATTGATGCTTTCCCCCATATTCGTCACGTTGGTGACGTTGGAGACGCCCTCGCCGTTGAACATGGTGGGCTCGGTGCCGGGCTCCGTGCCGGCGATGAAGGCTTCGAGGATGCTTTTCTCGTCGCCGGGCTTGGAGCGCGTGCCGTTGTCGGGGTTGATCTGGACGAGGCGGATGCCGGGCGGCACGCGGAAGGGCGCGGGCGGCACGCCCTCGAGCGCTTCCTTCATGACTTCCTTGACCACCGGGGCGGCCACGCGCGCGCCGGTTTCATGCCTGCCGAGCGTCTTGGGCTCGTCGAAACCGACATAGGCGCCGACGATGAGGTTGGGCGTGAAGCCGATGAACCACGCGTCCTTCGAATCGTTGGTCGTGCCGGTCTTGCCCGCGAGGGGGCGGCCGAGGTCGCGCAGCAAGACGCCGGTGCCCCGCTGCACCACGCCTTCGAGCATGGAGACGATCTGGTAGATGAAGCGCGGGTCCGCCAGCTGCTTGCGGTCGTCGGGGATGGCGGGCACCT
This sequence comes from Alphaproteobacteria bacterium, assembly GCA_016124645.1. GTDB lineage: Bacteria > Pseudomonadota > Alphaproteobacteria > Micavibrionales > UBA2020 > WGNE01. The sequence goes on from WGNE01000042.1 coordinate 8,858, forward strand.
TCTGGTCCGTCCAGGGCACCAGCGGGCCGCAGCCGTCGCAGGCGCGCTTGTCGTGCACATAAATCGTCTTGCCGTGGCGGTCCTGAATGCGGTCGATGAGCGTCGGCACCACCTTCTTGCCGCCGTTGGCGAAGGAGCTGTAGCCCGCGACCATGCGGATCAGCGTCGTTTCCCCCGCGCCGATGGCGTAGGAAAGATAGGGAGGCATGTTGTCCATGATGCCGAATTCCTGCGCGGTCTGCGAGACCTTGTCCATGCCCACGTAATTGGCGAGGCGGATGGTCATGAGGTTGCGCGACTGTTCCAGCCCGCGGCGCATGGTGGTGGGGCCGCCGTATTCGTCCTCTTCATAGTTCTTGGGCCGCCACGTGCCCTGCCCGTTGCCCTGATCGAGCACGAAGGGCGCGTCCAGGATGAGCGTCGCGGGGGTGAAGCCCGCTTCCAGCGCGGTCAGATAGACGAAAGGCTTGAAGGAGGAGCCGGGCTGGCGTTCCGCCTGCGTCGCGCGGTTGAACTGGCTCATGTGATAGCTGAAGCCGCCCGCCATGGCGTAGATGCGCCCCGTGTGCGGGTCCATGACGATGACCCCGCCCTCGACCTTCGGAATCTCGCGCAAGCCATAGACCGGCAGCTTATCGACGGGTTTGTCGTCCGTCTTCTCGGTCAGCCAGACGTCGCCGGGTTTCAAAACGTCGCTCGCCTTGCCGGGCGTGGGCTTGCCCTTGCGCGAGGCCCATTTCATGTTGTCGTAGGTGATCACGCCCTTGCCGCCGCCCAGAAGGCCGATGACGGCCTTTTTCGCGTCCGCCGAGAGCACCACGGCGGGGGAAAGGTCGCCCGTGCCCTTGGGCGTCTCGACCTTGCCCAGCGCTTCCGCCCAGCCGGTGAGGTCGATATGGGCGATGGGGTCGCTGTGCAGCCCGTGGCGCATGTCATAGGCCATCAGCCCGTCGCGCAACGCCTTTTCGGCGATGGCCTGATAGCGCGGGCGCATGGTGGTATGGGCGATGAGCCCGCCTTCGTAAAGCCCCTTGTCGCCGTAGAGGTCCTGCAGCTTGCGCCGCACTTCCTCGGCGAAATAGGGGTAGTTCACGTATTGCCGGCTGTCGCGGTGGATGAGGGTGATGGGCTCGGCCTCGGCCTTTTCCTTTTCCTCTTTCGTGATGTAGCCGTTTTCGAACATCTCGCGGATGACGTAGTTGCGGCGGTCGAAGGAGGCCTGATAGTTGCGCTCGGGGTTGTAGTCGCTGGGCGCCTTGGGCAGACCGCCCAGAAAGGCGGCTTCGGCCACCGTCAGCTCGTCCAGCGGCTTGTTGAAATATTCGAGCGAGGCCGCCGCCACGCCGTAGGAGCGCGAGCCGAGGTAGATCTCGTTCAGGTAGAGCTCCAGAATCTTGTCCTTGGTCAGCGCCTGCTCGATGCGGAAGGACAAGATCGCTTCCCGGATCTTGCGGCCGAACTTGGCGACGATATTGCCTTTTTCATCCGCCACCTCGTCCTTCAGCAGGAAGTTCTTGGCCACCTGCTGGGTGATGGTGGAGGCGCCCTTCATCCGCTTGCCGGGGTGCATGATGTCCGTCACCGCCGCGCGGGCGATGCCCATGGGGTCGATGCCCATATGGGTGTAGAAGTGCTTGTCCTCGGCCGAGATGAAGGCATGAACGACCAGCGGCGGCACGCTTTCGATGGGCACGAAGATGCGCTTTTCCGTGGCGAATTCCGCCAGCAGCCGCCCGTCGCTGGCATAGGCGCGGGTGACGATGGGCGGGTCGTAATCGGCCAGCGCGCGGTAATCGGGCAGGTCGCGGCCGAAATAGGTCAGCACGAAAACCACGGCGCCGATGCCGCCCAGCGCGCCCAGCAGCCCCAGCGAAATCATCATCGTCACGAGGCGCGAGAAAAACCCGCTTTTGCGCTTTTTCCTTTTGCCGCCCGAACCGTTATCGCCGCCGTCGCTGCCGCCACCGCCATTCCCGCCGTTACTGCCTTTCGCGCCGGATTTTTTCTGCGCGGCCTTCGCCGCCTTGGCGGCGGCCTTCTTGTTGGGGTTGCGGGTGGGGTCGGCTGCGAGCTGCGCCATCGTCACACCTCCATCCGTATCGGGCCCTCGGCGGAACCGCGGATGAATTGCTCGACGTATTCGTTGCCCGAATGGTCGATGTCGGCGGCCTTGCCCTGCCAGATGATCTCGCCCTTGTAAATCATCGCGATGTCGTCGGCGATCTTGCGCGCGCTGGCCATGTCGTGGGTGATGGAAAGCGTGGTCGCGCCCAGCTTCTTGCTGGCCTCGATGATGAGGTCGTTGATGACGTCGGCCATGATGGGGTCGAGGCCCGTGGTCGGCTCGTCGAAAAAAATGATCTCGGGGTTGGTGGCGACGGCGCGGGCGAGGCCGACGCGCTTTTGCATCCCGCCGGAAAGCTCGGCGGGGAAAAGATTCGCCACGCGCTCGGGCAGGCCGACGGAGCGCAGCTTCTCGATCGCGATTTCCTTGGCCTGCCTGCGGTCCATCGCCTTGCCCTGAACGAGGCCGAAGGCGACGTTCTCCCAGATGGTCAGGCTGTCGAACAGCGCCCCGCCCTGAAACAGCATCCCGAACTTGCGCATCAGCGCGTCGCGTTCCTTGCCGGAAAGCTGCGTCGTTTCCTCGCCATCGACGCGGATGGATCCCTTGTCGGGCGAGAGCAGGCCCAGCACGCATTTGATCATGACCGACTTGCCGGTGCCCGACCCGCCGATGACGACCAGAGACTTGCCCTTGTTGATGGAGATATCCACCCCGCGCAGCACGTGGTTGTTGCCGAAGGATTTATACACGCCGGAAAGAACGAGCTTGGGGTTGTTGGCGTTCGCCGCCGGGCTGGTGTCTTGCGCCATGGCCTATTTCCCCGCGAAAAACAGCTGCGTGAGCAGGTAGTTGCAGATAAGGATGATGATGGAGGCGGAAACGACCGCGTTGGTGGTCGCCGCGCCCACGCCCTGCGCGCCGCGCTTGGAGTTGTAGCCGTGGTAGCAGCCGAGCAGCGTGACGATGAAGCCGAAGGCCGCCGCCTTCCACAGGCCGGAAACGACGTCTTCGGACGTCAGGTATTCCCACGTCTTGTGCAGGTAGTTCTGCGGGCCGAAGCCCAGCTTATAGACACCGACGAGATAGCCGCCGAAAACGCCGATGACGTCGCCGATCAGCACCAGCAGCGGCAGCATGATGGTGCCCGCCAGAATGCGCGGCGCGACGAGGTATTTATAAGGATTGGTCGAAAGCGTGGTCAGCGCGTCGATCTGCTCGGTCACGCGCATGGTCCCCAGCTCCGCCGCGATGGAAGCGCCGATGCGCCCGGCCACCATGAGGCCCGCCAGCACGGGCGCCAGCTCGCGCGTCATGGAAAGCACGACCACGGTCGCGACCGCCCCTTCCGCCGAGAAACGCGAAAAGCCCGTGTAGCTTTGCAGCGCGAGCACCATGCCGGTGAACAGCGTCGTCATGCCCACGACGGGCAGCGAGTAATAGCCGATGTCGATGAGCTGGCGCAGCAAAAGCCGCGGATAGAACGGCGGCGTGAAGCAATGGTAGATGCCGCGCCCCGCGAAGGTCGCCAGCCGCCCGACGGCGGAGAGGAAGACCATGATGGCCCCGCCCGTTTTCTCCAGCAAATCGAGGAACGCGCCCACGGGGGAAAAAGCCCCCTGCGCCTGCTGCTCTTTATCGTCGATTACGCTCATCTTCATCCACCCGTGTAATTGCGCCGGTAACGGCGGCCGAGGCTGGTCAGTATCTCGTAGCCGATGGTGCCCGCCTGCGCCGCGACGGCATCGACAGTCTGGCGCTCGCCGATGATTTCCGCCCAGTCGCCCGGCCGCGGCGGCGCGTCCAGCGCGCTTGCGTCCACCACGACCGAATCCATCGACACGCGCCCGATGACCGGACAGGTCTTCCCGCCGATGACGACCGTGCCGCGCCCGGTCAGGCTGCGCAGGTAGCCGTCTGCATATCCCGTTGAAACTGTGGCGCAAATCGCAGGCGGCGAGACGCTGTAAGTGGCACCGTAGCCAACCGTGCCATTTCTGTCAATCTTTCTGGTTTGCAGAATACGCGCCTTGAGCGTCACGGTGCCCTGCATCGGGTTTTCGCCCGTTCCGGGATTGATTCCGTAAAGCGCGCAGCCCGGCCTTGCAAGGTCGAAATGATAGGCCGGTCCGAGGAAGATGCCCGAGGAATTGGCGAAGCTGTAGCGCGCGGCGATGCCGAGCCGGGCGGTGAGCTGCTTGAACAATTCCAGCTGCGCCGCGTTCTTCGGGTGGTCCTTTTCATCCGCGCAGGCAAGGTGGCTCATGACGTAGCGAATGTCCAGTATGCGGGAAAGATCGCCCCGCGCCGCCAGCGCCTCGACCTCGCCGCCCGAGAGCCCCAGACGGTTCATGCCGGTATCTATGTGCAGCAGGGCGGCGGGCCGCTTGTCACCCTGCCCCGTCTGCGCCCAGTAGTCGATGTCCTGCGGGCTGTTAAGCACGGGAATGAAGCCGTTCGCGGCAAAATCCGCCGCCGGCGCGCCGAAGGGGCCGTTGAGCACATAGATGCTGGGCGCGTCGGCCACGCCGTACAGGCCTTGAAGCGCTTCCTTCACCTCCAGCGCCTCGCCGTAATGGGCAACGAAAAAATGGCGGCAGGATTGCTTGTAGAGCGCGCGCGAAACCTCGGCCGCACCGAGCCCGTAGGCGTCGGCCTTGACCACGGCGGCGCAATCGCCCCCCGCCGCTTCGGCCTGCACCTTCTTTTTCAGCAAAAGATAGTTGCGCGCCACGCGGTCGAGGTGGATGTCCAGCACGGAAAGGGGCTGCGCATAGGCGGCGGCGATGCCGCTATTCGTATTCTTCGACACGGTAGTTTTCAAGGTTGGTGAAGCGCGTGAATTCGCCGTTGAAGTGCAGCTTCACGGTGCCGATGGGACCGTGACGCTGCTTGGCGATGATGCATTCGGCGACGTTGTGGGTTTCCTCGAGGCGTTGCTGCCAGTCGGTGTAACGCTCGTTGAACTTGTCCTCGGCTTCCGACACGCCGCGGCCGGGCTCGTCGCGGGAGAGGTAATATTCCTCGCGATAGACGAACATGACGACGTCCGCGTCCTGCTCGATGGAACCCGATTCCCGAAGGTCGGAGAGCTGCGGACGCTTGTTGTCGCGCTGCTCGACCGCGCGCGAAAGCTGGGAGAGCGCGAGAACCGGGATTTCCAGCTCCTTCGCGATGGATTTCAACCCGCGGGTGATCTCGGAGATTTCCAGCACGCGGTTTTCCTGCCGCCCGCCGCCCGAGCCGTGGCAAAGCTGCAGGTAGTCGATGACGATCATGCCGAGGTTGTGCTGGCGCTTCATGCGGCGTGCGCGGGTGCGGATGGCGCCGATGGTCAGCGCGGCGGTATCGTCGATGAACAGCGGCGCCTGTGAAAGCTGCTGGCTCGCCTCGACGAACTTGTGGAAATCCGTGTCCTTCAACTCGCCGCGGCGGATCTTGTCGGAACCGACGCTGGTGAGGTCGGCGAGGATACGCGTCGCCAGCTGCTCGGCCGACATCTCGAGGGAGAAGAAGCCGACGACCGCCCCCTCGCTGCCGCCGCTTTCAAGATAGGCGCGCGCCGCGTTGAAGGCGATGTTGGTGGCGAGCGAGGTCTTGCCCATGGAGGGACGCCCCGCGAGGATGAGCAGGTCGGATTTTTGCAAACCGCCCAGCTTCTTGTCGATGTCGAGCAGCCCGGTGGTGACGCCGGTGATCAGCCCTTCGCGCTGGTAGGCGGCCTGCGCCTGGGTGATGGCCTTGGTCAGGCTGTCGCGGAAGGTGACGAAGCCGCCCTTGAAATCCCCCGCCGTGGCGAGATCGAACAGGCGTTTTTCCGCGCCCTCGATCTGCTGGGAGGCGGTGACGTCCACGTCATGGTCGTAGGCGTCGTTGACCACGTCCTCGCCCAGCGCGACCAGCGCGCGGCGCAGGTGCATCTCGTAGATGGTGCGGCCGTAGTCATCGACGTTGACGACGCTGATGATGTGCGAAGCGAGGTCGGCGAGATACTGCCCGCCGCCGACATGGGCGAGGTCCTCGTCCTTCTCGAAATAGTTCTTCAGGGTGATGGGGCTCGCGTCCTGCCCGCGATCGACGAATTTGACGATGGCTTCATAGATGCGGCCATGGACGGCGTTGTAGAAATGCTCGGGCCTTAAGTACTCGGAAACCTTTTCCAGCGACTTGTTGTTGACCAGCAGGGCGCCCAGCAAGGCCTGCTCGACCTCTTCGTTGTGGGGCATGACGCGGTATTCCGCCTCGCCCTGCGCGCGGTTTTGCGGTAACCCGGAAAATGGAACGGCATCTGCTGTCATGATGCAATCAAACTAGCAGAAAGCGCCGCGGGACTGAATGATTCTTCCGGCATATCGTCAAAAAACTTCCCCAATGAAAACAGCCCGCCGTATGAACGGGCGGGCTGTTTCAAAGAAAACGCCTGTGAAATTATCAGGCGGCGGCTTCCTCGCCGTCCTTCTCGCCTTCGGCTTTTTCGGCTTCGGGCGCAGCTTCGGGAAGGGAGGCTTCGAGCACCGCTTCGGCTTTCGCCTCGGCAGCGGCTTCCTCGTCCGCCCTGTCGATCGCTTCCTGCTCCGCATCGGTCTTGGTGATGAGGGCTTCGCCGCGTTCTTCCTGGATTTTCGCTTCCTCTTCGGAACGGGCGATGTTGATGGTGACCTCGACCGAGACCTCGGGGTGGAGGCTGATCTTCACGGGGTACAGGCCGAGCAGCTTGTAGGCGCGGTCCATGCGCACCTGCGAGCGGTCGATCTTGAAGCCCTGCGCACCGATCGCTTCCGCGATGTCGCGCGCCGTGACGGAACCGTAAAGCTGGCCCGCTTCGGAAGCGGAGCGGATGATGGCGGCCTTGGCGCCGTCCATCTTCTTGCCCACTTTTTCGGCTTCTTCGCGGCGTTTCAGGTTTTCCGCTTCCAGCACTTTTTTCTGCGCTTCGAAATAGGCCACGTTGTCCTTGGTCGCGCGCAGCGCTTTATTGCGCGGCAGCAGGAAGTTGCGGGCGTAACCCGCCTTCACCTGCACGACTTCGCCCATCTGGCCCAGATCTTCAACGCGTTCCAGCAAAATGACTTGCATGTTCGTTACTCCTCTTTCTGCCGGTTATTTCGCGACGTAGGGCAGAAGGGCCAGGAAACGGGCGCGCTTGATTTCGCGCGCCAGCTTGCGCTGTGCCTTTTGCGATACGGCGGTGATGCGGGACGGCACGATCTTGCCGCGCTCGGAAATGTAGCGGCCGAGCAGCTTGGGGTCCTTGTAGTCGATCGCGGGCGCGTTCTTGCTCTTGAACGGGCAGGTCTTGCGACGCTTGAAGAACGGGCGACGGCCACCGCCGCCAGCGGGACGGCCTTCGCCGGGTTTCTTGTCGGATTTTTTCTCGAAAGCCATTATTCGTCTCCTTCGCTGCTGTCGTCGTCAGAGCTGTCGTTGCTGTCGTCGTTGCTGTCGTCGTTGCTGTTCGAGCTGTTGTTCGAAGAGCGGTTGCGGTCGCGGCGGTAGCCGCGGTCCCCGCCGCGCGAGCCGCGGTCGTCGTCGTCCGACTGTTTCAGGATGGGCGACGGGCCTTCGGGCAGCGCGTCGATGCGCACGGTCATGTAGCGCAGAACGTCTTCGTTCAGCTTCATGTTGCGTTCCATCTCGACGACGGCTGCGGGCGGCGCGTCCATGTGGAACAGCGTGTAGTGGCCCTTGCGGTTTTTCTTGATTTTGTAAGCGAGGTTGCGAAGACCCCAGCTTTCGGTATTTTTCACGTCGCCGCCGTTGTCGTTGACGATTTTGGCGAAGGCGTTGGCAAGATCTTCCACTTGTTTCGCGGAAACGTCCTGCCGTGCGATGAACACGGTTTCGTAGAGTGCCATTTTGACTTCCCTTGGTTGATAGGTGACCTGCCGCTGTAGCGCCGGAACCATCCCGGAACGCCCAGCCGCGCAAGGCCGGAGCTGACCGGAAATCGCCGGTCGGCGGGTACAGGTGCGCAAACTACTAGGATTCCATTATGAAATACAATGTTTTTTTAGGGCTTTTTGATGTTTTTTCGAACCCCTCGCGGAAAATGACGCGCCGGAGCCTCCGCCTTGAAAGATTCTTGTTGTTTTAATTAACATAATGTTTTATTCTTTCGTTGTTTTCGCCCATCCGCCGCACAAGGAGCCGCGCCGATGTCCATGTCAGACCTCTACGGCAGACGCCCTGCCGGACGCTATGTCAATGATTTCTATGAAACAGAATATATCGACGACGACGAACAGCTCCACCGCGAAGACGGGCCCGCCTATATCGACGCCGAGGGCAACAGCATGTGGTACGACCACGGCAAGCCCCACCGCGCCGGCGGGCTGCCCGCCGCCGAATACAAGGACGGGCGCGTCGAATACTGGGAAAACGGCGTGCAGCTGACCCCTGAACAGGCCCAAGCGATCCGCGAGAACATCGCCGCCGAAAAACGCCGCGCCGAAGCGAAAAACACGGGCGAAAACATGGCCAGGGACATGGGCGCGGGGCTGTCGCACGACATGCCCGTCATGAAGAAAATCACCCCGAAGCCGAAAACGCCCCGCCCGGGCCGCTAGACATCCCGTCTTGATGAAGGCGGCAAGACCGTTTATGCAGAAGGCAGGGCTTTCAACCTTTTGCAAAAGCGGAGACATAATATCATGCGCGCATTCATCTTCCCCGGACAGGGCAGCCAGTTCACCGGCATGGGCAAGGATTTGGCCGAGGCTTTTCCCGCCGCGAAAGAGGTTTTTCAGGAAGTCGATGACGCCCTGTCGCAAAACCTCTCCAAAATCATGTTCGAGGGGCCGGAAGAGGACATCAACCTGACCGAGAACAACCAGCCAGCGCTCATGGCCGTCTCCCTCGCCGTCGTGCGGGTGCTGCAAAAGGACAAGCCGGGGCTTATCTCCCCCGCGCTGTGCAAATTCGTGGCCGGGCATTCGCTGGGCGAATATTCCGCGCTGACGGCGGCGGGCGCCTTCTCCATCGCGGATGCGGCGAAGCTTTTGAAAATCCGCGGACAGGCGATGCAAAAGGCCGTGCCCGTCGGCGTCGGCGCGATGGCCGCCATTCTGGGCCTCGAGCTGCCGGACGTCGCCGCCATCGTCAAGGAAGCCAGTAATATTAGTGGCGGCGCAGCCGCGAGCGAAATCGTCGCCGCCGCCAACGACAATTCCTTCGGTCAGGTGGTCGTGAGCGGGCACAAGGCGGCGGTGGAAAAAGCCGTCGCGCTGGCGACCGAGAAAGGCGCGAAACGCGCCGTGATGCTGCCCGTCTCCGCCCCCTTCCATTGCGCGCTGATGCAGCCCGCGGCGGACGCCATGCAGCAGGCGCTTGCCGAAGCCACGGTCAACGCCCCCGCCGTGCCGCTCATCGCCAACGTGACGGCGGAACCGGTGACGGACCCCGCGCGCATCCGCCAGCTGCTCGTCGAGCAGGTGACCGGCATGGTGCGCTGGCGTGAATCGGTGCTTTACATGAAGGATCAGGGCGTGGACACGCTCGTCGAGCTGGGTGCGGGCAAGGTGCTGACGGGCCTGACCCGCCGCATCGACAAGGAACTTTCCGGCACCGCCGTCGGCACGCCCGCGGATATCGAGGCCTTCGCCGCGACGCTTTAAGAGACTTCACCAAAACACCGCCACCCCCGCGCAGGCGGGGGTCCGGTCGCTTTATATACCTGCGGCTAACGGAAACATCTGTCTGCGGCTAACGCCGCTGGCCGGATGCCCGCCTGCCCGCCTGCGCGGGCATGGCGTGTCTGTTTCTGCAAGCCTGATTTCAGGGTGTGCCCGAGGACGGCGGTTTTTGCCCCTGTTGCTTCGCGGCCTGCTGCGCGCGCTGCTCGGCGACCTTGTTCACCAGCATTTTAATGGCCGTATTGTCGAGCGCGGGGGATACGTAGCCCGAGGCCTCCAGCGCTTTCACGACTTCATCGCCCGCCGGGAAATTTTTCGGATAGGCCTTGAGCGCGGCGTCGCCGCCTTTTTCCTCCATCACTTCTTTCAGCAGCCCGGCGAAGACGTCGTAACGCTGGCGGAAGTTGTTTTTCCAGACGCTCTTGCGCCAGGCGTCCACCAGCTTGCTGTGCGAGACGGCCTCGGCGGCCTTGCTTGAAACGCGGTCCACATAGGCAAGGCCGATGCAAAACCGGGTGAAGTTGCGCTCGGACCTAGCTTCCTTGCGGCTGAGCCCGCGGTCCGCGCCGCCGGGGTAGAATTTCCGGGCGAACTCGGTGAAGACGGCGGCCTTGGAATCCGGCCCCGTCACGCGGTCGGCGTTTTTCTCCATCCAGAGATTTTCCGCCCAGTCGCGCAGGATGCTGTCGAGGTATTCGGTACCGATCTGCCCTTGCTTGCCCATATGAAATCGCCTTTTTGGATTATTTATGAAATATGACGACGGAAAGTTATTACATAATATAACGGCCTGTCAATAAAAAAGCCTGACCCGCCCGCCGTCCGCAGTCTATAGTGACGGCCTGTAATATATAAGGAACCGCGAAGGAGGCGATGGATGGCATGGATGGTTTACGCGCTGATGGCCGCCGTCTTGTGGGGGGCAAGCTACGTGCTTTACGAGCAGCTTTTGCGTACCATGTCCTCCGCCTCGGCCATGCTGTTCAGCGCCTCGGGCGCGACCTTGGTCTATTACCTCATATCGTATTCGCGCAAGACCGTCGGCCATGACTGGAAACTGGTGACGGCGGGCGGGCGCGAAACCATGATGATCGGCGGGGTCATCCTCATCAACGCGCTGGCCAACCTGTTGCTGCTGATGAGCATGAAGGAAAAGAACGCGACCGTTTCCGGCCTCGTCGAGATCAGCTACCCGCTTTTCACCGCGCTTTTCGCCTGGATGTTCCTGAAGGAAAACCAGATGTCCCCCGGCACGGCGCTGGGTGCGGTCTTGATCTTGTCGGGCGTCGCCTGTATTTACTACTTCAACCGCGCGGCGGGCTGACCCGCGCGCATCCACTATTATTAAGGAGTTCCACGCATGTTCAACCTGACCGGCAAAAAAGCCCTCGTGACGGGCGCATCGGGCGGCATCGGCGGCGCCATCGCGAAAGCCCTGCGCGCGCAGGGCGCGGAAGTGGGGCTTTCGGGCCGCAACGTCGAGGCGCTTGAAAAACTCGCCGCCGAGATCGGCGAGGGCGCTTACGTGCTGCCCGGCGACCTTTCGAGCGCAGAGGCCGCCGACGCCCTCGTCAAAGCCGCCGAGGAGAAAATGGGCCAGATCGACATCCTCGTCAACAACGCGGGGCTGACCAAGGACGGGCTGTTCATGCGCATGAAGGACGACGACTGGCAAATCGTGCAGGACGTGAACCTGACCGCGCCCTTCCGCCTCATCCGCGCCGCCATCAAGGGCATGATGAAGCGCCGCTTCGGGCGCGTGGTCAACATCACCTCCGTCGTCGGCGTGACGGGCAATCCGGGGCAGGCGAACTATTGCGCCTCCAAGGCCGGGATGATCGGCATGACGAAATCCATGGCGGCGGAAGTCGCGAACCGCGGCATCACGCTCAACTGCGTCGCCCCCGGCTTCATCGCCACCGCGATGACCGAGGCGCTGAACGAAGACCAGAAGGCGAAGATCGACGCCACCATCCCCGCGGGCGCGATGGGCAGGCCCGAGGATATCGCCGCCGCCGTCGTCTTCCTCGCCAGCGACGAAGGCAACTACGTCACCGGCCAGACCCTGCACGTCAACGGCGGGATGGCGATGATTTAAGCCTGCCGTCCGACATTCACCGCGTCACCCCGGCGAAGGCCGGGGTCCATGTCGCCGCATATATGCCAGCGTTGACCGGGCCATAAGACGCGCCGACGCGCTTTCTGGATCCCGGCTTTCGCCGGGATGACAATGCGTAAGGAGACCTGTAAAAACAGGCACTTATGCGAAAAGCGAATGAAATCCGCCGCTTTTCGCTTGACCGGCGTCCGTTTTTTACAATATGTCAATGGAACCGGGCAAAAACTTATGGGTTTACCTGCCCCGTGATTGTATGATACTCAAACCTTCACTAAAAAGTGACATACAGAAAACGGCAGCGAAAATTGCCAACACGACGAACTGAAAAGTTTTATAACCTAACGAGGTACGAGATATGAGCAACATCAGCGAACGCGTCAAGAAAATCGTTGTCGAGCATCTGGGCGTGGATGGCGCCAAAGTCACCGACAACGCCAGCTTCATTGACGATCTGGGCGCAGACAGCCTGGACACGGTCGAACTGGTCATGGCGTTTGAAGAAGAATTCGGCATCGAGATCCCCGACGACGCGGCGGAGAAAATCCAGACCGTCAAGGACGCGATCACCTTCATTCAGCAGAACGCGAAGGCTGCCTAAGATCGCCTGACAGATTTGCGAACATGGCCCCTGTTCTTGTTTTAAGGATCGGGGCCATTTTCGTGCCACCCTTTTCCTGCCTACCCTCTTTCCTTCCCCCAACAGATTTCAGGAGCATGAATGAGACGCGTCGTGATCACCGGCATGGGCATCGTCAGTCCCTTGGGGCTCGGGCTCGATCATAACTGGGCCGCCATCACGGCGGGCAAATCGGGCCTCGGCGCCATTAAAGGCTTCGACGCCTCGGACCTGCCCTCGCGCGTGGCGGGCGAAGTGCCGCTGGCGATCGAAGGCGAAGACGTTCCGGGCGCGCTCGACATCAACAAATACATCGAGCACAAAGAGCAAAAGAAGATGGACCGCTTCATCCATTACGGATGGGTGGCCGCCCAGGACGCCGTGGAAGACAGCGGCTGGAAGCCGCAGGACGAGGAGGCGCGCTGCCGCACCGGCGTTCTCATGGGCTCTGGCATCGGCGGGCTGGAAAACATCCAGAACACATCCATCATGATGCAAGAGCGCGGGCCGCGCCGCATCTCGCCTTTCTTCATCCCCTCCTCGCTCATCAACCTCATTTCGGGGCAGGTCTCCATCAAATACGGCTTTAAAGGCCCGAACCACGCGGTGGTCACCGCCTGCGCGACCGGCACCCACGCCATCGGCGACGCCGCCCGGCTCATCATGCTGGACGATGCGGACGTCATGGTCGCGGGCGGGGCGGAAGCCGCGATCTGCCGCGTGGGCGTCGGCGGTTTCGCCGCCTGCCGCGCGCTCTCCACCGGCTTCAACGACACGCCGCAAAAGGCCTCCCGCCCCTTCGACAAGGCGCGCGACGGCTTCGTCATCGGCGAAGGCGCGGGCGCGGTGGTGCTGGAGGAATACGAGCACGCGAAAAAGCGCGGCGCGAAAATCTACGCTGAAATCACCGGCTACGGGCTTTCGGGCGACGCCTATCACGTCACCTCCCCTTCGGAAGACGGGGACGGCGGCTACCGCGCGATGCGCGCGGCCCTGAAACGCGCGGGCGTGACGGCGGAAGACGTCGATTACATCAACACCCACGGCACCTCGACCCCGCTGGGCGACGACATCGAGCTGACGGCCATCAAGCGGCTGTTCGGCAACCACGCGCCGAAGGTCAGCATGTCCTCGACCAAATCCGCCATCGGCCACCTGCTGGGCGCTGCGGGCGCGGTGGAGGCGATCTATACCGTGAAAGCCATCGAGACCGGAGTCATCCCCCCCACGCTCAACCTCGACGATGCGACCGACGTGGCCGAGGGGCTCGACCTCGTGCCCCATGCCGCGAAGGAGCGCAAGGTCGATACCGCCATGTCGAACTCCTTCGGCTTCGGCGGCACCAACGCCTGCCTCGTCTTCAGGAAAGTCTAGACCTGCATGCGCCTGCGCTACCTCATCCCGGCCTTCCTTCTCGTCGCCGCCGTGCTGGCGGGCGTCGCGGTCTGGACATGGGCGCAGAACGCGCTGGTCGCGCCGGGGCCGCTGACGGCGGAAAAAATCCTCTACGTCGCGCCCGGCACGGTCAAGAAAGTCGGCGCGGAGCTGCAGGGTGACGGCGTCATCGCGGATGCGCGCATCTTCCGCTTCGGCGCGCGACTGCACCGTGAGGAAGGCGGCATCAAGGCCGGCGAATACGCCTTTCCCGCCAAGGCCAATACGCTCGACGTCATCCGCATCCTGCAGGCGGACAAGGTCTATCAGCACCACCTGACCGTGGCGGAAGGCCTGACCTCGGCCGAGATCACCGACGTCATCAACGACGCCCCCGCGCTGACCGGCAAGATCGAAACCGTGCCGCCCGAAGGCTCGCTGCTGCCGGAAACATACAACTACACTTACGACGAAAAGCGCGAGACCATCGTGGCGCGCATGCAAAAGGCGATGGAAGAGACGCTGCAAAAGCTCTGGGCGGAGCGCACGCCGGGGCTGATGCTGCAAACCCCGCAGGAGGCCGTGACCCTCGCCTCCATCGTGGAAAAAGAGACCGGCATCGCGACGGAGCGCCCGCGCATCGCGGGGGTTTTCATGAACAGGCTGAAAAAGGGCATGCCCTTGCAGTCCGACCCCACCGTCATCTACGCGCTGACGGAAGGAAAGCAGCGGCTGGACCGCCCGCTGCTGCGCACCGACCTCGACGTTGACTCGCCCTATAACACCTATGTCCACGCGGGCCTGCCGCCCGGCCCCATCGCCAACCCGGGGCGCGAGGCGCTGAAAGCCGTGCTCTCGCCCGAGGCCAATGATTTCCTCTATTTCGTCGCCGACGGCAGCGGCGGCCATGCCTTCGGCAAGTCGCTGGAAGAGCATATGCGCAACGTCGCCAAGTGGCGCGCGGTGGAAAAAAAGGCCCGGCATTAAGCCGTTTTCAAATTATATTTATTTGAAAACAGTACTTTAAGGCGCCTCCGGCAGTTTTCGGTTTTCCGTAAGCAAAAAGCTGCCTATAATCCTCCCGCCGGTATCGTCCGCAAGAGATTCAGCAGGAAAGCCCCCACATGCCCTTCAACCGCAAAAAGAACGATCCCGCGCTCGACCAGGCGCTGATGGACGCAACGGCGGAAGGCGACACGCGGCGGATGGAGCAGCTGATCGACGAAGGCGCGGACGTGAACGCGATGGCCGACCCCACGCCCCCCGCGCAGCGCGCCTTTTCCAAGGCGCGGCCCGTCACCAACGACAACCGCCAATTCATTCTTTTCACCGCCGCGCTCAAAGGGCACAAAGACGCCGTGCGCCTGCTGCTGGACAACAAGGCGAAAGCCGACCCGCTGACCATCGACAACCGCAGCCCGCTGATGGCGGCCGTCAGCTGGAACCACCTCGAAATCGCGGAGATGCTCATCGACGCGGGCGCGAACATGTTCCAGCAGGCGCCCAGCGGCGCCCCCTTCGACCGCGCGCGCAACCTTGCGGGAAAAGACGATGCCGACGCGGTGAGGATGCTGCGCATGATGCTCTCGAAGCTGAGCGACCGCAAGCAGACGGAGCTGTTCTTCAAATACGCCGAAGACTGCGACCTGCGCGTGATGAAGGCTTTCTGCGCGCTCGAGGGCTTCGATTTGCGGCAGGAAGACACGATGGGCAACACCGCCCTGCACCTTGTCGCCGCCGCGGGCGCAAGCCGCCGCGACGCGGGCAAGGTCGTCGCCCTGCTGCTGGAAAACGGCGCGGATGTGGCGGCGGAAAACCATCTGCAGGAAACCGCGCTCTGCGCCGCCATGACGGCGGGACCGACCGCGAAGGAGCCCATCCGCCTGCTGCTCGAGGCGGGCTCGGAAATCATGCAGCCCACGCTGGCGGGCATCACCGCTTACGAGGCCGCGCAGCTGGCCGGGAACGAAGAGATCCTGCCTTTCTTCAACGAAGCGCTGAAGCGGCACAACAGCCGCGAGATCGACAAGATCCACGACGGCACCGCCAAGGACATCGCGGTCAAGCGCATCAAGCTCAAGCCGCGCAAGCCGCCCGGACAAAGCGGTCCGTGAAAGGGGGTACAACTCCCTGAACAATGGACGTGCAACATCCTGAATATACAGGGATAAAAACCCTTTACCCATCCTTCAGGCTTTTTTGATAAACTGAAAGACATGATCGTGAAAACCGACATCGAGAGCGGCCCCGCAGGCCAGATCGACCCCAACCTCCTGAAAGGGGAAAGCCCGTTTCGCAACCAGCTGCTGATTGCGATGCCCGGGCTGATGGACGGTTTTTTCAACAAAAGCGTGGTCTATATCTGCGCGCACAGCCCCGCGGGGGCCATGGGCATCGTCATCAACCAGCGCCTGCCCGACGTCGCCTTCAAGGAGCTGCTCTCGCAATTGCAGCTGCCTGAATCGCAGTTGCTGGTGGAACCCATCGTGCATTTCGGCGGCCCGGTCGAGACCGGGCGCGGCTTCGTCTTGCATTCCACCGACTTCATGCGCGAGGACACGCTGCGCATCACCGACGACATGTGCATCACCGGCACGGTCGATATCCTGCGCGCGATGGCCGAGGGCAAGGGCCCCGACCGCAGTATTTTCGCGCTGGGCTACGCGGGCTGGGGCCCCGGCCAGCTGGAGGCGGAGATGCAGGCCAATTCTTGGATCACCGTGCCCGCCGACGACAACCTGATCTTCAACACGGAGCTGGGGATGAAATGGGAGGGCGCGCTCGCCCTGCTCGGCATCGATCCCGCCACGCTCTCGCCCGACGCGGGCCGCGCCTGACCCCTAGACGGTTACGCCCTGCGCCGGCATATCCTCGCTCAACAACCCGAAAAGATGGTGGTCGCGCCATTCGTCGTCGATGCGGATATAACGCCGCACGATGCCCTCGTAGCTGAAACCGCAGTTTTTCAAGACCCTCTGGCTCGGCGCGTTCTCGGGCAGGGTGCCCGCCTGTATGCGGTGCAGCCCCAGCGTGGAAAAACCGAAACGGCAGGCGAGGCGCACGGCCTCGGTCATGTAGCCCTTGCGCGTCTGCGCCTCGTCCATCCAGTAGCCGAGGTTCGCCATCTGCCCCGAGGCGCGGATGATGCTGTTGAGCGTGACGCCGCCCGCCAGCGCGTCGCCTTCGTTCAGGAAGATGAGGAAGACGTAGCCGCGGTCGTGCTGCCAGTCGTGACGGTAGCTGCGCAGCCGGCGCATATAGCCGTCGTGGTCAAGATGCCGCAGGCTGGAAGAAGGGCTCCAGGGCTTCAGGAAATCGTGATTGCGCTTCCGCAGCGCGACCCATGCCCCGGCGTCGTCGCGCGAGGGCGGGCGGATATAGACGCGCGGCCCGGCAAGGATGCTGCGCGGCGCGGGCAGGCCCGGTTTCTGGCGGAAAGCGTTGAACATGAAGCGCCCTGCAAGACTGAATGACGAGACTAAATAAGGACTGTTTTTATGAATCATATCATTTATGATAAGGCACAAAAAGGACTGTTGCCATGTTCCGCAAATATGCGTTTCGCAAATCCGCGCCCCCGCGCCGCATGATCCTGCCCGCCCTGACGCTGCTGGCGGCGGTGACGCTTGCCGCGCCCGGATTTGCCGCCGTCGCGCCGACCGTCCTGCCCCGCCACAAGCCGGTGGCGCAAACCGCGCCGGAACCGAAGCAGCCCCCCATCGTCATTCCGCCCGCGCCCCTTCCGCCCGCGCAACAGGCCGACAAGGACGCGGCGCGAAAACTCGGGGCGGCGAAAAAAGCGCCCCCGAAAAACCAGACCGTAAAAAACCAGCCTGTAAAAAACCAAACCGTGAAAAAAGCGGATGAAAAACCCGCGCGCCCCGCCCCGGCCTTCGGCCAGCGCTCGCGCACGGCGGGCATGACGCCGGGGGGCGCGCCCGCCGCTTCCGCCATGTCCGACGGCGAAACGCTGGCCGTGACCGACACCGCCGAGGACGCCCTGCCCGACTACCCCGCCGGCGCGCGCACCGCCATCGGGCGGATGCAGACCTATGTGACGGGAGAGGAAGACACCTTCATCGACATCGCGCGCAACTACAACCTCGGCTACGTCGAGCTGCGCGCCGCCAACCCGGACATCGACCCCTGGTCGCCCATGCCGGGCACGACCGTCGTCATCCCCTCCTTCCGCCTGCTGCCGCGCGCGACGCAGGACGGCATCGTCGTCAACCTCGGGGAAATGCGGCTGTATTATTTCGAGCAGCCGGGCGCGAGCCCCGTGACCCATCCGCTGGGCATAGGGCATGAAGGGCTGCGCACGCCGACCGGCCAGACCACCGTCATCCGCAAGGTGGCGGGGCCGATCTGGTACCCGACCGCGCGGATGCGCAAGGAAAAGCCCTGGCTGCCCGCGGCGGTGCCCGCGGGCCCCTCGAACCCGCTGGGCACGCACGCGCTCTACCTCGGCTTCCCGGAGATCCGCATCCATGGCTCGAACAAGCCCTGGGGCATCGGCCGGCAGGTCAGCTCGGGCTGCATGCGCATGTATCCGGAAGACATCGTGAGCATGTTCGGCATCGTGCCCGTCGGCACGCATGTCACGGTCGTCGATCAGCCCGTGCTCGTCGCCTGGGTCGATCATACGCTCTACCTCGAGGCCAACCCGTCGAAGATCCAGAGCAACGAGATCGAGGTGGACGGCGCCCATGCGACGCAAAGACCGCTCACCGCCGGCATGAAGCAGACCATCCTGCGCACGGCGGGCGACGCGGCGAAGAACATCGACTGGGACGCAGTCGCGAAAACCATCCGCGAGCGGCGCGGCTACCCCGTTCCCATCGCGACAGAGGACGGCGCGAAACCGCGCGCGAAAGACGCCGCCAAAAAACCCGCCGCCATCGCGCCCTCGTCACGCTTCAGCTACAACTGAAAATTTTCCGCGAGAACACAAAAACCGCGCCGGCGAAAAGCCGGACGCGGTTTTTAGCGCAGGTTCCCTTTAAAAAAGGGAACGCAGAATTACTTGCGCAGCGCTTTGCTGAAGGTCTTGTCAGCCTTGTGCATCGGCGCGGGTTTCGTCATTTCGACGGTGCCCTTGCCGGCGGTGCGGCCTGCGGACATGGGGGTCCAGGTACCGCCGCTTGCACAGGCCGACAGGCCCAGAACGGCAACCATGGAGAGAGCGATGATCGAGTATTTCATTAGTGTTTCCTCATTAATGATGCGCCCCCCAGGACGAAGGGCGGATTACAACAATGTAACATCCTTTGTGTACTATATATGCCGTAACAAGTCTATAGAGCAGCCGGGTTTTTGATAATGCCCGGGGGCCGAAAACCGCCTTCCGGCGGGCGGAATCACTGTTTCTGGAGAGCGCGGATTTTTCGGAAATAAGCGTCGATGCCCTTCACGATGGCGGCGCCGATACGGTCCTGAAACCGCGCCGTTGTGAGCAGTTTCGCATCCTTGGGGTTGGAGACGAAGCCCGTCTCGATCAGCAGCGAGGGCACGTCCGGCGCCTTCAAAACCGCGAAGCCCGCGGACCTGTGGGAATTTGGCAACAGTCTTATATTTTCATTGCGAAACGCCTGTTCCATGTAGATCGCGAGCAGTTTCGAGTCATTCATTTTCTCGCGCATCGCAAGGTCGAGCAGGATGTCGGCCACGTCCTGGCTCTTGTCGGCGAGATCGACGCCCGCCACCACGCCCGCGTTGTTCTCGCTTTCCGCCAGCTTTTCGGTTTCCTTGTCCGAGGCTTTTTCGGAGAGGGTGTAGATGGACGCTCCGCGCACGTTGGTGCGGGAAATCTTGTCGGCATGGATGGAGACGAAGAGATCGCCGTGAACCCGGCGGGAGATGTTCACCCGCTCGCGCAGGGGAATGTAGATGTCCGTCGCGCGGGTCATCACCACCTTGTAGCGTCCCGTCTCCTGCAATTGGCGGCGCAGCTCGCGCGCGATGGAAAGGGTGATGTTCTTCTCGCGGACGCCGCCCGCGCTCGAAGCGCCGGGGTCCTGCCCGCCGTGGCCCGCATCGACGACGATGACGTATTGCCGCTTTTCGTCGCGGTCGCGGCCGGAAGGCGCCTGCCGCGGCTTGGGCGGCACGACGCCCGCGGTGCGCGTGTTGTCGTCCTGCGGCACGGGCGCGGCGCGGATGCTTTCGTTTTCCTCCCTGCGGTATTCGGAGGGCGCGGCGGAAGAGGCTCCCGGCCCCTTCAGCGCGCGGCTGCCATAGACCTCCGGCAGCTTGGCGCGGAACAGGTTGACGGAGGAAGGCTGCAGGTCGATGACCAGCCGGTCCTTGTTGAAGTCGTCCTTGGCGAGGGTGAAGCTTTTCGCGACCACGACCGGCTTTCGCAAATCGAAAATCACGCGCGAGAGCCCGTCGTCCAGCGTGCCGCTGCGGTAGCCCTTCAGCAGCTCGTCCTGCGTCAGCAGGGATTTGGGCGCATACCAGCGCGCGGGCTCGAAATCGACCACCAGCCGGTAGGGGTTGTCGAGCATGAAGATGCGGTAATCCGTCTGGCGGGAGAGGTCGAAGACGATGCGCGTGGTCTCCCCGGTCTGGCCCGTGCGCACCCTATCGACCGACAGCGGGCCGATGGGACCGCCCTGCGCGGCGAAAACCCGGCCCGCCGCAACGGCGCCGGCGAGCATCAGGCACAGCAAAAATATGAAAACAAAACGACTCAGGCGCACGCTGATTTCCGACCCCTTTCATTCCCCCTAACAGCCCGAGTATAGACAATGCCCGCGCTTTTACCAATAAATATCATGATTCCAGAGCCTTAATAGAGAACGCCGCGCCCCCCAAATAAACCATTGAGGAAAAACCGGACTCCGTCTATCATCTGGTTGCGACATATAATATTCTTTTCCATACAACCAAGAAAATGGCGAAAAGAATATCGGGTCAACGAGTTTTGAGGTCTAGTCCATTTAAACCTCCTCCCCTTCGGGATGCGTCCCGCTGGCGGCAGTGCAAATGGGCACGGTGATGATGCAGGCACTTTTCATGCAAGAAGCGCCCCCTTGGTACGGATAACCGTACTCTATATTTCAAGGCGGAACGCTCTCTACGACGATAAGTAGATATACCGCCTGGCGACTATCAAGTCATAACCGCACAAACCTTAGGATCAAAACATCGGCGCACCGGCATTTCCCCTTTTATGTCGCAGGGGGGAACGCGCGGGCCTGCGCCGCACAAGGACATTACAGACATGACAAAGCGTATGCTGATCGACGCGACCCATCCCGAGGAAACACGGGTTGCGGTCATCTCGGGCAATAAACTGGAAGAGTACGACTACGAAACGGTCGTCCGCAAACAACTCAAGGGCAATATCTATCTCGTCAAGGTCACCCGCGTGGAGCCGTCCTTGCAGGCGGCTTTCGTCGATTTCGGCGGCAACCGCCACGGCTTCCTGCCCTTCCCCGAAATCCACCCCGACTATTACCGCATCCCCATCGCCGACCGCGAAGCGCTGCTGGCCGAGGAACGCGCGCTGGCCGCCGAGCAGGCCGCCCGCGAGGACGCGGAGGACGAAGCCGAGCTGGCCGCGCAGGGCCAGAGCCTCGAAGACCTCGACGACGAGGACGACGAGGAGGAAGAAGACGCCGAAGCGGCCGAAGCCGAAGAGCCGGCCGAGCCCATCGAGGAAGTCGCCGCGCGCAGCGGCGCCTCCATCGCCGAGGAAATCGCGCAGGTCGTCGTGACCGACGACGGCGAGGACGACGAAGAAGAGGACGAAGAGGAAGAAGAAACCTCCGAAGCCGAAGACGACGACGAAGATGAAGGCGAAGAGGAAACCGCCGAAGTCATCTCCATCACCCCCGCCGCGGACGAAGACGACGAGGATGATGAAGAAGATGAGGACGAAGACGACGAGGAATTCGACGAACTCGACGAAGACGACGACGAAGATGATGAGGACGACGAGGACGAAGAAGAAGACGAGGATGAGGACGAGGAAGAGTCCGAAGCTTCCGCCGAAAACGCCGAAGAGGGCGAGGACGGCGAGAAGAAATCCCGTGGTCGCGGTCGCCGCGGCCGCGGCGGGCGCAACAAGGGCCGCCGCGGGGGCAAGAAGACCCGCGTCGAGACCGTCGGCGGCGACATCGTCGAAACCCCGGTCTTCCGCTCCAGCATCAAGCGCCGCTACAAGATCCAGGAAGTCATCAAGCGCAACCAGATCATGCTCATCCAGATCAGCAAGGAAGAGCGCGGCAACAAGGGCGCGGCCGTCACCAGCTACATCTCCCTGCCCGGCCGCTATTGCGTGCTGATGCCCAATTCGCCGCGCGGCGGCGGGGTGTCGCGCAAAGTCTCGAACGCCAAAGACCGCCAGCGGCTCAAGAAAATCCTGCAGGAACTCAACGTGCCGGAAGGCATGTCGGTCATCCTGCGCACCGCGGGCGTCTCGCGCTCCAAGGCCGAGATCAAGCGCGATCTCGACTACCTGCTACGCCTCTGGGACCAGATCCGCGAGCTGACCCTGAAATCCACCGCGCCGGCGCTCATCTATGAAGAGGGCAACCTCATCAAGCGCGCCATCCGCGACCTCTACCGCCGCGACATCGACGAGGTGCATGTGGCGGGCGAGGAAGCCTACAAGAGTGCGACCGAATTCATGCGCACCCTGATGCCCAGCCACGCCAAGCGCGTCCAGGAATACAAGGACGACAACATCCCCCTGTTCTTCCGCTACCAGGTCGAAAACCAGATCGACGAGATCCACAGCCCGACGGTTCACCTGAAGTCCGGCGGCTACATCGTCATCAACCCGACGGAAGCGATGGTCTCCATCGACGTCAACTCGGGCCGCGCGACCAAGGGGCGGCATATCGAGGAAACGGCGCTCAAGACCAACCTCGAGGCCTCCGACGAAATCGCCCGGCAGCTCCGGCTGCGCGACCAGGGCGGGCTCGTCGTCATCGACTTCATCGACATGGAGGACCGCCGCAACAACCGCGCCGTCGAACGCCGCATGCGCGACGCGATGGCCAGCGACCGCGCGCGCATCCAGCTCGGCCGCATCTCCGCCTTCGGGCTCATGGAGCTGTCGCGCCAGCGGCTGCACCCCAGCCTCGTCGAAACGAACTTCGAGGTCTGCACCCATTGCGGCGGCTCCGGCCTCGTGCGCACGGTGGAAACGACAGGCGTCATCGTCCTGCGCGCGCTGGAGGAGGAAGGCCTGCGCGGCCGCGCCGCCGAACTGCGCGTCAGCGTGCCGCCGGAAATCGCGCTCTATATCTTCAACAACAAGCGCGACATGCTGACCGCGATCGAGAAACGCTACAACATCCGCGTTTTCGTCCATGCGGATGAAGACCTCATCAAGCCCAACTACAAGCTTGAAGTCACCCGCGGCACGGGCGCGCAGCGCGACAACCGTCCGCAACGCCCCGCGCCGGTCAAGACGGTCGATATGTCCGACCTGCCGGAGCTTTCGGATGAGGACATCTCAGACGATTCGACGGTCTCGGAAGACGAGGCCCGCGAAGCCCGCGGACGCGGCAACGACGGCGACGACGAGAGCGGCGGACGCGACCGCAACGACAGGAACGGACGCCGCCGCGGACGCCGGGGCGGGCGCAACCGCAGCCGGGGCCGCGGACGCGACCGTGACGACGACAACGCGCCGCAGAACGAGTCCGAAGGTTCCGAAGACGGCAACCGCCAGCCCCGCGAATCGCGCGGCGAGGGCGACGACGAACGCGGCGGACGCCGCCGGGGCCGCCGCGGCGGACGCCGTCGCGGACGGGGCCGTGGCCGCGGTCGCGACGGTGAAGGCAACGGCGACGGAAACGGCGACCACCATGCCGCTTCCGAAACGCCGCAGTCGCAAGGCGGCTCCGAAGCCTCGTCGCAGAGCCAGAGCCACCACAACGAAAACAGCAGCCCCCGCGCGGAAAGCGGCAGCCACGGCCATGACGATCATGGTGCACACGGCGGCGGCGGCAGTGAAATGGCCGCGGCCGTCGGCGACGACAGCGGCGGCGACGGCAAATCCCGCAAGGGCTGGTGGAAACGCCTGACCGAATAAGCGGCATTAAGCCGAACGAACAAAACCCCGCCCGTCAAACGGCGGGGTTTTTGTTATCCGCTTTTCTTATATGTAGTGAAACCTCAGCCGCGTCGCGCCTGCGCGGGCGGCGGTTCGATGACGGCGGGCTGGACGAGCGGCAGGGTGCAGGTGACGGTGGTGCCCGCCCCTTCCTGACTGTCGATGGAAACCGTGCCCCCGTGCAGCTGGATGATGTTCTTGACCAGCGCAAGGCCGAGGCCCGCGCCGCTGCGCCGCTGGGTCTTCTTGCTGTTGATGCGCTCGAAGGGCGTGAAGACGCGCGCGAGGTCCTCGGGCGGGATGCCCATGCCGGTATCCCGCACCGTCAGGCTAAGGGTTTCGCCCGAAGACTTCGCGGAAATGGTGACTGTGCCCCCGTTCGGGCTGTAGTTGATGGCGTTGCTGATAAGGTTGAGCAAGACCTGCTTCAGCCGCCGTTCGTCCGCGACGACGCTGAGGTCGCGCTCCTTGCACTCGATGGCGATGTCGAGGCGCTGCTTGCGCACCCATTCCTCGGTCAGCTGCGCCACCTGCTCGATGAGGCCCTTCACGCCAATGCGCGTGGGGTAGAGCTTCAAATACCCCGCCTCGATGGTGGAGAGGTCGAGGATGTCGTTGACGAGGGAGACGAGCCTTTGCCCCGCCTCGATCATGCTGGTGGTGTATTCCAGCTGGCGCTCGTTCAGCTTGCCGAAGTACTGCTGATTGAGCATCTCGGCGAAGCCCATGATGGCGTTGAGCGGCGTGCGCAGCTGGTAGGAGACGTTGGCGAGGAAGTCGGTCTTCAGCCGCTCCGCTTCTTCCAGCGCGGCGTTCTTCTCCATCAGCGCCTGCTCGACCTTCACCGTGTCGGTGATGTCGAACCATGTGTTGAGGATGTTCCCGTCGGGCAGCGGCACCACGGCATACTCCAATACGGTGCCGTTCTTGCGCTCCAGCCGGCCCTTGCGCGGCTCGCGCTCCAGCCCGTTGGAAAGGATGACCTGCTGCATGGCGGGCCAGTCGGCGTCGGTGAAGAAGGCGCGCGTGCGCTCGACAAGCTGCGCGATATGCGGGGAGCCGCTGGTTTCTTCGGGCGAGAGCGCCCACATCGCGGCGAAGGACTGGTTGATCAGCTTCAGCCGCCCGTCCTCGCCGAAAACCGCGATGCCTTCGGAGAGGTTGTCCATCGTCTCTTCCTGCACGGCGATCAGGGTGTTGTAGGAGGTTTCGAGCTGCAAGCGGCTGGTCACGTCCTCCATCGTCAAAAGCAGCCCGCCCATCGGGCGCGGGACGACGATCATGCGCAGCACGGTGCCGTCCGGCAGGTACTGCATCTCTTCATAGGGCTCCAGCAGGGAGGTGAACTTGTTGAGCCAGTTCTGCTTGAACTGCTTGTAATCCGCCTGCTCGGGCAGTTTGCGCAGCTCGCGCATCTTCTCGATGATCTCGATCATGCGCGGCTTGGTGTCCAGCCATGTGCCGGACATGCCGGTCAGCTCCTCATAGGCGAAGTTGTAGAATTCCAGACGCGTATCGGCGTCGAACATCGCGATCGCGGTGCGCAACTGCTCCAGCGCCTCCTGATGCGAGGCGGCGAGGCGGGCGTAGGAGGCTTCCCACTCCTCTTCCTTGGAAACGTCGAAAGCGACGCCCAGTACGCGCTTTTCCTGCGGCAGGGGCACTTCGGCGACTTCCATCAGCCGCCGCTGGCCGTCGATGATCATGTGGCCGCGCACCGTCTGGGCCGTCAGCTTGGAAAGGGCGCGCTGCGCCAGCACGCGCTGGGTCAGCTCGGACTTGTTCGCGCCGGTGATGGGCAGCTCGCGCTGGTCGGCCACCACGCCCGCGGCGGTGTCGTCCACCACGCGCGCGTAGGCCTTGTTGCACCATGTGATGTCCAGCTTGTTGTCGCGCACCCACATCGGCATGGGCAGGGCGTTGGCCAGCGCGCGCAGCTCGCCCTCGCGCTTTTCGACGGCGACCACGGCCTCCGCGCTCTGCGCCGCCGCGCGGGCGAAATCGGTGATGTCCATCATCCAGATGACGGAAAAGACCTGCCCGTTCTTCTGCAGCACGCCGCGCTTGCCGTAGGCCTTCAAAGCCCGCGCGCCCGAAGCGGTGTGCAGGTTGGTCTCGAAATGCTCTCCGTACTGGTGCAGGCGGTCGTAAAGGGTTTCGAGCGCGGCGGCGTCGCCGGGGTTCAGCCCGGCCTGAAGGTCTTGCAGGTTCTCGACTTTTTCGATGCCGACGAGGTTGCAAAAACCGGGGGAGACGGCCTGCACGCCCGACTGGTCCCAGCCGCAATATTCAAGCGGGATGGCCCGCACGAAGCTTTCCAGCCTGTCGTACTGGCGCGTGAGTTTTTTATGCGCGCGGCGTCCGGGCACGACGGCGTCCAGCAGCCGCTCCGCGAAGGAGGGTTTCTCGGTTGCCGGCGCGATCTCCGGCGCTTTTGTGGGGTTATTCTCGCTCACCCGATCATGTTAAAACGCTTCCCCCGCCGTTCGCAAGGGAAGCGTTTGATAACAGAAGAAAAGCCGGCGGTTTAGTAACGGTAGTGATCCGGCTTGAAGGGACCCTTGGCATCCATGCCGAGGTAATCCGCCTGTTTTTCCGTAAGCTCGGTCAGTTTGACGCCCAGCTTGCCAAGATGCAGCCGCGCGACTTTCTCGTCGAGGTGCTTGGGCAGGACATAGACCTTGTTTTCGTAGTTGGTATGGTTGTGCCACAGCTCGATCTGCGCCAGCACCTGGTTGGTGAAGGAGGCGCTCATGACGAAGCTGGGGTGGCCCGTCGCGCAGCCGAGGTTGACGAGCCGGCCCTTGGCCAGAACGATGAGGCGCTTGCCGTCGGAGAAGACGACTTCGTCCACCTGCGGCTTGACCTCTTCCCACTTGCAGTTGGAAAGGGCGGCGATCTGGATCTCGCTGTCGAAGTGGCCGATGTTGGCGACGATGGCGCGGTCCTTCATGGCGCGCATGTGGTCGAGCGTGATGACATCGACGTTGCCCGTCGCGGTCACGAAGATGTCGCCCACGGGCGCCATGTTGTCCATGGTATCGACCTGATAGCCTTCCATCGCG
Organism: Alphaproteobacteria bacterium; assembly: GCA_016124645.1. Taxonomy (GTDB): domain Bacteria; phylum Pseudomonadota; class Alphaproteobacteria; order Micavibrionales; family UBA2020; genus WGNE01. The sequence goes on from WGNE01000042.1 coordinate 35,800, forward strand.
GCCTGCAGCGCGCAGATGGGGTCGATTTCCGTCACCACGACGCGCGCACCCTGCGAGCGCAGGGAGGCGGCCGAGCCCTTGCCCACGTCGCCGTAGCCGCAGACGACCGCGATCTTGCCCGCGACCATCACGTCGGTCGCGCGCTTGATGCCGTCCACGAGGCTTTCGCGGCAGCCGTAGAGGTTGTCGAACTTGGATTTCGTCACGCTGTCGTTGACGTTGATGGCGGGCACTTTCAGCGTGCCTTTCTTGGCCATTTCATAGAGGCGGTGCACGCCCGTGGTCGTTTCCTCGGACAGGCCTTTGACGTCTTTCAGCAGCTCGGGGTATTTGTCGTGCATGATCTGGGTGACGTCGCCACCGTCATCGAGGATGAGGTTGGGCGTCCAGCCGTTGGGCCCCTTCAAGGTCTGCTCGATGCACCACCAGAATTCCTCCTCCGTCTCGCCCTTCCAGGCGAAAACGGGAATGCCCGCGGCGGCCACGGCGGCGGCGGCCTGGTCCTGCGTGGAGAAGATGTTGCAGGACGACCAGCGCACTTCCGCGCCGAGGTCGGTCAGGGTCTCGATCAGCACGGCGGTCTGGATCGTCATGTGCAGGCAGCCGACGATGCGCGCGCCTTTCAGGGGCTGCTTGCCCTTGTGCTCTTCGCGCAGGGCCATCAGCCCCGGCATTTCGGTTTCGGCGATGGCGATTTCCTTGCGGCCCCAGTCCGCGAGGGAAATATCCTTCACCTTGTAATCGCCGGTTTCCGTTTTCGTTTGTGCCATCGCCATTTTTGTCTCCTGTATTAAAAAACTGCCCCTAACATAAGGGAAAATCGCCGCCTGTCACCCCCTAATGCGGCATTTATGCAAGTCTTTGATTTTAATTGTTTTTAGGGCTTGAACCGGTCCACGATATCGGTCACGCGCTCGGGGTCGTACTGATTCATCACCTGCCGCGCGTGTTCCTCGGCCTGCTGGAGCGACAATTCGCGGATGCGCCGCTTGAGCCGCGGCAGGCTGGCGGGGCCGACGGAAAACTCGCGCAACCCGAGCCCCATGAGCAGCGCGGTGTATTTCGTATCCGCCCCCATCTCCCCGCAGATGCTGACGGAAATGCCCGCACGCCGCCCCGCCTCCACCGCGAATTCGATGAGCCGCAGCACGGCGGGATTGAGCGGATTGTAGAGCGACGCGACCTGATCGTCTCCCCTGTCGATGGCGACGGTGTATTGCACGAGGTCGTTGGTGCCAAGGGCGAAGAAGTCGGAAACGGCGGCAAGGCTGTCCGCCGAAAGCGCGGCGGCGGGAATTTCGATCATCGCGCCCAGCGGCGGCGGAGCCTCTTCCACATGCGCCTTTTCCGCGCGCAGCTCGCGGTGGCTTTCGATGAGCAGGGCGCGGGCGCGTTCCACCTCCTGCGAGGTCGTGACCATGGGCAGCAGGATGCGCACCGGCCCGAAAGCCCCCGCGCGGATCATGGCGCGAAACTGCGTCTTCAGCAGCAGCGGCTCCTTCAAAGACAAACGTATGGCGCGCAGCCCCAGCGCGGGGTTGACCGAATTTTCAAGATGCGCGCCGAGCGAGGGCGCCAGCTTGTCGCCGCCGATGTCGAGCGTGCGAAAGGTGACCGGCGCGCCCTTCATGGCGGCGACGACCGTGGACATGGCGTCGAACTGCTCTTCCTCGGTCGGCAGGGTCGCGCGGTTCATGAACAGGAATTCGGTGCGAAAAAGCCCGATGCCCTGCCCGCCCGCCGCCGAAATGGTCTCGACGTCGCGCGGCAATTCCAAATTCGCGCGCAGGGTGATCTGCGTGCCGTCGCTGGTCACGGCGGGTTCTGCGCGCAATTCGTCGAGGCTTTCGCTGTCCTGCGCCAGCTCGGCGCGGATTTTCTCGTAGCGGCGCAGCGTTTCCGGCGCGGGGTTGATGACGAGCTTGCCCTCGATGCCATCGACCACCGCCGTCTGGCCGTGCGCGGTCGTATCCAGCATGGCGGCCTCGATGCTCAGGACCGCGGGCAGGCCGAGGCTGCGCGCCATCACCGCCGTATGCCCCGCCGCCCCGCCGTGCACGGTGCAGATGCCCGCGAAACGGCGCGGGTCGAGCAGCGCGGTTTCGGCGGGAGAGATTTCCCGCGCCAGCACGATGCCGCCCTGCGGCACGGAATCGAGCGAGACATAGGGGATGTTCAAAAGGCTTCGCAGCAAGCGGTTTCCCACCGCCTCCACGTCGTCCAGCCTTGCGGCGATGTAATTGTCCTTCAGCGCGCGGAACTGCGCGGCGAGCGAGCCCATCGCGTTTTCCAGCGCCCATTCGGCGTTGATCTTGTCATCCGCGATTTTCTGCGCCGCGCCGCGGATGAGGCGGGAGCCGGAAATCATGGCGAGATGCGCTTCCAGCAGCAGCGTCACCTCTTCCGCCGCCGTTTCGGGCAGCCCGGCGGCGCGGGTTTTCAGCTCCTGCAATTCGCCGCGCACATTCTCCACCGCATCGCTGAATCTCTTCTGCTCGGCTTCGATATTCGCGTCCTCGATCTTGTATTTCGGCACCTGCGGCCGCGCGACCTCCACCAGAAAGGCCGCGCCGATGGCCACGCCATGCGTGACGCCGATGCCGGTGAAGATTTTTTCAGCCGTCATGCGGTCTCACGCCTCCTCGTCGAAGCGGCGTTCGACGAGGCCCGACAGTTCGTCCAGCGCCGCCTGCGCACCTTCGCCGGATGCCGTGATGCGGATGGAGGTATCGATGCTGGCCGACAGCATCAGCAACCCCATGATGGAAGAACCGCAGACGTCCATGTCGTCTTTCAGCACACGCACGCGCAGCGTGTCGTCGCGCTGGCGGAAATCATCGACCATCCGCACGAATTTCGCCGCCGCGCGCGCGTGCAGCCCGCGCCGGTTGCAGATTTTCACGGTTTTTTCGAGAGATTTCCCGCCTTCAGCCCCTTCCGCCGCCATCACGCCTCAGCCCGCCTGCAACAGCGCGGAGGCCGCGTTGATGTACTTGCGCCCCGCTTCCTGCCCGCTCTGCGCCGCTTCCGCCAGCGTTTCCGTCTGGCGGACGGAGGCGAGCTTGATGAGCATGGGAAGGTTGATGCCCGCCAGCGCCTCGATCTTCTTGTCCTGCGTGATGGAGATGGCGAGGTTGGAGGGCGTGCCGCCGAACATGTCGGTCAGGATCAAGACGCCCTTGCCGCTATCGACGCTTTTGGTCTTGTCGATGATCTCCTGCCGCTTGGCGTCGAGGTCGTCTTCCGGCCCCATGCAGACCGCCGCGATCTGCTCCTGCGGGCCGACGATATGTTCCATGACGGAAATGAATTCTTCCGCCAGACGTCCATGCGTGACGATGACAAGGCCGATCATGCTGCTTTTCCCCGTTTTTTCGTTGTTTTGCCTGATGATTTTTTATCTTCGCGGATGCGGTGAAACTGCTGCTGCGCCCAGCGCTCGAGGTCGCGGTGCCGCAGTTGCGAGGCGACGCCCTTCTTCTGCAGCCAGCGGTTCAGCTCCTCCGCCGTGAAGACGGAGCGATGTCGCCCGCCCGTGCAGCCGACGGCGATGGTGAGGTAACGCTTGCCCGCGCGCGCATAGAGCGGCAGCAGCGGTTCCAGCATCTGCGTGAGGTTCCTGAAAAACGGCTTGTAGCCCTTGTCCGCCTTGATCTTCGCCGCCACCGGCGCGTCGCGGCCCGACAGCGGGCGCAGCTTCGCGTCCCAATGCGGATTGTCGAGAAAACGCACGTCGAAAACGAGGTCGGCCTCGCGCGGCAGCCCGTTGCGAAACCCGAAGGAAGTGACGAGGACACAGAGCCCGCGCTTGTCGTCGAGGCTGAAATAGCCCTCCAGTATCCGGTGCAGGTCATGCGGCTTGAGGTCGGAGGTATCGATGACCTGATCGGCCTCTTTGAGCAGGGGGCGCATCATCTGGCGTTCCAGCGCGACGCCGTCGGCGACCGGCCGGTCCACCGCCTGCGGGTGCAGCCGGCGGGTTTCGGTATAACGTTGCTGCAGCACGCTGTCCTGACAATTGATGAAAAGAAGCGAAACGCGCATCTCGCGCTTGGCGCGCAGGGCGGCAGCCAGTTTCTGCAGTCCCGCGGCGGTGAAATCCCACGTGCGGCTGTCGATGCCGATGGCGACGGCCGCGCCTTGCCCCTGCTTCATGGCCAGCAGCGGCTCGACGAGGGAGATCGGCAGATTGTCCACCGCCTTGTAGCCAATGTCCTCCAGCCCCTTCAGCGCGCTCGACAGCCCCGCCCCGGACAGGCCGGTGACGAGCAGCACGGGCCGCGCTGCAGTTTTTTTCACGATTTTTTTCTTCTTTTTCACAGCGGGTTTCGCGGATGTGGATTTTTTGCGCGTCATCCGTTCATTTTACTATCATTTCCGGCCGGTGAACAACCTCCATCGCCTTATGGACCTTCACGACGGCTGAAATATCAAAGGCATGGAGCCGGAAGAGCGGCACCTGCACGCCGAGGATGGTTTCGGTCTTCATGTCGGGCAGGCGCGGCATGTCCTCGCGCTTGACGAGGTCGATGACGAGGCGCAGGCAGCCGTTCACCACCTCCGGCACGCGCAGAAGCCCGACCCCGCGCACCTCGAGAAGCCCGTGGATGACCTCGACCGGCTCGGCGAAGATGCGGTTGGCGCGGCGCTCGAAAAGCACCTGATCGTCGCAGACCAGCCCCCCGCCCGCTTCCATCAGCCGTAGCGCGAGGTCCGACTTGCCCGAACCCGAACGGCCGCGCAGGAAGACGACCGAGGCCTCGAAACCCACGGGGCGCAGCAGCACCGCGGTGCCGTGCAGGGTCGTTCTTTGCGGTTCTGGCGTTTTTCTGGGAATGCCCATGTTTGCGTCCGTCTCTGCGTCCGTGCCTTGGTGAGCGGCCCGTTTTCTCAGGCAAATCGGCTTTGGTTCAGCGCGGCGCGTTCAGGCGCAGCGCATAGCCGACGAGGTAGAGCGAGCCCGTGATGATTATACGCTGCGGCGCATCGAATTGGAAGGCGAGGGAGCGGATCGCGGCCTCGATGCCCTTGGCCGGCTGCGCCTGCGCGAAACCCGCGCGGCGCAGGTATTCGCATAACTCCTCCGCCCCCAGCATCGGCGCGTCGAATTCGGCCTCCACCGCCTGTATCGTGCGCGGCAATCCGGCAAGGCGGGGGTAGAAGCCGCCCGGCTCCTTGTTGCGCTTGTAGGCGGTGATGACATGCAAGGGCTTTTCCGGCCCCCATGCGGCGGCCTGCGCCGAAAGCACTTCCGCGCCGGAATCGTTATGCGCGCCATCGACCCAGAGCTCCCAGCCGGGCGGCAAAAGTTCCGCCAGCGCGCCCGCCGTCAGCTGCTGCATCCGCCCCGGCCAGCGCACGGCGTTCATGGCGGCCGTCATGTTTTCCCCGGTCACAAGGTGACGGAACGGGCTGCGGCGCAGCCCCGCGATGGCCGTGCCCGCGTTGGCGATCTGGTGCGCGCCGCGCAGATAGGGCAGCGGCAGGGTCAGGCTGGTCTCCGCGTCTTCGTAAACGAAGCCGCCGTTCCGCGCGGCGGCCTGCCAGTCGCGCCCGGCCATGAAGACCGGCGCGCCCAGTTCCGCCGCGCGCTTTTCGAACACATCCGTCACTTCAGCCCCGCTTTGCGGGGCGACGATGACGGGACAGCCGCGCTTGATGATGCCCGCCTTGTTGCCCGCGATTTCGGGCAGCGTGTCGCCCAAAAGGCGCGTATGGTCGAAGGAAATGCGGGTCAGCAGGCTGGTCACGCCCTTGTCCAGCACGTTGGTGGCGTCATAGGTACCGCCGAGGCCGACTTCCAGCAGCAGCGCGTCCGCCGGGTTGCGCGCCCATGCGAGGAAGCCGAGCGCGGTGAAGAACTCGAAGAAGGAAACCGTATCTTCCCCCGCCGCGCGGTCGCAGGCGTCGATGAGCTCCAGCAGCATCTCCGCGCCGATTTCGCGGCCGCAGACGGTGATGCGTTCCTCGAAGCGCACGAGATGGGGGGAGATGAACTTGTGCACGGTCAGCCCGCCCGCCTCCAGCGCGGCCTGCGCGAAGGCGAGGGTGGAGCCCTTGCCGTTGGTGCCCGCGACATGCAGCGCCGGCGGCATTTGCAGCTGCGGATTGCCCAGCTTTTGCAAAAGGCGGTACATGCGCGCCAGCCCGGTCGGCATGATGGGCCCGTGGCGGCGGCGGACGTCGGCGACGGCCTGCTCGACCGCAGGCACGGGCGAATAGGTCCAGTCCGTGGGCGGCGCCACGGCAGTTAAGGGGATTTCCTTCTTGATGTCTTTTTTATCCGGCACCGCGTTCGCCCTCTCGCGCCTTCAGCCTTGCGTCAGGCGCCGCTTTCCTCATCCGACGTGTCATGATGGCCGCGCGCGTCGCCGTTGACCTTGCGCTTGCCCTTGGCCTCGGGCTTGCGCCGCTGCTTGTCTTCCACGCGCGGGCGGGTGAGCAGCTGGATGAGGGTGACCAGTTTCTGCCGCAGCGCGCTGCGCGGCACGACGAGATCGACCATGCCGTGGCTGCACAGGTATTCGGCGGTCTGGAAGCCGTCGGGCAGGCTGGCGCGGATGGTTTCCTGAATGACGCGGCGGCCGGCGAAGCCGATCTGCGCGCCCGGCTCGGCGATATGAATATCGCCCAGCATGGCGAAGGAGGCCGAAACCCCGCCCGTTGTGGGGTCGGTGAGAATGACGATATAAGGAAGGCCCGCTTCCTTCACCTGCTCGACCGCGATGACGGAGCGCGGCATCTGCATGAGGGAGATCATGCCTTCCTGCATGCGCGCGCCGCCCGAAGCCGGGATGACGATGAAGGGCGCCTTCAGGCTGACCGCGAGGCGCGAAGCCGTGACGAGCCCGTCGCCCACCGCCGCGCCCATGGAGCCGCCCATGAAGGAAAAATCGAAAGCGGCGATGACCGCCGTCTTGCCGCCGACCGCGCCCTGCGCGACGACGATGGCGTCCTTGCGGCCGGTCGCGGATTGCGCGTCCTTCAGGCGGTCGGTGTATTTCTTGCGGTCGCGGAACCTCAGGGGGTCCACGGCGGTCTTGGGCAGGTCCACCTGCTGGAAGCGGCCTTCGTCGAAAAGCATCTGCAGCCGGTCCATGACGTCCATGCGCAGGTGATGGCCGCAGTGGTGGCAGACGTTGAGGTTGCGCACGAGTTCCTGATGGTGGAGCATCGTCTCGCAACCCGGGCATTTCATCCACAGGTTATCCGGCACGTCCTTCTTGGACGAGATCAGCGCCTTGATCTTGGGGCGGACGAAATTGGTGATCCAGTTCATTGCGGCTCTAAAACCTGCTTTTTGTTATCTTTTCAGCCTGCTTGTCTAACATGCGAATCCCGCCGGCGTCACCAGTTTTATGATATTTTTATAATTATGAAAATAAATACGGTGCCATAGTGCGGTTCGCGCGTTGACATAAGCCAGAATGCACCGCTATGATGCAGCCACTCATAAAAAAGACATAATATTAAGGCAGGTTTCCATGGCCAACCCGTCGCAGCCCTTCAACAACCAGGGGCAGCCAAGAGAGATCGACCGCGCGTTGCAAGCGCTGGCCGGCGAACCGCCGTCCAAAGAACAGGTCGCGAAAGCCGTGACGCTTTTGAAGCGGGGCGCGAACCCCAATGCCGCTACCGCGCGCAGCGAGACCCCGCTGCATCTGGCCGTCCAGAACGACAACCCCGCGCTGGCCGACTTGCTGCTGCACCATAAGGCCGAGCCCGACCGCGAAAACGGCCACGGCGCGACGCCGCTGGAGCTGGCCGCCTGCCGCGGCAGTGAGAAGACCGTGCAGGCGCTTTTGCATCACGGGGCGGACCCGAACCGCACGAACAACATGGGCTGGTCGCCGCTGATGTGGGCGGCGAGCCGCGGGCATTACGCCGTGGTGCGCCGGCTGCTCATCAACGGGGCGGACGCGAAGCTGAAAGGCAGCTCCGGCCAGACCGCCCTGCCCCTCGCGCTGATGAACGAGGTGACGGGACTGACGGACGATCATATTCGCATCGCGAAGCTGCTGATCGAATACGGCGCGGATTTCAACGCGAAGGACCGCTGGGGCAATACGGCGACGGATGTATTGATCAAACGCGGCCGCCCCGAAGTCGCCGAGGAGATCGCCCTCGTGCGCGAAAAGCCGGTGATGCGCCGGATGCAGGAAAACATGACCCTGCAAAACGACATCACGCCCCTGCCGCGCATCAAAATCCGCAAGCCGGGCCAGCCTTAAGAGATTAAAGAAAAATCACGCCGCGCGCTTCTCGACGCTCTCGAGGATCGCGCGCGCCGCCGCCTGCGGGTCTTGCGCCTGCGTGATCGGGCGGCCGACGACGAGATAGTCCGCCCCCAATTCCGCCGCCTGCGCGGGCGTCATGACGCGCTTCTGGTCGCCCGCCGCGCTGCCCGCGGGGCGGATGCCCGGCACGACCAGCAGGAAAGGCTGCTTCACCATCTTGCGCAGATGCGCGATTTCATGCGGGGAGCAGACGACGCCCGAAAGCCCCGCCATTTCCGCGAGCACGGCCAGCCGTTCCACCTGCTCCAGCGCGGGGGCGAGCTGGCCCACGCGTTCCAGCGCCACGTCGTCGAGGCTGGTCAGCACCGTCACGCCCAGCAGCTTCGGCGCGGCGACGCCTTCTTTGGCGGCAACATCTTGCGCCGCTTCTTGCGCCGCCTTCATCATCTCCATCCCGCCCGAGGCGTGCAGGGTGATGAAATCCGGCCGCGCGCGCATCGCGGCGCGCAGGGCGCCCGCCACGGTATTGGGAATGTCGTGCAGCTTCAGGTCGAGGAAAATCTCCGTTCCCTCCCCCGCCGCCGCGCGCACTTTCTCCATCCCCGCCGCGCCCTGCGCGATGAAGAATTCCAGCCCCAGCTTGACGCCGAGCGGCAGGGCGGAAAGCGTCTTCACCAGCTCCAGCGCGGGGGAGAGGTCCGGCGTATCGACGGCGCAGAAAATGCGGGGGGCTGTCATGCGGCGTACCTTAGGAAAGCTTGATTTCGAACATGGCCTCGACCTCCACCGCCGCGCCCAGCGGCAGGGCGGCCACGCCGACGGCGGCGCGCGCATGGCGGCCGGCATCGCCGAAAACCTCGACGATGAGGTCGGAGGCGCCGTTGATCACCTTCGGGTGGTCGGTGAAGTCCGGCGTGGAAGCGACGAAGCCGCCGACGCGCAGGCAGCGCACGATGCGGTTGAGGTCGCCGTCCAGCGCGGCGCGGGCCTGGGCGATGATGTTGATGGCGCATTGGCGCGCGGCGGCGTTGCCCTCTTCGAGGGTGACGTCCTTGCCGAGGTGGCCCTTGGTCATCTCGCCCACGCCGCCCGCGGGCAGCTGGCCGGAGATGATCAGTATGTGGCCCGAAATGACGGCAGGCACGTAATTGGCCAGCGGAGCCGCCAGCTTGGGCAGGGTGATGTTGAGTTCCTGAAGGCGTTCGGCGTATTGTGCGGACATGAAAAAACTCCTTTGTTTCAGGAAAAACTAAAGGAGCTTTTGAAAGAGTGCAACCGCTTACGGACTCAGCGGCCCATGTTGCTGAGGTCGAGCTTGGCGAAGCGCTGGTATTCGGCCTCGGCTTCCGCCTGCGGGTTCGCCGTGACGGGCGCTTTTTTCGGGAAAGCCGCCGTGAACTGCTCGCGCACCTGCGGCATGCTGGCCGCCCATGCTTCCGCCTCGGGGAAAGTGCCGCTGTTCTTGTCTGTACCCATGTCGCGCTCCTGAAAAACCTTGTTAAAAACCCTGATTGCCCGGGCCTTTTCTTGTTGATTCTGTTAACAAGCCCAGTATGTCACTGAATGATTAACGAAACGCTAACAACAGGACGATGGCTGTCGTGTTCGCAAAAATATATATAAATTATTGTTTATATTGATTTTTATATGACCCGATACCATATGAAATATCAAGGGCTATCGCCCCTCCGAGATTATTTTTCATAAACAATTGCCTTTTCGGGCCGGATATATAATAATACCTGACTTGTCTTAATATAAGGGTGGGACCATGATACCGGGGATTTTCAACAAAAAGAGCGCCAAACCGGCCAATGACAACGAGCAGCAAAGCCTCGACCAGCAGCTTCTGGCCGCCGCCGAATTCGGCGAGCTGGAGAAGCTGAAAGACCTGATCGCGAAGGGCGCGGACATCAACGCGCGCAGCCCCAGCGGCGATACCCCCCTCATCCTCGCCGCGCGCGAAGACAAAGGCGACATCGTGGCCGAACTGCTCGCGCAAAAAGCCGACGCCGCCCTGCAAAACAATTTCGACCAGACCGCCGTCCATATCGCCATCCGCGAGGCGACGGTGCAAGGCCAGCTTAAAGCCCTCATCGCCGCCGCGGGCAAGGACGGCTGCGACAAGCAGGACATGCACCGCTCCACCGCCGCCTTCTATGCCGCGCAGACGGCCAACCTGCCCGCGCTGGAAATGCTGGCCGCCATCGGGGCGGACATGGCCCTGCCCGGCAAAAACGGCACGTCCCCCCTGCTCTGGGCGACGCAGCTTTCGCACAATGACGCCGCCCTTTTCCTGATGGACGCGGGCGTGCCGCTGGACGGCGCAGACGATCGCGGCATGACGGGCATGATGCATGCCGCCAACCTCGGCAACAAAAAGCTTGTGGACGCCTATATCGAACGCGGCGCGAGCGCGGAGTTACGCGCGAAAGACGGACGCCGCGCGCAGGATTTTGCCCACGCAAGATATGAGACGGCCATCGCGGACGCGATCGACGACGCCGTCGCCGCGCGCTACGCCAGCATCCACAAGGGCGCGGGGGCGGATATCGTGCCGATGAAACGCCTGAAGCTGCGCCCGAAAAGCGGGATGAAGTCATGACGGCCACGAACGCGGAACAAAAAAGCAAGAACCTCGAGCTGCACGGCCACGCGCGACGCGAGGGCGAGCACCGCAAACTGAAGGAACTGCTGGACAACGGCGCGGACATCACCAGCCGGGACGAGACGGGCCGCGACGCGCTCATCCTCTCCACCGTTTCCGCCGACCTGCGCAACACGCTGGTCCTGCTGCGCGGCGGCGCCGACATCCAGACCTGCGACGAGCACGGCGACACCCCCCTGCACTGGGCCGCCTATCACCGGAACGAAGCGGTCATGAAACTGCTCATCAAGAAGGGCGCGAAGCTGGGCGCGCTCAACATCAAGAGCGAAACGCCCCTGCAGGGACTGCGCCGCATGGCGCGCGACTGCACGACCCGCAGCGTCGCGCCCGACGACATGGAGAAATTCGCCCCCGGCATCGCCTTCCTCGAAGCCGCCGAAAGCGGCAAGCTCACCAATCCCTTCCACCGGGGAACGAAAAAAAGGATCGCGGTCAAGAGCCCGCTGGTCATCCGCCCCCGCTAGCTTTTCGGCATTCAATGAAAATCAGGAGACGGCGCGCGCCTTTTGCGCCGTGCGCGTGACGGCGGTTTCTTCACCTCCTTCGTCTTCATCCGCCTGAACGGTGAAAGCGGCCGCCGCGACGGGATAGAGAATCCCGCAGCCGTCGCGGTAAAGCTTCAAGCGTTTCACGCCCAGTTCCCAGCCGAGCAGCATGAGCTTCTGCACGTCCTCGATGGCGGTGTAATGGCCGAGCTCGACCGTATGGATGATCGCGCCCGACAGGAAAGGCTCCAGCGCGGCCTGCATCTTGATCTCCGCTTCCGGCGCCACGCGGCGCACGCCGGGGCCCGCGGGCGCGGCGCAATCGAAGATGCAAAGATGCTCCGTGCGCAGGTGCGGCGCGCCTTCCAACGTCATGGTGCCGCAGCAATAGACGTTCGCGGCCTCGATGTCGTCCTCGGAAAAACCGAGGGCGGCCAGCATGTCGAAAGCGCCGTGGTCGAGGTCGTCGCCGTCGATGTCCAGCACGTGACGGCAGAAATCCTCACCCAGCGTCCATTTGTTGAAGACGTAGCGGATATGCTGCGCGGTGCGCAGGGCCGCTTCCACCGCGTCCAGCGCGGCGCGGGGAAAACCCTTTTCGCGCAGGGACTCGTGGTTGACGCAAGGCGCGTCCAGCAAGGTGCCGTGGCCGACGGCGTAGAAATGGATGTCGTCGATCTCCTGCGCGCTATAGCCCAGCCGTTGCAGCGCGCGCGGCACGGCGGGATTGAGTTTCTTGCCGTAGAGCGCGGCGGCGTCGCCCGTATCGGCGAACCAGCCCTCGAAACGCACCAGCGCGGTTTCCGGCGCGATGTCGCGCGTGAGGGAGGATAAAACCCCCTGCGTCGCGCGGTCCGTATCCACCGCCGTCAAATGGGCGTGGCGGAATCCTTTTTCCTTGCCGGCGCGATAGGCCCGCTCCCATTGCGCGGCCACGGCCTCGGCCAGCGCGGGGTCGGGGCAAAGCCGCGCCTGCAGCTGCACGGGCCTGCGCGTCACGCCCTTTTGCATGTAGGCGGTGCCGGCGATGGCGGCGGCCTTGTCCTTGACCGACTGCAGGCAGGATTTTTCAAGCGCGGGATAGGCCGCAAAAGCCCCCGTCGCGGCGGCGATATCGGCAGAGGCCGCCTGCGCCGCGCCGGAGATGAGCGCGGTGATCAGCGCCGCCGTCGCGCGGCCCGCGTCGCCGTCATAGGCGAGCGCGCCGGACATGAGAACGGGGGCGAGCCCCGTGAAGCCGATGGACAGCGGACGGTAGTCGCGGGTTTTCTGCGTCACCACGGCGGCGGCGAATGACGCTTCCAGCGCGACGGCCATAAGCCGCACGGCATGAACAAGCTTTTCGCAATCGACGATGCCTTTTCCGGTCGCGAATCCCTGCAGGTTGACCGTGCCCGCGGGCGCCTCCGTGCCCGGCAGAAAGACGAGGCCGCCCATGCCCGAAAGGCCGAGGGCGGGCGGCGCCGCGGCGCGGTCTTCCTCCGGCTCCCGCAGGACGCTGGCGGAAGCCGCGCTGTCGCGGAAGAACAAGGCGGGCGCGCCCGAAGCCCAGACGGCTTCGGTAACATGGTCCCAAAGCTTGTCCGCCGGGCAGTGGCGCGCGGCTTCGCCCCCCTCGTTCAAAAGGAAGCCGTGGCCGGTCAGCGCGCGCTCCATGAAATCATCCGGCAGCGACAGGACGGTCGAGAGCGCGGCGGAAGGCATGTCCGCGTCTTCATCCGCGGCGGGCCTTGCAAGCGCGATGCTTTCATGGCCCTGCCGCGCGTAATCGACCGCCATGGACAGCGCGGCTTCGTTGACCCCCGCGTTTCTGGCCACGGTCATCGCCCGCGCCAGTTTCAGGTTGCGGTCGGGATCGAAACCGAAAACGGAATCGCGCTCGCAGGCGTCCATCACCGCGTTCAGCGCTTCCTCCAGCACCCGCGTGCCGAGGCCGCGCGCCACCGCGTCGATATCCGCCTGCCTGAACAGCGCGGCGAAACCCGCGCTATCGACGTTCTCGACCGGCAGGGTGACGGTGATCTTTTCCGCCGCATCCTCCCGCCCTTCGGCGTCCAGCGCCTGCTGCTGGCCGAAAAGGACAAGCCGTTTCAGAATATTCTTCTGCGCCGCGTCCACCGGCACGGTCACCCCCGCGCCGGAAAGATTTTGCGTCAATATATCCGGCGTGAAGCCCGTGATGCGCGCGGCGGGGGTGAAGGCCGCTGGCTGTTTCAACCCGTAAGCCCAGTCGAGCCCCGCGGCGGCCAGCAGGGCGGGCTCGGGCGCGGCCAGCTGGCAGGCGAGCAGGTGGCAAAGCTCGTCGCGGAAGGCGCGCGCGTCCTCCGGCGTATCGAACAGCCCCGCGCGCCAGCCGTGATAGGTCAGGCCGCCCGCGATGCGGGCGAAGACCTCGCGCACGTCGCGCTCGTACCTGTAACGCCATTCGGCGGAAATATTGTCGAGGCTGTCGTCGTCCACCGCGTGGCGGCGCAGCCAGGCGGGCACGCCCTCTTCCTCCACCGCGCGGGTCAGCGCGGGCAGGGTGTCGTGGTAAAAGACCTTTTCGACCAGCGTTTCCACCGCCGACTGGCTCCAATGCGCGGGCACGGTGTATTCCAGCCAGTTTTCGTCCCGCCAGACGCGCAGCGCCAGCCCCGCGAAGGGGTCGGCATCGGGCCGGGTATGGAGGCGCGCGATCTGCATGGAATTAACCCATTGATTAAACTAAAAACATTAAACAATCATCCGCGGGGGGAAGCGGGGAACACTCTCGCACAGCATCGGTTCGCGTTCAACTTTCCTTTTCCGGCGGGAAGAAGTTTTTATGTTATCCCGCTTTTCCGCGACGAGGCGCCGCGCCACGGAATGCCATTTGAAATATTTGCAGAAAAAGATTGCTCTTTGCGAATGACTCCGCATATTTAGAAGTCATATTCAATGGTCTCAAAAGACTCAATCGAGGCATCGCATGGCTAAACTTTCCATATTCAGCGCATTGAGCAACGTGCAGATGATCCTGCACACGGCCTTGCACGGCAAATCCGTCGGCACGGACAGCCTCGGCAACAAATATTACCGCGCCAAGCCCCGCAAGGGCACGAAGCGCGAGCGCCGCTGGGTGATGTACAAGGACAAGGCCGAAGCCTCGCTCGTGCCGCCCGAATGGCACGGCTGGCTGCACCACCAGACGGACGCCGTGCCCGCTTCGGACAGCAAATACCGCAAGGACTGGCAATTGCCCCCGCAGGCGAACCAGACCGGCACCACCGGCGCCTACCTGCCCCCCGGCCACACGCTGAAGGGCGGCGCGCGCGACGCGGCGACGGGCGATTACACGGCGTGGCAACCGCCGCAGGAAACTTAACGACTTTCAAGAGACAAGACCTTTCAACGGAGACAACATGCAACGCAATATCGTCGAAACAATCCTGGGCGCGGTCGTCCTGCTGGTCGCGGCATTGTTCTCGCTGTTCTTCTACCGCACGACGGACATCGCCCCCGCCAGCGGCTACGAGCTGACCGCCGCCTTCAGCAAGATCGACGGGCTGGACGCCGGCGCGCCCGTGCGCGTGAGCGGCGTGAAGGTCGGGCAGGTGCTGGGCTTCACGCTCGACCCCAAGACCTACCGCGCCATCGTCACCATGAACATCGATTC
>WGNE01000005.1 GCA_016124645.1 Alphaproteobacteria bacterium
GCGGAAGTGCAAGAGAAGAAGGCGCGCCCGTACCCGCCGGTGGCCAGCACGACCATATGCGCGCGAAAGCGGTGGATGGTGCCGTCATCCAGATTCCACGCCATCACGCCGCGGCAGGCGCCTTCATCCTCATCCATCAACAGATCGAGCGCGATGTATTCGATGAAGAACTCCGTCCGGTTCTTCAAATTCTGCTGATACAGCGTGTGCAGCATGGCGTGGCCGGTGCGGTCGGCGGCGGCGCAGGTGCGGCGGGCGGTACCCTGGCCCATGTGCGTCGTCATGCCGCCGAAGGCGCGCTGGTAGATTTTTCCTTCCTCCGTGCGCGAGAAGGGCATGCCGTAATGCTCCAGCTCGATGACGGCGGGAATGGCCTCGCGGCACATGTATTCGATGGCGTCCTGGTCGCCCAGCCAGTCCGAGCCCTTGACGGTGTCGTACATGTGCCAGCGCCAGTCGTCCTCGCCCGCGTTGCCGAGTGCGGCGGAAATCCCGCCCTGCGCCGCCACGGTGTGGCTGCGGGTCGGGAATACCTTGGAGATGCAGGCCGTCTTCAGCCCCTTTTCGGCCATGCCGAAGGTGGCGCGCAAACCCGCGCCGCCGGCGCCGACGACGACGACGTCATATTCGTGTTCGATGATGGGATAGCTTTGTTGCATGGTGATGCGTCCTGGTGATGCGCGGGCTTAGTGGTGCATATGCGCGAAGTTGACGAAGGCGATCGCGTAGATGCAGGCGATGCCGAGGCAGAAGAAGGAAAGCTTATTCAGCAAAAGCAGGAAGATCTTCTTGCCCTCGCCGTGAACGTAATCCTCGATGATGACCTGCACGCCGAGGCTGGCGTGGTAGAAGGCCGCGATGATGAACAATATCCCCGGCACGGCGATCGAAGGCCTGCCGAGCCAATGCGTGAAATGCCCGTAGTCGGGCGTGGCGATGTGCCGCGCTTGACAGGCGAAATAGACGCAAAGCGGCAGCAGCAATACGGCGCTGACCCGCTGCATCCACCAATGGTGGACGCCGTCTTTCGCCGCGCCCTTGCCGCGCGCCTTGTGGATATGGGTGAAGATGGAAGGTTGTTTTTCGTGCAGCATGTTCCGTTACCCCTTTAAGCCGCGAGCCAGATGACCGCCGTGGCGACGACGGAAAGGACGACGACCGCCCAGCCGCCCGCATAGGCGCTCTTCAGCGTCAGCCCGCGCCCGGTGTCCCAGACGAGGTGGCGGATGCCGTTCATGAAGTGGAAGCTCAGCGCGTAGATCCAGCAAAAGAGCATCAGCTCGCCGATGATGCTGTGCGTGAAGCCCTGAAAGCATTCGAAGGCGCGCGGGCCGCTCATCGCGGCGCAGAGCCACCATGTGACGAGCAGCGCGCCGAGCGCGAGGCCGAAGCCGGTGATGCGGTGCAGGATCGAGAGCACCGAGGTCAGCTGCGGCCGGTAAACGGACAGATGCGGCGAGAGGGGCCGATTCGTATTTGACATATTTTCCATATCCGGTTTTCAATGATTTGAAGCGCGGGGCAAGAGGGCGCGGGCGCAATATTCAGAAAGATACTCTTTTACATTATTGCGCGTCCAGTCTTTTGCGGACACATAAATACCTCTTTTATTTGACGCCGCAGGAGTGTGCAAGATTACGGAAAACCATGTTCCCTTGACTTTTTACATAGATGAAATAATCTTGAAGCGCAAAACTCAACAGCGTTAATTTTATTTCAAAGGGGCCCCGGCCTTCATACAGCTTTCGTATGGCTTTCGTAACGGTTTCGTTATAGTTATGTCCATCAACCGCTTTGAAAGAGATTCGTCCGCAACACGCGCGCACTGATATAAGGGCGCGACGCAGGGAGCAAGACACAGGAGCCATGGCAGACCAGCCCGACAACGCACCGCCGGCACCGCCCGTTCCGTCCGCAAAAGCGGCGCCGCATATATATACTGTGCCGCCCGACCAGTCCTTCGTGCAGGCGGTCGCGAAAGGCATCCTCAACGAAGCCGGCGGCGACCCGCTGAAACTTTCCGATTACACCATCCTCGTCCCCAACCGCGAAACGGCGACGCTGCTGCGCCAGGCCTTCATGGAACAGCTCGGCGGCAAGCCGGGCGTGATGCCGCGCATCGACGCGCCGGGCGACATGGACGACGACGACCTCAGCCTGAAAATTTCGGAGAACCACCTGCTCTCCGAAGCGCTGATGGACATTCCCCCGCCCGTGCCGCGCCTGCACCGCCAGTTGGTGCTGGCCGAAGAGATTTTGAAAATCCCCGGCATGGCCAGCTCCGTGCAGAAGGCGATCAAGCTGGGCGGCGAGCTCGGCAATTTCCTCGACGCGCTTCAGCGCAACAACATCGAGCTGAAGAACGTCGAAAAGCTGGCGGCCCCCGAGTTCAAGCAGCAATGGTCGCATACCGCGGAATTTTTGAAGATCCTGACCGAGACATGGCCCGAGCGCCTCTCGCAGATGGGCATGGTCGATCCCGAGGACCACAAGAACGCGCTCATCGAAATTCAGGCGACGCATTGGCGACAGCACCCGGCGAAAAAACCCGTCGTGGCCGTCGGCTTCACCGATACCTCCCCCGCCGTGCTCAGCCTTTTGCAATCCGTTTCCGCCATGCCGCAGGGCGCGGTGGTCATGCCGGGGCTGGACGCGGGCATCGACCAGAAAAGCTGGGACGTTCTGACCCCCGTGCATCCGCAATACGCCTTCCGCAAGATGCTGGAGGCCTTCGGCGCCGACCGTGCCGACGTGAAGGACTGGAACGCGCAGCTGGACGACCCGCAGCATGCGCGCGCGACCGACCTTGCCACCACCAACGCCGAGCGGCAAAAGCTGCTGCGCGAAGCCATGCGCCCCTCCGGCACGGCCGAGGGCTGGAGCGGCCTTTCCGCCCGCCGCAGCAAGAAGAAGACCCGCGAGAAGGCCGAGCCCGACAACCCGCGCGAGATCGACATTCAGGCCTTGAGCGGCATCGATCTTCTCACCTGTTCCTCCCCGCAGGAGGAAGCCAGCGTCATCGCCCTGAAAATGCGCGAAACGCTCGAAGTGCCGGGCCGCACCGCCACACTGGTGACGGGCGACCGCTCGCTCGCGCGCCGCGTTTCCGCGCGCCTGCGCTACTGGGACATCGAGGTCGAGGACAGCGCGGGCGCCTCGCTCGCCGAAACCTCCGCGGGCGTCTTCCTGCTCGCCACCGCGGGCATGGCGGCCGAGGAATGGGCGCCGGTCCCCACGCTGGAAGCCTTGAAGCATCCCCTCGCCACGCTGGGCGAAACGCCCGAAGCCTTCGCCGCCAAGCTGTCCAAGCTTGAAGACACCGTTTTCCACGGGCCGCGCCCCGGCGCCGGCATCGAGGGCGTGCGCGGCGTGCTGACCGCCGCCTTCAACCGCGCGGCGCGCCGCCCGGACCACAAGCCGCAGGAAGAACTCGACGCCGAGAAGAAGGAGCTTGAAGACTGGCTGCAGAAGATCGAGGATGCGGGCAAGACCTTCTTCGACAAGATGGCTTGCGCGACCCCGCTGCCGTTTTCGGAGTTTCTGGACGAGCATATCCGCTTCGTCGAGGCGCTGGCGCAGGACGATACGCGCAAGGGCGCGGACCGCATCTGGCGCGGCGACGACGGGGTGAAGGCCTCGCGCTTCCTGACCCAGCTGCGCGACGCGGCCAAGCTCATCCCCGACATCACCGGCCGCGACTACGTCGATGTGCTGCAGGGGCTGATGCGCGAAGTGAACGTGAAATCCTCCGCCAAGCCGCACGCGAACCTGAAGATATTGACGCCCGAGCAGGCGCGGCTGTCGAAATCCGACATCATCATCATGGGCGGCCTCAACGACGAGGCTTGGCCGCAGCGGCCCGAGGAAAACCCCTGGCTTTCGCCCGACATGGCGAAGAAGCTGGGCCTGCCGCCGGTGGAGGAATCCATCGGGCAGGGCGCGCACCAGTTCATCCAGATGATTTCCAACCCCAACGTGCTGCTGTCGCGCGCCGTGCGCTCGGGCGACGCGCCTTCGGTTTCCTCGCCGTTCCTCACCCGCCTGATGATGGTGCTGAAGGGCGCGGGGCTGGACAAGGATATTCAGGGCAAGAGCCAGCTCATCGACATCCACCTCGCCATGCACACGCCGGTCGATGTGACGCCGATCGAGCCGCCCGCGCCGACCCCGCCGAAGGAGGCGCGGCCCAAACAATTGCCGGTGACGGCGGTCGAGAAGCTGATGCGCGACCCCTATGCGGTCTATGCGAAATACGTGCTGAAGCTTCGCCCGAAAGACCCGCTGGACGCATCGCCCAGCGTTTCCGAGCGCGGCATCTTCACCCACGACGCGCTGGACACTTTCGTGAAGAAATATCCCGACAAGCTGCCCGACAACGCCTATGAAGAGCTGCTGAAAATCGGCGAGGAAGCCTTCGCGACCCGCATCAACAACCCGACGGTGCAGTCCTTCTGGTGGCCGCGCTTCGAGCGCATCGCCAAATGGTTCGTCAAGTTCGAGGCCGAGCGGCGCGAGATGACCCGCACGCTGGGCACCGAGGTGCGCGGCAAGCTGGAGATCGACATGGGCGACGGCGAGACCTTCGTGCTCACCGCCATCGCCGACCGCGTGGACCGCGGCGCGGACGACCAGATCGAGATCATCGATTATAAAACCGGGGCCGTGCCCTCGCAAAAATCCGTCGCGCTCGGCTATTCGCCTCAATTGACGCTGGAGGCGCTCATCGCCTTCTCCGGCGGGTTCAAGGGCATCGACGCGGGCGACGTCGGCGACGTGCAGTACTGGAAGCTTTCGGGCGGCCGCCCCGCCGCGGACGTGACCAAGGTCAAGGGCGACGTGAAGCAGCTGGTGGACGAGGCGCGCGAGGGCGTGACCAAGCTCGCCAAGGCCTTCCACGACCCGAAGACGCCCTATCTTTCCACGCCCAAGCCCGATTGGGCGCCGCGCTACAACAGCTACGAGCATCTGGCGCGCACCGGCGAATGGAGCACGGTCAAGCCCGCCAACGCCGGCAAGAAAACCAAGAAGACCACGGCGCGCCGCTCGCCCGCCGCCGGCAAGGGGAGGAGCAAGCCGTGACGGACCCGAAGCCGAAGAAAGACCCGAAAAAAGAAGTCAAGATGGTGCGCGGCAAGCCCGACCCGAACGGCGCGCAGCGCCGCGCGTCGGACCCCTCGGCCAGCGTCTGGGTGACGGCCTCGGCCGGCACGGGCAAGACCAAGGTGCTGACCGACCGCGTGCTGCGCCTGATGCTGGAAGGCGCGCAGCCGGACCAGATTTTGTGCCTCACCTTCACCCGCGCCGCGGCCTCGGTCATGACCAACCGCATCCGCGAGGAGCTGAGCAACTGGGCGACCTGCGAGGACGAAGTTCTGTCCGCCAAGCTGAAGCAATTGACCGGCAGCAAGCCCGACGAGGCGCTGATGCGCCGCGGCCGCCAGCTTTTCGCCGAATTCCTCGACGCCTACGGCGGCATGCGGGTGCAGACCATCCACTCCTTCTCGCAATCGCTGCTGCGCCGCTTCCCGATTGAATCGGGCATTCCGCCCTATTTCGACGTGATGGACGACCAGACCTCCGCCGAGATGCTGCGCGAGGCGCAGGCCGACGTGCTGCGGCAGGTGCAGCGCGAGCCGGACTCGAAGCTCGCCAAGGCCGTCAATATGGTGACGCCCGAAGTGTCGGAAGACGATTTCTCCGCCCTCATCGGCGAGCTGACATACCGCCGCGGCCAGCTGTTCTCGGTCTTCGAGGGGCAGGGCGGCATGGAAAAGACCATCGACGGCGTCTATGACTACCTGAAAGCCCCCAAGGGCTTCGACACCGCCACGATGATGGAGGCCCTGAGCAGCGACGCGGGCCTGAACGGCGACGCGCCCGACATCAAGGCGCTGAAGGAAGCCGCGGACATCCTGACCAGCGGCACGGAGAGCGACATCGAAAAGGCCAAGATGATCAAGGCCTGGATTTTGCACCCCGAACAGCGCGCCGAATTGTTCTGGGATTACGCCAGCGTCTTCCTGACCGCGGGCAAGGACATGCGCAAGCGCCTGACGACCAAGAACACGCAGGCCGCGCAGGAAACGATGGAGAAGGAAGCCCAGCGCCTGATGAAGGGCATCGAGGAGGTTTCCACGATGAACGTCGCGCGCGGCACGGAAAGCATCCTGCGCCTGACCAGCGCGGTGCTGGAAAAATACACGGAGAAAAAACGCTCCCTCAACCTTTTGGATTACGACGATCTCGTCTATCACGCCAACAAGATGATGACGGGCGACAACGCCGCGGGCTGGGCGCTGCAAAAGCTGCCGGGCAACCTCAAGCACATCCTCGTCGATGAAGCGCAGGACACCAACCCCGACCAGTGGCACCTCATCACCGCGATTGCGACCGAGTTCTTCACCAACGCCGAGCGCAAGAAGGCGAAGGACAGCACGATCTTCGTCGTCGGCGACGAAAAACAGTCCATCTTCAGCTTCCAGCGGGCGGACCCCAAGGAATTCGCGGCGCGCAAAAAACTGTTTTCCGACCTCGTCAAGAAGGCGGGCGGCAAGTGGCGCGAAGTGGAAATGGAAATCGCCTTCCGCTCCAGCCCCGCCATCACCCGCGCGGTGGATGCGGTCTTCGCCAACCCCGAGGCCTCCGACGGCTTGTTCTCCAAGGAAGACGCGGACAAGAAACAGGTCCGCCACGACCCCTTCCGCCGCGGACAGGCGGGCGTGGTCGAGGTTCACCCCGTGCTGCGCGGCGAAACGGCCGAGCCGGACAAGCCCTGGACCCTGCCGCTGAAGATGGAGGCGGGCAACGACCCCGCCGCCGAGCTCGCCGACAAGATCGCCGATCAGGTCAAGGAATGGCTGGACAGCGGCGAGACGCTGCCCTCGCGCAACCGCCCGATCAACCCGGCGGACATCCTCATCCTGGTGCGCCGCCGCTCGGCCTTCGTCGATCACATGGTGCGCGCGCTGAAAAAGCGCGACATTCCCGTCGCGGGCGCGGACCGCATGTCCCTGCGCGAGCAGATCGCGGTCATGGACCTCGTCGCGCTGGGCGAAACGCTCTTGTTCCCGAAGGACGACTACAAGCTTGCGACGGTGCTGAAAAGCCCGCTCATCGGCATGAACGACCAGCAGCTCGAGGACATCGCCGTCGGCCGCACGGGCGAATTGTGGGACGCGCTGAAGGAGAAATCCGAAGACCCGAAGGCGCACAAGGTTTATAAGGCTGCCTTCGATTACCTGTCCGGGCTCAAGACCAACCTGAACGCGGAGCGGCCTTACGAATTCTATTCCTCCATCCTCATGAACGGCTGCCCGGGCGACCCCAATTCGGGGCTGAACGCCATGTACGGGCGTCTCGGCTTCGAGGCCGAAGACCCGATGGTCGAGTTCATGAACGCGGTCGAGCGTTTTGAGCGCATCCATGTGCCTTCGCTTCAAGGGTTTTTGGCTTGGCTCGACGCGGGCGAGGCGGAGGTGAAGCGCGAGCTGAACCTCAACCCCGAAACGCCACGCGTGCATATCATGACGGTCCACGGGGCGAAGGGGCTGGAAGCGCCCGTCGTCATTCTGCCCGATACCACCGGCGTGCCCGGCGACAACTCGCGCGCGCGCCCGAAATTCCTCTGGCCCGACAACGACCGGCCCGTGCCGCTCTGGGTGCCGCGCGCCGACCTTGAAAGCAAGGCCTTCACGCGCGAGCGCGAACAGGCCGAGCTGGAGCGCGACCGCGAATTCCGTCGGCTTTTGTACGTCGCCATGACCCGCGCGGCGGACAGGCTCTACGTCTATGGCTACCAGAATTCCGACCGCAAGATGGAAAAGAGCTGGTATTCGCTCATCCGCAAGGGCATGCAGCAATACCTGAAGGACGAGGTCAAGCATATCGCCGCCCCCGCGAACGACAACAAGTCGTCCAAGCCCGCCGCCGCCTTCGACAAGGCCGCTGGAAAGAAAACCCCGGACGAAGACGGCATCGAGGACGGTATTCAGGACGACGGCACAGACATCCTGCGCTTCGGCCAGCGCCAGACCGCCCGCCCGCGCCCCGACGGCGTGCAGCCCGTGGGCAAGACCCGCGTGGTCGGCATTCCCGCATGGGCGCGCAACGCGCCGGAAAAAGCCGCGCAGGAGCCGGTGGGCAAGTTCCGCCCCTCCGAATACAAGGCGAGCAACGACAATTACGGCGCGCCTTCCCCGCTGGAAGGGGCGAAGGAAACCTATCTGCGCCAGCTGGGCACGGTCATCCACGAATTGTTCGAGTTCCTGCCCTCCCTGCCGCCGGAAGAGCGCGAGGAAGCGGCCAGGAAGCACCTCGCCAAGCCGGGCTGGAAGCTTTCGCCGGAAGATCAGGCGACTTCCGTCAAGCAGGTCATGTCGATTTTGAACGACCCCGAGTTCGGCGCGCTCTTCGGCCCCAACTCGCGCGCGGAGGTTTCCATCACCGGGTTGTTCGAGCAGGACGGCAAGCGCCAGATGATGTCCGGCCAGATCGACCGCCTCGTCGTGGACGACAAGACCGTTCTGGTCGTGGACTTCAAGAACAGCCGCAAGGTGCCGCAAAAGGTGAGCGAGGTGCAATACAAGTACATCGTCCAGCTCGCGGCCTACCGTTTGGCCCTGCAGGAGATTTACCCCGACAAGGAAATCAAGTGCGCGCTGCTCTATACCCGCGAATCCAAGCTGCTGCCGGTGCCTAACGACAAGCTGGAGGCCGCGCTGAAGAAGATCGGCCTGAAGCCCGCGCCGCGTCAGGACGGCAAAAAACCTTCCCAAAAAGGCCCGAAACCCTGATAATCCGGGTACGGGCGGGCCAAACCGCCCGGCCACACCGGATGAAAGGGATTCAAATATGACAGAGCGTCTCGGCTTTATCGGCCCCGGCATCATGGGGCTGCCCATGGCGATGAACCTGCGCCGCGCGGGGCACGGAATTTCCGTCTATGCGCGCAGCAAGGACAAGGCCGCCCCGCTGTTCGACGAAGGCGCCGCCTTTTGCAGCAGCCCGAAGGAAGTCGCGGAAAAATCCGACATCGTCTTCATTTGCGTTTCCGACACGCCCGACGTGGACGAGGTGATTTTCGGCGCGAACGGCCTCGTGCACGGCGCGAAGCCCGGCGGCGTCATCGTGGATATGAGCACGATCTCCCCCGAAAGCACGCGCCGCTTCGCGCTGGAGCTTGAGAAAAAGAACATCGACATGCTCGACGCCCCGATCTCCGGCGGGGAAGGCGGGGCCATCGCCGGCACGCTTTCCATCATGGTCGGCGGCAAGCCCGAGGTTTTCGAGCGGGTGAAGCCCTATTTCGAGGTCATGGGCAAGAACATCGTCCTCGTCGGCGACAACGGCGCGGGGCAGGTCACCAAATCCTGCAACCAGGTGGTCGTCGCCGTCACCATCGAGGGCGTGGCGGAGGCGCTGAAACTGGCCGAGAAAAGCGGCGTCGATGGCAAGAAAGTGCGCGAGGCGCTGCTGGGCGGCTTCGCCGGCAGCAAGATACTGGAAGTGCACGGCAAGCGCATGCTGGAAGGTGACTACAAGCCGGGCTTCATGGCGCGGCTGCACCGCAAGGACATGGGCATCGTTCTGGACGCCGCGGCCAAGCTCGGCCTCGACCTGCCCGCGGCGACGCTGGCCACCCTGAACCTCGACGCCGTCATCAAGAACGGCGACGGCGCGCTCGACAGCGCGGCGATTTTCCGGGTGCTGGGGAAGGATTAGCGACGGGGCTTCGGCGCGACCGAGACGGCGGGCGCCGAAAAAGCCGGCTGTTGCTGCATCGGCGGGGACGGCGCCCACATCTGCACCTCTATATACCGCCCGCCTTTCAGGTAGTCGCTGGAGACGCCTTCTTTCTCGACGATCTTTTCGACCTGCCGCGCCGTCAGAACCGCGAGGCGCAGGGGATGGTCGTCGCGCTCGGGCCCCAGAAAGTTGCCCATGCTGTCGCCGACGGTGAAGGAGAAGACGGAAAGGTCAATCTGCTCCGCGGGGATGGACAGGACTTTGCGTCCGTCGTTCAGGGTGCTGTCCTGCGGTTCCTTGGTCAGGGTAAAATAGACGGGGTTTTGCTTGCGGATGTCGATGCCTTCCTGCCGTGCCGTTTGGCGCAGCCAGTCCTCGACCTCGCGCCGCTTGTCCAGATAGGCTTCCTGTCCGCCGCTACCGTCGCCCACGCTGCGGCATGGCGCGAACTTGGAGCAGAACTCGACGGCGGTGGCGGCTTGCTGGTCGGTGACGACGGCGAAGGGCTCGGCATTCCCGTGATAGACGCGGGTCAGGTAATACCCTGCAAGGGGGGAATCGTCAGGTGAGGATGAGCCTTTGTCTGTCACGCTTCGTTCCCGCAAATCCGCAATAAAAACCGAGTACCTATGATACCACGATTTCCCGGATTATGACAGCTTTCGGGAGTTAAAGTACTGATAATAAATGATTTACTTGCGCTTGCGCTCCATGACGACGCCGAGGCTGCCGACCCCCGTCAGCAGGGATTTTTCCGGCGCGAAAGGTTTCAGTTTCTCGATCGTCAGCTTCATGGATTTGGCGCGCTTGTCTTTCGCCAGCGCGTCCAGAATGTCGTCCGCCATGGTTTCCAGCAAATCGTAATGCCGCGCGTTCACGGTGTCCTTGATCGTCTTCACCGCCTCGCCGTAGCACATGATGTCGCCGATTTTCTCCTTCGCGCCTTTCTTGCCGCTGCGGGCATAGGTGACCTCGAGGTTGAAGCGCACGGGCTGCTTGCCCTTTTTCTCCTGCGGGTGGATGCCCGCGCGCACGTTCATCTTGAGGTCGCGCACGAAAATGGTGCAGGTGTCGGTCATTCGTTTTCTCCGTTTTCACTGGCGGGGGCCGGTCTGTTCAGCGCGTCGAGCGCGCCCTGCAGTATATGCGCGGCGGCCATGGCGTCGATGATTTCCTTGCGCTTGCCGCGCTTCATGTCGAGGTCGTCGATGAGCAATTGCTCCGCCGCATGGGTCGAAAGCCGCTCGTCGAAAAAGGCGATGACGGGTTCGAACCCTAATTGTTCTTTTTCTTTCAACAGGTTAAACCCGAAGTGGCGGACCGATTGCGCGCGCGGCCCTTCGCTGTCGTCCATGTTGAGCGGCAGGCCGATGATGAAACCGCCGACCTCGTATTCCTTGCACAGCGCCGCGAGCTCGCGCAAATTTTCCGTAAATTTCGTGCGCCGGATGGTCTTCAAGGGGGTCGCTATGGTCAGGCCGGGATCGGCCAGCGCCAGCCCCCAGGTCTTGCTGCCGTGGTCGATGCCCAAAAGCCGCGTTTTGGCGGGCAGGGCCGTTTTGAGTTCTTTTATTGCGACAATCGCCATGCTAATTTCTTTAGCTGAATTATCTGAATAAGGAAACTGGTAATGTCCATCGATAAAGAAACAGTCGGCAAAATCGCAAGGCTCGCCCGCATCAAGGTGACGGAGGACGACAAAGAGGTTCTGGCCGGCGAACTCACCAATATCCTCACCATGATCGAGGAGCTCAACGCCGTGGACACCAAGGGTGTGGAGCCGATGACCAGCGTGGTGCAGATGCAATTGCACGAGCGCGCGGACGAAGTGACCGACGGCGGCATCCCCGAAAAAATTCTGAAAAACGCGCCGGAGGAAACGGCGGGGTTTTTCGTCGTGCCCAAGGTCGTGGAATAGACATATCCGCGCCGGAAACCGCATTTAAGGGCATGTTATTCCTACGGATAACGGCTATAGTTTTTATAGAGACACTGAACGGACGAACCCCATGACGAACCTCACCCATCTCACCATCCGCGCCGCGCTGGACGGGCTGGAGAAAAAAGACTTCACCGCGACCGAGCTGGTGGACGCCCATATCGCCGCCGCCGAGGCCGCGCGCGGGCTCAACTGCTTCATCACCGAAACCTTCGATGCGGCCCGCGAACAGGCGAAGGCGGCCGATGAGCGCTACGCCAAGGGCGAGGCCCTGCCGCTGGACGGCATCCCCGTCGCCATGAAAGACTTGTTCTGCACCGAAGGCGTGCAGACCACGGCGGCCAGCAAGATCCTCGAAGGTTTCAAGCCGCCCTATGAATCGACCGTTTCCGGCCAGATGAAGCGCGACGGCGCGATCACCCTTGGCAAGGCCAACCTCGACGAATTCGCGATGGGGTCTTCCAACGGCACCTCCGCCTTCGGCGGGGTCGTCAACCCGTGGAAGCGCAAGGGCGACAACCGCGACCTCGTGCCCGGCGGTTCTTCCGGCGGCTCGGCCGCGGCGGTGGCCGCGCGCATCGCGATGGGCGCGACGGGAACGGATACGGGCGGCTCCATCCGCCAGCCCGCGGCCTTCTGCGGCATCACCGGCATCAAGCCGACCTACGGGCGCTGCTCGCGCTTCGGCGTCATCGCCTTCGCCTCCTCCCTCGACCAGCCGGGGCCCTTCGGCCGCACGGCGGAAGATTGCGCGCTGCTGCTCAAATCCATGGCGGGGTATGATGCGAAAGATTCAACCTCCGTCAACGCCCCCGTTCCCGATTACGCGGCCAGCATCGGCCAGAGCGTGAAGGGGCTGAAAGTCGGCGTGCCGAAAGAATACCGGGTCGAGGGCACGAACGAGGAAATCATCGCGCTCTGGGACAAGGGCGTGGAGATGCTGAAAGACGCCGGCGCGGAAATCGTCGATGTTTCCCTGCCGCATACCAAATACGCGCTGCAGACCTATTACGTCATCGCGCCCGCGGAATGCTCTTCCAACCTCGCGCGTTACGACGGGGTGCGCTTCGGCCTTCGGGTCGAGGGCGACAACCTCATCGACACCTACGAGAACACGCGCGCGCAGGGTTTCGGCGCGGAAGTGCGCCGCCGCATCCTCATCGGCACCTATGTGCTTTCGGCGGGATATTACGATGCCTATTACAATCAGGCGCGCCGCGTGCGCAAGCTCATCTGGCAGGACTTCATCGACGCCTACAAGCAATGCGACGTGCTGCTGACCCCGACCGCGCCTACGCCGGCCTTCGCCATCGGCGAGAACCTGCAGGACCCGGTGACGATGTACCTCAACGACATCTTCACCATCCCGGCTTCCATGGCGGGCATGCCCGGCATGTCGCTGCCCGTGGGCCTTTCCGCCGACGGGCTGCCGCTCGGCCTGCAGCTCATCGGCCAGCCCTTCGCGGAGGAAACGCTGTTCAAGGCGGCTTCCGCGCTGGAAAAAGCCGCGAATTTCACCGACCTGCCCCAGACCCTGATGGGCAAGGCGGCGTAAGGATTTATTGGAGTACAAGACAATGACGGCACTTCTTAAAGGGGAAACGGGCGACTGGGAAATGGTCATCGGGCTCGAGGTCCATGCGCAGGTCCTGACCAAGTCCAAGCTTTTCTCCGGCGCCTCGGCCGAATTCGGCGGCGCGCCCAACACCCACGTCAGCCCCGTCGATGCGGGCATGCCGGGCATGCTGCCCGTCATCAACAAGGAATGCGTGAAAAAAGCGGTGATGACCGGGCTCGGCCTGAACGCGAAGATCAACAACGTTTCGGTCTTCGAGCGCAAGAACTATTTCTATCCCGACCTGCCGCAGGGCTACCAGATCTCGCAGTACCAGCACCCCATCGTGGGCGAGGGCAGCATCGAGATCGACCTGCCCGACGGCTCGGTCAAGGTGGTGGGCATCGAACGGCTCCATCTGGAGCAGGACGCGGGCAAATCGCTGCACGACCAGCACCCGCAGAAAAGCTACGTCGATCTCAACCGCTCGGGCAATCCGCTGATGGAAATCGTCTCCAAGCCCGACATGCGCAGTCCCGAGGAAGCGGGCGCCTATGTGACGAAGCTGCGCGCCATCGTGCGTTACCTCGGCACCTGCGACGGGAACATGGACGAAGGCTCCATGCGCTGCGACGTCAACGTCTCCGTGCGAAAGCCGGGGGCTGAGCTGGGCACGCGCTGCGAGATCAAGAACGTCAACTCCGTGCGCTTCGTGCAGCAGGCCATCGAGTTCGAGGCGCGCCGCCAGATCGAGATCATCGAGGGCGGCGGGGTCATCAAGCAGGAAACCCGCCTGTTCGACACCTCCAACGGCACCACGCGCTCCATGCGCTCGAAGGAAGACGCGCATGACTACCGCTACTTCCCGGACCCGGACCTGCTGCCGTTGACGGTGGAAGACGGATTCATCGAGGATATCCGCAAAACGATGCCCGAGCTGCCGGACGCGAAGAAGCAGCGCTTCATGGACGAATACGGCCTTTCCCATCAGGACGCCAGCGTGTTGATCGGCGAGCGCGAGCGCGGCGATTTCTTCGAGAAGGTCGCCAAGGGGCATGACGCCAAGCTGGCGTCCAACTGGGTGCTGTCCGAGCTTCTGGGCGCGCTGCACAAGGCGGAGAAAGACCTGAAGGACAGCCCCGTCACCGCGGAGCAGTTGGGCGAGCTCATCGGGCTCATCGAGGACGACACGATTTCCGGCCGCATCGCTAAGGAAGTTTTCGCCGAGATGTTCGGCACCGGCAAGAACGCCGGCGACATCGTCGAGGCGCGCGGCCTGAAACAGGTGACCGACACCGGCGAGATCGAGAAAATCGTGGATGCGGTGCTGGCCGAAAACCCCGACAAGATCGAGCAATACAAGGGCGGCAAGGACAAGCTGTTCGGCTTCTTTGTCGGGCAGGTCATGAAGAAGTCGGGCGGCAAGGCCAACCCCGGCATGGTCAACGATCTTCTGAAGAAAAAACTGGAGGCGTAATGGCGACACTGAAAGGGCCGTCCAAAGGGGCGTCGGGCGATTTGATCATCTCTCCCTCGGGGGCGCGGCGTTTCATGGTCGGCCTGTCGTGGGACGCCAAGGTGCCGAACATGGACGTCAGCATCAAGGCGCCGCCCAAGCCGGACGATACCGGCGGCAAGATCGTCTATTACCTCACCTGGCCTTTCCAGTTTCTGCGCATCTTTATCGTCTCCTTCTTCAAGCTTTTGCGCCTCGGCAGCTATTCCAAGGACATGGTGCGGGAGAAGAAGACCGACGCGCGCGACCCCAGCATCAAGCAGTTCGACCTCGACCTTTACTGCTACATCTACGACGAGGCTTTCCAGCTCGTCGCCACCGTCGGCGCGAAGGAAGACAAGCTGATGGACGAAAGCGGCAAGGTTTATCACACCGGCGACGACCAGAGCGGCTACGGCAGCGGCGACGACGAGCAGCTTTTCGTCGAGACGGCGGACCTGCCGGAAAACTACCGCCATTTCTTCTTCGTCGTGAAAAGCGAGAGCAAATACAGCCTCGACGAGTTCATCAACCCCGCCGTGCGCCTCTGCGACAGCAAGACCGACGTCAATGTGCTCCACAGCACCATCATGCCCGACCCGGAAATGAAGAGGGCCTATAACTTCAGCTTCTGCCACGTCTATCGCGAGGGGGATCTCTGGCGCTTCCAGAACCTTGATACCTATACCGGGGACGGCGTGCAATGGCCCAGCTACCTGCCGGGCCTGGTCCAGAAGATGGCCGCATGACATGAATACGCGCCGCGCCTTCGCCCTCTATGCCCTGAACCGCAGGTGGAGCAATGCGGCGCTTTTGCGCCACCGGAACTTCGACGGGCATATCGTCTCGATGCAGCAGTCCGGCTCGCACTGGTTGAAGAACATGCTCTCGCACGTGTTGGCGGATGTGCACGGCTTGCCGCCGGTCGGGCATATTCAGGACGACAGCATCATCGGGGGAATCAAGTCGCCGCCCGTCCACGACAATATCCCCCGCATTGTCCATTCCCACAGCATGCCGCACGCGCTGACGCTGAAACTGCCGTTCCTGCGGTACCCCGGGTACATCGTCCTGCTGCGCGACCTGCGCCATTCCCTCGTTTCCCACTACGAAAGGTTCAACGCCCTCTACGGCGGCGTCGATTTTTCGACCTATCTGCGCGGGGATGTGCGGCAAAAGACTTTTTTCAGCGATATTTGGACGCGCATCCGTTTCATGAACGAATGGGGAAGGCTGGCGCGGCAATATCCGGGCCGCGTCGCCCTTCTGCGTTATGAGGACATGCGGGAAGACGCGGCGGCGGCGGTTACGAAGGCTTGCCGCTTCTTTCGCATCGAGGGCGCGGGGCCGGAGGTCGTCCGTCGCGCCGTGGGGGACTGCGGCAAGGCGAAAATGGCGGAAAGGCAAAATCCGGCCATGGAAAACACGGTCGTCCGGCTGGGCGAAAGGCCGCCGCTGTCCAGTTATTTCACGCAGGAGAACGAAGCCTTCTTCCGCCGCACCTGCCGGGAGTACCTGACGGAGGATATGGGCTACGGCTACCTTTCCGATGGAAAGGCCCGCGCATGACCGGGCTGGTGGTTTTCGACGTCGATGGCACGATCCTCGATTCATACACGCTGTTCGAAAAGGCGGTGCACGACTATTCGCGCGAGAAGGGACTGCCCGCCCCGAACCTTGCCGCCATCCGCTTCGGCTACAGCGACCCGCGCAACCACGACTTCAAATGGGGCGTTTCGGTGGAGGAGCAGGTGCAGCACCTGCTGACCATCTTCGACATGGTCGATGAATGGTCGATGTCGGGCGAGCATCACCGCACGCCGCTGCTCTTCGAGGGGGTGGAGGAGGCGCTGATGCGCCTGAAGGGCGCGGGCCACACGCTGGGCATCGTCACCTCCAAGCCCGAGGCGCCGCTTTTGCACCTGCTGAAATACCACGGCGTGCAGGACCTTTTCGCGACCCACCGCAACTGGAACGACATCAAGCGGCGCGGCGAAAAGGAAAAGCCCGAGCCCGACATGCTGCAAAGCGTGATGCGCGAGCTGGGCTTCGCGCCCGAGCGCACGGTCATGGTCGGCGATACGACGATGGACGTCAAAATGGGCCGCGCGGCGGGCGCGCATACCGTCGGCGTGTCATGGGGCATGCACCCGCGCGACTATCTTTCCGACGCAGGCGCGCACCACATCGTGGATACGCATTTCAAGCACCTGCTGGAAGTCATCGACGGCATCTTCGCCGCGTCGAAAACCGCCTAGGAATAATTTAAAGCGCAAAAAACCGCCGCGGCATTTCCGCCGGGCGGTTTTTGTCGGGCGCCTGCCGTGTTACCTCCCGTGGGAGGGCGGGCGGCGGCGGATTTCGGGGCGGGCCTGCGGCGCGATGTCGGGCCGCGCCTCGGTCTTTTCGACGAAGGGCTGCGCTGCGATCTTGCGCAGCGCGTTGTCCGTGCAGGCGATGATGGTTTTGCGCTCGTTCGCGACCAGCGTGCAGTCGCCGGTTTCCAGCAACAGGTTTTCGCGCATCAGGAATTCAAGGAGGTTCTGGTGGCACTGGCGTGCGTGGCGCATGAACCGGTGAAAGTTCAGGCTCTTGTTCGCGCCCGGGTCTTCGACCAGGTTGTCGGGCATGGTGAATATGATCTCATGGGTGTTCAGCTTGGGACTACTGTCAGGGTCGGGTTTACTGGGACCGTTGTCGCTGTTCATTATCGCTCCTTGCGGGGTTGTTTGTACTTGCGTCCGTCCGCGCGCCTTGCGCTGGCGGCCGCCGTCCTGTCCGTGGGTTTTTCCACGGATTGTATGCCGTCAAGCTTCTTGACCTTGGCGGCAAACTTCTCCGGCGCGTTCATGAAGAACACGCCAATCTTGTTGAGGGACCCGTCGTCGAACTTGACGCGGACCATGCGGCCGTAACCCTCGTCCCGCGCGAGCTGGCGGATGCGGGCGGCCATTTCCCTGATGTCCTCGGAAAAATCCTTCTTGCGCGAATATTTCGGGCGCAGGTTGATGGAATAGAGATAGCTCTTGGCTTTTTCGTTGAAATCCTGTTTCGGGGGCATGGCGTCTCTCAAAATCTGAAGGGGGGAGGTTTGCGCCCCGGCTTTTGCGCCGGCGCAGGCTGGTATTCCGCCACACCCGAGACGAAGGATTGCCGCTTGAGTTTTTCCGCCACTTCTTCCCCGCATTGCAGGACGATGGCGTTTTCATTCTGGAGGGGGACGATGGCGCGGACCTGGTCTTGCAGGTTCTCGCGGGTCAGGAAGTCGCGCAGGGCGCGCATGGTTTTTTTCTGCGCGTCGCCCATCTGCTGCATGATCTCGAGCGGGGATGTGCAAAAACCGCCCCCGCCGGGCCGCAATCTGACGTCGTAACTGACTTTGTACTGTTTCATTTTCTAACAAATATAGTGTCGCGCATCAGGCACCCGCGACTCAAGGCTAAAATCCATTTAAAGGATGCCATAATCTAGGAAAAATCCGGGGAAATGTCAATGTTTACAAAAGGCTTGGGGCGGCTCCGCGCCTCTCTTGGGGCTGGCGCGGGGCGGGATTGCGTGTTATTTCAAAGAGATGGGAAAAGCCCGCCCGGAGGCTCTTATTTTTTTAACATAAATTAATAGCGGCGGCGGGGGCATCGGGAAGACGAAAACATGGATATGGCGCAATTGCTTCTGGCGGCTCTGTTCATCCTCACCATCGGGCTTTTGGTGACGCTGAAGATGTGCAGCCTGCAGCTCGACCACCGCACCGCGCCGCTGTTCATCAGCGGCTGGACGCTGGCGGGGGTGGCGGCCGTCTCGCCGGTTTACGGGCATTTGCTGGCGCCGGGCTGGGCCGCGCTCGCCGCGCATCCGCTCTGGCTGTCGCTGGCGGTTTTGAAAGGCGCGCTGCTTTATGCGCTTTTCGTCGTCAGCCAGGCGCTGATGAAGGAAAGCCTGTCCTCCCGCCATTACGTGACGCCGCTTTCCATCGGCGCGCTCACCCTGTTCAACGCCTTTTGCGGGGAGCATTTAAAGCCGCACGAGTGGTTTTCGGCCCTCGGGCTTTGCGCGCTGGCGGCGGGGTTCTTCCTGAAGGGGCATCTCTCCGACCTCGACCGGCGGGCGCGGTTTTCCTATCTCTTCCTCGTGCTGCTTTCGGCCTTTCTGGGCACCATCGACCAGATCGTGACCAAGGGCACCAACTGGTTCGTCCTGCTTTTGGTCTCCAACATCGTTTTGTTCGGTTTTTCGCTGGCGGTGAATATCCGCAACCTCGGCGTCTTGAAGGCCGCGCTCACCCACCGCTCGGCCGCGCTGGCCGGGTTCTTCTACGCGGCGACCGAGCTGGTGAAATTCTACCAGCAGGTCAGCATCAACCCCGTCAGCGTGGTGGTGACGGTGCAGGCCATGACCAAGCCGGTGATATTGCTGCTCAGCGCCCTCATCTGGAAGGAGCGCACGGTGAAAGAACAGCTTGTGTGGGGCGTGCTGGCTTTTGCCGTCACGCTGCCTTTATTCCTGTACGGCGGGTGATATAATCGGGTCATGAGCAAGAGCGTGAAATGAGCAAGAAACCGAAACCGCATGTCTTCGACATCATCCTCTTCGGCGGCGGGGTCGCCGGGCTTTGGCTGTGCAACACGCTGAAGCGCGCGGGCTATAACGTCATCCTCATCGAAAAGGACCGGCTGGGCAGCGGGCAGACGCTGGCCTCGCAGGGGATGATCCACGGCGGGCAGAAATACGTTTTGCAGGGCGCGGTCACCGGCCATGCGACCTCTCTCGCGAAAATGCCGGAACGCTGGAACGCGAGCTTCGAGGGCTGGGGGGAGATCGACCTCACCGCCGTCAAGATGATTTCCGACACCCAGATCATGTGGCCCGCGGGCTCCATCCTGTCGGACGTCGCGGTGCTGGGCGCGGCCAAGCTGGTCAATGCCGAAACCCGCAAGCTGAAAAAAGACGAATTTCCCGAGGTGCTGCGGCTGAAAAAGAAATTCAAGGGACCCGTCTATGAGCTGCCGGAAAAAGTGCTGGAGGTGCGCTCCCTCGTGCAGGCGCTGGCCGCGCCGCTGAAGGGCAGGCTTTTGAAGGGCGAGCTGACCGAGCTTTTGCCGGACGGGCAATGCGCCGTTTCCGGGCAGGTCTTGCGTGCGCAGCTCGTCGTCTTCACCGCCGGCACCGGGAACGAAGACGCGCTGAAGCTGCTGAACGTGCAGGAAAAACAGACCCAGCGCCGCCCGCTCAGGCAAGTGATGGTGCGCAGCCTGCCCTATGCGCTCTACGGTCACGGCATCGTCGGCAACCCCAAGCCGCGCGTGACCGTGACCAGCCACGCGGACGGGCAGGGCGGCTACGTCTGGTACCTCGGCGGCGCCGTCGCGGAAGAGGGCGCGAAGATGGAGGAGGAAGAAACGCTGCGCTTCGCGCAAAAGGAAATGGCGGATATTTTTCCCGATATCGACTGGGAAAACAAGGAATGGGCGACATGGTACGGCGACCGGGCCGAGCCTTTCGACGCCAAGGGCAGCCTGCCGCCCGGCCCGTTTTTGCACCAGCGCGGGCGCATCCTCATCGGCTGGCCGACCAAGCTGACCTTCGCCCCCGCGCTTTCCGACCGCGTTTTCGACTGGCTGAAGGACAAGGACATCCGGCCGCTGGCGAAAACCGCGCCACCCGCCGCGCTGCAGACCGCCGACATCGCCTCCTACCCGTGGGAGGTCGCGACGTGGCGCAGGCTTTGAAAAGGATATTTCGCAGATGACGGACGAACCTGAAAATACGAACAGGCCTGAAGGGGAGGGCGGCTTTTCCTCTCCCGCCTGCGCGGCGCATGAGGCCTCGCCCGCATACGCGGGCTACGCCAGCCTGCCGCAACGTCCCTTCGCCGCGACGGGCAAGAACGTGAGCCTGCTGGGGCTTGGCACCGTGAAATTCGGGCGCAACACCGGCGTGAAATACCCGGGCGGGGACGGCTTCGCCCTGCCGACGGACGCGCAGGTAGAAGAACTGCTCGATACCGCGCTTGCCTGCGGCATCAACCTGCTCGACACCGCCCCCGCTTACGGCGTGGCGGAAGAACGCCTCGGCAAGCTGCTGGGCAAGCGGCGGGAGCGGTTTTTTCTGGTCACCAAGACGGGCGAGGAATTCGACGGCGAAAAATCCGAATACGTCTTCACCGCCGAGCACACGCGCATGAGCGTGGAGCGCAGCCTGAAACGGCTGGACACGGATTTTCTCGACTGCGTGCTGGTGCACAGCAACCGCGAGGACGTGAAGGTCATCACCCAAACGCCGGCGCTTGAAACCCTCGCGCGGCTGAAAGAGGAAGGGCTCATCGGCAGCTTCGGCGTTTCGACCTATACGGTGGAAGGCGGCAGGCTGACGGTGGATATGTCCGACGCCGTCATGGTCGCCTATAACGCGGGTTATGTGGATGAAAAACCCGTCATCGATTACGCGCGCGAAAAGGGCAAGGCCGTGCTGGTGAAAAAAGGCCTCGCCTCTGGCCATGCGGCGGGGACGGCGGCGCAGAATATCCGGCTGGTGACGTCAACGCCCGGGGTCACCAGCCTCGTTTTCGGCAGCCTCAATCCGAAAAATATTCTTGCCAATGCGGCGGCGATCGGGCAAAACTAGGGCCGTTTCATAATATTTTTTTCAGGAGCCCTATCATGAGCCTTCTTCCCTCCGCCCGCGTCGAGCTGGACGAAAAGCTGGACGATGCCGACCGCGCCGAAACCTTAAGCAAAATCAAGGCCGTGAAGGGCGTGATCTCGAGCGCTTTCAACCAGAAAGCCAACGCCGTCGCCATCACCTACACCGGCGGCGACGTGCGCAAGGAAGTCGAGAAAATCCCCGGCGTGAAGGCCTTCAAGCCCTGGCGCGGTTTTTAACTATCTGATTTTCAATTAGAAAATTAGAGATTCAAGAAACTTGGCATTTCCGGCGCATCCATATAGTATGTGACCGTTCCGCGCCGAAGGGCCGGAGATTCTTGATATGCGGAGACGTGGCCGAGTGGCTGAAGGCAACGGTTTGCTAAATCGTCATACGTGGTAACATGTATCGTGAGTTCGAATCTCACCGTCTCCGCCATTTTCTCCCCTATGTCTTTTCGTCCCCTACATTCGCTGCAAGGAAGTCCTTGACCTCTTCGTAGGCGCTCAGGATTTCGTCGGAGATTTCCCGCCGTTCCTGCGCGGTGGCGTCTTCCATGGCTTGCGCACGGTCGCAGAGCGCGGCCAGTTTTTTCGCGCCCAGCATGGCGGCGCCGCCCTTGAGTTTGTGCGCGGTTTCCGACCAGGCGGCGCTTTCCCCGTCGGTGCAAGTGGCGCGCAATTCCCCGATCATGCCGTCCGACTGGTCGAGGAAGATGCCGATCATCGGGCGGATGTCCTCCCCCTCCCCGGCGAATTGCGCGAGGGCGGCAAGGTCGATGACGCCCGCCGGGGCGCCTTTGCCGCCGTCTTCGGGCTTCTTCTTTTCGGGCAGGGTGAACCAGCGGCTGAAGACGAGGTTCAGCTCGTCGGGGTCGATGGGTTTTGAGACGAAGTCGTCCATGCCCGCGGCGAAGCACTTCTCGCGCGAGCCCATCATGGCGTCCGCCGTCATGGCGATGATGGGGATGCGCCTGTCCGTGCCTTTCTCGCTCTCGCGCACTTTGCGGCTGAAGTCGTATCCGCTCATCTCCGGCATGTGGCAGTCGGTGATGATGGCGTCATAGGCGTTCTTCCTGTAAAGGTCCAGCGCTTCCGCGCCGTTGCGCGCGAAGTCGTAATTGTCGATGGCTTCGCGCTGGAAGAGCTTTCGCATATAGGCCTCGTTGAGCGCGTGGTCCTCCACCAGCAGGAGGCGCGCGCCCATCAGCGGACGGCGCTGCTCTTCCGGCAGGAAGCTGGAAGGGTCGCGGTGGAAGACCTGCCGCGCCACGACGGGTCGCACGGGCGAGGTCTCGAAGGGAATGACGGCGGTGAAGACGGAGCCCTTGCCAAGCTCGCTTTCGACGCCGATGGCGCCGCCCATCATCTCGACCAGCTGCTTGGTGATGCTGAGGCCGAGACCCGTGCCGCCGAAGCGGCGCGTCATGGAGGCGTCGGCCTGCGCGAACCGGTCGAAGACGGCGCCGACCCGGTCCGCCGCGATTCCGATGCCCGTGTCCGAGACGGCGAGGGTGACCTCGACATGGCTGTCGTCGATCTTCCGGCCGCGGATGGAGACCTTGACGCCGCCCTGCTCCGTGTACTTCACGGCGTTGCCGATGAGGTTCATCATGATGCGCCCGACGCGCAGCGGATCGCCCACGAGATAGGGGATGTCGTCGCCCGAGAACGCACAGGAAAGCCGCAGCCCCTTGCTGCTGCTGATCGGCATCATGGTTTCCATGATGTCGTTGGAAACCTCCTGCAGGGCGAAGGGCAGCGATTCGAGCTTGAGCTCCTGCGCCTCGACCTTGGAAATGTCCAAGATGTCGTTGAGGATGTTGAGCAGGCTGTCGGCCGCGCGGTAGGCGACCTTGATCATCTCCCGGTGGTCCGGCGACAGGCTCTCGTCGTCGCACAGCAGGCGCGTCATGCCGAGGATGCTGTTCATCGGCGTGCGCAGCTCGTGCGACATATGCGCGAGGAAGTTCGACTTCGCCGCGTTCGCGGCCTCGACCTCGGCGAGCGACTTGTCGATGCGCCGCGCGATGTGGAACCACGCATAGGCGAGGGAGAGAAGGAAAGTGACGATGCCGGCCGCCAGCGCCCCCATTTGCAGGGAAACGAGCTGCCGGTTGCTGGCGGCGAAGCTGCTTGCGATGGCATGGACGGCGTCATCCTGCGCCTTCACCGCGTCGATGAGCCGCTTGTCCATTCCCGCGTGAAGCGAAGTGGCCGCCCCGTCGTCCGCCTGCGGCCGGAAAACGCCGTCGGCGGCCTTCTTGAGCTCTTCCCATCGCCCGCGCGCGGCAAGAATCTTTTCCCGGATGGCGGGCTCGGCGAAAGTCTGCACGGTGACCGCCCGCTTGCCGTCTTGCGAGGGGAATATCCGTCCCGTGTCCAGGAAGCCGTCGAAGTTCGCATCGATGATCCGGCGCACGTCCTGCGCCGCCGCGCGCGCCTCGGCGGCGGATTTGCCGTCGCGGGCGGCGCCGGAAAGCGCGGCGTCCTGCGCGTTATAGGCGTAGCGGGTCATCAGCATGCGCTGCAAGCCCGCGGCGTTGACGATGACGCTGCCGTCCTGCTGGCGGTGGGTATAGCTGCCGAGAAGGAGGGAGGAGGCGGCAAGCAAGGCAAGAAACGCCCCCAGAAGCCCGGCAAGATGCGTAAAGACCGCCTTGCCGGAATAAGCCATGCCCTTTTCTGCCATCACGCCCTCCTCTTTTCAGGCAACAAGCGACCAAGCCTGCGCGCCTTTCTTTTTATGCCCTCCCCCACCTGCCGATGGGGGTTATTCCTTCGCATGCTCGTGAATTCTTGACGGAAGCGATCTCCTTGGCTTTCGTCCCCTTGTTCTGACCATCGGTTTCTATGAGATTCATTGATACGGTGGGAGCCTTTGCAGGGCAAGAGGAAACTATTTATGCATTGGAAAATAAAGAACTTTCGGTAGGGCGTGCAGTTGCAAGTCCGGTGAGCTGTGCGACAAAAAACGCCCCCGGCGCATTTGCCGGGGGCGTTTTTTTGTCGTTCCGTTTGGGCGCGGCTTAGAAGTCGGCGCCGAAGGAGATGCCGCCATAGCCGCCGTCAGCGCCGCGGCCGCGGGTATTGGCC
The DNA here is from genome assembly GCA_016124645.1 of Alphaproteobacteria bacterium. GTDB lineage: Bacteria > Pseudomonadota > Alphaproteobacteria > Micavibrionales > UBA2020 > WGNE01. The sequence continues at coordinate 24,471 of WGNE01000005.1, forward strand.
ACGCCGCCGTAGAGGCGCGCGGTGGCGAAGCCGATATGCACGCCGGAAATCGCGCCGCCGAAGCGGGACTGGTCATAGGACTTGTTGCCCATGAGCAGCGCTTCGGGACCGATGGCGAAGGGGCCGAAGTTGTAGGAGGCGTCAAAGCGCGTCCAGTAGCTGTCGTAGGCGGTGGAGTAGGAGCCCATCGCGCCGAGCGCAATCTTGTCCGCCGCGTTGACGTTCATTTCCAGCAGGCCTTTCACGCCGCCCTGCGAACCGTGGACCTTGGTGCCGGGGTCGTTGGGGCTGAGGTGATAGTGCTGGTAATCGCCGCCAAGGTAGCCCTTGATGCTGCCCTTGTCGAAGAAATGGCCGTAGCCGACCATCAGGTCGCCCGACGTGACGGCGCCATCGACGCCGCCGGCGACCAGAACGGTGTTGTAGTCGAATTCCCCGTAACCGGCGGAAGCGCGCAGCAGCCAGCCGTCGCGGGCGGTGATGTCCTGGTTCTGCAGCGCCGTGACGACGCCGAGATAGGCGTAATAGGAATTGGGGGCGAAGTCCACGCCCGTCCACGCGCCGGTGCGGCCCGCTTCGGCGGACTGGATGCCGGCCATGAGGCAGACGGCGACGGCGAGTGCGGAAAGAAGTTTTTTCGACATGAGGATATCCCTGTGCTTTTTAAGTCAAACAATATTGTTTCAAAGCTACAATACCCCCGAAACGGCTTCCAGAGGGCTTTGGCCATATGACGGTTTTGTCAGCGGGTTATGGCTTTTTTGCAACAGTTTTTCATGCGTTTTCCGGGGGTTGCCGGGTTTTCGGACGAAAACCGGCCCGAAAGGGTCATTTGCCCTTCAGTTGCCGCGCAATTTCCGGCGCCATGCGCAGCGCCAGCGCGGCGATGGTGATCGTCGGGTTCGAGCAGCTGCTCGCCGGGAAGACCGCCGAACCGATGATGAAAAGGTTCTTGTGCGCATGGGCCCGGCAATGGGGATCGACGACGGAGGAGGCCGGGTTCGCGCCCATCACGGCCATGCCCATCTGGTGGTGCTCGGTGAAAGGGTCGGTGAAATACAGCAGCTTCGCCTTCAGCCGCCTGGAGATGCGCGTGAAGGTCTCCCGGACGTGGGCGAGGCCTTTTTCCTCGTATTCGCTGAAGGAATAGTAATGGCGGATGCACGGCTGCCCCGCGCGGTCGCGCTTGTCCCAGTTCAGGGTGATGCCGTTGGCGGGGTTCGGCAGCTGCTCGACGCTGCCTTCCAGCTCGACCTCGCGGCTGACGGCGTCGCGTATCGCGGCGTCGAGCAGGGGCGGCTCGACTCCCTGCGACATCAGGCGGTCGGTTATTTCATGCAGGTGGGAATTGTTCTTCACCCGCAGCAGCCAGCCGGAATGTTCGCTGCGGAAGGGGCCGTCGCGAAAATCGTGGCTGCCCGATATCCCGGAAGGCCCGCGCCCCGGCCAGACGGGGTCCGGCAGGACGAGACGGGCGGCGATCGCCGGGTGGTCCATGAAGTTGCGTCCCACCTGCCCCGAGGCATTGGCGAGACCCTTGGGGTGGCTTTCATCCGCGCTCATGAGCAGCAGGCGCGGGGTTTCCATGCCGTTGGCGGCCAGAACGAAAATCCGGCCCTTTGCGATGACTTTGGTGCCGTCGGCGCGCTGCGCTTCGACATGCGTCACGGGGCCGTCCGCCACGATGCGGTCCACGCGGGTGTTCTCGATCACGCGCACGCCCAGCTTCTCGGCGCGCTCGACGTGGTAATAGCCCGTGTATTGCGCGCCCGAGGCGCAGATGGGCGTGCAGGAGCTGAACCCCTCGCACCGCCCGCGCCCCATGTAGGGCACGGTCGCGCGCGCCGCGGTGCGCGGGATGATGGAGATGCCTTCCTCTTTCAGCCCGTCGCGGAAATAGCGGTCGCAGACGCTGAAGGGGGTCGGCGGCATCGGCGGCGGCTGGGAGCGGGGGGAGCCGTCGTCGGTATCTGGGTCGCCGCAGACGCCCAGCTCGCGTTCCGCCTCGCAGTAAAAGGGCTCGAGCTCGTCGTAGCTCAGGGGCCAGTCGGCGCCGACCTTGTAGGCGCTGCGCAGCCGGAAGTCCGCGGGGTGCATGCGCGGCGTCGCGGAATCCCAGTGCCACGTCGTGCCGCCGACGACGCGCAGGTATTCGTTATGCACGACGGCGGGGCCCGTCATCTCGATGAAGTTGTTTTCCGGCCTCTCCCAGTCGGGCCGCGGCGCGTGGTCCGGGTTCGGGTAGCAGGAGGAGGGTGAGAAATAGGCGTCGGTGGTGACGTTTCGGACGATATCGGCGCGGGTGATGCGCGGACCGGCTTCCAGCACAACGATATCCCTGACCCCGAGGGAGGCGAGCTTCCACGCGGTGACCGCCCCCGCGACGCCGGAGCCGATGACGACGACCTCCGCCTTGATGGTCTCGGTCATTCCTTTTCCTCCGGCAGTTTCGTCCATCCGCCGAAACCCGCGGGCTCGAGCATCGGGACGGGCATCCGCCCCTCGACGGCGCGGTACATCAGCGCCTTTTCATAGGCGACGCGCACCCGCGGGCGGGAGGCGTTGAAATACATGCCCGTGTACCACGCCATCAGCAGGTGCCCGGCGAACCATGTCTCCCCCTCGTCGAAGCCGAAGGCCTGCTTGTCGGCGGCGGGGCGCTTTTTTCCGGCGGGGTCTTTTTTCAGCTCGGCGCTGATCTTGGTGTGCAGGCGCGTGATATGGCTGGGGCCCCAGGGCTCGTCCATCATCAGCCGGTATATTTCCTTCATCATGCCGGGGTCGAGGTCGTCCGTCAGCGTGATGAAGGCGCAAAGATCGGCGAAGTTTTCCGGCGTCGGCTCGTGGCTGTCGAAGTTCCAGCGGAAGGCGGGTTTTTCCGCCGCCTGCGCGCCGGCGCGGACAAGCGGCGCGGCGATCCCGCCCAGTCCGAGGGCCACGAGGGTTTTGACGACCTGACGGCGTGTGAAAGAGCGCGTGCTCATATGGCCCCTAAAACTGTTGAACAATATCCGAAAATGGCCGCGCAGACGCAGAGAACGGCGAAGGGATGGCAATTGCCGGTCGCGCGCCGCCGTTTTTTCTGGAGCAAGGGGTCCAGAATGCTCTTGCCGTCGCTGTCGTCGAAGCTTTTGAGCCAGCGGATGCGGTCGATCAGGATGAGGTATTCGTAATTGTCGCGTGCGGCCGCGCTGGGCCACGAGAGCCGCCCGCCCATCGCGCCGTCTTGTCCCGTCGCGCGCAGGTCGATGTCGAACGCGATATCCTTGCCCAGAAGGGTCGTTTCCCCGGCGTAGGTGCCCGGGGGAAGGGCGTCGCCGCCTGCCGCCGCGCGCAGCGTCATGCCTTGGTCGGACAGTTCGCTGACCGTGGCGTCGAAGGACTTCCGTTCCCCGGATTTTTCCCGCAGCCGCGCGGGCAGGGCGACGGGGAAGCGCGAAAAGTTTCGGCGGTTTTTGCCGCAGCGCTGCGTCAGCAGGATGACGCGCACCGCGATGATGCAGCTGATGACCGCCCAGAAAACCATCATGAAAAGGGGCCAGCCGGTATAGGGCAGGGCGTGGTTCCACGCGTCCCATGATATCTTGGCGAGGGAAAGCAATATCAGGGAGAGGATGAACCACGGGAGGGCGAAGAAGCTACCTTGCGATTTCACCTTGGGCGTGACCCAGAAAGGGATGTGCCGGCGGCCGAACAGGGCGGGCAGGGCCCGGACGGCAGAGGGGAAGCGCGCGAGGTTGAAGGTCTCGTTCAGGATAAGCCGCCCGTATCCGCGCGAAAACTCCTCGAAGGTCAGGATGCTGACGACGATATAGGGAATGCTGAACATCCCCCAAGTGCCGAAATCAACATTGAAGGGGGACATGCCGAAAAGAAGCGCCATGAACGGCACGAGGTAAAGCACCGTGTGGTGCACGGCCTCCATATGCGTCAGGACGTGCAGGATGTAGCCGAACCTCTGCCCGGGCGTGATTTTGCCCGTCCTGTTGAAAAGGCCCTTGCGCACAAGCTGCATCGCGCCCTGCGCCCAGCGCAGGCGCTGCTTGCGAAAGCTCAGCGCGTCATAGGGCGAAAGACCGGCGGAAAGCGTCTCCGGGTGATAGACGGAGGTCCAGCCCGCGTCGTGCAGCAGGAAGGAGGTGTGCATGTCCTCCGTGACCGTGCCCGTGGCGATGCCGCCGATGTCGTCCAGCGCCGCGCGGCGCAGCACGGCGGAACAGCCGCAGAACATCGCGCCGTGGAAAAAATCGCGCCCGCGCTGGATGACGCGGAAGAACAGCGCGTGTTCCGACCATGAATCCTTCCCCCTGTTCCTGCCGATGTGCTGGAATGAATCGAAGTTGTAGTATTCCTGCGGCGTCTGGACGAGGGCGACTTTTTCATCGTTGAAATAGCCCAGCGTGCGGTCCAGAAAGTTCGGCGCCGCGATGAAATCGGCATCGAAGCTGGCGATGAACGCGCCCTTGGTTTGCTTCAGCGCGTTGTTGAGGTTGCCGGCCTTGGCGTTCAGGTTATCGGTGCGGGCGATGTAACGGCAGCCGAGTTCCTCCGCCATCGCGCGCATTTCCGGGCGGTTGCCGTCGTCCAGCAGCCATGTTTCGTGCGGGTAGCTGATGCGCAGCGCGGCGACCACCGTGCGGCGGACGATCTCCACGGGCTCGTTGTAGGTGGGGATATAGACATCGACGGCAAGCCCGGGCGGCGCGGGCGGGGGCGAGCGCAGGGGAAAGCGCAGGACGCTCAGCACATAGATCAATCCCCAGACGAAGGTGATGAGCTCGGCGCTGTAGAAAAGCGTCGAGAAAACCGGGGCGTTCGCGTTGAAGACCGTGAGGCGCCACGGGAAATAGACCGAGGCCAGCCCGACATAGGCCGCCAGCAACGTCAGGCGCGCGCGAAACGGGCGCGGTCGGGGGTCTTTCGGGAATGCCGTCCTGATTTTTCATCGGCGCATGATACACATTTTGACATATATGTATCAATAGCGGGAAAGGCGGCCCCTGCAAGCCCTTGTTGCGCAAAGGCCGCGGCGCGCGGGCCGGGGAAGGGGGGCGCCGGGGCCGAATCGGCCGGCGCCGGCGAGGACGGGGGCGTTTGCATTTTTAGCGCGCCGCCCTGTATAATCACGGCACGTTCATTTCCGTTTTTCCGGTGGCGCCATGTCCAAACAAATCAACAGCCTGATGATGCGCATGACGCCGGAAGAGAAGATCGGCCAGCTCAACCTCGTCAATCCCGGCATCTTCGCCAATACCGGCGCGGTCGTCACGCAGGATATCGACGGGAAAATCCGCAAGGGTCAGGTGGGCGGGCTGTTCGGCTATTACGACGCCGCGCTTGTCGGCAAGACCCAGCGTCTCGCGGTCGAGGAATCGCGTCTCGGCATCCCGCTCATTTTCGGGCTCGACGTCATTCACGGCCACAAGACGATCTTCCCCATCCCGCTCGCCCTGTCCTGCACATGGGACATGCCGCTCATCGAGAAAAGCGCGCGCATCGCGGCGATGGAAGCGACGGCGGACGGGCTGAACTGGGTGTTTTCCCCCATGGTCGATATCGCGCGCGACCCGCGCTGGGGCCGCATCGCGGAAGGCGCGGGGGAAGATCCCTATCTCGGGTCCAAAGTCGCGGCGGCCATGGTGCGCGGCTATCAGGGCGACGATCTTTCGCGGCCGGATACGGTCATGGCCTGTGTCAAGCACCTCGCCCTCTACGGCGATGCCGAGGGCGGGCGCGACTACAACACCACCGACATGAGCCGCCTGAAAATGCACGAATACTACCTGCCGCCCTACAAGGCCGCGGTGGAAGCGGGCGCGGGCAGCGTCATGTCCTCCTTCAACGAGGTGGACGGCGTGCCCGCCGCGGGCAACAAGTGGCTGATGAAGGATTTGCTGCGCGGGCTATGGGGCTTCAACGGCTTCGTGGTGACGGATTACACCAGCATCAACGAAATGACCTGCCACGGCACCGGCGGGCTGAAGGAAAATTCCGCCCGCGCGCTGAAGGCGGGCACGGATATGGACATGGTGGGCGAGTGCTTCCTGACCACCTTGCTGGAATCGCTCGAAGACGGCAGCGTGAGCATGGACGACATCGACGCCGCCTGCCGCCGCATACTGGAAGCCAAGGAGCGGCTGGGCCTGTTCGACGACCCTTACCGCTACGTCGATGAAAAGCGCGCCGGGGAAGTCCTGAGCGAAGACAGCCGCGCCGCCGCGCGCGACATGGCGGCGCGTTCCTGCGTGCTGCTGAAGAACGACGGGCCGCTGCTGCCGCTGAAAAAGGAAGGCACGATCGCCGTCATCGGCCCGCTGGCGGACGACAAGCGGAACATGCCCGGCACCTGGAGTATCGCCTCGGACTGGACGCAATGCGTTTCCGTCCTCGAAGGCATGAAGAACGCGGCGGGCGCGGGCGTGAAATTCCTGCATGCGGCGGGCGCGAACTTCACGCGCGATCCGGTGCTGGCCGAGCGGCTGAATTTCTCGGGCGAGCGGGTTCTCATCGACCCGCGTTCGCAACAGGAGATGATCGACGAGGCGCTGAAAGTCGCGCGCAAGGCGGACGTCGTCGTCGCCGTGGTGGGCGAGGCGCAGGAAATGTCCGGCGAGGCGGCGAGCCGCGTCGATATCGGCATCCCCCAAGAGCAATTGCCGCTCATCGACGCGCTTTCCAAAACCGGCAAGCCGCTGGTCCTCGTCATCGCGACCGGCCGTCCCCTGACGCTGGTGCGCGAATGCGAACAGGCGCAGGCGATGCTTCTCATGTGGTTCGGCGGGACGGAGGCGGGCAACGGCGTCGCCGACGTTCTGTTCGGGCATCACAACCCCTCCGGCAGGCTGACGGCGACGTTTCCGCGCCACGTCGGGCAGGTGCCGCTTTACTACAATCACAAGAACACGGGGCGGCCCTACGACGGCGCGAAACCCGCGGAAAAATTCAAGTCGCGTTATCTCGACGTTGAGAACGGCCCGCTGTTCCCCTTCGGCTTCGGCCTCGGCTACGCGCCTTTCGAATACGGCCCGTTGCGGCTCGACAAGACCGAACTGCAGGGCGCGGAAACGCTCACCGCCGCCATTGCCGTGAAGAACGCGGGCGATTGCGCGGGCGAGGAAACCGTGCAGCTTTACGTCAGCGATCCCGTCGCCAGCGTCACGCGGTCCGTAAAAGACCTTAAGGGCTTTGAAAAGGTCTTCCTGCAGCCCGGCGAGGAGAAGGACGTGAGCTTCGCCGTCACCACGGAACAATTGATGTTCTTCAACGGCGATCTGCAGCGCGTCTGGGAGCCCGGCGAATTCGTCATCCACGTCGGACGCAATTCGGGAGACGTGCAGTCCGCTTCCGTGCAGTGGAAGAAATAACCAAGGAAGGCCAGGTCAGGCGTGTGATTTTCGCGGCAGGTCCTTGAAGCGGATCATGCGGCCCTTGTCTTCGTCCCACAGGGCCAGCCATGCCGATTTCCAGCTTTCGCGCAGCGTGATGCGGTTGATCTTCTGCAGGTCTTCATGCGCATCGTGGCATTCCTGCAGGCGGTAGTTGGGAATGGAGGCGCAGAGGTGGTGGATGTGGTGAAAGCCGATATTGCCCGTGAACCATTGCAGGATGCGCGGCAGCGCGTAGTAGGAGCTGCCGAAAAGCGCGGCCTCGGCGTAGCTCCAGCCTTCCTGCGGCTGCCAGTAGGCGTCCTCGAACTGGTGCTGGATGTAGAACAGCCACTGCCCGGCCCAGAAAGCCGTGACCAGCGTGGCGATGTAAAGCCAGACGGCGGCCCAGCCCAGCGTCATGCCGACCAGACCGTAGAAAACCACCAGCGCGATGTTCAGCCCCATCACGCTGCGCCATGTCTGCGCGGGGGTGAGGGCGTTGTAGCTCTCGATGAAGGGATAGTTGACCGGCGGCAGGCGCTGCATCAGCAGCACATAGACGGGCGGCCCGAAGACCAGCAGGGTGAGCGGATGGCGGTAGATGCGGTAGGCGCGCTGCTCTTTCTCCGGCAGGGCCTGGTATTCGCGCACGGTCAGCGTATCGACGCTGCCGCTGCCGCGCCGGTTGAGGTTGCCCGAGCCCGCGTGGTGGAAGTTATGCGCGCGCCGCCACATGTCGTAGGGCGTGAAGCTCAGCAGGCTGATGATCCGCCCGACGGTGTCGTTCGCGAGGCGCGACTTGAAGAAGGAGCCGTGGCCGCAGTCGTGCTGGATGATGAAAAGCTTCACCACCAGCCCCGCCGCCGGGATCATCGCCAGCGCGCAGAGGATGTAGTGATGCGTTTCGTAAGCGGCCAGCACCGCAGCATAGGCGAGCGCGAAGCACGCGAAGCTGACGATCAGCTGCAGAATGCTGCGCTTCGTATCCGAGCCCTTGTAGGCGTTGCAATGCGCGATGATTTCCTTGATGCGCGCCTTGTCCGTGCGATCGGGCGCTGCTTGCCGTTCGGCGGCGGTATGTGCGGGTGTGATGGTGTCCATGCGTTGTTTTTGAATCTTGCCCTTTGAAAGTTCTTACCCCGGCCGCCTTCCGATCCCCTCATCGTGCGGCCATAGTCTATAAAATAGCATTTACAGGGCTATTGGCAAGGGCGCAGAGCCGGTGCGTCCTATAAAAAATCCTTTATTTTCAAACTCATGTCAAAAGATGTCCGCGCCGCGGGCCGGAACGTTCTACATAACGCCCTGTTGCTTTTCCTTTTCGCGAAAGCCGAGGTCCATTTCGCCCGTGTCCGCTTCCCGGCGGCCGGGGAAACCGAAGCTCTCCTGCCGGATGCGCCGGTCGGGGCCGGTGTATTCGTCGCTCAACACGAAGGGGCGCGGCTTTTCGATGATCCGTGTCAGCTTGTCGGCCAGCGTCTTGGCGGTGAAGGGCTTGACCAGGAAGTCCGACACGCCGCCGTCGCGCGCCTTCTTCACGCGGCTGAGGTGGCCCGAGCCCGCCGTCATCAGCACCGGCACATAGGGGTTCGGGCTTTCGCTGTCGTGGCGGATGATCTGGGTGAGCTGTATGCCCCGGTCCGGCGTTTCCAGCCAATCGACGATGATGAGGTCGTGGTTGCCCTCCTTGAACTTCTTCCAGCCTTCTTCCATGCTGTAGGCGGAATCGATGTTCTCGTCCGGCACGGTGAACATCCGCAGCACATTCTTGAAGAGCGAGAAAAGCTGCGGCGAGCTTTCGACCACCAGAACCCTGACGTCCTTGAAATTATATCCCATGTGCCTGCCCTCGTTCTTTATGCGTTGACGCATTTCTTGCGGGCTGTCTTGCGATTCTTCGCAAGTTCGTCCTGTCTTTTCAGTCGCGCCCTTGCGGCCTGTCGGCGAAGGGGGCGAGGGTGAAAATGAACCGCTGGTCAAGCCCCAGTCCGAGAAGCTGGGCAAGGGGTTCGGTGATCTCGATGATCGGCTGCGCGCTGCCAAGCGGCGTATGGTCCGAGGCGGCGGCCCGCAGCGTCGCCTGATGCGCGGCGGCGACGATGGCGGTCGTCAGCGCGGGCGGCAGGTCGGCGGGGGCCTGGCTTGTGCGGTAAATCAGCCCGTTGCCGGCGCCAAGCGCGGGGCAGCTGCCGCCATAGGCGCAGGAGAAGCGGCGGAAGTCCGCGGAGAGCCCGTTCAGCGTGTCGGACGCCGGATCGCCGCTATAGACCAGCCAGCGGCCCGATGCCGCCGAAAGGCCGCCGTTGTTGATGAAGTCATGCGCCGAGGCCAGCGTGACGGCGTCGCCCGAACCGCCGGCCGAGACCGTCGCGCCCGGGGCGATGGAGAGGTTGGAAGAGGCGCCGGTCGTTTGCGCCGTGACGGTTTTCGCGCTGATGCCGCCCAGCGTCATCGCCCCCGCGCTCGACAGGTTCACCGCGCCGTTCGAGGCGGCCAGCGTCACGCCCGAAAGGTCGAGCGCGCCGCCCGCCGTCATGGAAATACCGGCGTTGGATGTCGTGATGGTTCCCGCGCTCACCGCCTTGATGTCGTTGCCCGCCGTCAGGCTCAGGCTGCGCCCGTCGTTCAGGGCGAGGGTGCCGCCCTTCAGGTCCAGCGTGATGTCGCTTCCCGCCTGCAGCGAGATATCGGCCGTCTGGCTGAGCCTTTCGAGGTAGCCGGCGGTGAAGAGCGAATAGCCGTCCGTCGCGTCCCCGCGCGCGGTCGAGGCCATGGCCTGCGCCGCCTCCGTCGCCCCGCTGCCCGGCGGCAAAAGCGCCACGCCCCATTTGCCGGACTGGTATTGCTCCAGCAGCGTGCGCGCGTCGGCGGAAAGGGCTTTGTCGTAGATCGTGATATCCGAATAGAGCGCGCCCAGATAGCGCCCGTCGCCCACGTTCATGCTGCCCAGCACGAGGGGGGAGGAATAATCGGGGATGGAAGCGCTGCTTTCGGACGCGGTATTGATGAGCGCGCCCTGGTTGTAGAGCTTCACGCGCTGGCTGCTGGTCAGCGTGCCGTCATAGACGAGGCCGAAGAGGTTGGTCACGCCGTTGCCGTAGGTCTGGGAGGTTGCGAAGCGGTTGTTGTTCGAATCGACGTCCACGTTCAGCTTGTTGCCGCTGTAGTAGAAAAGGCTGTAGGCCTGCTGCACGCCCACGCCGTTGCGCTTGGACAGCAGGGCTTCAGCGGTCGAGCCGTCCAGCGTTTCCGGCGTGTTGGTCGCGATGATGGTGAGCCCCGCCGTGCCGTCCAGCGTCGATGAATCGGCCACCGTCATGATGTCGCTGGAACCGTCGAAGCGCAGCACGTCATGGCCGTTCAGCCCGCCGCCGATCCACAGGGGCATGGCCGCGCCGCTGGCCGAGGCGTCGTTGCCGTTCCCGCTGCTGTCCGCCCAGTTCGAGGCGAGGCCGCGGTAAAGGGCGTCGGAACTGTAGCTGGCCGTCAGGCTTTCGACCGTGGTGATGGTCGAGCCGGAAACGCCGGCGACGGTATAGGTATCCGCGCCCATGTCGTCCGCCGTCGTCGCCGTTCCCGTCGCGCCGATGCGGATGCGCGCGCCCGGCGCCAGCGACGTGGCGGAAAGCGCGCCGCTCAGCGTCAGGGTATTCGTGCCGATGCTGCCGCTGACGCTGCGGCCGGAAAGCCCGTCGGTCGAATAGGTCAGGGTGACGCTGTCGCGCGCCGTCGGGTCCAGCCAGAGTTTTAAGGAGGAAGCGAGGTCGATGCCGCCGCCGGTCGAGACATAGGCGGGATCGACGTTGCCGTAGATGGCGATGTTGTCGGGGTCGAGGAAATAGGTGCCCTTGCCGCCCGCGGGCGCGGTCAAATCGACGTTGCCCCGCGCGTCGAGATAGGCATGGCCCGATGTTTCAAGAAAGCCGCCGTCACCGCCGTTCCACCCGCCGCGCGCGAAGACGTCGCCGTAAAAATAAGTGTCCCCGTCGCTCCAGACGATGGTGCGTCCGCCGTCGCCCGCGTCGATGGCGTCGTTGTAGATCTTTGCGCCCGCCGAAACATGGACGCTTTGCGCGGCGGGCGTGTCGCCGCCGCCAAGATAATCCCCGCCGATCTTGACGTCGCCGCCGCCCGCGCGCCCCGATGCGGCGATGACGGCCGCGGGAGAGATGCCGACGTTATCCGCCGTCACGGTGATGCTGCCGCCCGTTTCGCCCGCATTCGCGCCCGCCGCGCTCAGCGTGCCGCCCACCAGCACGGCGCTGGCCCCCTGCTTTTGCCCCTTGCCGGATGCGGCGTTGCCCGTCACGGCGTTCACGCCTTCCGCGTAAAGGGTGATCTTGCCGTTATGCTGCCCGACGCTGTTGGCCTGCACGACCCCGCTGCTGGAAACGATGCCGTTGGCGACCTCTCGCCCCGCCGCCGCGGTCAGCGCGACCGTGCCGCCGTCCGCCGCGATGATGCCGCCGTTGGAAACGAGGTGCGAAGCCGTGTCGTTGGTGACGGCGACATTGATGAGGCTGTCGCCGTACATGTCCATCGTCAGCGTGTCGCCGGAAGCCAGATGCACGCGGCCCAGCCGCGCGGTGATGGTGCCGCTGTTAAGAACGGAAGGCGCGACGAGCCCGACCAGCCCCGCGTCGCGCGCCGTGATCTCGCCCGCGTTGGAAATGAAGGCCTCCGCCCGGCCCGGCTGGCTGAAATTCATGTTGCCCGCCATGAAATCGTCGTTTCGGATGTTCGCGGTGGTGGCGAGCAGGCTGCCGACGTTGACTTTCGCGTCCTGCCCGAAGATCAGCCCGTTGGGGTTGACGAGGTAGATTTTGCCGTTCGCGTTCAGCGCGCCCATGATGCGCGAGGGGTCCTGCCCGCCGATGCGGTTCAGCGCCATGGCGGAAGCGGAGGGCTGGACGAAGTTCGTCGTTTCGTTCGCATCTATATTGAATGACTGCCAGTCGATGACCGCGCGGGCGGAATTTTGCGTGACCGTCAGCGTGTCGCCGGCGGAAGAGATGGCCGCGCTGCCCGCGGAAACCACGCCGCCCGCCGGATTGGCATAGGCCGCGCCCGTCTGCGCGAAGAGGAAAACCGCCGCCAGCATCGCCGCCCCCTTGCACAGGGACTGGCGGCAAACCTTTAGAAACCAACGGGTATTTTGCAAACCGGTTACCATACTTCTATTGTATGACCAGTTCGTTAACATTAAGTGGCATTTGATTTAACTTCGGGACAAATGCCTTCTAAATTCTCTTTAAATTTTAAGCAGATTCTTCTCAAATACCCGGATTCCTTGGGAAATTTCCCAAGACCGGATTGGTCCGAATATTATATTGAACGCACGCGCGCATAAGAACGTATGCAGACGAATTTCCCGCGAATCAGCCGTTTTGCGCGGTTTTCGCCCGCTTACCTCCCCCAGGGCCAGTGCCGTTTTTTCTTTTTCGGCGCGGCCTTGGGCGCGGTTTTCGCCTCGGCCTTGGGCGCGTTTTCCGGGCTGGTGAGGACCGATTGCGGCACGGCGAAGCCGCTGGTGAGGTCCTTCGCATGGGGACGGACTTTTTCCGCCAGCTTGTGTTCCAGCTTGGCCAGCGCCTTGGTCTTTTGCGTCTTCATGAAACCGTTCTCGACGTACCACAGCGCGTTCTTGCGCATGGTGTGCACGGCGTAGAGATCGCAAAGGTCTTTCAGCACCGCCTTGACCTCGGGGTTCTGCTGCGCATCGACGGCCTTGACGAAACGCTGCATCATGATGCGCTCGGCATAGGCGTCGGCATAGGCCAGCATATCGTCCTGGCATTGGTTGGCGGCTTCCGCCGCGCCTTCGGCCTTGCTTATCTTCATCATCTTCTCGCTCAGCGCGTACATCATCGCGCGCTCGCGCATGGCGAAAAGCTTGCGCTGCGTCAGCGGGTCGGTCAGGTGCGTGTCGTCCGTCTTGCCGCTGCCCGCGTTGAAATGCGCGAGGCGCTTGCGCGCGTGCAGGGCGAGCGCTTTCTTGAACTTGTCCAGTCCCGCCGCGCCGTTGAACTTGCGGGCGAGATGGGTCAGCTGGTTCTTGGCGACCAGCATGCGCAGCACGGTGTTGTCCCCCTCGAAGGTGCGGAAGACGTCCATGTCGTCGTGCAGCACGCCGTAGCGCTCGACGGAGGTATAGCCCTTGCCGCCGGTCAGCTTGCGCGCCTCGTCCACGACGGCGACGGCGTTGTCGGATGATTTCGACTTCAGCGCGGCGGCCATGGTCTCGACCTCCGGCCCGCCGCGCTTGAATTCGTCCATCAGGAAGCGGGTGGCGAAATGCATGGCGTAGGCGTCGGCCAGATGCGGCAGCAGGCGCGAATGCGTGGCCTGCTTGTCCATCAGCGTGTCGCCGAAGACCTTGCGGTCCTCCGCGAAATCGACGGCGGAGGTCAGCGCGTTCTTCGCGCCGCTCAAGGACACCATGGATACGAAGACGCGCCCGGTGACCAGCGTGCTGATCATCTTGAAGAAGCGGTGCGATTTTTTCTTGATGTCGCTGTGGTACGCGCCTTCCTCGTCGATGCTGGCGAAGCGGTCGAGCATGGAATCATAGGGCACCTTGACGTCCTTGAAGCCGAGGTAGCCGTTGTCCACCCCGTTGAGACCGACCTTGTGGCCGCAGTCTTCGATGGTGACGCCCTCCAGCGTCTTGCCGTCCTTGTCGCGGATGGGCACCATGAAGGCGTGCACGCCCATGCTTTCGCCCTCGGGCGACATCTTGAGCTGGGCGAAGACGACCATCATCTCCCCGTGCAGCGCGGCGTTGCCGATATAGGCCTTGCGCGCGTCGTCGTTGGGAGTGTTGATGGTGAAGCTGCGGGTTTCGTGGTCATAGACCGCCTCTGTCGAAATGCCCTGCACGTCGGAACCGCCGGCCAGTTCGGTCATCGCGAAACCGCCGAGCAAATCGCCGGCCATGACGTCGGGCAGGTACTTGCTGCTGTGCTTTTCCGTGCCCAGAGAGCCGATGCTCATGCCGAAAAGGCCGAACTGCACGCCCTGCTTGACCGCGAGGCTCATGTCCTGATGCGCGATGATCTCGACGATGTTCATGTATTTCTCGCGCTCGCCCTCGCCGCCGTACTGTTTATCGTAAGGCAGCTTGGTGTATCCCTCGGCGATCATGTCCTTGATCCAGGCGAGGGTTTTTTCGCGGTATTCTTCCTTGGGGATGTCCGGGTGCACCGGGGTCATTTCCGGGCGGGAGATAAAGGCGCGGGCTGCATCGCGCGCTTCGGCGTAATCGCCGTCAAGGACGGCCTTGAGGCGTTCGCTCAAAGGCTTTTTATCGTCGGGCAGCTGAATGACTTTCGACATTGTTCACTCGCTATATGATTTTGAAGATTATAAAAAATAACTGAAACTTAACGTCGTTACAACCCTGCAAATCGTCATATATACGTGAAAATCCGGGGCGGTTTTGTACTATAATGACCGGTGCCGCGATTGCTGCGGCGCATTCTCCGGGATTATCGCAAAGCGCAGCGCATGGACCTCTACCAGACCGTCAAGACCCTGCACATCATCAGCGCGACCGTGCTTTTCGGCACGGGGCTCGGCATCGCCTTTTTCATGTTCTGCGGCCGCTTCGCGAAAAACATCCACGAGCGTTACTACGCCGCAAGGTTCACCGTGCTGGCGGATTATATCTTCACCGCGCCCGCCGTGGTCCTGCAGCCCGCGACCGGCATCTGGCTCGTGCTGCACGCGGGCTTCGACCCGATGGCGCTCTGGCTGAAAATCACCTATGCGCTCTATCTGCTGGCCGGCGCCTGCTGGCTGCCCGTGGTCTGGATACAGATACAGCTGAAGAAAATGGCGGCGCAATGCGCGGCGGAAGGAACGGAGCTTCCGGCGCGCTATCATCGGCTTTTCAAAATATGGTTCATCCTCGGCTGGCCCGCGTTTCTCTCCCTCGTCGCTATTTTCTACCTCATGGTGACCAAGCCGGTATGACGACACGTATCCTCATCCTTGGCGGCTACGGCAATTTCGGGGCGCATATCGCGCGCAAGCTCTCTGTCGAAGAAGGGCTGGAGATCATCGTCGCGGGCCGCTCCCTCGAAAAAGGTCAGGCGCTGGTAAAGGAATTGCACGGCAACGCGAGCCCGCCGCGCGCGGTGAAGCTGGACATCGCGCAGAACCTGCCGCATGTGCTGGAGAACATGAAACCCGATATCGTCATCCATACCTGCGGGCCGTTTCAGGGGCAGGGGTATGACGTGGCGCGCGACTGTATCGAAGGGGGCTGCCATTACATCGACCTTGCCGACGGGCGCGAATTCGTTTCCGGCATTTCCGCGCTGGACGCGGCGGCGAAGGAAAAAGGCGTCGCCGTCATCAGCGGGGCGAGCTCCGTGCCGTGTCTCACCGCCGCGGTCCTCGACCATCACCTGCCGCAATTCGGCAAGCTGAAAGAAATAGATTACGGCATTTCCACCGCGCAGCGCGCGAACACCGGCCTTGCGACCACGGCGGCGGTGCTGGGCTATGTCGGCAAGCCGTTCAAGACGCTGATCGGCGGGAAGATGCGCGAGGTCCATGGCTGGCAGGGGCTGGCGCGGCGCAAGTACCCCGGCCTTGGCGCGCGGCTGCTGGGCTATTGCGACGTGCCGGATCTCGATATTTTTCCGACGCGCTACGAGAGCCTTGAAACCATCCGCTTTCGCGCGGGGGCGGAGCTTTCCGTCATCCACCTCGGCCTTTGGGGACTGTCGTGGCTGGTGCGCGCGGGGCTGGTCAAAAGCCTTGCGCCCATGGCCGGGCGGCTGATGAAGATGTCGCATTGGCTCGACGCGCTGGGCAGCGACAAAAGCGGCTTTCACATGTACATGACGGGCACGGACGCGCTGGGCAAGCCCAAGACCGTGCGGTTTTATCTCATCGCGAAATCGGGCGATGGGCCCTTCATCCCCTCCACCCCCGCCATTCTCTGTGCGAAGATGCTGGCGCGCAGGGAATTGCAGCGGCGCGGCGCCTTTCCCTGCGTCGGCGTCATTTCCCTCGTGCAATATCTGGAAGGGCTGTCAGGTCTCGACATCACGCCGGTTTTCGACGCCTAGGAAGGCTTTACGGGTTTTTCCAGCGGAATGCCGTCGTCGCGCAGCACGATATAGATGGCCGGAATGACCAGCACCGTCAGCAGCGTGGAGGAGGCGAGCCCGAAGAGCAGCGAAATCGCCAGCCCCTGAAAGATAGGGTCCGACAAAATCGTCACCGCCCCGATCATCGCGGCCAAGGCGGTGAGCAGGATGGGTTTGAAGCGCACCGCGCCCGCCTCAAGCAAGACCTCGCGCAGCGGACGCCCGGGCGTGCGACCGTGGCGGATGAAGTCGATGAGCAATATCGAGTTGCGCACGATGATGCCCGCCAGCGCGATGAAGCCGATCATCGAGGTCGCGGTGAAGGGCGTGCGGAACAAGAGGTGCCCGAAAATGATGCCGATGAGCGTGAGCGGCACGGGGGTCAGGATGACGAGGGGCAGTTTGAAACTCCTGAACTGCGCCACCACCAGAACGTAGATGCCCAGAAGCGCGGCGGCGAAGGCGATTCCCATGTCGCGGAAGGTGACGAAGGTGATCTCCCACTCCCCGTCCCAGAGCATGGCGGGCTTACTCTCATTCTGCGGCTGGCCGTGGTAGAGGATGGCGGGGCGTTCCAGCCCCTGTTTTTTCCAGTCGAAATCTTTCACCAGCTTGTCCACGTCCAGCATGGCATAGACGGGCGCTTCGAACTTCCCGGCCAGCTCGGCCGTCACCATGTCGGTGTCGTGCCCGTTGTGGCGGAAGATGAGGGGGGAGCCTTCCTCCGCGCTCACCCGCACCACGTCGCCCAGCTCCACCACCGACTTGTCTCCGGGGATGGCGTTGGCGGGCACGGGCGTCGCCATTAGCCGCGCGGACCATGTCTTCGCGTCTTTCGGCAGCGCGACGGTGATTTCCAGCGGGCTGCGCCCGTCGCCGCGGTAGGAATAGCCGACCGCCGTGCCCGCGAGAAGCTTGTGGATGGTGTCGTAAACATCCGCCTGCTCGACGCGGTAGAACTCCAGCTTGTCCTGGTCGATGGAGATGCGCAGGCGCGGGCGGGGCTGGCCGATGGAATCGTCGATATCGACGATATAGGGCACCTTGGCGAAAAGTTTCTTCAGCACGCCCACGGTCGCGTGGCGGGTTTTCTGGTCCGGCCCGTAAACTTCGGTCAGCAGCGTGGCCAGCACGGGCGGGCCGGGCGGCACTTCGACGACCTTGGCGACGGCGCCCGCGGGCAGCTTCAGCGCGTCGATCTTCTTGCGAAGCTCGAGGGCGATTTCATGGCTTTCGCGCTTGCGCTCGCCCTTGGGCAGCAGGTTGACCTGCACGTCGCCCAGCTCCGGCGACTGGCGCAGGTAGTAATGACGCACAAGGCCGTTGAAGTTGAAGGGCGCGGCGGTGCCGGCATAGACCTGCAGCGATTGCGTCTCGGGCAGGCCTTCCGCCGCTTTGGCCAGCTGGAAGAGCACGCGCTCGGTATCCTCGAGGCTCGCGCCCTCTTTCAGGTCGGTCACGATCTGGATTTCCGACTTGTTGTCGAAGGGCAGCAGCTTCACCGTCACGCTGCGCGTCATGAAAAGCGCGAAGCTCGCCAGCGTCAGCACGCCGATGGCGACAAGGAAGGTCCAGGCCGATTTTTTCGTGCGGATGACGGGCGCGGCGACGCGGCGGTAGAGCGCGCCCAGCTTTCCTTCCGCCGGTTCATGCTCCGCGTCCGGCCCGGCGTCCTTGCCGGAAATGCGCAGCATCAGCCACGGCGCGATGATGACGGCGACGAAGAAGGAAAACAGCATCGCGGCCGAGGCGTTGACCGGAATGGGCGCCATATAGGGACCCATAAGGCCCGAGACGAAAAGCATCGGCAACAGGGCGGAGATGACCGTCAGCGTCGCCACGATGGTGGGGTTGCCGACCTCCGACACGGCCTCGATCGCCGCTTCCATGCGCGGGCGGCCGTCGTTCATCGCCCAGTGGCGCGCGATGTTCTCGATGATGACGATGGCGTCATCGACGAGGATGCCGATGGAGAAGATGAGCGCGAAAAGGCTGACGCGGTTGATGGTATAGCCCATCAGGTTCGCCGCGAAAAGCGTAAGCAGGATGGTGACGGGGATGATGACGAAGGTCACAGCCGCCTCGCGCCTGCCGATGGCGAAGGCGATGAGCGCGACGATCGAAAGCGTCGCAAGGCCGAGGTGGAACAAAAGCTCGTTCGCCTTCTCGTTCGCGGTCTCCCCGTAGTCGCGGGTGATTTCCGCATGGATGCCGGGCGGCAGCAGGCGGGTTCTTAAATCATCCACGCTCTTGATGATGTTGCGCGAAACGACGACGGCGTTCGCTCCCGCGCGCTTGGCGATGGCGATGCTGACGGCGGGCGCCCTGCGCCATTTGCCGTCCGCGTCGCGCCCCATGTTCCAGACGCGGCGCTCGACGGGCTTGGGCCCCACGATGACGCTGGCGACGTCCTTGACGTAAACCGGCCGCCCGCTGCGCGCGGTCAGCAGCAAAAGCCCGATGTCCGGCAGGTCGGAAAGCGTCTGGCCGGCGACGGCGGTGTATTCGCGCCCGTTTTCGCGCAGCCCGCCCGCCACGAAGGCGCGGTTGGCGCCCTGTATCTTCGCGGTCAGCTGTTGCAGGGTGATGCCGTAAAGGGCGAGTTTTTCGGGGTCGGGCTCGACCCGTATCTCCTCGGGGTCCGCGCCGACGATGTAGTTGAGCCCCACGTCCTTGACCTTGGCCAGCTCGGACTGCAGCTTGACGGCCAGCTCGGTCAGGTCCGGTGCGTTCCAGCGGTCCGCGACGGCGGGGTCGGGCGAAAGGGTGATAACGTCGATCGCGACGTCGTTGATGCCGCGCGCGACGATGAGCGGTTCCGGGATGCCGATGGGGATGCGATCAAAGTTGGCGCGCAGCTTTTCATGCACGCGCAAAATCGCCGCGTCCTCGCTGGTGCCGACGTAAAAGCGGGCGGTGACGGCGACGCGGTCGTCCTGCGTCTGGCTATAGACGTGCTCCACCCCGTCGATGCCGCCGATGATTTCCTCCAGCGGCTTGGTGACGAGCTCGGCGGCGTCCGCCGCCTTCAGCCCGTCGGCCTGCACGAAGATATCGACCATCGGCACGTGAATCTGCGGTTCTTCCTCACGCGGGATGGAGGAAAGGGCCATCACCCCCAAAATCAGCGCGGCGACGAGGAACAGCGGCGTCAAGGGCGAGCGGATGGAGGCCCGCGTGAGCCAGCCGGAAAGTCCGGCTTTCATGGCGACACCACGGTATCGCCGGTTTTCAGGCCGGAAAGGATCTCGATCGCGCCCGGCATGTCGGGCAGCGCGCGGGGCAGGCCGCGCTGGACGATGACGTCTTCGGTCTTGCCGTTTTCGCCTTTCACCAGCACGTAGTCGATGCCGAAGCGGGTGGAGATGAAACGCGCGGGGATATAGACCGCCTGCCGCTCGCCGCCGGAAATCCAGACGCGCACGCGCTCGCCGACGAAGTATTTTTCCAGTCCCTCGACCCGCGCGTCCGCCACCACGCGGCCGTCGGTGATCTGCGGATAGACCAGCACGATCCTGCCTTCCGGCGCGGGGCCGTCCTTGCCGGGCTCCGCGAGCCGCACGGCATCGCCGGTCTTCATGAAGCGCGCGTGGCGCTCGGGCACCTGCAGGCGCAGCACGTAATCGCCCGAAGCGATTTGCGCCACCGTTTCGCCCGGCATCACCACGGTGCCGGCGGTGACGGGCACCTGCAGCACGCGCCCGGCGACGGGGCTTTTGACCGCGCCTTCCTCGAGCTGCTGGCGGACGACGGTCTGTGTGCTGGAGATGGATTTCAGGTTGTTGCGCGCGACTTTCAACGCGGCCTCGGCCTGTTCCAGCCGGGCCTTGGTCTCATAGCCCTGGTCGAAGACCTGCTTTACGCGGTTGTAGGAGGACTGCGCCTCGGCCAGCTGGGCCTTCGCGGCGGCGATCTGCGCGTCATAGGCCTGCGTTTGCGTGGCCAGCTTGCTGTCGGTGACGAAAGCGATGGTCTGTCCCTCGGTCACCGCGTCCCCCTCGCGCACGGCCAGCTCGGCGATGGTGCCGCCGGTGCGCACCCGCGCGGCGACGACGTTCGCGCTTTCGATGGTAGCGAAGACGGCTTTTTCATCCGTCACTGTCCGTGCGGCGACGGCCAGGCTTTCGGCGCGCGCGGGCAGGGGGGAGAGCTGCAGGGCGGCGGCGAAGGCGAGGGCCGCCAGAAAAAGAGGTTTTCCCGGTTTCATTTCCTGCGCCCCTTCGGTTCCTGGCAATAGCATTGGTAAAGCAGATCCACGATGTCATGCGCCACGGCGTTGGCGATGGAGTAATAAATGACCTGTCCGTCGCGGCGGCGCTTGAGTATCCGGTCGCGGCGCAGCAGGGAGAGGTGCTGTGAGACGGTGGAATCGCGCAGGCCCAGCTCGCTCGCCAGCTCGCCCACCGGCCGCTCGCCCTCGATGAGCTTGCAGACGATCATGAGCCGGTGCGGGTTGGCCAGCGCCTTGAGCAGGGCGCTCGCCTCTTCCGCCGATTTCTTCATTTTCGCGCTGTCCATGGCTCCGTCTTTCAGTTCTTGTGCTTCGTGTGGACCTTGCGCAGCCCGATGAGGCCCAGGAACCATTTCTCGTAGAAAGGCTCGCTGACGCCGGTCGCTATTTTATGAAGAAAATACTTCTCGAAGGCAACCTTGGCGTAATGCACCCATTTGCCGCGCGCCGACCAGTTGAGGTTGCGCGGCGGTATCTGCGGCTCCGCCACGAAGGCGACGCCGCCGTCGCCGAAATCGGCGAGGCAGAAGGCGTTCATCGAGGGGGTGGCTTCGGGTTCCTTGCCCTTGATGAGCAGGGCGATGTTCTCCGCGACCGAGGTCACCATCGATTCGATCATGAAGCCCGTCTTGGGCACGCCCACCGGCACCGGCGTGCGCCCGACCGGGGGAATGGCGAGGCAGACGCCGACGGCGAAGACGTTGGGGTAGATGGGGTTGCGCAGCTGCTTGTCCGTCAGCACGAAGCCGCGCGGATTGACCAGCCCCTCGATGCCCATCAGGGCGGGTACGCCGCGGAAGGTGGGCAGCATCATGGCGTAGGCGAAGGGCAGCTCGTGGGTTTTTACCGGCTTGCAGTCCTCGCCGATCTCGGCGATATGCATCGTCTCCTTCTCGATGCGCTCGACCTTGGCGTTGGTCACCCATTTGATGTGGCGGTTGCGCAGCTCGCTTTCCAGCAGGCCCTTGGTGTCGCCCACGCCGTCCAGCCCCATGTGGCCGATATAGGGCTCGGAGGTGACGAAGGTCATCGGCACCTTGTCGCGCAGCTTTCTTTTTCGCAGCTCGGTATCGAGGATGAAGGCGAATTCATAGGCCGGGCCGAAGCAGGACGCGCCTTGCACCGCGCCGATGATGATCGGGCCGGGGTTTTCGACCAGCCGGTCGAAGGCCGCGCGCGCCTGTTCGGCGTGGTCAACGTGGCAGATGGACTGGGTGAAGCCCTTGTGCGGGCCGAGCCCCTCGATCTCGTCGAAGGCGAGTTCGGGGCCGGTGGCGATGACGAGGTAGTCGTAGGACAGGCTTTCGCCGTTTTCCAGCTCAAGGCGATTTTCTTCGGGGTGCACGCGCTTCGCGCCCTGTTCTTCATAGCGGATCTTGCGGTTTTTCATGACGGCGGTCAGGTCCACCTCGATGTCCTTGCGCTCGCGCCAGCCCACGGCGACCCAGGGGTTGGAGGGAACGAAGTGATACCGCGGCCCTTGCCCGACGACGGTCAGCGTGTCTTCCTTGCCCAGCTTGTCCTGCATCTCATAGGCCATCAGCGTACCGCCAAGGCCAGCCCCGAGAACGATGATATGTGCCATTTGCGAATCCCCCTCTGTGGTGTCTATAATGCCATTATATTCGTTTTTTCGTATATTCGTAAATACAAATATTATTTAGTATTTATACAACAAAAATGTTATATTCAAGATAAGGCATGAAAGGGGCGCGGCAAAGCGCGCCCGGGCTGAAAAAACCGAAAAATCTGCAAGTTTTTTGATGAAAATCAAGGAGAAATAAAATGTCCGCCAATATAGACCGTCTGGTATTCAGATTCGCCGGGACCATGGTCCTGGCCTCGCTGGCGCTGGGGCATTTCCTGCATCCCGGCTGGTATCTGCTGACTGCTTTCGTCGGGCTCAACATGCTGCAGGCTTCCTTCACCGGCTTTTGCCCGCTGGCGATGATTTTGAAAAAAGCCGGCTGCAAGACCGGACAGGCCTTTGACTGAGGCGGCGCGCTTTTGGCCCTGACGCCGGCCTTCATCCTGGCGTCATCATGGCGTCATTTTCGCTACGGGTTCCTTTGCTAGCTTTCTCCCGTTCCTGCGGATATCCCGCTGGGACGGGATTTTTTTCAACCCTGCAGCATTCAAAGGTCCAGCGCCATGAACACCTCGTCCCTTTCCCGCAGATATCCCGCCGAAAACGCCGCGCCCTTCGCGGCGGCGGCGGAAATTACGCGCGGTTTCGTCAACTGCCTGCTCGCGGCCAGCCATGTGCGACGGCCCTTCGATTACTGGCTGCTCGATGACGCGCTGCCCGCCGCCACGGCGGATGCGCTGAACGATTTGCCGGTCGGCCCGCCGCAGGGCGCGCCAGCCTACGGCAAGCGCGAGCTCAACAACGCCTCGCGCGTCTATTTCTCCGAAGAGAACCAGAAAAAATACCCGGTCTGCCGCGAGATGGTTGAGGCTTTTAAGGGAGGCTGGATCACCTCCGCCATCAAGGCGCTGACGGGCCACGAGGTTTCCGAAGGCCTGCTGCGCATCGAGTACTGCCAGGATACCGACGGCTTCTGGCTGGAGCCGCATACCGACATCAGCGTGAAGCTCTTCACCATGCAAATCTATCTTTCCGAAGAGCCGGAGCTTTCCAACGCCGGCACCTCCATCTATGACGCCACGCCGGAACACAGTGAAGTCGCGACCGCCCCCTACGGCAAGGGAAAAGGCATTCTGTTCATCCCCGGCAAGGACACATGGCACGGCTTCACCCCGCGCCCCCTGCGCGGCGTGCGCAAGTCGGTCATCGTCAACTACGTGACCAACGACTGGCGCAGCAGGGATGAACTTGCCTGATTGCGCATGACGGACATGCCGGAAAATAATCAACCCTCCTGCTGGGTCGTGACCGAAGCTCTGGCTGGGCTGCAAAGCCAGGCGACGGGGCTGGCCGCCGCGCTGGGCTTGGTGGCGGAGGTCAAGAGCCTCGCCAAGCCGGGCGCGCCGTGGAAATTCCTGCCCTCCGGCTTCTGGCCGTCGTCGCTGGCCCTGTCGCTCTGCACTGATGACGGCGGGCTCGCGCCGCCGTGGCCGGACGTCCTCATCACCTGCGGGCGGTGCAGCGTCGCCGTTGCCCTCGCCATCCGCAAGGCATCGGGCGGGCGGACTTTCACCGTGCATATTCAGGACCCGCATATGGGCGGCGAAAACTTCGACGCCGTCATCGTCGCCGCGCATGACGCCCTGCGCGGCCCGAACGTGCTGGCGACGCAGGGCGCGTTGCACCGCGTGACGCGGGAAAAGCTGGCGGCGGGCCACGCGCAGTTCGCCGATTATTTCTCAGGCCTGCCGCGTCCCTTATTCTCCGTGCTGGTCGGCGGCGGGTTGAAGGGCCGGGGCATCGGCGCGCAGGAAATGCGCGGCTTCGCGCAAAAGCTGCACGGACTGGCAGTGGCAAGCGGCGGCGCCCTCGCCGTCACCCCCTCGCGCCGCACAGGGCCGGAGATCGTCGCGGCGCTGGAGGGCGCGCTTTCCGGCGTGCCGCACCGGATATGGGACGGGCAGGGGGAAAACCCCTATTTGGGCATGCTTGCCCATGCGGATGCCATCGTCGTGACCAGCGATTCCGTCTCCATGACCTCCGAGGCCTGCTTCACCGGCAAGCCCGTCTATGTCCACGACTTCGGCCTGCGCAGCAAAAGGCTGTGCCGTTTTCAGGCCGCGCTGATGGAAAAGGGCGTCACGCGGGCGCTCACCGGCGCGCCGCAGGACTGGACGCCGCCTGCGATGGACGACATGGCCCTTGCAGTCGAGTTTCTGCGCCCACGCCTCGATGTGCATTTCAAGGCCTTTTCGCCGCGCTGCGCCTGCTAGGTTTTTCCCCCTTGCCTGCGGCGGCCCGGACGGGCGATAATCCCGGCAGTGTAAAACATCTGCCGGACGGTGGCCGACCTTTCATGTTCGCGCTCGACGATAAATGGATATGGGACTTCTGGTTCGCGCAGGAAAACGGGCGCTGCCACATGTATTTCCTGCAGGCGGACAAGGCGCTGCAGGACCCCGACCTGCGCCACTGGCACGTCAACGTCGGCCATGCGGTCTCGCAAGACCTGAAAAACTGGGAATACCTCGGCCCCTGTTTCGCGCCCGCGCCGTCGCCCGCGTGGGACGATTTCACGACATGGACCGGCAGCGTGGTCGAGGGCGAGGGCGGGCTCTGGCATTTCTTCTATACCGGCACCAGCCGCGCCGAGAACGGGCTCAAGCAGCGCATCGGCCATGCGACGAGCCGCGACCTGCACAATTGGCAGCGCGTGTCGGACGCGCCGCTGCTCGACATCGACCCCGCCGTTTACGAGGAATACACGCCCGGCCGCTGGCACGAGCGCGCCTTTCGCGACCCCTGGGTGATGCGCGACCCGCAAGGCGCGGGCTGGCTGATGTTCTTCACCGCCCGCAGCGCGGCGGGGGAGGCGGATGCGAACGGGGGCGGGACCATCGGCCTTGCGCGCTCGGACGATCTTTTTCACTGGGAGCTTTGCCCGCCGGTTTACGAGGGCGGCGATTTCGGCCACCTCGAAGTGCCGCAGGTCATCATGCTGGACGGGAAGTGGTATTGCCTGTTCTGCACCGTCGGCCGTTGCTGGTCGCAAAAATTCGCGGCGGCCTACAAGGTGCAGACCGGCGGCGACCCCGTGGGCGGCACCCATTACCTGACCGCCCCCGCGCCGACGGGCCCCTGGACGACGGCGCCGGGGCCTTTTCTCGACGGCGACGCCTGGCTGCAGGAAGGTAAATTCAGCGACAACATGGCGCTGGCGGGGCTGCACCATGTCCGCGACAAGCGCGGGGCGCGCTATTCGGGCAAGATCGTCATGTCGGGCGAAGGGCCCGTTTTCATGGGCTTCGAGAACATCGCGGAAGAGGGCGGCTTCACCGGCCGCGTTTCCGACCCCGTGCCGATGCAGGTCGATGCGGCGGGACGGCTGCATCTCTCGCTCCCCGAAGAAACGGCGCGCGCGGAAGGCGCGGGCGGCAAGTGACCCGATAAAATATGGAAAAAATCATTTTCCTTTTCACGGCGGTCCGCGCTGTCTATAAATAAAGCCTCATAAAAACAAGAACAGCCTGATGAAAAGGCGCATGTCATGTCCGGCGGGCAGGGACGGCTGTGTGACAGCGGAGGACGATGACCGGGACGATCGGCATCCACCCGGAACTTTCAGGAACACCGGACGGCGCGCCAGCAGCGGCCGACGGCGATGCCGCGCGCGCGGAAAAGAAGCGCGGGTTCCGTTTCCGTT
Source organism: Alphaproteobacteria bacterium (assembly GCA_016124645.1). Lineage (GTDB taxonomy): Bacteria > Pseudomonadota > Alphaproteobacteria > Micavibrionales > UBA2020 > WGNE01. Next base: position 50,461 of record WGNE01000005.1, read on the forward strand.
TTCCGAAGATTTCCCTGCCGAAAATGAAACGTCCGCGTTTCGGCATCCGCCGCTTCGCCCGGGAGAAAATCAACCAGCAGCTCAAGGGCGACAAGCTCACCCCCGGCCGCGCGATACAGGAGCTGCTGACCATCGCGGGTTTCGGCGGCGTGGTCGATGCCTGGAAACACCCCACCCACCGCACGACCAAGGTCATCGTCAGCCTCGTCAACAAGGCGGCGGACATGATGGCGGGCCGCTTCGTCAACATGACCATCCGCCTCGTCGCCATCTCCATGCTGACGGGTTTTTTCGGCGCGGGCTCGGTGCTTTTGACGATGGCGCTGACGGGTCTGGCGACGGGCGTGGGCTCCGCCCTTTACACCTATCACCGCAATTACCTGCACGACAAGCTGCGCGGTCCGAAGGAAGACCGCAAGCACGCGAAATACGTCACCCGCGAAAGGCTGCATCAGGCGGGCATGGCCTTCATCGGCGGCTGCGCGGGCGGCGCCTTCGGCGCATGGCTCGGCAAGACCGACTTCATGCAGTCGATCGTCAAGTCCATCAAGGGCTTCGTCCACCACCTCTTCGGCGCGGTGCAGGACGGGGTGAGCAGCGGGGCGAGCGCGGTGGAATCGGTCATCGTGCCGCAGCAGCCCGCCGCCCCGGCAACGGTCCTGCCGCCTTCGGGCACGTTGCAAAAAGCCTTCGACGGCGCGGCCTTGCCGCATGGCCCCGCAGCGACGCCCGCCGTCACCCCCAAGGCGGCGCCGGTTTTGAAGGCCGCGCCTGCATCGGGCCGCTAGGCCGAAACCGCGAGCATCCTTTGCCCGGTTTTTATTGACATAATAATTTTTTCCCGCTATCGTGGGCCCGAGGATTCAACGGTGCGCCCGCCGCCCTGCCTGCGGCCTGCGCCTGCAAACAAGACAGGTACCGACATGGGCGCATTGACCGGAGACCCCACTTCCTTTCCCTTCACGATTCCCTCGGTGCCGGATCTGGACGACGAAACGGATATGCGCAGCATACCGGCTGTGCCGGGCGATGACGATGAGCCTTATGTGTTCAATGTTCCCGCGCCGCCGCCGCGCCGCGCCGACCCCCCGCCGGACATGATGACCCTGCTGATCGCAAGGGGCGATACGCAAAAGCTGCGCGCCTATATCGAGGACAGCTTCTGGAAGGGCGCGCCTGTGCGTCCCGCGTGGGAACATATTGAAAAAGCATTGAAAAACGGCAAGCCCGACATGGTCAGGCTGCTCGTCGTTTATGGCGCGCAGCCCGGGGACGGCGACCTTGGAAAGCTGAAATCCGATACGGGGGAAGCTTATCCGAAATACCTGCGGCTGCTGCGCCGGGCCGGGCTGCCCGGGCTGGCGCTCGCTTTCGGCGACAGTGCCCTTTCTTCCGGCGCGGTGGCGGACGACCCCGGGACGGTGAAGGCGATATCAAGCCCGCGACCCGCTTTCCTCTGAAATTTTCGACCAAGTTTCGGCTCTTATTTTCTTTTCTATCAATGAGTTAGATTAAAAACTCATTTGTTGACATAATAGCCTTCCGTCTTTATTATGGCGAATATCGTTTTTTGACCCGCGGGCCGCACGACCCGCCCAGCAGCGAAGATGCCTATCCATGTTTCACGGAAAGACAAGAGTTCAACCATTGCGCCCCGCCTCGCCGCGTCCTAAGCCGGCGGCCAAGCCGGGCGCGCCGGAAAAATGCGGCTGCGGTTATCCGATCGACGAATGCGTTTCCGCGCCGAAATCCTCCAAAAAGCCGAAGCCGTCGCAGGAAAAACCGGCTCACCCGCAAAGAAAGACCGTCGCCGCCTCGGGCGAGATGATGGCCCTGATCGCGCAGGGCGACGTGAAAAAGCTGCGCGCGCATCTCGAGGAAAGCTTCTGGAAGGGCGCGCCCGAACAGCCCGTCTGGGACCACTTGCTGGAAGCCCTGAAGACCGGCAAGCGCGAGATGGTCCGGCTGCTCGTCACCTATGACGCGCGCCCGACCGCGCAGGATCTGGAAGCCCTGAAGGCGCAAGCGGGCGAGGCCTATCCGCAATACCTGCGCCTGCTGCGGCAGGGCGGCCTGCCCACGTCCCTTGCCGCTTTCGAGGAATACGCCCGCCAGATCGAGGCAGGCAAGGAGGCTGCGGAAAAAGCGGCTTCTGAAAGAAAGCTTCGCGAGCAGGAAGAAGCCGTCGCGCGCGCCGCAGTCGAACAGTCCGTGAAAAAGGCGATGAAGATGCAGGTCGAGAGCATCCCGGCGGAATGGCGCAAGGTGCTTTTCGAAATCCAGTCCCAGAGCGCATCCGAGGCGGTCATCGCCGGCGGCGCATTGCGCGATTTGTTCAACGACCGCCCGGTCAAGGACGTCGATATTTTCCTCAAGACCCGCGGCAGCGAGCGCAAGAACCGCAAGTTCCTGAAATCCGTCTTCAACGCCGCGGGGCTGAAGGTGCAGGAACAGGTGACGCACAACGGCGGCTACAGCATCAAGCGCAACGCCTTTCCCGATCCCGGCACGCAGAAGTTCAAGGTCGTGTCCGGCAGCGGCTATGGCCGCATGGAAAGCGAGACGCGCGCGGAAAGCTGGAAGGTCATCGCGGGACCGGAAAAGACCGAATACAACGTCGTCTTCATGTCCGAAGAATTCGCCGCGCGGGTCAACCCGCCGGGCAGCAAGGGGCCGGGCACGATGAAAGGGATTATCGAGGCCTTCGATTTCGGCCTCTGCCAGATCGCCACCGACGGCGAGAGCATCGCGGAGACGCCGCTCTACAAAAAGGATGTCGCGGAAAAGACCATCACGCTCGACAAGGGCAATTCCTCATCGAAAGAGCATTTGCAGCGCATCGTGAAGAAATACCCGGACTGGAAGCTGGACGAAGGCGCGAAAAAAATGCTGGCTTATGAACCGCCGAAGCCGCGCCGCCCCATGGGCATCCGCGTCTGGTACTGATCTTATTGATTTTTCATCATTTTTATTGCCCGCCCGCCGATGTTTCGCGCCGGAGCCCCGAATTGACTTCTGCGCCCGAGTTTGTGATAACAAACCAGTGAAAAATACGGACTTTTATGCAAAGGCGGAAAGATGAAAGCGGTCATACTGGCAGGAGGGTTCGGCACCCGCATCAGCGAGGAATCGCACCTCAGGCCCAAGCCGATGATCGAGATCGGCGGCAAGCCCATTCTCTGGCACATCATGAAAATGTACTCGCATTACGGGGTGAACGACTTCATCATCTGCTGCGGCTACAAAGGCTATGTCATCAAGGAATATTTCGCCAACTATTTCCTGCACATGTCCGATGTCACCTTCGACATGCAAAAGAACAGCATGGAAGTCCACCAGCAGCAGGTCGAGCCCTGGCGCGTCACCCTCGTCGATACCGGCGGGGAGAGCATGACGGGCGGGCGCCTGCGTCGCGTGCGCGACTACATCGGGGATGAAACCTTCTGCTTCACCTACGGCGACGGCGTGTCGGACATCTGCATCGACGAACTCATCGACTTCCACAAGAAATCCGGCCGCAAGGCGACGGTCACGGCCATCCAGCCTCCCGGCCGCTACGGCGTGCTGAAAGTGGAGGACGCGGGCGACGTTTCCTCCTTCAAGGAAAAACCAGCGGCGGAAGGGGCGTGGATCAACGGCGGCTTCTTCGTGCTGGAACCTTCGGTCATCGACCATATCGAGGGCGACGCCACCCAGTGGGAAGCGGGGCCGATGCAGGCGCTGGTGGAAGGCGGCGAGCTCAACGCCTACCGCCACGAAGGTTTCTGGCAGGCGATGGACACGCTGCGCGAAAAGAACATCCTCGAAAAAATGTGGGCGGACAACGAAGCGCCGTGGAAGGTCTGGGCATGACGCAGTTTTCCGGCATCTATAAAGGCCGCCGCGTCTTCCTGACCGGCCATACGGGTTTCAAGGGCAGCTGGCTTGCCCGCTGGCTCTCGCAGATGGGCGCGGAGGTGACGGGGCTCGCCCTGCCGCCGGAAACGACGCCGAACCATTTCGACCTTTTGAAGCCCGGCGTGAAGGACATCCGCAAAGACATCCGCGACGCCGAGGCCGTGGCCGACGCCGTGAAGGAGGCGCAGCCGGAAATCGTCTTTCACCTTGCCGCCCAGCCGCTGGTGCGCCGTTCCTACCGCGACCCGCTGGAAACATGGGCGACCAACGTCATGGGCACGGCGAACGTGCTGGACGCCTGCCGCAAAATTGATTCCGTACGCGCCATCGTCGTCGTCACCACCGACAAATGCTACGAGAACAAGGAATGGGTCTGGGGCTACCGCGAGAACGACCGCCTCGGCGGGCACGACCCCTATAGCGCGTCCAAGGCGGGCGTGGAGCTGGTGGCGGCGAGTTTCAGGAAGTCCTATTTCAGCGAGGAAGGCGCGCCGCTGCTCGCCACCGCGCGGGCGGGCAACGTCATCGGCGGCGGCGACTGGTCGGAAGACCGGCTCATCCCCGATCTCGCGCGCGCCGTTGCGAACAAGCAGCCGCTCGTCATCCGCTCGCCCAAGGCGACGCGCCCGTGGCAGCATGTGCTGGAGCCGCTCTCGGGCTATCTCCTGCTTGGCCAGAAACTGCTGGAGGGAGACAAAAAAGCCGCGACCGCATGGAACTTCGGCCCCGACGATGCGGGCAACCAGAGCGTCGAGACCGTGCTGAACAAGATCAAGTCCTTCTGGCCCGCCTTCGACTGGCAGCTGGACGGCGCGCCGCAGCCGCATGAGGCGACGCTTTTGCACCTCGACAGCACCCTCGCGCGCCAGCAACTCGGCTGGGCGCCCGTCTGGGATCTCGACGAGTGCCTGAAGGCGACCGCGGGCTGGTACCGCGCCTCGATCGAGGAGGGCAAGCTGCTGACCGATGCGCAGTTGAAGGAATACGCCGCGGCCGCGCAGGCGGCGGGCATGGGCTGGGCCGGTGCGGGCGACGCCGCCATCCGGGCCGTTTCATGAAAATCACCGCGACCGGCATTGCGGGCGTGAATATCGTCGAGACCGCGCCTTTCAGCGACCATCGCGGCGCTTTCGCGCGGTTCTTCTGCGCCCGCGAACTGGCGGAGATTCTGGGCGCGCGGCAAATCGTGCAGATCAACCATTCGCGCACGGCGCAAAAAGGCGCGCTGCGCGGGCTGCATTACCAGCGCCCGCCCCATGCGGAAATGAAGATGGTGCGCTGCCTGAAAGGGCGCGTGCTGGATATCGCCGTCGATCTGCGCGAAGGCTCGCCCACGTTTTTGCAGCACCACGCGCAGGAGCTTTCGCCGGAGAGCGCACGGATGCTCGTCATCCCCGAGGGCTGCGCCCACGGCTTTCAGGTGCTGGAGGAAGACAGCGAGTTGCTCTACCTGCATACCGCTTTTTACGAGAAGGCCTCGGAGGGCGGGCTGCGTCACGACGATCCCGCCCTCGGCATCGACTGGCCGCTGGCGGTGACGGATATTTCCGAGCGCGACCGCGCTCATGCTTTACTGACAGATGATTTCAAGGGAATGAAGATATGAAATGCCGCCATTGCCACGCCGCGCTGGAACATGTTTTCCTCGACCTCGGCTTCGCGCCGCCGTCGAACGATTACCTGAACCCCGAAGACTTGCAGGCGCCGGAAACATTTTTCCCGCTCAAGCTTTTCGTCTGCGGCGAATGCTGGCTGGTGCAGACGCAGGATTTCTCCCGCGCGGACGAATTGTTCCGGCACGATTACGCCTATTTCTCCTCCACCTCCAGCGGCTGGCTCGCCCATGCGAAGGCCTATTCGCAAATGGTGACGGAGCGCTTCGGCCTTGGCGCGGACAGTTTTGTCGTCGAGGTCGCCTCCAACGACGGCTACCTCCTGAAGAACTTCGTGGAAGCGAAAATACCCTGCCTCGGCATCGAGCCCACGGGTGGCACGGCGGAAGCGGCGCGCAAGCTGGGCATTCCCGTCATGCAGGAATTCTTCGGCGAGAAGCTGGGCGCGCAATTGGCCGCCGAGGGAAAACAGGCCGACCTCATCGCCGGCAACAACGTCTATGCCCATGTGCCGGACATCAACGATTTCACCCGGGGGCTGAAGGCCGCGCTGAAGCCCGCGGGCACGGTCACGCTTGAATTCCCGCACCTCATGCAGCTCATCGCGCACAACCAGTTCGACACGGTGTATCACGAGCATTATTCCTACCTCTCGCTCTTCACCGTGCAGAAGATTTTCGCCGCGGCGGGGCTGCGCGTCTGCGACGTCGAGCAATTGCCGACCCACGGCGGCAGCCTGCGCGTCTATGGCTGCCACGAACAGGACAACCGCGAAACCGCCCCCGCCGTGGCCGACGCGCTGGCGGCGGAGGAAGCGGCGGGGCTGCGCGACGTTGCGACTTATCTTTCCTTCCAGCCGCGCGCGGACAAGGTGAAGAACGACCTGCTGGCATTCCTCGTCGAGCAAAAGCGCGCGGGCAAGAAGGTCGCCGCCTATGGCGCGGCGGCGAAAGGCAACACGCTGCTCAACTATGCGGGCGTAAAGCCGGACCTGCTGCCTTTCGTCTGCGATGCCGCGCCTTCCAAGCAGGGCAAATACATGCCCGGAAGCCATATCCCCATTTTGCCGCCCGCCGCGCTGGCGGAGAAAAAGCCGGACATCATCCTCATCCTGCCGTGGAACATCGCGGCGGAGGTCGAAAAGCAGCAGCGCGAAACCGTGCAGGCATGGGGCGGCAAATTCGCCGTCGCGGTGCCGGAAATGAAAATTTTATAAGATGAAGATTTTATAACATGCACCTCATCGTCACCGGAGCGACGGGATTCATCGGCCGCGCCGTGGTGCGCGCGGCGCTTTCGCGCGGGCATGAGGTCACCGCGCTGGTGCGCGACATGGACAAGGGCCGCGCCCTGCTGCCCGAGGAAGACAAGGCGCTGACCCTGAGCCCCTGCGCGGATTTGCAGGAAGCCGAGCCGGACAAGCTGAAGCGCGAAGACGACAGGCTCATCCACCTCGCATGGGCGGAGGTCGGCAAATACACCGACCCGCAAAACCTGCTCGCCAACCTCGGCCCGCAATTTCATTTCCTGAAAAGAATGGCGACGGCGGGCGTCACGCATCAGGTCGTCGCCGGTTCCTGTCTCGAATACGGCAAGGTCGAGGGTGCGCTTGCCGAAGACGCCGCGCCCGCGCCGGTCACTTACTACGGCCTTGCGAAGGCGACGCTGCACGACATGCTGAAGCTGCTGGAAGCGGGCGGGCAGGAACTGGAGCTCAGCTGGCTGCGCTGCTTTTACGTCTATGGCCCCGGCCAGCGCGCGCAGGCCTTGCTGCCGCAGCTCTACGCCGCCATCGAACGCGGGGATGAAACGTTCAATATGTCGCCCGGCGACCAGTCGCGCGATTTCATTCATGTCGAAACCCTCGCCCATAACATGGTGGCGGCGGCCGAGCAGCCCCGGGGCCTCGGCACGCTCAACATGGGCAGCGGGCGCGCCCTGCCGGTGCTGGATCTCGTCAAGGCGGCCGTCGCCGCGAAGGGCGCGAAAATCTCTTTGAATACAGGCTATTACGACTACCCCGGCTACGAGCCCTTTTCCTTCCGCGCCGATGTCGCGAAGCTGAAAACCATCCCCGGGATGCGCATTGACGAAGGGCCTGTGCTGCCGTAATGATGATGGTGTCATTCAAGCGCATCGCAGCCCTGATAATCAAAGGATAACGAAGCATGTCAGCACAGAACCTCAACCCCGTCGCCGCCTTCGAGCAGGAACGCGAAGACCGCATCCTTTCCCACCGCGAAGACAAGGAATGGCGCGCGCTGTCGAACGACTGGATGCGCCATGCCGCGCAAAAGCATTACATGTACAATTTTTCCTTCCTGGGCCGCCCCATCATCCAGCTGCCGCAGGACATGGTGGCCTTTCAGGAAATCGTCTGGGACGTGAAGCCGGACCTCATTATCGAGATGGGCATCGCGCACGGCGGGTCGCTCATCATGAGCGCGGGGATGCTGGCGCTGCTGGACTACTGCGACGCCGTGGCGGCGGGCAAGCCGCTCGACCCCAAGGCGCCGGGGCGCAAGGTCATCGGCGTCGATATCGACATCCGCGCCCATAACCGCGCCGAGATCGAGGCGCACCCCATGGCGCACAAGATCGAGATGGTGCAGGGCTCCTCCATCGACGCAGAAATCATCGCGAAGGTGAAGGAGATGGCGAAAGGCTACAAACGCGTCCTCGTCTCCCTCGATTCAAACCACACGCACGACCATGTGCTGGCGGAGCTGCAGGCCTATGCGCCCCTGACCAGCAAGGGAAGCTATTGCATCGTCTTCGACACCATCGTGGAAGACCTGCCCGACGGGCTTTATCCCAACCGCCCGTGGAGCCGGGGCAACAACCCGAAAACCGCCGTGCATGAATACCTGAAGTCGCTGAAGGAAAACCCGCAAAAGGGTGAGGACGGCCAGACGCTCGACTTTTCCATCGACAGCGCCATCGACGAAAAGCTGCTGCTGACGGTGACGCCGGACGGGTTTTTGAAGAGGGTTTAACGCTTCTTTTCCGGTCTGGAAAAGCCACCGAGCCGTTTTTTGACGTCGCGGTCCGTTTTCCATTCGTAGAGCAACGGCAGGTATTTCTGCGCCATATCGAACAATTTGAAGGCAAGCCGGGTGGCGGGATAGACGTTTTTTTCCCAGCCGCTCAAGCGCACGGTCTTGTCGAAGCGTTCCTTGCCGATGATTGAAATGCTGTAGAACTCTGGCAGTACGGGCGAAGGGGCAAGGCCGAAGGACTTCAAGCCGGTTCTCAACGTCTGGCCCTGCATAGTATCCACGGGAAGCCAGTTTTTTTTCATTGCCGCCAGCAGCTTGCGGGCGCCGGATTGCTTCAGCATATAGCCGTAGGCGCCGCCGGGCGTGCCGGAAAGGCGGGTCAGGTGGTATGGGCCGTGGACGGGGCCCAAACGCTTGCTCTTCCGGTAGATTTTATCCCGCCCGATGAAGCGGATGAGATCCCATTCAACGGGGAGGGCGGCGAGGGCGGGCAGAACCTCGGGCAGGTCGTCCTCAAGCAGGGAATCATCTTCCAGAACGACGGCTGCGGGAATGTTTTGCTCCACAAGGTGGCTGTATATCGCGCGGTGCGAGAGCAGGCAGCCTATCTCTCCGGCGCTCATGTCCCGGCCGAAAAAAAGACGCCTTTTCCGGCCCTCGTAGTCGGGCAGGGTTGCAATGTCCAGCGTCGCGCCGTCTATGGCGTCGAAAAATTTGTAGTCAAGACCCAGCGCGTCCAGTCGCTCAGATATTTTTTCCCGGCGGTCTGTGGATTGCGCGAGACTGACGATGAAGATGGGGGGCATTCCGCCCGTGTCTTTCCTTTTTTCTTCCTCGGCGGCAGTCACCGCAGAGGCGACGGAAACGGTCAGGCTGGGAGCAAAAATGTGCATGGGCTTCGTATCCGTCGCTTGGCCTTGCTCAACGCGCGTGATGAATGATTTCGTCGCTCCTTCTTGAAGCATCGTAAATCGTGTTCAGTCCGGGGTCGCCGATCACCTTCTTGTTGTTGGCTTCGCCCGTCGGGACGATCTGGCGCATGATGTTCTTGGTGATCTTGGCCGCGCGCTTTTTCACCTTCAGCCCGGCCAGCTTCTTTTTGATCTTCCCGTAGGCGATGCCGTTCTGCGCGGCGACGGCCTTGCAATATTCCAGCACGTCGTCGCGGCGCGCCTTTTCGGCATAGACGATGGAGAGGGCGAGCTGGTCTTCCATCGTGACGCCCATGCTTTCCTTCTCGAGGTGCTGGGCGCGCAGGAAGGCTTCGTAGATGATCATGGGAACGGACTGCACGACGCCGTTGCCGAGCTTGGGGTGGAACCCGATCGAGCTTTCGCTGAAAAAGTCGATTTTTTTGTGGTCCTTTTCCGTCCAGGTCATCTGCGCCTGCCCGTTGCTGTGGCGGGAGATGCCGGCCAGCGCCAGCGGGCGCCATGAATAGAGGTAGGTGTCCGTCATCAGGCAGGCGGCGATGCCGGAATAGGCGTCCGGCGTGATGGAGTGAAAGAACGTCCCGCCCGATTTCGACTTGATTTCCGCGATGAGGTCGGCGCGGATGAAGCCGCCCGTGTATATGTAGGGAAGCGTCTGGAAGTTTTCCTTGGCGTTGAGGACGCGCGCCAGCCATTTTTTCGTCGAGCGCATTTCCACGTCGCTGCCGAGCTGGACCGTCAGCTTGGACGCCCTGTGCTGCTCGGGGTTCGACCACCAGAACTTGCACTGGCTTGTCCCGACGGCCTTGACGTCCTTGCCCTCGATGAGGCTGAAAAACGTGGCGACCGCATCGGGCAGCAGCCCGTCGTCGTCGCCGATGAAGGTGACCCAGTTGCCGGCGGCGTGGTTGAGCGCGAAATCCCAGTGCTCGGACATCCCGAGGCGTTCGGCGGGGCGGATGTAGCGCAGGCGGGGGTCGTCGAATGAATCGACGACGGCCTTCGTTTCGGGCCCGCTGCAGTTGTCGCTGACGATGATTTCGAGCCGGGGGTCTTTTTGCTCGGTGATCGTGCGCAGGCAGTGCAAGAGCGTATCCGGTCTTTCGCGGGTCGGGACGATGACTGTCAGCAGGTCTTTCTCTTGTTGCATGATCCGTTCTTTACAATTATCAGATTTCGCCCTAAAACTCTTGCCTGCACTATATTTTAAAAATACGATAAAGCAAGTTGTTGCAAAAAACGCAGAAGAATCAGGTACTTTTGGGGTACATAGGGAAGACGCTGCTTGCGAAAAACGAAAAAGGCCGCATGAAACCCAACAAGAAAAAACTGCAGAACGCCATCGTTCTCCTGAAACAGATGGCGCATCCCGTGCGGCTGTCCATCCTGTGCAACCTCATGCACGCGGGCGAGATGAGCGTGGCCGAGATCGTGGCGGCGGAGGGCGGGGCGGTCAGCCAGTCGCAAATCTCGCAGTTCCTGGCCGGCATGCGCGCGGACGGGCTGGTCAAGACCCGGCGCGCGGGCCAGTCCGTCTATTACAAGCTGAAATCCCCCGCCGCGGAAAAGCTGATCGAGGCGCTCTACGGCATCTATTGCGCGTAAAATTGACATAACCGCCGCGATGTTTCCCATGTTTTCACTGCTTTCGCGCCCGCCATGCTCTATCATGGCGGGGAACCGGATTTTAAGGACCGCAGCCTCATGACCGAAAAAGCCCCGCAGGAAAAAACCGTCAAAATCGCCGCCTTCGGCGCGCTGAACGAGGGCAGCTACGATGAATTCTGGCAGCAGATCGTCCTGTGCGGCCTCGACCTCGGCATCGCGGGGGAGGTTTCCTGCGCGGGGCCCTATCCGAACGCCGAGGCGGTTTCCGTGCCCGGCCGCCCCCTGCGCGGCGACGCGCTGAAGGGCGCGGCGAAAAAAGAAGAGCTTTACAAGGCCGTGGCGCAGGATGCGCGCGAGGCGGGCGCGGAAACGGCGGATTACCGCTGCATGCCCTGCATGTCGATGATCGGTTTTCACGAGGGGGTGGAAAAAGCGCTGGGCTTGCCCATCTTCCCGCTCGCCCCCGCGCTGGCGGCGGCCTATGCGGAGGTGCCGCGCCTCGGCGTCATCCACATGCGCCCGGCCCAAAAGCGCATCGAGGAAATTTTCGGCGACAAGGCCGTGACGCCGGACGCGGCGCAGGCGGCCAAGCTGCTGGCGGCGGAAGAAGCGGCGAAACAGGCGGGCGACCCGGCGGCGGTCGAGGCCGTCATGAGGGAAATCACGGAAGAATGGCGCGACGCCGGCCTCACCGAGGTGCTTTTCGCAAGGGCCGACGCCCCCGCGGCGAAAAAAAGCGCGGCGGGAAAGGTTGAAGGCGTTCGCGTCCTGACCTATTTTGACATTCTGGCCGGCGCGATACTGCGCGCGGCGCAAAACGCATAAGCGGGCAGGCAGGAACGGGAAAACCCGCATGAAACAATTCATCCGCGACGTCTGGTCGCTCTCCGCGCCCTACTGGAAGTCGAGGGAAAAAGCCTCCGCCTGGCTGTTACTCGTCACCGTCATTTCCATGACGCTGGGGCAGGTCTATCTCAACGTGCGCTTCAACGAGTGGAACAACGGGTTTTACGACGCCTTGCAGAACCTCGACGAGCCCGCGTTCTGGAAGGCGCTCAGGCTGTTTTGTATCCTCGCCTTCTTTTACATCGTCAACGGCGTCTATCGCCAGTATCTGGGGCAGATGCTGCAGATCCGCTGGCGGCGCTGGCTGACGGACGAATACCTTGACGACTGGCTGAAAGGCCAGACCTATTACCGCATGCAGGTCGCGGGCCATGCGACCGACAACCCCGACCAGCGCATCAGCGAGGACATCGACCAGTTCATCGGCCTCACCTTCGGCCTCACCCTCGGGCTGCTGAACGCGGGGGTCACGCTGTTTTCCTTCGTCGCCATCCTCTGGGGATTGTCGGGGGATTTGCCTGTTCATTTACCCGCCGCGCTGGGCGGCGCGCATGTCACCGTGCCGGGCTACATGGTCTGGGCGGCGGTGCTCTACGCCGCGGCGGGCACGTGGCTGACCTCGAAAATCGGGCGCCCGCTCATCCGGCTCAACTACAGCCAGCAGATGTTCGAGGCGGATTTCCGCTTTTCCATGGCGCGCCTGCGCGAAAACAGCGAGGGCGTGGCATTTTATAAGGGCGAGGCGCAGGAAAAGCATAACTTCCTCGAAAAATTCAGCCATGTCTTCGAAAATTACTGGGCCATCATGAAGCGGCAAAAGGCGCTGAGCTGGTTCACCATCGGTTACGGGCAGATCGCGAACATCTTTCCCTTCCTCGTCACCGCGCCGCGCTTTTTCGCGAAACAGATAAAGCTCGGCGGCATGATGCAGACGGCTTCCGCCTTCGGCCATGTGCAGGGCTCGCTGTCCTTCATCGTCGATGCCTACACCAATATCGCGACGTGGAAGGCGGTGGTCGAGCGTCTGGGCGGCTTCACCCGGCATATCAACGAAACCGTGGCGCAGGCCGCGCATGAGCAAAGCTTCCGCCCCGGGTTTTCAGATACGGGGCTTGCCCTGAAAGACCTGACCGTGAAGCTGCCGGACGGCAAGGTCTTGCTCGAAAAAATTTCGACGACGGTGAAGCCGGGCGAGGCGCTGCTGATCCGCGGACCCTCGGGCTGCGGGAAAAGCACGCTTTTGCGCACCATCGCGGGCATCTGGCCTTTCGCGACGGGGCAGGCGCTGGCCCCGGCGCATGAAAAATCTCTCTTCCTGCCGCAAAGGCCCTATCTGCCCATCGACACGCTGCGCGCCGCGCTGTGCTACCCCGACGCGCCGGAAGCGGACGACGAAACGATCAACTTCGTGCTGCGCGAATGCGGTCTTGGCCATCTCGAGGAAAAACTGGACGAGCGGGCGAACTGGGCGCAGATCCTTTCGCTCGGCGAGCAGCAGCGGGTGGGTTTCGCGCGCGCGCTTTTGACGAAGCGCGACTGCCTGTTCCTCGACGAGGCGACTTCCGCCCTCGACGGCGCGGCGGAGGCGAAGCTTTACACCCTGCTGCGCCACGCGCTGCCCAAATCCGTCATCGTCAGCGTCGGGCATCGCGACACGCTGTCCGAATGGCACGAAAAATCGCTGGCGCTGGGGGCATAGGCATGGCGGCGGGCAAGGGCGGGAAACCGAGAAAAACCCTGACGGCAATGCTGGCCGGGGTGGCGGGCAGCGTGGCCAGCGGGGCGGAACTGCGCGGCACGGTCACCCTGCCGCCGCATGCGCCGGTCTGGAAAAAGCTGCTCATCGTCATGGGGCCGGGGCTTTTGGTCGCGGTCGGCTACATCGACCCCGGCAACTGGGCGACCGACATTGCGGCGGGGGCGAAATACGGCTACGACCTTTTGTTCGTCGTGCTGCTGGCCAGCCTTGCCGCCATCTTCCTGCAGTGCCTGAGCATGCGCGTGGGCGTGGTGACGGGCAAGGACCTCGCCCAGCTTTCCCGCGCGCGCTACGGGCGCAAGTCCAATTTCTTCCAGTGGGTGATGGCCGAGCTCTCCATCGTCGCCTGCGACATCGCCGAGGTGCTGGGTGGCGCGCTGGCCTTCCACCTGCTCTTCGGCTGCTCGATGGCGACGGGCATCCTCATCACCGGGCTCGATACCTTCATCATTCTGGGGCTGCGCGGGCGGGGGTTCCGGCAGGTGGAGGCGGTGATTCTCGGTCTCGTCATGACGGTTTCTATTTGTTATGTGGTCGAGCTCTGGCTCGTCGGGCCCGACTGGGCGGCGGCGGGCATCGGCCTTGCGCCCGTCCTTTCGCGGTTGAAGGAGACGGACGCGCTCTACCTCGCCATCGGCATCGTGGGGGCCACGGTCATGCCGCATAACCTCTACCTTCATTCCTCCGTCGTGCAGACGCGGCAGTTCAACGCCTCGCGCGAGACGCGGGCGGAGATGATACGGCTCAATACGGCGGATACGGTGATTTCCCTGCTGCTTGCCTTTTTCGTCAACGCGGCCATCCTCGTCCTCGCCGCCGCCGCCTTCCATACCAGCGGCCATACGGACGTCGCGGATATCGAGCAGGCCTACCGCCTGCTGGAGCCCGTCATGGGCACGGCGCTGGCGGGTTTCGTTTTCGCCCTCGCGCTTCTGGCGGCGGGGCAAAGCTCCACCTTCACCGGCACCATCGCGGGGCAGGTGGTGCTGGAAGGCTATATGGGCGTGAAGCTGCCCTTCTGGCAGCGCCGGCTCATCACCCGCGCGCTGGCCCTGCTGCCCGCGCTCATCGGCGTGCTGGTCTGGGGCGACGGGGCGATCGGCAACATGATGGTTTTAAGCCAGGTGGTGCTGGGCCTGCAGCTGCCCTTCGCCATGTACCCGCTCATCCGCTTCGTGTCGGACAGGGGGCTCATGCACGGCTTCGCCATCCGCCGCGTCGGCCAGAGCGCGGCATGGGCGCTTTTCGCCGTCATCGTCGGCTGCAACATCTGGCTGATGTTCAAGATGGTTTGAGGGCTCAGGCGTCGATCGGCTTGCCGTTGACCTTCAGTGCGACCTTGACGTTGCCCCGCGTCGCCTTGGAATAGGGGCAGACCTGATGCGCGGTGCGTACGAGGTCTTCCGCCTCCTCCTGCTCGAGCACGGAAAGGCTCACGTTGAGCGTCGCGCCGATGAAGAAGCCGCTTTCGTCCTGATTGAGCGTCACTTCCGCCTGCACGCCGATGGGGCCGGTTTCCAGCTTTTGCTGGCCCGCCACGAACTGCACCGCGCTGCCGAAGCAGGCGGCGTAGCCGCAGGCGAACAGCTGTTCGGGGTTGGTGCCGGGGCGGGTGCTGTCCGGCCGTGAAAGATCGACCGACAGGCGCTTGTCGTCGGTCTCGCCGTGGCCGTCGCGGCCGCCGGTGACAGTGGCGTTGGCGGTGTAAAGAACTGGCATGAAATTTCCCCTCTTCAAAATAACGGCCTCTTCTTTTACCACAAGCGCGACGCATGCGGGCAAAAAAATCGGCCTACAGCCCGGGCACGGGGCGGATTTTGAGCGCGTGTCTCCAGACCATCATGCCCGACAGCGCCAGCGCGGAAAAAACCGCGCCCGCGACGAAGGTCATGGCCGGCCCGCCTTCCTTCCACAGCGCGCCCGCCAGCACGCTGGCCAGCAAGAGCGCGCCGCCGGTCAGCAGGTTGTTGATGCCGAATGCCGTGCCGCGCAGGTCTTCGGGCGCCTGATCCGCGATGAAGGCGGTGATGATGCCCTGCGTCATGCCCATGTGCAGCCCCCAGAGCGCGACACCGAGGAACATCAGCGGCAGCGAAGGCGTGAAGGCGAGGATGAGGTCGGCCGCAATGAGCAGGGCGATGCCCGCGGCCAGAAGCCCCGTCTTGCCGATGCGGTCCGACAGCGCGCCCACGGGCCATGCGGACAGGGCGTATATGACGTTCATGACGATGAGGATGGCGGGGGCGAAGGCGGCGTCGAGATGCAGGCTGTCGCCGCGCAGGATGAGAAAAGCCTCCGAAAACCGCGCCAGCGTGAGGACCGCGCCCAGCGCCGTCACCTGCCAGAAGGCGGTCGGCAACTGGCGGATTTTCTCTTTTTGCAGGGGGAAAGGCTTTTTTCCGTCGATTTTCTTTTGCGGCTCGCGGATGGCGAAAAGGAGGATGAGCATGACGACCAGCGCGGGCAGCAGCGCGGCGGAAAAGACGAACCGGAAGTTGTCCGCCGTCGCGAGCATCAGCAAAATGGCCAGCGCGGGGCCGGTGAAGGCGCCCACCGTGTCCATCGTCTGGCGCAAGCCGTAGGCCGCGCCGCGCTCGTGCGGCGGGGTGATGTCCGCCACCAGCGCGTCGCGCGGGGCGACGCGGATGCCCTTGCCGATGCGGTCGGCGAAACGGGCGAGCAGCACGGTCTCCAGGCTGTGGGCGAGGGGGAAGAGCGGCTTGGTCAGGGTCGAAAGCCCGTAGCCCGCCAGCAAAAGCGGCTTGCGCTTGCCGATCCAGTCGCTGAAGGAGCCGGAGAAGATCTTGACGATGGAGGCGGTCGATTCGGCGATGCCCTCCACGATGCCGACCGAAAGGGCCGAAACCCCCAGCACCGATGTCATGAACAGGGGCAGCAGGCTGTGGATTATCTCCGACGAGATATCCATGAACATGCTGACGAAGCCCAGCGCGACGATGCCGCGCGGCATCCCCTTGAACATGCGGGCGGCGAAGCTGGAGGGCGCCTTTTGCGTGTCGGGGTTCTGGAGAAAGGCGTCGTCGGCCATCAATCAGCATCCTTGCGGGGTTGAAGGCGCCTATGGTAAAGCTTTCCGGGCGGCGGGAAAAGCCTGCGATATCTTATTTTCGGGAAAAACGGCATGAAACCCCTTTTCGGCATATTGGGCGTGGTCCTCGTCATGGGCAGCATGGTGCCCTATGCGCGCGCCATGTGGCATAAGACCGTGAAACCCCATGCTTTTTCATGGTTTCTCTGGGGCATGATCAATACGGTCGTCTGCGCGGCGCAGGTGGTCTCCCACGGCGGCGCGGGGGCCTGGACCTCGGCCGCGGCGGGGTTCTTCAACTTCACCATTGCCGTTTACGCCCTGAAACACGGGGAAAAGAACATCACGCGTTCGGACTGGGTGATTTTCCTGTCCGCCCTTTGCGCCCTGCCGCTCTGGGTCGTCACCAAAGACCCGCTCTGGTCGGTCGTGTTGCTCAGCGTCACCGACATGATGGGGTTTTTCCCGACAATCCGCAAATCATGGCACGAACCGCACGGCGAGGTTCTGACGACCTTCGCCGTGGGCGCGCTGGGCTTTATTTTCGCCATTCTCGCGCTCGACGACATGAGCTTCGTCAATTACTGCTATCCCGCCACGGTGCTGACGCTCAACGTCGTCTTCACCGTCATCCTGCTCACCCGCCGCCGCGCCCTGCTGCTGGCAAAACCGGTATGAGGGCGGGCATGATGGACCGCGTCATCATCGTGGGCGCGACGGGCTCGGGCAAGACGACCTTCAGCCGCAAGCTGGCCGAAAAAACCGGCGCGCCCGCGCAGGACCTCGACGACTTGCACTGGCTGCCCGGCTGGCAGACGCGCGAGACGGAGGACTTCCTGCGTCTTGCCGGGGAGCTCGCGGCGCGCGAGCGCTGGATCGTCGCGGGCAATTACTCGAAAACGCGGGACATCATCTGGCCGCGCGCGGAAACGGTCATCTGGCTTGATTATCCCTTCTCCCTCGTCTTCTGGCGGCTTTTGCGCCGCTCCGTCCTGCGCATCATCGACAAGAACCCCATTTGCAACGGCAATACCGAAACCCTGCGCCAGTTCTTATCGAAAAACAGCATCATGGTCTGGCTGTTCAAAAGCTACGGCAAGCGCAAGCGCGAATACGGTTCCATGGTGGCTGGCGGTGGACAATATCCGCATATAAACTATATTCGGATATCGTCGCCCGGGGAGGCCGAGGCCTTTCTGGACGGCCTTTGAAAACCGAAAAGACAAGGGAGCATTCCATGTCCGCCGCCGTTCCGCTTTTCACGCCGCTCAAGCTTCGCAATCTCACGCTGCGCAACCGCATCGGCGTCTCGCCCATGTGCCAGTATTCGGCGGTGGAGGGCATGTCGGGCGACTGGCACCTCGTCCACCTCGGCTCGCGCGCCATCGGCGGGGCGGGGCTGGTGATGATGGAGGCGACGGGCGTCACGCCCGAGGGCCGCATCACCCCTGATTGCAGCGGCATCTGGAGCGATGCGCATATCGAGCCCCTGAAACGCATCACGGGTTTCATCGCCGAACACGGCGCCGCGCCCGCCCTGCAGCTGGCCCACGCGGGGCGCAAGGCCAGCATGGCCGCGCCCTGGAAAGGCGGCAAGAGGTTGTCGGCGTCCGAAGGCGGCTGGCAGACGGTTTCGGCTTCCGCCGTGCCTTTCACGCCCGACCTCGCCCCGCCGCGCGAGATGAGCGCGGATGACATCAAAAAACTCATCGACGCCTTCGTCGCCGGCGCGCGGCGCGGGGTGGCGGCGGGCTTTCCGATCCTTGAAATCCACGGCGCGCACGGCTACCTGCTGCACCAGTTCCTCTCTCCCTTGAGTAACTTCCGCACCGACGATTACGGCGGCAGCGAGGAAAACCGCTTCCGCCTCATCCGCGAGGTCGCAAGGGCGGTGCGCGCCGAAGTACCTTCCGATACCGTGGTCGGCGCGCGGCTCAGCTGCACCGACTGGGATGAAAAAGGCCTGACCATCAAGGACACGGCAAGGCTTTCCGCGCTCTTGAAGGAAGACGGGCTGGACTTCATCGACTGCTCCTCAGGCTTCGTGACGGCGGATGCGAAAGTGCCTTTCGCGCCCGGTTTTCAGGTGCCTTTCGCTACGGAAATCCGCGAGACGGCGAAGCTGCCCGCCTTCGCGGTCGGGCTCATCACAGAGGCTGCACAGGCGAACGACATCATCGCGAAGGAACAGGCGGACATGGTCCTCCTCGCCCGCGCGGAGCTGCGCGACCCCTACTGGCCGCTGCACGCCGCGCTGGAACTGGGCATCGCGCCCGTCGATGCGAATGTGCCCGCGCAATACCTGCGCGGATTTCAGGAAAACCGCACCGCGGCGCCGCGCAAGAAGGCGGGGTGAGCGATGGGAGTCGATGCCGTCGAAATCCGCCCTTTCGAGCCGGACGAATGGAAGCACTACAAGGCGATACGGCTGCGCGCGCTGCAAAGCGACCCGCATTGCTTCAGCTCCACCTACAAAAAGGAAGCGGCGTATCCCGACGAGAAATGGCAGGAAGATTTCGGGCGCGCGGGCCGCGTCGTTTTCGCCGTGCTGCATTACGGCGACGTTATCGGCCTGACCGCCGTGTCCCTCCTGCGCGAGGACGAAACGGGGCGGACGGCCAAGCTCTGGGGCTCGTGGCTGGAACCGGAATGGCGCGGCAAGGGCGTGTCCGAAAAAATGTACGAGGCGCGGCTCAACTGGGCGCGCGCGCAGGAAGGCGTGCGGCGCGTCGTGGTCTCCCACCGCGAAAGCAACGTCGCTTCCAAAAAGGCGAACCAGAAACACGGTTTCACCTTCACCCATGCCGAAGGCTTTTTCTGGCCCGACGGCAAGGAGGAGCCGGAGGTTTTCTACGAGCTCTGGCTGGAGGAACCCGGCGCCCCGGGGGAATAGGCGGGTTATTTCTTCACGGAAGCGGGCACGTTCACCGTGGTGGTGAATTCATAGGTGTTTTTGGACTGCTCGTCGTCGTGGCGGATTTTCACGTGGACATCCCAGTCGCCTGCGGCGGGGAAATCGGGCCGGGCGACATAGGTGCCGCGCGCGGTATTCTTGAAGACCGGGACGAAGCCGTCGGAATCTTCCTTGCCATGCGGGTGCACGTTGACGGTGAAGCTGTCGGGCGTGATGAGGATGCCGCTGCCGTTGGCGATTCTCAGCGTCAGCTCGCGCGCGCCGCCCGGCCCGGTCGCAAGGCTGACGTCGCCGTTGACCTGCATGGGGAGGTTGTAGCGTATCGGCAGCTTGCCGGTCGAAACTTTTTTGACCTGGTCGTAGCCATGCGTCTCCGCGACGGCGACGGCGGGGGCGGGGGCGAAAGGCTTGGGGTTGTAAGCCGGGAACATGTCGTCCGGGTGCGAAAAGACATAGACCGTGACCGCCAGCGTAAGGCCCAGCAGGACGATGAGCAGGTAAAGCACCACGTAGTTGCTTTTGGCTTCGTTGCTGTCGTCGTTGTTCTGGGCCATGAAATCCGGTTCCCGGCGGTTGAAAATCCCTGCGCGCGCAAGGCATTATATAATAAAGGATAATGCGTCATGCTGGCAAAACTTTTTTCTTATGTCAAGGTGCCTTGCCGCGCCGCTCGGCGGCGGGCTATGATGGCGTGACAAGACCCGGTGAATCCTTATGTCAATGATTTCTATCCGCAAGGCGGATGAAAAAGATATTCCCGCCCTGCAATCCATCGCGCAGCAAATGGGCGCGACGCACGAGCGCGGCTATTTCGAGCGTTGCCTTGAAGAACAGGCGGCGCAAAACCGGTTGGTTTTCCTTGCCGTGGACGAACAAGGCGCGGCGCTGGGCTATGTGCAGCTGAACCTCAAGCCGCTTTATGCGCCGTTCCGGCGGCTCGGCATCCCAGAGATACAGGACCTCAACGTCGTGCCCGCCGCGCGCCGGCAGGGCATCGGCGGGCGGCTGGTGGAACATTGCGAAGAGGCGGCACAGGGAGCGGGTCATGAAGACATCGGCCTCGGCGTCGGCCTCTATCCGCGCTTCGGCGCGGCGCAGCGGCTTTACGTGCGGCGCGGCTATGTGCCCGACGGCGCAGGCGTGACCTATGACGACGTGCCGGTTTCGGCGGGCGCGTTGTTCCCGGTCGATGACCTGCTGACGCTGAAGATGGTCAAATCCCTTATCCCCGTCGGCGAACGGGCGGCATGAAGCTCGCCCCCGACATCGTGCTGGAAGCCTATCGGCAGGGCATCTTCCCCATGGCGGATGCGCGCAAGGCGAAAGACATCCACTGGTTCGACCCGGTGCTGCGCGGCATCCTGCCGATCGAAACCCTGCATGTGCCAAGGCGGCTGCGCCGCGTCATCCGGCAGGCGCGCTACGCCGTCACCTTCGATACGGCTTTCGAGGAGGTCATCCGCCATTGCGCCGATGCCCGGCCCGACACATGGATCAACGACGAGATCATTGCGCTCTATACGGCTCTTTACCGGCGCGGCGATGCGCATAGCGTCGAGGCTTGGCGGGAAAACGAGGACGGCACCCGCGCGCTCGTCGGCGGGCTCTACGGCATTTCGATCGGCGGCGCGTTCTTCGGGGAGAGCATGTTCTCCACCGCGACGGACGCCAGCAAGGTCGCCCTCGTGCATCTCGCGGCGCGGTTGTGGCGGCAGGGGTTTTCGCTGCTCGACACGCAGTTCGTGAACGACCACCTGACCCAGTTCGGCGTCATGGAAATTTCGCGCGCGGAATATCACCGGCGGCTGAAGATTGCGCTTGCGCAGGATGTGCGCTTCGGGAAAGCGGGAGAAAATCAGTCCTGCGGATCGTCCGTCGAGGGCGCGGCGTCATCCGTCCCGCTGTCGTCGTCGAAGGAACCGGGCAACTGCTCAAGGTCGCGCGGGGTCAGCCCCGGCCGTGCGCCGGAAGGCGCGGGCGACGGTTTGGCCGCGGAAGGCGCGGGTGTGTCCGACTTGACTTCGTCGGACTTGGCATCGGATTTGGGCGCGGGTTTCGCGCCTTCGGGCGGCACCTTGCCGGGCGCCTGCTCGGAGGAAAACGCGGCGTCTTCCTTGACCGATGTCTTGGCGTTCTTGCAGTCGATGACCCAGACGTCATAGACCGGATGGTCGAGCGCGGAGAGCGAGGGGCTGGAGGCGAACATCCAGCCGCTGAACATCCATTTCGCCTGCGCTTCGCCGGACGGGTGCTCCCATATCTGCAGGAAGGCCGCCGATTCGGGCTTGTCGAGCGGGGAGGACTTGCGGCAGGCGCGTACCTTGATGAACAGGGCGTTGCCGAATTTCACCGTCTTGTTGACCGGAATGTCGAAAGTATGGGTGCGCGCGGAAAGCTTGTCGATCGTGCGCAGCACGACGGTGTTCATGTCTTCCATCACCATCGGCTTTTCCGGCTCGGGCGGCAGCTCGGGCGGCACCAGCGGCTTGACTTCGGCTTTCTGGCCGGGCACCAGCGCGTCGCCGGGCTTCAGCGGCATGGGGGCAGGTTTCTGGAGGGGGGCAGAAATCTGCGCGGGCGCGTCGCCGTTGTACTGCGCGCGCGCGGGCTGCGGGCAAAACAGCGCAGTGAGCGCAAGGCCGGCGGCCAGCAGGAAGGCGGAGGATTTGCGCTGCGGTGAAATCACGATGCGTCGCTTTTAAGGATGCGCGCTGTCGTCGGCGGGCGCGGCGGATTTGTCGCCGCCCGAACTGTCCCCGCCGCCGGATTTGTCGTCATCCTTGTTCTTGGTCAGGCTGAAGATGACCTGCCCCAGAAGCTGCTCGAGGCTGGGGGTCGATTGCGTATACTGGATGCGTTCGCCCGGTTTCAGCATGTCTTCTTCCGCGCCGGGTTCCAGCGTCATGAACTTGCCGTCCAGAAGGCCCGAGCTGGCGACCACGGCCGCGGTGTCGCGCGGCAGCTGTACGTCGGAATCGATGTTCATGGTGACGATGGCGCGGTAGGTCTTGGGGTCGAGCGTGAAGCCCAGCACCTGCCCGACCTTCACGCCGCTCACGCGCACGGGCGCGCCGGCGTCCAGCCCGTCGATCTTGCTGAAGGCGGCGGTCAGC
>WGNE01000011.1 GCA_016124645.1 Alphaproteobacteria bacterium
CCGGACGAAGACGTGGAGGAAGCGCGCGAAACCCTCAGAATGATCGCGGGGGATTCGCAGGCGGGCATAGCCCTTTCCATGTTCGTCGCCGCAACGGAAGGCGGGCAGGAGATGGCCTTCTTCCTCATCGAGGACCAGCAGCGCGAGCGTTCCCTGCTCATCGGCGGCGGGCCGATGGATTTTGGCAAGAACGCCAATCTCGCCTATATCGACTCCAGCCGCGAGGGCGCGCCGAAAAAGATCAACGCGTTCCTGAAGGAATGCGCCTTCAGCCGCAACGCCGACAAACCGATGCAGGGCTATAGGGATTACGCCGAAAAACTTTCCAAGCACGTCATCGACGCCTATGCGTCCCTTTCGGGCGAGACGGACTGGCAGGTGGCGAAGGAAGGCGACGCGGGGCAATACATCGCCACCTTCCACGGCAAGGCTCTCGGCAGCGACGCCGTGCCGACTCGCATCATGCGTCCCGCCGCGCCGGGGCGTTGATTTCCTCAGGAAAGATGCAGCAACGAAATCACCGCAAGTCCCGATGCAGCCATGGGTAGATTCGACGCCGTCCCGATAGGCGTGGAAAAGTACCGCGAAACGTGCTAGCTTTGCCGCATGACGAAGGTTGAACAGTTCGAAAGCATCTTCCGCGCGGCGATCAAGGACAATTTCGAGTACCACAAGGTCTCGATCCACAAGGTTCTCGTCGTCATCGACCGCTCTGAAAAAGACGCGCAGGAATATCTTGCCGCGCTGCGCCGCTTTCTGTCCGCGCTGGGGCCGGGCGTTTCGTGGGAGGTCTTCAACAACAAGGCGAAGTTCACCCCGCTCGAGCTTTTGAACAAGGTCGAGGAAGTGGGCCCCGGGCTCATCTGCACCTACCGCAACCTGCACAGCAACGCGTGGAAACTGCCCTATTCGCTGGGCGAGCATCTCGACGTTTTGCTGCAAAAAACGCAGGTACCCGTGATGGTGCTGCCCCACCCGGACGAGGAACAGGTCTATGACCACGCCATGGAAGGCACGGAAAACGTGATGGCGCTGACCGACCAGCTTTCCAACGACCACCGGCTGGTCAATTACGCCGCCGCCTTCACCGCGCCGGGGGGCAAGCTGTTTCTCTCCCACATCGAGGACCAGCGCACCTTCGAGCGCTACATGAACGCGATTTCGAAAATCCCCGACATTCCGACCGAGATGGCGGAAAAGGAAATCCGCGCAAGGCTTTTGAAGGACCCGAAGGACTACATCGAATCCTGCGCCAAGGTGCTGGGGGAGGAAGGCCTGCCCGTCGAGGTCGAGACCTGCGTCGATTTCGGTCACCGCATTTCCGAGTACAAGGGACTTATCCGCAAGAACCGCATCGACCTTCTCGTCATGAACGCGAAGGACAACGAGCAGCTCGCCATGCACGGCATGGCCTATCCGCTCGCCATCGAGCTGCGCCACATTCCCCTGATGTTCTTGTAAGGGGATAACCGTGACGACTGCCAGCAAAATAACGGAACCTGCCGTGAAAGCGGCGCAACCGGCCGCCGAGGCCGCAACCCGTGCCGCGCAGAAAGCGGCGGAAGCCCTGCATCCGCTCGTGCCCCACGCGCATGAAGCGGTCTCGGGTGGGGTGACGGCGTTTTTCGGCTTTCTCTTGCTCTTGATGATCGTCGCCCTCGCGCTGGAGGAAAAGCTGCACGCGAAGAAATCCGTCATCGTCGGCGTCTTCGCCTTCATCACGCTGTTCCTCGGCACGCTTTTCGGGCTGGAGCCCTTCGGCGACGTCGTCCTGTCCAACGGCGACCACGTCAGCATGCCGGTCTATATCCCGGCGGTGGACTGGCAGGTCATCGCCATCATACTGGGCTCCGGCGTTTTTGCGGACGTGATCTCGCGCTCCGGCGTCTTTTCGTGGATCGCGATCAAGCTTACCAAAATATCACGCGGCGATCCGCTGCTTTTGCTGTGGTGCTACGGCATCATGACGGTTTTGTTCTCCGCCGTGCTCAACAACGTGACGGCCATGATCATCGTGGGTTCGCTCACCGTCGTCTCGCTTTCCAAGCTGGAAATGAAGTACAAACTTGCGGGGTTTTTGCTGGTCGAGGGGCTTTTGACCAATATCGGCGGCCTTCTCACGCTCATCAGTTCCGTGCCCAACATCATCGTCGGCGGCACGGCGGGCATCAGTTTCATCGACTTCTTTTTGAAGGCCGCGCCCTTCGTGCTGGTCTCGACGATTTTGACCGTCTTCATGGGCTCGCGCATTTTCGGCATCCGCCGCCTGGCCGCGAAGAAGGACAAGGAACAGGCGCGGCTCATCGTTTCCGGCTTCGATGAAAACGACGGGGTGGAAAGCAAGGGCTTCTTCTGGTTTTCCGCCTTCTCGCTGCTGGGGTTCATCCTCACCATCGCCTTCACGCCGCTCATCCCCGGCGTCGCGCAGCTCGGCATGGGCTTCGTCGCCCTCAGCTTCGCCATGATGACGCTGTTGCGCTTCAAGCACGACGTGGACAAGTTCTACCAGGCGGTGGACTGGGACCTCATCGGCTTTTTCATCGGGCTGTTCATCGTCATCAGCGTGATGGAGCACGCGCAGGTGCTGGCAGTGGTCGGCAAGGCCATCGGCTTCATGATTTCGGGCGGGGCGGACGTGCTGGGCAAATCCGCGCTGCTGACCTCCTCCGCCGTTGTCAGCTCGGTCGTGGACAACATCCCTCTTTCCGCCGTGCTGACCAAGATTCTGGCCGCGATGCACACGCCCTCCGATTCCGACCTGTGGTGGGCGGTGGTCTTCGGCGCGAACCTCGGCGGCATCCTGACCCCCATCGGCTCGGCTTCCACCCTCGTCGCCGTCACCATCATGCACCGGCACGAGGTGGGCTTGAGCTTCGGCGGTTACATCAAGAAGGTCATGCCCTTCGCGATCGCCCAGATCGGCCTCGCCATCGCCTATGTGCTGATTTCCTGATTTCCTGATTTATTTCGCCGTGCCGATGCGCCCGTTCCTGCGCAATTCGTGCACCAGCCCGTCGCGGTAGAACATGTTGTAGGTCTCGAAGGGAATGATGCTGCCCTCAGGGGTGACAAAATGGATGCAGGAGCGTTTCACGTCCGCGATGCAGAAATTATGCCTGTCCATGAAGGAAACCACGGTAACGCGGAACACGTTCTCGTACCCCAGCCCCTTGGCGACTGGCACTTCGGGCAGGCAGCACAGCAGCGCCTCCATGCGCTCGGCCGTATTGCACTCGTTGGTGGAGAGGGAGAACAGGTCGATGACTTTTTCCTTCAGCGCGGGGTTCTGTTCGAAGGTCACGGCGTTTGGCAAGGCGGAGACCAGTTCCTCGCGCGGGAAGAGCGAGGTCACGGGCACCACCTTTTTCCCCTCGCGCAGCCCGTAGGCGATGGAGATGGAAGCGGGGTTGCAGGGCAGGGGGATGATGTCTTCAGGCTTGAAAACATCCGACTGCTCGTAAATCGCGCGCCGCACGTCGGAAAGCAGGATGCGGTCGCGTTTTTCGTCGAAGCCCTCGTTGCGGCCCGCGTCCTGCACGGGCTGGTAGGTCACGCCGCGCACGCATTTGTATTCCAGCGCGTGTTCCAGTATCGCTCCTACCTCGTCGTCGTTGACGCCGCGCTTGACGGTGACGACGAGGGTGACGGGCACGCCCGCCGCCTCCAGCGCGTCCAGCGCCGCCCGCCGCGTGGAGCGCAAATCGACGCCGCGCAGGTCCAGCAAGGCGTCTTTTTTGAGCGAGTCGAATTGCAGGTAAACCTCGAACCCCGGGCAGAATTCCTTCAACTTTTCGGCGAAGCCCTTTTCGCCCGCGAGGCGCACGCCGTTGGTATTGACCATCAGGTGGCGGATGGGCCGCTTTTTCGCGGCCGCCAGTATCTCGAAGAACTGCGGGTGGATGGTCGGCTCCCCGCCGCTGATTTGCAAAACGTCGGGCTGGCCCTCGCTTTTGACCAGCGTGTCCATCATGGCCTCGACCTGTTCCAGCGTCAGCGTGCCGTCTTTTTCGGGCGAGGACACGGCGAAGCACACCGGGCAGGAAAGGTTGCACTTTTGGTTGATCTCGATAAGGGCGAGGCAGCTGTGCTGCTCGTGGTCGGGACAAAGCCCGCAGTCCAGCGGGCAGCCGTAATGAGTCTTCGTCTGGCAGGTCAGCGGCCGGTCCCCGGGCTTGATGTATTCCTTGGTGCTGCGCCAATAGGCGGCGTCACTGGAAACCTTCACCTTCTGCACCCCGTGGTCGGGGCAGCGCTTGAGGTAGAAGACGTCGTCCCCCTCGATGGCGATTTTCGCCGGCACCAGCGCAAGGCAGACAGAGCAGAGCGAGGTCGTCTGGCCGTAAAAAACGTAAGGCGCGGCCTTGCGGGCCGCGGTTGCCGTTTCGGGCAGGGGGTTATCCGGGCTGGTCATGGCTGTCCGTCTCCTTTTTCGTTTGCGCCTCGCCTTCTCCGGCTTGTTGGATCATTCTTTGGCCCATCTTGAACAGAGCGATGCCGATCAGGAAGGGAATGACGCCGACGAGTGCGACCATGACGAGACTGCCGAACAGCGCGCCGATGGCGGCAGGGATGTCGTGCAGGCCATGGAGCATTGCGAAAGCATTGACAACGGCTGCCAGCATCGTGGTCAGACTGCACAGACCGCTGCCGAGCGCGATGAGCCCGCCCGTAACGCAGAGCATGCCGCCGAAGAATTTTTTCATTCAGGGGATTCCTTTTTTATTGTCTTTATCAGCGAGCCCGGAAGGTTCATCTATCGGAACAAAGAACCTTTTTTCAGTTTCGATACGCTTTTTCTTTTTGTCATCGCCTGCTTTTAATAATTTTCCGATGCCGAAAAGGGCCAGTCCGAAAAGAAAAGGGATGCCGCCGCATACCGCTACCATTCCTATTCCATTGAAGACGGCTGTGGAGCCGGCTCCGATTGCGATAGGTGCACCGGGGACGAGTACGGCAAGGCTGCACGTTCCGCTCAGCACCATGATAAGCGTGCCGCCAATGCGAAACAATTCGCTGAAAAACTGTCTCATGCCGCTTGCTCCCGAATGCCGCGTCGCGCGCCCAGTCGCGCGAAAAACAATGCGTAGCCGACCATGCCAAGACAGGCGAGGTGGAAGACGTTGAGGCCGCCGATAACTGCGGGATAGGGCTTTAAAAATTCCAGCACGAAGCGCTGCGCGCCGTAAAATCCGATGAAGATGTAGAAAGCGAGCCGCGGGTACCACGCCGTGCGTTTCCAAAGGGCGACGAAGAGGAACAGCGACAGCGCTGCCATATCCGCGCTTTCCATGAAGGCGGTCGGCCAGCGCAAAACGCCGTCGCCGAAATCCTGCCCCCAGCCCGCATGCGTGGGGATGCCGTAGGTATTGTCCTCCAGCCCCGCGTTGGCGCAGCCCAGCCGCCCCACGGCGATCATCAGGGAGAGCGGCAGGGCGTGGATATAGCCGGTGGACCCCTTCAGCCCGTGGCGGCGCTTCCATATCTCCACCGCCGCGACCGCCCCCGCCAGCCCGCCCAGAATGCTGCGCGCCGGCGCGTTTTCGCCCATCAGGACATTGTTGACGGTGCCCAGCGCATAGGCTCCGGTGACCGCGCCGAAGCCGATGGCGGAAAAATAGCGCGGGGAGAGTTTACGCGATAGCCGCCCCATGTCGTCGTGGAAACGGTATTTCCACGAAAGATAGACCGCGCCCAGAAAAGCCAGCGCGCCTGCGATATCGAAACTTGTGTGCAGCAGGTAGTCGTGGATCATCTGATGGCGGTCGGGGAGGGGAATGTTCACAGGCGCGCGCCGTTCCTTCGGGTTTATGGTTTTGCCGGAGTTTTCAAACTAGCCCGCCTGCCTTCACGGCACAAGCCGCGCGTGTATCTCACGCACGTTTGAGAACGCTTGCGGTATCAGTATGGAAAGGGCATGATAAACCGTTGTTCGGGGTATTATTTTCAAGCGGGTCACGGTCGCCGATATGGCAAAGAAAATTCTGGTGACGGGCGGGGCGGGCTACATCGGCTCCCACATGCTCAAGGATTTGAAGGCGCGCGGGCTTGCCTGCGTCGTGCTGGATGATTTGTCGACCGGATATGCCGAAAACATCACGCATGGCGAGTTCGTGAAAGCCTCCCTCGCCGACCCTTCCGCGCTGGGCACTCTTTTCGCGGGGCACGACATCGGCGCGGTCATCCATTTCGCGGGCTTCTCGCTGGTCGGCGAATCGGTGACGCAGCCCGAGAAATACTGGCGCAACAACCTCATCGGCACCAAGAACCTGCTGGACGCGATGGCGCGCGCGGGCGTGCGGCGGCTCATTTTTTCCTCCACCGCCGCGGTTTACGGCAGGCCGGACGTCTCGCTCATTCCCGAAGACCAACCGCTGCGTCCCGTCAATCCCTATGGCGCGTCCAAGCTGGCGGTGGAGATGATGCTCGCAGACTACGCGGGCGCGGGGCTGCTCGACTTTACCGCGCTGCGCTATTTCAACGCCGCGGGAGCCGACCCGGAAGGGGAGATCGGCGAATGCCACGACCCCGAAACCCATCTCATCCCGCTCGTCCTGCAGGCGGCCTCGGGCCGGCGGGCGAAGATCAGGGTTTTCGGCGATGATTACGATACTCCCGACGGCACCTGCCTGCGCGACTATATCCACGTGACGGATCTTTGCGCGGCGCATTACCTCGCGCTTCAGCATCTGGAAGGCGGCGGGGAAAGCCTGCACCTCAACCTCGGCACTGGCGCAGGCTATTCCGTGCGCGAGGTCATCGATTGCTCCCGCCGCGTGACAGGCCGCGATTTCACCGTGGAAGCCGCGCCGCGCCGCGCGGGCGACCCGCCCCGCCTCGTCGCCGACAGCGCGCGGGCGCGGGATATTCTCGGTTGGAAGCCGGGGCGGGCGGACCTCGAGACCATCATCCGCGACGCGTGGAATTGGGAGAAAAAGCTGGGGCAAAAAAACGGCGCGGGAAAGGCCGGAGAGGGAGAGACGTGACGCAAGAAACTCAAAAGGACGGCGGCAGACTCGAGTTGACGATTTTGATGCCCTGCCTGAACGAGATCGAGACGATCGAGACCTGCATCAAGAAGGCCATGACCTATCTCGAGAAAAGCGGCGTGAAGGGCGAGGTGCTCATCGCCGACAACGGCAGCACCGACGGCAGCCAAGCCACGGCGGAAAAGCTGGGTGCGCGCGTGGTCGCCATCGCCGACAAGGGCTACGGGGCGGCGCTGCGCGGCGGCATCGCGGCGGCGCGGGGCAAATACGTCATCATGGGTGACAGCGACGATTCCTACGATTTCCTCAACCTCGACCCCTTTGTCGAAAAATTGCGAGAGGGCTACGACCTCGTCATGGGCAACCGTTTTCAGGGAGGCATCATGCCGGGCGCCATGCCGCCGCTGCACCGCTATCTGGGCAACCCGGTGCTGTCCTTCTTCGGGCGGCTGTTCTTCAGTATCCCGATCGGCGACTTCCACTGCGGACTGCGCGGTTTCGACCGCGCGGCGATCCTCTCACTCGGCTTGCAGACGCAGGGCATGGAATTCGCGAGCGAGATGGTGGTGCGCGCGTCCCTCGCCCGGCTGAAAATGGCCGAAGTGCCGACCGTGCTTTCGAAAGACGGGCGTTCTCATCCGCCGCACCTGCGCAGCTGGCGCGACGGCTGGCGGCACCTGCGCTTCCTGCTGCTTTTCAGTCCGACGTGGCTTTACATTATCCCCGCCGCGGTGCTGCTGGCGGGCGGCGCGGCGATCTTGTTCATGTCCTATCTCTACTCTTTCTCCGCCCATCCGACCTTCGGCGAAAACTGGATCTTCCTCGGTACCGCGATGATACAGATCGCGCATCTGGCGGGGGTGTTGGGCTTCGGCGCGCGGTTCTACACCCTGCGCAAGAAGCTGCGTGAATCGACCGACTTCGACCGGAAGATGCTGGGCGTGCTCAACTTCAACTGGATGGTCTTAAGCGGCCTTGCCCTCGCGGTGACGGGGCTTTTCGTCCTTATCGGCGTATTGGCGAGCTGGATTCACCATGACTACGCCCGCCCGGCCTCGGTCCTGCCCACCGCCGTCGGCATTCTGTTCTGCGTCATCGGGCTGCAGAACTTCTTCGGTGGCTTCGTCTATGCCATGATCGCCGATTTCGACGCCGAGCTGCGTTCCCTCAAGAATAACACCGAGCTGCGCGCGCCCAAGGATGAAGCGGGGAAGGCGGCATGAGTGAAAACCTGCCACATAACGTCGCGCAGTACAACGTCGCCAAGGCTGGCGGCATTCCCGAGCGCGTTGCCCACTATCAGCGAAAGAAGATGTACGAGGTCTTCCTGAAGACCTGCGCGCCGGTGCCAGAGGACACCATCCTCGATGTGGGCGTCACCAGCGACCAGACCTACGCTGCCTCCAATTACCTCGAGCTCTGGTATCCGCTGAAGGACAAAATTACCGCCGCCGGACTGGACGACGCGCGGTTTCTGGAGGAAAAATACCCCGGCATGACCTTCATCTACGCCAATGGCCTCGATTTGCCCTTTCCAGACAATTCCTTTGACGTTGTGCATTCCGGCGCGGTGCTGGAGCATGTAGGGAGTTTTGAAAACCAGGTGAAATTCATCGCCGAGCTTTCGCGGGTCGCGAGAAAATCGGTCTTCATGACCACGCCTAATCGCTGGTTCCCGGTCGAGTTTCACACCATCCTGCCGCTGGTACACTGGCTGCCCAAGCCGAAGTTCCGCGCCCTGCTGCGTGCGATCGGCAAGGAATTCTTCGCGAAGGAGGAAAACCTCAATCTCATGACGGGGTCGGAGGTCGAAAAGGCCTGTCGCGAGGCCGGCATCGCGGATTTCAGCGTCGATATCATGCCCCTGTGCGGCTGGCCCGCGAACATTCTGCTGAGTATCAAGAAAAATGAACCTGCCTGACGCCATCTACGCCGGCATGAGCAAGTCGGGCTCGACCTATATCTACCAGATACTCAAGGAGCACCCTGACGTCTTCGTGCCCGAGATAAAGGACATCTACTTCTTCGACCGCGCCTACGCCAAGGGGTTAGACTGGTACGCGGGGTTTTTCGCGAAGGCCGTGCCAGGGCAGACGAGGGTCGAGCTGTCGCACGATTACATCTTTTCCGCCGAGGCGACGGCGCGGCTGAAAAAAGACCTGCCGGGCGTGAAAATCATCATTTGCCTGCGTGAGCCGCTGGACTGGATCGCGTCGCGCTATGCCTTCGAGAAAGAACGCCGGCCGGTGGGACCGCTGCGCCTCGACGACGCGCCGGAAAATGCGTGGCTGCGCGCTGAAAGCGACATCGCCGTCAACGTGGAGCGCTACCTGAAGTCCTTCGCGCGCGAGGATATCCTGATCTTGTTCTACGAGGACTTGAAACGCGACCCCGCCGTGTTTTGCCAGCAAATCTACGCCTTTCTGGGTGTGGACGCGGGTTTCGTTCCGCCCAGCCTGAACACGGTTGTGCTGCCCGCGCACAAGGCGCGCATACGCTGGCTGGCCTTCCTTGCGCAGAAAGTGTCCGATGGGCTGCGCGCGCTGGGGCTGCAGCGCGTGGTGGGCTTTTTGAAGAACTTGCCGCTGGTCGAAAAAGTCCTCTATCGCCCCGCCGCGGAAAAATACCGGCCGGACGTGGCGGAGGAAGAGATGCTGCGCGCCTTCTTCGCCCCGCGCGTGACCGCACTGCGCGGGATGCTGGATATTCCCCTGCCTGCAGCGTGGCGGGAGCGTTTTCCCTCATGATAGGCGGGACGAAAAAAACGTTCCTGCTCGCCTTGTCCGTTGTCGCGGGGGCGGGGGCGCTTTACGCCGCGTGGCGCGCTTCGGGGGCCGACCTCGCCGCGCTCGGAAGATTTGCGGGACGCATCAGCCCCTTCGAGTTTTTCGCGCTCATGGGGTTTTCCGGCTTCTTTATACTGGTCAATGCGGAGCGGTGGCTTTACATCTACAATGTCTCCCACGCGGAACGCGACGCGCGCATCCACCGCCGCTTTTCCATCGGCGCGATGAGTTTCAGTCACGTGCTGGTGCATTTTCTGCCCGTCCAGCTGGCGGCGGTCGCGGCGCGGCTGTTGGCGTTGAAGGTCACCGGCTCCTCCGCCTGGAAATCCGTCGTGGGCACCACGGTCGTTGAGCAGGCGGTCGATTTGTCGCTCACGCTCTGCGCAGGGGTTTCTTTGCTGGTCTTCATTTTCAATGGGCATCATTTCTGGCAGTACGGCGCCTGCTTCACCCTGCTGGCCGCGCCGGGCGCGGCCATCGTCAGCCTCGGCGCAAAGCGCGCGGCGGAGGCGCTGTCGAAAGTGAAGGGCGAAAAAGGCTGGCGCAAGGCCTGTGCGGAGACGGGCCGCAAGCTCGCGGACAGCGCGCTGGTCGCGCCCGGCGCGGTGACGCGGATCTACCTTTTCTCCCTCTTGCGCCTTTGCGCCTATGCCGGGCTTTACGGCGCGGTCGCGCTTTTCATGGATATGGGGCCCTATGCCACCGATGTGCCTCTGGTCATGCCGGTGGTGCAGCTGGCCAACGTCTTCCCGCTCGCGCCCGGCAATATCGGTATTCTCGAAGGCGCGCTTTACGGACTGCTCTTCGCCCTCGGCGTGCCGCACGAGGTGGCCGGGCTTTTCGCCCTTACGGCGCGACCTGCTGTTTTTCTGGCGAATCTTTGTCTTTTGCCTGTAATGCTTTCGGCGGTGAAGCTTTCGGGACGTTTTTCGGGGCGTCCCCCGGCGTAAAAGTCTTCTTTTTATACGGTGGAGCGAGTTTGGGCGTGTCTGACACACACCATTCCGCGACCTTGTACGTATCCATGTCCTCCCCCGCCGCCAGTGCGCGCGTGTAAAGCTGGGAGGGGATGATATCGCATTCGTTTCCGACATGCTCCGGCCCGATGTCGGGACGGCAGAAGGGGCGGTCGGGCACGCCGTGCTTGGCGATATAGCCGTCCAGCCGCTTCCAGTAGGCGGTATAGACCGGCGGGATCATGTCGTGCAGCCGCGGCCCGGAAAAAATCTGGCCCGAAAGAAACAACGGAGATACGAAGGCGATCGGCAAAAGCACATACTGTACGTTGGAAGGTAGGCGTCCTTCCCGCGCACAGATGCGTGCGACAAGCGTCATCATGACGAGCGGGATGAACATGAAATAGCGCAGTTCGTGGCTTTCCGCAATGAACGAGGTCATGAAGGTCAGCCCCAATAGCAAAAGCGCGGCGAAGCGTAAGTTTTTATATAGGTAAGCCCCAGCACCGATCGCTGCGCAGCCGATGGCCATGGTCACGCCGTTGTAGCCGCCCATGCGGTGGTGGATGCTGCCGTAGTCGAAAGCGCCCTGCACCCAGTTCATCGGCTTGTCCGTCATCAGTCGCGTCAGTTCGAAAAAGGAGGCGAAGAAGCGGCGCGGCGCGGACCATGTTTTAAGCTCCGGCGCGATGTTGATATGGTCCCAGCAGGCGCGGGTCTTCAACGCAGTATAGGAAGGATTGATCGGCAGTGCGGGCGCGGAAGGGTCGAGCGGGTTGGGCACCGGGAAGAACATGTTGCCGTAAACCTGCCAGAGGTGCAGCGCCCAGAGCGGGGCCAGCAGCCCGCCCGCCATCGCGTAGAACGCAAGAACTTTCCATGCCAGCTTTCCGCGCCTGCACTGCAGGAAAATGACGGTGGCGGAAACGAGCCCCAGCACGGCCGCGACGGGCCAGAGTGTCATCTTGCTGTAGATGACGGCGAGAACGGCCGCGCAGGAAACCGCCGCCCAGCGCGGGGAGGGCGCGTGCCACAGCCGGTCGGCGGCGAGTACGGCGAAGGCGCAAAGCGCGTTGGTCCAGAAATCGATGGAGGCGAGCGGCAGGTGCAAAAGCAGCAGCGGGACAGAGGCGAAGAAGACCAGCGCGGCGGAGATGCGGATGTCCCCGCGGTAGGTCTTTTTCAGCGTGAGAAGATAGGCGACGAAGATGAGGCTGGCCGGCCATTGCGCGGCGGCGGTACTGCCCGTCAGGCGGATGAGCGCGGCCTGCACGAGATGGGCGATCGGCGGGCTGCTGATGCCCTTGAGCAGGTAGGGCGAGTCGGGCGCGTATTGGAAGCTCAGCATATGCGCGTAGCGCAGCGCGGTCGGCAGGTGGTACCAGAGATTGTCGTAGGTGTCGATCAGGCCACCGAAAAAGGCCTGCGACATGAAAAACCCGATCTTGAAGCAGGCGTAAAGAAGCGAGGCCAGGAAGACAGGGCTGTACCAAGGCATGTTGCGGAACAGCTTGTCGCAGCCCTTGTCGAAGGTATCTTCGAACCCCTGTATCGCGCGGATAAGGGACTTGAGCGGCGATGCGCCATCAATCATGCTGCGCGCTCCGCGGCTTTTTTGCCGTCAAGGGCGATGCCAAAGCGGGTGCAGGCGGTGCCGGTGAGCCATGCGCCGTAGCGTTTTTCGTTTTCCGTCTTGCCGAGGCGCGATTGCAGGCGTTTCAGCACGGCGGTCAGCGCCTCGATGTCGGCGGCGTCGCAGTGGATGAAGTCGTAGCGGCGCAGGATGCGCTCCGCCGCCAGCAGGGTGCGGGAAAGGGCGCGGGCGCGGCGGATCCCGTCGTGGCTTTCCTCGGCGAGGAACAGCGCGGCCTGCTCGAACAAGACGGCGACGCGGGAAAGTGGGTGGAAGGCGAACTGGTCGCCCGAGGCGTCGAGCGCCCATTCGGCGCCGTCCTCATCCGTCGCGGTCACGAAGTAATGCAGCGGCGCGGCGCGCAGGGAGATTTTTTCGACCCCCGCCTTCTTCAGCGCGTCGTGCAGCAAAAGCGCGCTGAGGTCGCAGCTGCGCAAATGGTCCAGCCAGCCGGGGCGGGCCTTGCCCAGCACGATCTCGACCTCCGCCGCCAGCAGGCGGAAGAGGGGGGCGGCTTTTTTCTTGCTCTTGTAATAGTCGCGCTCGGCCAGCGCGTCGTCCAGTTCGGAAAGCGCGCCGCGCAAAAGGTTCTCACCGGCGGAAACGGTCCTGAGGTCTTCGGGCTTGATTTCTTTCGTTTCGGGGTGGGTATAGACGGCCGCGGCCTCGCTGCCCTTTGCGATGTCGGCCAGTGGGAAGACCTGCGTCGGGGTGCGGAAAACTTCGTCCGGGGCGATCAGCGGCTCGGCCGCCAGCGCGCTCCACGAGAAGTTGGGCGCACCCAGCCCCTCGCCGATCCACGGGTGGTAGTATTCGCGGAAACCAGCGCGCTCCACCAGTTTTTCGGAAGCCAGCGCCAGCTTGTGCGCAAGGCCGTATTCGCCCGCGCGCAGCAACCCTTGCTGCACCAGCCAGTTGACGTTGATCCAGACCGGTCCCTGCCAGTAGCGGCAGGGATCGAAGCAGTCCTCGTCCATCGCCGCGCCGGGCAGGCCGAAGGGCGTCCAGAACTCGCGCCGGCTGCGCAGGTGGGCGAGCAGCCTTTCGCGCATCGCCGCATCGGGCACGCCCGCGTAGAGCGGCAGGAAGCCGCTGCTGGTGCGGATGCGGATTTTCTTGTTCGTCGTCAGGTCGAGGGCGAAGAAGAATCCCTCCTTCTCGCACCACAGCTTTTCGCGCAGGGCTTCTTGCGTCTGCGCGTTCCATTTCGCGAAAAGCGCGGCGTCGTCCTTCTCGCCCAGCAACGCCGCCAGCGCGGCAAGGTCTTCGTTCGCCTGCGCCCAGATGGAATTGAACAGCGGGTCGGCGATGCGCATGGGCGATTTTTCGGCCATCTGTTTCGCATCCCAGCCGCAGGATTTGAAAATCTCGACCAGCCCCCAATAGAAGATGTAATCGTCGTCCGACGGGCGCTCGGCTTCGTTCACGGCCTTCTTGTCCGCGCGGGGCGGCGCCTCGACCTTCGGTTTTGTCGCAAGGAAGCGGTCGCGGCTTTCGTTGAAGATCGGGCTGTTGTCCGTGCCCGATTCCCACGGGTGGAGGATGGCGAGAAGGCCCGCGTCATCCGCGTCGCGCGTTTCCTTCAGCCAGCGGTGATAGCGCGCGGCGGCGGGGTAGCATTCGCGGATGAAATTAAGGTCGCCGTCCTGCGCGTAGATATAAAGCAAGGCGCCCGCCACCACCGGCGGCTGGGTGATGCCGCTGGAATTTTTTCCGGTCGCGTAGTCCTCGTGGTTGGGGCGGTATTTGCCCGTTTCTTCGGTATTGAAGGTGATATGGGGGATGCGCCCGTCTTCCCATTGGGCTTGCAAAAGGCTGCGCATCTCCGTTTTGGCGCGATCGGGCGCGAACCGCGCGTTCAGCATGGCGTGAAAGCAGCTGTCCCACAGCCACATATGCGGGTATTGCGCGCGCGAGGGCACGGTGTATTCCCCCGTCCAGTTGACGGAAAGCATGTCCTTCGCGTCTTGCAGCTGTTTGACCACGTCAAGGTTCAGGCAATCTTCTTTGACCATCCGGCCCTCCGCCCCGCCATGCGGGTCTGCAAAAATATAGAAATGAAATCGCGCGGCGCGCCCTGAAACTCTAACAGGGGCTTTCGCGCGCCGCAATTCCCCCCGCGCGGCCATATGACAAGCGGGCAAATTAACCCTGCAATAACGAAAACGGTATATTATATTTACCTGTCAGCCCTGTCATAAAACCGCCAGCAGAAAGGCCCTTTCATGCAAGACCCGAATTCCCAAAAACAAGCAGCGCCCTGCGGCACATGGACCTCGCCCCTGTCGGCGGAGGACGTGACGGGCGGGCTGGTCGGGCTCGGCGGCGTCGCGGCGGACGGCGATACGCTTTACTGGCTGGAAGCAAGGCCGAGCGAGCAGGGCCGCACCGTGCTGGTGCGCCGCGGCGCGGACGGCAAGGTGCAAGACCTCACGCCCCCGCCGGTGAACGTGGCGACCCGCGTGCATGAATACGGCGGCGGGGCCTTCGCGGTTAGTGACGAAAAGATTATCTACAGCGAGAAAAGCGACGGCTCCCTCTGGCTCATCGACGGGGCGAAACCCGCGCGCAAGATCGCGGCGGTGGAAGGCTGCCGCTACGCCGATTTCCGCTTCGTGCCCGGAACAGATGGAAAAGGCACGGATAAAATTGTCTGCGTGCGCGAAGACCACAGAAACCGCAAGCCGACCGACCCCGAGGCCGCCATCGTCCTCATCGACACGGCGGAAGGCGTTGACGCGGCGAAGAACGCGGGAACGGTGCTGACCAAGGGGCCGGATTTCCTCTCCTCCCCCCGCGTCTCGCCGGACGGCAAAAGCCTCGCGTGGATTTCGTGGAACCACCCCGACATGCCGTGGGATGCGACGCAGCTTCACACGGCGGAGCTCACCGCGAACGGCATCGCGAATGAAAAAACCGTCGCGGGAGATAAAACCCGCGAAGCCGTGGTGCAGCCCGAGTGGTCGCCTGCGGGTGAATTGTACTTTTGCACCGACCGCAGCGGCTGGTGGAACATCCACAAGCTGGATGATAACGGTGATGTGCAAGCGGTGACAAGCGAGCCCGACGGCGAAATCGGCGGGCCGCACTGGGTTTTCGGCGTGCGCTATTTCGACTTTTTGCCGGACGGCAACCTCATCGCCGACCTGTCCAAAGACGGCACCAGCCGCGCCGTGACGGTGGATGAAAAGACGGGCAAGCTGACAGACCTCGGCCTGCCGCCCGTGGGCCAATGTCCCGCGCTGCTGACGGATGCGCAGGGCAAGCAAAGCATCGCCTATGCCGCTTCCGCGCCCGACGCCATGGCGTTCATCGCCCTCGGCCCGCTGGATCGTTCGTCGCCTGACGAAGTTTTGCGTACCGCGGGGCCGGAATTGCTGGACAAGAAAGACGTCTCGCTGGGCGAGGCGATCACCTTCCCGACCGCGAACGGGGAGGAGGCGCATGCGTTCTATTACCCCCCGCAAAGCGGAAGCTTCAAGCCGCAGGAGGAGGAAAAGCCGCCGCTCATCGTCATGATCCACGGCGGGCCGACGTCCTCCGCGCAGCCCGGCTTTTCGCCGCAAAAGCAGTGGTGGACCTCCCGCGGTTTCGCGGTGGTGGACGTGAACTATCGCGGCTCCACCGGCTACGGCCGCGACTACCGCCAGAAGCTCGACGGCAACTGGGGCATCGCCGATGTGGAAGATTGCGTCGCCGCCGTGAACTATCTGGTGAAAGAGGGCAAGGCGGATGCGGACCGCGTCGCGATCAGGGGCGGCAGCGCGGGCGGCTTCACCGTGCTGGCGGCGCTCACCTCCAGCGACGCCTTCAAGGCGGGGGCGAGTTTGTATGGCGTCGCCGACCTCATGCTGCTGGCGGCGGAAACGCACAAGTTCGAATCCCGCTACCTCGACCGCCTGCTGGGCCCGCTGCCGGCGGCGGAGGATATTTACAAGGAACGCTCCCCCATCAACCACCTCGACAAGCTGACCGCCGGCGTCATCTTCTTCCAGGGGCTGGACGACAAGGTCGTGCCCCCCTCGCAGGCGCAGGTGATGGTGGACGCGATGAAAAAGCTGGGGCTGCCCGTCTCCCACGTCGAATTCGAGGGCGAGGGCCACGGTTTCCGCAAGGCCGAAAACCAGAAGGCCGTGCTGGAAAAGGAACTGGCCTTCTACGCGAAACTCTTCGGCTTCACCCCCGCCGCCGACCTCAAACCCGCCAACACCGACGAAAAACCCGCCGCCAAAAAACCCGCGGGCGGGAAGGGGCCGGCGAAGTAGGAGAGAAATTGTGGAAGGACGCCCGCCATTAGGAGTATTTGCAATTGAGATATCTCCCCCTGCGTGGATTGGGGAGGAGCCTGTACGTGAAAACAAACGCTCGGAGATCGCATGGGAAGCTGTGGGCCTATACGATGTGCCCTTAAAAGTAAGACGCGATGGCTTTATTATCTTTGAATTTGATAAGTCAGGTGAATTTAGAGGTGGAGAGGTACCGGATTTGCCTTTGGAAGATGGTAGGCGACTTCCAAAAGCATTCATGGAGGCAGAGGATCGGCGCTTGGATTTGCTTTATAGAAGATTAGGGTACATGAATGCTTTTCTAATGAATTTCTATTCAGGAGTTAATGTTGTTCAGCACCGCGGAGGACTTATCCAAGAGCCTGCAAGTCCTCTTAACTATCTTCTCGCTTCCAAGATAGGAGAGGTTTGGCAATGCTTTACACATATAAAGCGACAGTATCAAGATAAGGCGGATAGTAAGCCTTCACCGATAGTAATAAGCGAAGAAGTTATGGACTATACTGTTCAAGCTTTTAATGATTGCTATGCTCAGTTTGGTGACGAAACAGTTGAGGTCCTCTCTCTTTTGTACCTGGCTTGCTATGAATATCGTATGCATCAAAGTGCATCGGCTCATTTGATTTCTTGGGCGATTGTTGAAAAGTGTATCAACAAGATATGGCTGCAGCTGCAAAGCGAAGTTGACTTAAATTCTGGCGGGCATACGGCTCTTGATAAAAACCGTCGCAAATTGTTAAGCGGAAGAGACTATACGATTTCTATTATTGCCCAAATACTGTCTTTAACGAAGAAGGTGGATGACGACCTTTTGACGCGTATGGACCAAGCTAGAAAAGTTCGTAATAACTTCGCACATAGTTTGAACCCTGTTTCTGCTAGTGATGCAACAAATTCGATAAGATTGGCGACTGATTTAATATCGAGACTGTCGGGATTTAAACTGGTGCCGCAGTTGTCCCGTTCTTATTGGATGTAATCTTTATATTTAGTTTACACCGCAGTTATCCCTGTTCATCCGCGCTCGCGCACGGCCTTGTTTTTAGAGGTTGCTGTTCCCGCCGTCCTTCTCCATCTGCTCTTTCGCCCGCTTCAGCACGTTCGGCACGACGAAGTAATCGACAACGCCCATGACGAAGATGGCGATGCCGAGGACGAGGTCGCCGCCCTTCATATCCGGGCCGAAAAGCCGCAGGATGCCGCCGAGGTTGAAAGCGACGGCGACGCCCGCCAGCATCAGCGCGCCGCCGATGGGGCGGACGATGCGGATCACTTTCCCGATGTGCCGAAGGTTCTTTTCTGTGTCGGTTTCGGCCATGCGAAATCCTCTTGCGTCTGTGAAATGCGGGAATGGGGGGAATGGTGGAGCTGAACGGGATCGAACCGTCGACCTCCTGCATGCCATGCAGGCGCTCTCCCAGCTGAGCTACAGCCCCATCTTAAAAGGGACTTTGAACATAAGGCGGCGGCGACTTTGATTCAAGAAGAATCTGCGCACAGGGCAAGACGAGCAAATGCCCATTCATTTCAATGTCTTGAAGGGTTCTGACCCGTTTTCAGCCCTTGCGCTGGCCCAGCAGCATCAGCAGGTATTGCGAGAGGATGAGGAAATTGAAGTACAGGCCGAAGGCGTTCAGGAAGGCGTGGCGGCCCTCCAGCGTGTGCGGCCCCTCGATCTTGTAGCCGTCGCGCATGTTCTGCGTTTCCCATGCGGCAAGGCCGGTGAAGCAGGTGGTGCCCACCGCGGCGGTCACGAAATCCCAGACCGCGCTGCGCCCTTCGATAAGCCCCGCCGCATGGCCGAGGCCGGAGACGACCCAGGCGATGAAGAGCCCGGTCAGCCCCATGCCCATGAACACCGCCATGCCGTGCAGGTCGCGCTTGGTGCGGTGCCCGTAAAGGCTGACAGCCGAAAACAGCGCGATGCAGCAGATGAAGGTATTGACGATGCTGACGGAGGTATAGACCTCGAAGATATAGGAAAAGGTCACGCCCATCACGGCGCAGAAACCGTAGAAGGCGGCCTGCAGCATTTTGGCGGGCATTTTTTTCAGCGCGCTTTCGAAAAGTCCGATGAAGAGAAAGCCGAAGATGAACAGGAAGCGCAGCGGCGTGTCGAAGCAAAGGTTATACAGCGCGTCCACATGCGCGACCAGCCATGCAGTCATGGCGGTGACGGCGAGTCCGGTGGTGAGGATGTAATAGACCCGCTGCAGCCCCGCGTGCAAAACGGGATCGGCGGCCTCGATGGGGGAAGCGTTCAGCACGGCGGCCTGCGCCTGCGCGCGCGGTCTTGAAAGACGCTCGTCATTCATGCTTGTTGTCCTTTCCCCCGGCTGGCATATTTCTGATCGCAGCTTTCATTATACTATAAAACGCGGTTTTTCGCAGCCCCCGTGCAGACAACATGCTGTTTATAAATGATATTTTATGGACAAGCGGGGCGTTTTCACTGGTTGCGCAGGTAGGGCGCGGGATTCTGCCGCAGCGCGCGCCATGTGCCGAAGAACCCCGCCAGCAGCGTGAAGCCAAGGCTGAGCCCCGTGACGGCGAGCAGCGATTGCAGGCTGAAGACCCAGTGGATGTTCAGGATATAATGCAGCATGGCGAAGGAGGCGAGGGCGCCCAGCGCCGCCGCGATGAAGACCGTCATCATCCCCAGCAGCGCGTATTCCAGCAGGAACGTTTTCAAAATGCGCCCGCGCGTCGCGCCCAGCACTTTCAGGATCACCGCGTCATAGACGTGCCGGCGCCGCGCCGCCGCGATGCCGCCCGCCAGCACCAGCATGCCCGCCAGCAGGGTGACGAGGGCGCTCACCCGTATCGCCTGCGCGACCGCGCTCACGAAGACCCCGGCGGTCTGCAGCATGTCCTTCACGCGGATGACGGTGACGCCGGGGAATTTCTGCGCCACCGCGTTTTGCAGCGCGACCTGTTCGTCATCGGGCGCGATGAGGGTGGCGATGACGCTGTGCGGCGCGTCTTCCAGCACGCCGGGGGCGAAGGTGACGGCGAAGTTGAGCGTGAAGCTCGCCCAGTCCACCTCCCGCACGTTCTTCACCACCGCGTCGATGTCCATGCCGAGGATATTGACGGTGAGATGCGCGCCCACGCCGATACCGAAAGCGTCCGCCACGTCGGTCGCGATGGAGACGGCGGGCGGGCCTTTATAGTTTTCGCCCCACCATTCCCCCGCGATCACGCGGCTGTATTGCGGCAGCCGGTCGGTATAGGTGAAGCCCCGGTCCGCGCTGATGACCCAGCTTTTCGAGCTGTCGATGAGGGCTTTTCGCGCATCCACCCCGTTGACCGAGACGATGCGCCCGCGAAAGGACGGCGTCGTCAGCAGCTTGCGCGCGCCGGGAAAGCTTTTCACCAGCGCGGCGAAGGCGGGCGCGTCCGCCGTCTGCAGGTCGAGGAAGAAGAAGGACGGCGCGTCCTTCACCGCGTCTTCCGCCAGCAGGCGGGAGAAATTGTGCTCCACCTGCG
The DNA here is from genome assembly GCA_016124645.1 of Alphaproteobacteria bacterium. Classification (GTDB taxonomy): domain Bacteria; phylum Pseudomonadota; class Alphaproteobacteria; order Micavibrionales; family UBA2020; genus WGNE01. The sequence continues at coordinate 20,137 of WGNE01000011.1, forward strand.
AAATCGCGATCAGCACGGTGAGGCCGAGGCCGAGCGAGAGCACGATGCCCGTCGTCACGTTGCCCGGCCGGTGCAGGTTCGCCGCCGCCATGCGCAGCTCGGGCGAAAGCCTGCCCGCCATGGTCTTTTGCAGGCGTTTCAGCAGGGATTTGAGCAGCGCGGCGCAGGCGAAGAACAGGCCGAAGGCCAGCGTCGCGCCCGCCACGAAGTTCAGCGCGAAATGCGTGTCCGACGCGCTGGCCACGGCCAGCCATGCCAGCAGCAAGGCGGAAAGCGCCGTGCCCTCCACGATGCCGGGGGCGGGGCGGCCGGTCGCGGGCAGCACCGCGTCGCGGAACAAATCGGCGGGCGTCACGCTCACCGCGCGGCCGATGGGCCAGAGGCTGAAGGTCAGCGTGGTCAGATACCCGAAGAGCGCGGCGGTCAGCAGCGCGGAAGGATAGATGCCCGTGCCGCTGCTCAAGGACAGCCGCGCGGTCACGAAGCTCGCGCCCGCAATCCCGCCCGCCGCGCCCAGCAAAAGCCCCGCCGCACGAAAAGCCCGGACGCGCCCAGCGATTTCAGCGTCGCGATATGCGGCAGCTTGGTGTCCAGAAAGCCGCGCACCGCGTTCGACACGCCGACCCCGCCGACCAGCAAAGTCGTGAGCCCGATGAGGGTGAGGAAGAAGGTGAGGCGCGAGATCAGCCGCTCCATCCCGCCCGAGGGACGGTAGCAGTCGCGCAGGTGCCGGCCGGGGCCGGGGAATTTCTTTTGAATCCCCGCCTCGATTTTCTGCAGCGCGCGCGGGCCGGTCATTTTCTCCTGCGCGGCGGTCAGGGCGACGGCCTCCTTGTAGGTCACGCGGCTGCCGGGCACGACCAGCTTCGCCGCCTCCATGGTCGAAAGCGCGACGAGCACGCGCGGGGCCAGCATATAGCCGCTCGCGCTGATGCGGTCGGGCTCCTTGCCCACCACGCCGCGCACGATGTATTCCTGCGCGCCGACGCCGATTTTATCACCCTCTTTCAGGTGCAGCCGCGCCATGACCGCGTCTTCCACCACCGCGCCGGGCAAGCCTGTTTTCGTTTTCGGGCTGCAAAAGTTTCGCGAGCGCGCGCGCGTCCAGCTCCCGCCCGTCCGCGAGACTGTATGTGCCGTAAAGCGGGTAGTTTTCATCCACCGCTTTCAATTCGCTCAGGGTCGCGTCGGCGCCTCCCTTGGGTCCCTTTTCCGCGCGGGCCATGGCGACCATATTCAGCACCCGCGCGGTCCTGCCCAGCGTTTTCAGATATTGCGCCACGGGCGGGGCCTGCGGCTTGTAGATGGAATAAAGCGCGATGTCCCCGCCCAGCACGCTGCGCCCGTCGCGGCGCAAACTGTCGGTCAGCCCGGCGGAAAGCGATTGTATGGTCGCGATCGCCCCCACGCCCAGCACGAGGCAGGCGAGAAAGACGTAAAACCCCGAAAGCCCCGCGCGCATTTCGCGCCGCGCATAGGAAAGGGCGAGCCGGAAGGAATTTTGCGGCGAATTTTGCGACACGATCATGCGGGCGTTTCTATCTTGCCGTCGCGGATATGGACGATGGAATCGCATTGCCCGGCCAGCGCGGCGTCATGCGTGACCATGACCAGCGTCGCGCCCCGGCTTTTGGCGAGGTCGAACATGGTCTTCGTCACCTGCGCGCCCGTTTCGGCGTCGAGGTTGCCGGTCGGCTCGTCGGCCAGTATCAGGCGCGGCGCGGGGGCGAAGGCGCGGGCGATGGCCACGCGCTGTTGCTCCCCGCCCGAAAGCTGGCCGGGGTAATGCGTGGTGCGGTGGGAAAGCCCCACGGCGTCCAATGCCTCCTTCGCCTTCTCGAAGGCCCGCTTTTCCCCCGCCAGCTCCAGCGGCACGGCCACGTTCTCGAGCGCGGTCATGGTGGGGATGAGGTGGAAGTTCTGGAAGATGATGCCGATGTTGTCGCGGCGAAAGCTCGCCAGCGCGTCCTCGTCCAGCCCCGAAAAATCCTGCCCGGCCACGGCGACATGGCCGGTGGTGGGCTTTTCGAGCCCGCCCAGCACCATGAGCAGCGTCGTCTTGCCCGAGCCCGAGGGCCCCATGATGCCCACGCTGCGCGCGGCGGGCAGGCTCAGGCTGATGTCCTTGAGAATATGGACGTCCCCCGCGTCGCTTTTCAGGTTTAAATCCACGTGCGTCAGGCTTAGAATGGCCCCGGTTTCATTTTCGGCAACTGAGGATGTCATGCGCGGCTTCTTTCGTCAAAAGAGACAGGACCTTCTATTGGTTATAGGTCTGTTTTTGTCTTTTTCAATCATAACCTTGTGTAATCCCCGCACCGTTTTGGCGCAAGATGCGGCGGGCAAGGACGTGCCGCCGAAAGCCGCGCAAAAAACCGTTATGGTATTCGGTGACAGCCTCGTCGCGGGCTACGGGCTGCAGCCCGAACAGGCCTTCCCCGCAAGGCTGCAGGCCGCGCTGGAGAAAAAGGGCGAAAACGTCAAGGTCGTCAACGCGGGCGTGTCGGGCGATACGACGGCGGACGGGCTGAACCGGCTGGACTGGATGCTGAAGACCAAGCCGCAATACGTCATCCTCGTGCTAGGCGGCAACGACATGCTGCGCCACCTCGACCCCAAGCTGACCGCGTCGAACCTCGATAAGATCATGCGGATGCTGCACAACCGGCATATTCCCGTGCTCATCGCGGGCATGCAGGCCTTCACCAACATGGGCTATATCTTCGGCGACGCCTACCTGCAGATGTACAAGGAGCTTGCGAAGAAATACGATGCGGTCTATTACGCCTTCTTCCTCGACGGCGTGGCGACGGAACCGATGCTCAACCAAGAGGACGGGCTGCACCCGAACGAGGCGGGCGTCGGGATCATCGTGAAGAAGATCATGCCCACGGTCGAAAAACTGCTGGCGCGCCCGCCCGCGACATATGACGCCGCCGCGCCTGAAGAAGCGCCGACGGATACGAAACAGGAAGAGCAAAAAGAAAAACAAGAAGAAGAAACAAAGGACAAATAAATGGAATACCGCAAACTCGGCGGCACGGACGTCAACGTCTCCCTCATCTGCCTTGGCACCATGACCTTCGGCGAGCAAAACACGCAGGAGGAAGGCTTCGCCCAGATGGACTACGCGCTGGAACAGGGTGTGAACTTCTTCGACACGGCGGAGCTCTACGCCGTGCCGCCCCGCGCCGAAACCTACGGCCGGACGGAGGAAATCATCGGCGAATGGTTCAAGGTCTCCGGCAAGCGCAAGGACATCGTACTGGCGACGAAAGTGGCGGGCCCCGCGCCCGGCATGCCGTGGATCCGGGGCGGCAACGCCAAGCTGGAAAAAGAGCAGATCCTGCAGGCCGCGGAAAACAGCCTGAAACGCCTGCAGACCGATTACATCGACCTTTACCAGATCCACTGGCCGCAGCGCCCGGTCAACAGCTTCGGCAAGCTGGGCTACGACCAGTCCGCCGTGAGCGGGATGGAGAGCGACAACATCCTCGAAATCCTCGACGCGCTGGGCGAGCTCATCGACGCGGGAAAGGTGCGCCACGCGGGCCTGTCCAACGAAACCCCCTGGGGTGTGATGAACTACATCAACCACCACGAAAACAACAGCCTGCCGCGCGTGGTCAGCATCCAGAACGCCTATAGTTTGCTCAATCGCTCCTTCGAGGTGGGCCTTGCCGAGGTCGCCCTGCAGGAAAACGTGGGGTTGCTGGCCTATTCGCCGCTGGCGGCGGGCACGCTCTCGGGCAAATACCTTGCAGGCGCGGTGCCCAAGGGCTCGCGCTGGGACATCGACACGCGCACCTCGCGCTACAAGCGGCCCAATCTTGACGACGCGGTCCATGCCTATCTCGACGTCGCGCAGAAGCACGACCTCGACCCCACGCAGATGGCCATCGCCTTCGTCAATTCGCGGCCCTTCGTCACTTCGACCATCATCGGGGCGACGAAGATGGAACAGCTTCAATCCAACATCGCGGCGGCGGAGCTGAAACTCGCGCCCGAGGTCGTCACCGACATCAACGGCGTGCACGCGCTCATCTCGAACCCCTGTCCTTAAAAAAGGAGCCCCGCCATGCTGCGCCTTTTCACCGGCCTTTCCCTGCCGCCCGAGATTTCGGCGCAGCTTCACCTCTTGCAGGGCGGGGTGCCGGGCGCGCGCTGGACGGCGGAGGGGAACTACCACATCACCCTCACCTTCATCGGCGAGGTGGACGAGAACCTCGGTGAGGACATCGACGAGGCGCTCTCCGCCGTAAAAGTCCCGCCGTTCTCTCTCTCGCTGACCGGCGCGGGCGTCTTCCAGCAGGGCGATGAGCCGAAGGTTCTGTGGATGGGCGTCGGCCATGACGAAACCCTGTTCCGGCTGAAGGAAAAGACCGACCGCGTGTTCGAGAAATACCGCATCCCCTTCGCCGCGCGCAAATACACGCCCCACGTTACCCTCGCGCGGCTGAAAAAACCGGAGGAGGAGAAGCTGGCGGAGTTTCTGGCCGCGCACGGGAGCTTTTCGACGGAATCTTTCGAGGTGAAGAACTTCCTGCTCTACGAAAGCCGCTCCACCGCCGACGGCCCGGTCTATGACCCGCTGCGCTCTTACGCGCTGGGGTAAGTGAAAATCAGGCCGTGAAACGCGCGGGATCGGGTCGGCGGCCGTCCGCATATTCCCGGCATCTTTTCTTCAGGTATTCGCGAAACCAGACGTGGTCCTGCGCGCCCCTCTTGCGGGCGTGCCAGACGGCGTAAAGGTCGAGCTGGGGCAGGTCGAAATCCGTCGTTTCCAGCGTCTTGAAGTTGCTGCCCTCCATGATGATGCCGGCGTCCTGCCGATCGACCATCGCCAGCACGTCCATCTCGCGCAGCAGGATGATCTCCGAGCCGATGTCGGGCACCATGAGCTGGTTCTCCTGCGCCAGCCCGTGTTTTTTCAGCAGCGTGTCGGCGGTCGAGGGGTGAAAGCCCGCCGCCACCTTGATGTGCGAGGCCGCGAGAAATTCGTCGCGGCGGATGCGCCCGCTTTCGAAGAAGCGGCTTTTCTCCGAGCACAGGAGGATGAATGCGCTCGTCATCACCTTTTCCGCCATGAAGTGCTTGGGCAGTTTTTCCGAGACGACGCCGATGTAAATGTCCAGCAACCGGTTTTCGAGGCATTGCAGCGCCTCCTTCTCCTCGAGGTAGAGAAGGTTGGTGCGGATGCCGGGCCAGGCCTGCATGACATCGACCGACAGCGCTTCCAGCATCAGCCGCGCCTTGAAGAAGGGGATCGCGACGGAAAATTCCGCGCGCGCCGCCTTGGGGTCGAAATCCTCCGGCCGGTCGGCCGCCAGCAGCTCCAGCCGGTCGAGCGCCTCGCGCGCCTTCAGGTAATACTGGCGGCAGAAATCCGTGGGCTCGTAGCCGTCGGGGGTGCGGATGAACAGCACGTCGCCCGTCATTTCGCGCAGCTGCTTGAGGTACCACGACACGCTGGGCTGGGCGATCCCCAGCTTTTCCGCGGCCAGCACCGTCGTGCCGTGCAGGTACAGGGCCTCCAGCGTAGCGAGCATCATGACGTTGAGTTTCTTTATTTTTTCTCTCATGGCCCCTCTATATTCGCATATATCAGTATTTTTGATAGATGATATCAGTAATTATTATTATACTTGTTTATCATAACCCGGTAGTTTTGTGGACATGCCGCGGCGCAAAGGCCATGAAGGCCCGCCGCGCAAGGATACAAACGAGAATACCAAGACGGGGGCCTGCGCCATGTTCCGCGACGAATTCAACGAAAACAGCCATGTCTATTCCGACGAGCGGCACGCGGAATTCCTGCGCCGCATCGAAGACAAGAACGGCCCCTGCGGCTACCGCCTCGGCGAGCTGCCGATTTTGCTCTCCCGAAAGCTGATGGAGCGGATGGTCGAAGGCGGCCGGGAAATCATCATGCAGGGCATGGACCCCGCCCTCCTGCCCGCGCTCGACGAATACGTGCCGGAAAAATGCCGCGTGTCCAACGCGCCCGACCACCCCAGCTTCATCCTCGTCGATTACGCGCTCATCCGCGACGACAACGGCGATCTCGCGCCCCGGCTCATCGAGTTTCAGGGCGTGGGGGCGCATCTGGCGTGGCTGGCGGATGCGGCGGAAACCTATAAAGAGGTCTATAGCCTCGGCGACGCCTTCAAATACGCGCTGAGCGCGCAGGACCGCCCCGGCTACGACGAACAGATCCGCAAGGCCATCGTCGGAAACCACGACCCGAAAAACGTGGTGCTGATGGAAATCGACCCCTGGAACCAGGGCACGCGCATGGATTTCGTCGCCACGCAGAACCTGCTGGGCATCAAGGTGCTGGACGTGACCGACGCGATCAAGCGCGGCGACAAGCTCTACTACCTCGACGACGACGGGCGGGAGGTCAGGATCGAGCGCATCTACAGCCGCATGGCGATGGACGAATTCGACAGCCGCGACATCGCGGACAAGGCGGGCTTCAGGCTCAACGACGAACTGGACGTCGAATGGGCGGGCGAGCCCGTATGGCAGCACCGCATGAGCAAGGCGGTCCTGCCCTATATCGACCACCCGCTTGCGCTCAAGGCGCGGCTGCTTTCCGACGGCGCGGCGCCGGACGATCTTGAAAACTATGTCCTGAAGCCGCTTTTCGGGCGCGGCGGCGCGGGGGTCGTCATCGACGTTACGCCCGAAGACCTCGCGAAGATCCCGCGAGAAGAGCGTGGCGAATGGCTCTTGATGGAAAAGGTCGAATACGCGCAATGCATCCAGACGCCCGACCCCGCGGTGACGGCGGGGGCGGAGGTGCGCATTCTCTTCACATGGGACGACGAGGGGCTGAAGCCCGCTATCATGATGGGGCGCGTCACCGGCGGCAAGATCGCCAACCTGTCCTACAACAACGACAAATTCCTCGGCCTTTCGCCCGTGCTCTACGTCGAGCCGGAAGCGCAAAAAGACGGCGTGAAAAACGGCAAGCCGCCGAAACCCGGCAGCACGCCGGTGTTGGGGTAGGCGCGGGGCTTTGCTTTCAGCGAAAAATCAGTCCAGCACTTCGCACATTTCGGCGATGATGTTTTCCACCGTGCGGCCTTCGGCGCGGGCGGAGAAATGCAGCTCCATGCGGTGACGCAGCACGGAGGGCGCGAGGGCGAGAACGTCGTCGAGCGAGGGGGAATAACGGTTCTCCAGAATGGCCTTGGCCCTTGCGGCCAGCATGAAGGCCTGCGCCGCGCGCGGCCCCGGGCCCCAGCTGACGTGCTTTTTCACGCTGTCCAGCGGCGACTGGTCCGGGCGGCCCGCCTGCACGAGCTTCAAGATGCCGTCCAGCACCTTCTGTCCCACGGGCAGCTGGCGGATGATGCGCTGGGCTTCCATCACGTCCTCGGCGGACATGACTTTATCCGCCTTGTCCTCATGCGTGCCGGTGGTGACGAGGACCATTTTGCGTTCCTCCTCCGGCGTCGGGTAGCCGATGTTGACCTGCAGCATGAAACGGTCGAGCTGCGCCTCGGGCAGGGGGTAGGTGCCTTCCTGCTCCAGCGGGTTCTGCGTCGCCATCACGTGGAAGGGGCGCGGCAAATCATAGGTCGTGCCGCCGACGGAGACTTGATATTCCTGCATCGCCTGCAAAAGCGCGGATTGCGTGCGCGGGCTGGCGCGGTTGATCTCATCCGCCATCAAAAGCTGGCTGAAGATCGGGCCGTGGATGAACTTGAAGACCTTGTCGCCGTCTTTCTCCGACAAAATCTCGGAGCCGAGGATATCCGCCGGCATCAGGTCCGGGGTGCATTGCACGCGGCGCGCGTCCAGCCCCAGCACGACCCCCAGCGTATCGACCAGCTTGGTCTTGCCGAGCCCCGGCAGCCCCATGATGAGGAAGTGCCCGCCGGAGAGAATCGCCGTCAGGCAGAGGTTGACCACCTGCTCCTGCCCGATGATGACCTTGTGCACGTTTTCCCGCACGTCTTTCAGCTGTTTGGCGAGGGCGGCGGTCTTTTTCTCCAGATCCGCGTTGATCTTCTGGGGGGCTTCGGTTTCGGCGGCGGCGGCTTCGGCGGTCATGTCTGTAATCCTCAAAAGCTTGTTCGGCGATGGCGTCTTGTAACAGCCTATCAGCTACGGGTTTGAAATCAAACAGAATGCTGTGTCGCGGCACGGCCTGAATCCCGTTTCATTCCCCCGTTCCATTTCATTGTATAATGATAAAAGGAAAGGTATGAACAAACCATGACGCCGGAGCAGAAAACCCCGGAAGGGGAGGAAGAGGAGTTCTACGCCATCCGCATCCTGCGCGACGGCACATGGCTCTATAACGGCACGCCGATCAAAAGACATAATCTGGTCAAACTGTTCTCGACTGTGCTACAAAAGGATGAGAAAGGCGGCTACTGGCTCGTCACCCCCTATGAAAAAGGGCGGATCGTCGTGGACGACGCGCCCTTCACCGCGGTCGAGATGATCGCCGAGGGGGCGGGAAAAGGGCAAAAGCTGCGCTTTCGCACCAATGTCGATACATGGGTCGAGGCCGGGCCGGACAACCCGCTGCGCGTCGCCGAGGATCCAAAAACGGGGGAACCCGCGCCCTATCTTCTGGTGCGCGACAATCTTGAGGCGCTGGTCAGCCGCGCCGTGTATTATGAGCTCGTCGCGCTGGCCTCGGAAAGCGCGCAACAGAAAGGACTGTACGGCGTATGGAGCCACGGAAAATTCCACCCGGTCGGGACGATGACGGCATCATGAGCATGCTGGAAGACATCGCGCGCGCGATCAAGTCGCACAAGCCCGGCAGCGGCGGGGGCGACCACGCGCTCAACCCCGGCATGGAGATCGAGCCGCCCTTCCGCGCCGCGGCGGTGCTGATTTTGCTCATCCCGCGCGAGGACGGGCTGACGGTGCTGTTCACGGAGCGCACGACGACCCTTTCCGCCCATGCGGGGCAGGTCAGCTTTCCGGGCGGCAGCGTGGACGAGGACGACGCCGACGAAATCGCCGCCGCCCTGCGCGAAGCGCAGGAGGAAATCGGGCTCGACCCCCAAAACGCCCGCGTGCTGGGCGCGCTCGACGAATACATCACCCGCACCGGCTTTTCCGTGCGCCCCGTCGTGGCCGTGCTGGAAAACGCGCAGGACTGGACGCCCAGCGCCGACGAGGTCGCGCAGATTTTCGAGGTTCCGCTGGATCATATCCTGAACGGCGGGCTGCAGCCCCGCACGGTGATGTTCGAGGAGCGCGAACGTCATTTCTTCGCGCTCGACTGGGACGGCTTCCACATCTGGGGCGCGACGGCGGGCATGCTGCGCCATTTCGCCGACGTCATCGGCGCGGGCGCGCAGGACGGCCCCGCGCCGGAAAATCACGGCGAGAAGCAGAAACCCAAAAACCCTCCCCCCGCCAACAAGCCCTGACGCAACCGGCTTTCTTCACTTCAAGGCACGCATGACCACGCAAGTTTTCCACGGCAGGCTCGACAAACAGGCATGGATGGTGACGGACGAGGTCATCGCCGTGATGGACGCGCTGCATCAGGACGGCGGCGAGGCGCGCTTCGTCGGTGGTTGCGTGCGCGACGCGCTGGTCAACCGCAAGAACGTCGATATCGACATCGCAACCCCGCTGCGGCCCGAGGAAGTCATCCAGCGGCTGGAAAAGGCGAAGATCAAATACGTGCCCACGGGGCTCAAGCACGGCACGGTCACCGCCCTCGTCGATGGCACGCCTTTCGAGATCACCACTCTGCGCGTGGACGTGAAGCCGCAGGGCCGCCACGCCGAGGTCGCCTTCACCGACGACTGGGAGCAGGACGCGGCGCGGCGCGACTTCACCTTCAACGCCATGTCCGCGACGATGGAAGGCGACGTCTTCGACCCCTTCGGCGGCATCGAGGATTTGCGCACGGGCCGCGTCATCTTCGTCGGCAAGGCCGAGCGGCGCATCAAGGAAGACGTCCTGCGCATCCTGCGCTATTTCCGCTTTTTCGCCCATTACGGGCAGGGCGCGCCCGACCCTTCCGCGCTGAAGGCCTGCGCCGCGCTGGCGGACCATATCCCGAAGCTTTCGGCTGAACGCATCCGCGACGAGCTCTTGAAGCTGCTGTCGGCGGAACGTTGCGCGCTGGTCTGGAAACTCATGCTGTCGGAAGGCATCGTCACCCACTTCCTGCCCGAGGCGACGAATACCGCCGCGCTAGAGACGTTGCTGCGGCTCGAGCACGACCACCACAGCGCGCCCTTCGTGCTGCGCCGGCTGGCCGCGCTTTTGGAGGTGACGAAGGAAGCGCTGCCGCGCCTTTCGCGCGGGCTGCGGCTCTCGAACGAACAGGCGTGGCAGCTCATGCAGCTTTCGTTCCCGCCGATGAAGGTTGCGACCACCATGTCCTCCCACGACATGCGAAGGCTCGTGCACCTGACGGGCAACGACATGGCGCGCAGCCTTTTGTTGCTGGCGAGCGCGCGCGAGGGCGGCACGGCGGATATCTCCGCGCTCTACCAGGTGGCCACGGCCTTCCGCCCGCCGCGCTTCCCGCTGGTGGGGCAGGACGTGATGATGCTGGGCATCAAGCCCGGGCCCGAGATCGGCCGCATCCTCGGCGAGATGGAAAACTGGTGGATCGACCGCGACTTCAAGCCCGGCCGCGGCGAGGCGCTGGAATACTTAAAAACCTGCTACACCCCGCGCGCGAAGGGCGGTTGAGTTTTTTTATAGAATGATTGCAAAGTCATAGCGCATGGGCATTTTTTTGTCTCGTTGTTCCTCAGAAATAATTTCGGCATATACTCTTGGGGTTTTCGCTAAATATTCGTGCAAAAGAGCAACCTGTAAATCTTCATAGAACTTGAGCAGGTTGTTTACTGCAGTCTCGAGTGTTTCAAGTAATTCGCGAGGCCGATTTTCAGTGTGGTCTGGGTGTATTAGACGCCATGTTGGAAGACGTATGTCTCGGCTTGGTTCTAGGGAAAAATTTAAGGTCTCTACGTATCGGTCTTCCTGAGGATGTTCAATTGCAATGCGGGTGTCTATCCATGTTTTAATCCATGTTTGATCTTTCTCAAGCATTAGAGTGAGTGGACTATTTTCCCCAAGGCTTTTTTTTATCCATTGTTGGGCTTTCTGAAAGTGTCCGTTACTAAAGTTTTTCCCCGTTATTGGGAGAAAAATGTCAGATATGATGTTTAACGTACGTCTTACTTCATTGACGAAAGAGTAGAAGTCGATACGATAGTTCTCTATGATGGGGAGAGCTTTTGGGCTTTGTCCTGTTACGTAAGGGTTTGGGTCTATTTTTATTGTTTTTTGTGTGTCGTCTATTCTTTTTCCAAGCCCCTCCTTGACGGAGCGCAACGTGATCAAAGACTCCATTAGTTTCCAACTGATGTCAGAGAGTGCTTTATATTTCTTTGAGTTTTTTTGGTAGCATAGTTCTATTAGTCGTCCAGTCTGGATGACTGTGCGTGCCACCAATGGATCGGATGCTCCATGAGGCAAATATAGGCTCTTTTCCCAAGGGGCGGATTCATATTCGAGATCAGGGTCAAGGTCATCTGGGCTGCGTAGGCACAATATTTTATTTCTGGTGATGTAAAAAAGCCCGCTATCTCGCGAGATTGCTTCGCAGACAATATCACCTTCTTCAATATCTAGTGGAAACCGGACGGGTTGATTTCGCTTTGCTCGTATTTTTTCTTTGGACAATACTCTCTCCGCTGTGGTTCTTCTAATAGAAGAGATATGTTTAAGGCCACTTCACCTCGGGCGGCATGGACATCAGGATCGCCTCGGTATTGCCGCCGGTCTTCAGGCCGAACTGGGTGCCGCGGTCATGGAGCAAGTTGAATTCCACGTAACGCCCGCGCCGCACCAATTGATGCTCGCGCTGTTCTTGCGTCCAGGGCTTGTCCATGTGGCGCGCGACGATTTTCGGGTAGATGTCTAAAAAAGCCTTGCCGACGTCGCGGGTGAAGGCGAAGTCCTTGTCCCAGTCGCCTGTATTCAGGTGGTCGTAGAAAATGCCGCCCACGCCGCGCGGCTCGTTGCGGTGCGGCAGGAAGAAATATTCGTCGCACCATTTCTTGTATTTCGGGTAGTAATCCGGGTCGTGCGTGTCGCAGGCGGCTTTCAGCGCGGCGTGGAAATCTTGCGTGTCCTTGTCATTCGGGTACATGGGGGTGAGGTCCGCGCCGCCGCCGAACCAGCCCTTGGAGGTCACGATGTGGCGCGTGTTCATGTGCACCGCCGGCACGAGGGGCGAGCGCATATGCGCGACGAGGCTGATGCCCGCCGCCCAGAAAGCCCCGTCTTCGGCCGCGCCGTTGATCTGTTTCCTGAACTCGCTGGAGAAAACGCCATAGACGGTGGAGATGTTGACGCCGACTTTTTCGAACACGCGCCCGCGCATGATCGACATTTCGCCGCCGCCCTGCAGCAAGCCGTCGCCCGCCTTGCCGGAAGCCTTGTCATTTGCGGCTGCGCCGCCGGTATTGTCATTCGGGGCCCGCTGCCACGGCTGGCGGGTGAAGCGGCCAGGGGGCATATCGGCGTGCGTGCCTTGCAGATCGTCCTCCAGCTTTTCGAAAGCGGCGCAGATCTCGTCGCGCAGGCTCTCGAACCATGCGGCGGCCTCGGCCTTTTGCATGGCGGCGTCCGCGCCTTCGGCGGGCAGGGGCTGTGTGTCGGACATTTGCGTCTCTCCGGCGATTCGTTGACGGGCTTCATTAGGCCTTATCCGGCGCGGGAAATCAACTTTCGTAAAATCGCTTAAAGCGCGGGAAAACCGCCTGTTTGCCGCAGGGCTTCGGACAGCACCATGGCGGACGCGAGCGCGACGTTGAGCGAACGCATGCCGGGCGCCATGGGGATCGTCACGCGCGCATCGCAGGCCTCGTGCACCTCATCCGGCACGCCCGCGCTTTCGCGCCCGGCGATGAGGATGTCATCGGCCTCAAAGGAAAAATCCGTGAAGGGCAGGGCGGATTTGGTCGTCATCAGCACGCGCCGCGCGCCTTCGTGCGCCGCGGAAAAGGCCTGCCAGCTCGCATGGCGCGTCATGTCGAGGCTGTCGATGTAATCCATGCCCGCGCGTTTCAGGTTCTTGTCGCTGAGGATGAAGCCGCAGGGCTCGATGACGTCCAGCGGCACGCCAAGGCAGGCGCAAAGCCGCATCAGCGTGCCGGTGTTCTGCGGAATGTCGGGCTGGTAGAGGGCGAGGCGCATGGCGGAAAAATGCTCGTCGATTGCTGCAAGGGCCGATTGGTGCAATAGTGGCATAAAGGCGCGCGCGGGGGAAAGGCCTTCGCGCGGCCCGCGAAGGCTTTTAAGGGCATGAAGTTCAAGGTCACGATTTCCGCATACGAGTTTTACGGGCTCGCCGTCATCGCCATGTTCATCGACCATGTCGGCTGGCTGTTCTACCCGGAGGTGCTCTGGCTGCGCGTTTTGCGCGCCCTCGTCTTCATGTGGTTCCTGCCGCTGGGCTACAACGCGGGCAAGCCGCCCTCCGCGCGGCTGTGGTGGGGCGCGATCGTCCTTGCCGTCATGCAGCAGGCGGCGGCGGGCAACCCTTTTCCGCTGACGGTAATGGCGACGATTGCGCTGGTGCGGCTTTTGCTGCCGCCCTTCATGGAATTCACCACCCGCGACCGCTTTTTGTTCTGGGGCGGGCAGGCCGCGCTGGCGCTGGCCATTCCCGCCACCAACCAGATCACGCAATACGGCACGCTGGCGCTGATGGTGGCGGCGGCCGGCTGGGTGCTGCGCGAATCGGAAGCGCCGCGCGCGGCGGCGGAGGGGAGCAAACGCTACGTGCCCACGGTTCCCGTCTATTTCACCTTCGTCTATGCCGTCTTCAACGCCGAGCAGCAGTGGATTTTCCGCTTCGACGCGCCGCAGCTCATTTTCGTGCTGGTCACGACGGCGGCGGCGCTGGCGCTGATGACGCGGCTGCGGCGGATGATCCTCAACGACCTGTCCCGGCGTTCGAAGGATATCGTCTCGCGCGCGGCGCAGTTCGTTGGCCATAACACGCTGGAAATCTACGTGTTGCACCTGCTGGTTCTCGAGTCGCTTTATCTTTTTTAACGCGCGGACAGGTTCGCGGCGTGTGCTGCATGGCCCGCGCGGGGTTAATACAGGCATTTCAGGCGCAAAATAACATTTTATGAAAAAGAAACAGGCGAATTTTTTGTGCAGGAAGTATTTCATTTCCGGCAAAAACGAGTAGTATCATTCCGATAGAAGGCCCGGCCCGAAGATATATAGTGTGTCCGCGTCTTCTGTCTGAATTTTTCACGTTGCGGCCTTTCCGGTCGCGGCCTCTCAAAAGTCCAGTAAAAAGGAACAAAAACAATGGGCTCGACCAAAGACGGCGCAACCCGGCGCGATTTCCTTTACCTGACGGCCGGCGCCATGGGTGCGGTGGCAGTTGGCACGGCGGCGGTGCCGCTGGTCAGCAGCATGAACCCCGCGGCCGATACGCTCGCGCTTTCGACCGCCGAGGTCGATCTCAGCCATATCGAGGTCGGCCAGCGCGTGGTCGCCGTCTGGCGCGGCAAGCCCATCTTCATCGACCATCGCAGCGCGGAAGAGGTCAAGGAAGTCCGTGCCGAGGTTGATTGGCACACGCTGCGCGATCCGCAAAGCGACGCCTCGCGCGTGAAGGAAGGCCACGACCAGTGGCTGGTCATGATCGGCATCTGCACGCACCTCGGCTGCATTCCCAAAGGCTCCAAGCAGGGCGACCCGCGCGGCGAGTTCGGCGGCTGGTTCTGCCCCTGCCACGGCTCGGAATACGACCGTTCCGGCCGCATCCGCAAGGGGCCGGCGCCGCGCAACCTCGAAGTGCCGCCCTATAAATTCGTTTCCGATACCCTCATTCGCATCGGCTAAGCATAAGAAGAAGGAAGAACAATAATGTCCCGTCCCGCGAATACGCAGAAGTTCGACAACTGCCTGATCCAGTGGATCGACGAGCGCCTGCCGATCTTCACCATGCTGACCAAGGAATACGGCGTCTTCCCGATGCCGAAAAACGCCAACTATCTCTGGAGCTTCGGCGGCATCGCGCTGACCATGCTCATCATCATGATCGTGACCGGCGTCTTCCTCGCCATGAACTACACGCCCAACACGGCGCTGGCCTTCGACAGCGTGCAGCGCACGATGCGCGACGTGAACTACGGCTGGCTGCTGCGCTACGTGCACATGAACGGCGCGTCCTTCTTCTTCATCGCGGTCTATATCCACATCTTCCGCGGCCTCTACTACGGGTCCTACAAGTCCCCGCGCGAGCTGCTGTGGATCGTCGGCGTCGTCATCCTGATTTTGATGATGGCCACGGCCTTCATGGGCTACGCGCTGCCCTGGAGCCAGATGTCCGGCTGGGGCGCGACGGTCATCACCAGCCTGTTCTCCGCCATTCCGGTCATCGGCGACGGGCTCGTCACCTGGCTGTGGGGCGGTTTCTCCGTCGCCAACCCGACGCTGAACCGTTTCTTCTCGCTGCACTTCCTTTTGCCCTTCGTCATCCTCGGCGTCGTGTTCATCCACGTCTGGGCGCTGCACGTCACGGGCTCCAACAACCCGACCGGCGTGGAGCCGAAGTCGGAAAAGGACACGCTGCCCTTCCACCCCTATTTCACGGTGAAAGACAGCTACGCGCTGGTGACCTTCATGACCATCTTCCTCTCGGTCGTGTTCTTCGCCCCGCTCGCGCTGACCGAGCCGGACCACTTCAAGCACTTCAACCCCATGCAGACCCCGCCGGAGATCGTGCCGGAATGGTACTTCCTGCCGTTCTACGCCATCCTGCGTTCCTTCACGCATGACATCTACATTCCCTTCACCGACATCATCATCCTGCCGGCCAAGCTGCAGGGCGTGATGGGGATGTTCGGTTCGCTCCTGCTCTTGATGGTCCTGCCCTGGCTGGACACCTCGAAGGTGAAAAGCGCGCGCTACCGCCCGGTCTATAAGTGGTGCCTGCTGCTTTTGCTCGTCTCGCTCTGCGTGCTGGGCTACGTCGGCTCGCAGCCGGCGGGCGGCTCGCTCGCCGTGGTCGGGCAGGTCGCGACGGCCTATTACTTCCTTCACTTCATCGTCCTCGTGCCGGTGCTGGGCTTCGTCGAGAAAACCTGCCCCGTGCCCGCGAGCATCAGCGACGATCCTTGCTGCAAACACTGATTTCGGAGAACAATAATAATGAAAAAGAAACTCATCGGCTTCATGGTTGCGGCGGCGCTCTGCCTTGGCGGGGCGGCCCATGCGGAAGAAGGCGGAAAACTGGCGCACCAGTACTGGCCCGAACGGGGCGTCTTCGGCAAATACGACATGGCGTCCGTGCAGCGCGGCTTTCAGGTCTATCGCGAGGTCTGCTCCAACTGCCACTCGCTCAAGCTCATGAGCTACCGCGACCTTAAAGGCCTCGGCTACACCGACGCGCAGGTCAAGGCGGTCGCCTCCGCCTATACGGTGCAGGACGGCCCGAACGACGAGGGCGAGATGTTCGACCGCCCCGCGCGCCCTTCCGACCGTTTCCACTCCCCCTTCGCCAACGACAAGGCCGCAAGGGCCGCCAACGGCGGCGCGCTGCCGCCCGACATGTCGCTGCTCGCCAACGCGCGCCCCGGCGGGCCGGATTACATCTACGGCATCCTGACCGGCTACGGCACGGCGCCCGCGGACGTCAAGATGACGCCGGGCCTGTACTGGAACGATACCTTCCCCGGCCACCAGATCGCCATGCCCCAGCCGCTGTCGGACGGTCAGGTGACCTATTCCAACGGCGACGCCGCCTCCACCCAGCAGGCCGCGCGCGACGTCGCGCAGTTCCTCGACTGGGCCTCGAACCCGCATATGGAAGCGCGCAAGGCGATGGGCATCAAGGTCATTCTTTTCATGCTGTTCTTCGTCGGCATCATGCGCGCCGCCAAGCGCAAGGTCTGGGCGGACGTCCATTAAGGCCTTTTCATGACGAAAGACGCAACGAACGTAGAAACCATCATGACGGCAGGCGATGCAGGGTGTGTGTTGCTGGCTCAAGACGGCCAGTGACGGCGACATTATTGCGGAGAGACTGCCATTAACGCGTCGGAAATATTGCTGAACATCGTCGGTGCCGTGTGTCTGCTCCTTTGGGGCGTGAGCATGGTGAGCACCGGCCTCAACCGCGCCTTCGGCACGGCGCTCCGGCGCACCATCTCCCATTCCACCTCCAACCGCTTCAAGGCCTTCTTCGTCGGCCTCGTCGTCACGGTGATGCTGCAGTCCTCGACCGCGGTCAGCATGATCGTCAGCTCCTTCGCCGCGCGCAGCGTCATCACCATTCCGGGCGCCATTGCCGTGATGCTGGGCGCCGACGTCGGCACCACGCTGGCCGTGCAGGTCATGTCGCTGAACATCTCGTGGTTCATCCCGGTTTTGCTGGCGGCGGGCTATACCGTCAACAAGTCGATGGAGGCCAGTCAGTACAAGCACGTGGGCCGCGCGCTCATGGGGCTCGCGCTCATCTTCATCTCGCTCGGCATGATACAGGACGTGGCCGGGCCGCTCGGTCATTCGCAAGAGCTGAAGAGCATGATGGACCCGCTGGCCAACCAGTACATCCTCGCCATCATCATCTCCGCGCTGTTCACGTGGATGACGCATTCCTCGCTCGGCAGTATCCTTTTGTACATGTCCTTCGCGCGCACCGGCATCGTGCCCATGAACCTCGGCTTCGCCTTGGTGCTGGGGGCGAACATCGGCAGCGTCATCGCCCCCGTGGTCATGACCCTGCGCGACATTCCGGCGGGGCGGCGCGTGCCGCTGGGCAACCTCTTGACCCGCGCGATCGGCGTCATCATCTGCCTGCCCTTCCTTCCCTTCCTCGGCCCCTATGTCGCCCAGCTGGATGCGGAACCGGCGCGCCAGCTCGTCAACTTCCACACGCTTTTCAACCTCGCGGTCGCGATCAGCTTTTTGCCCTTCATCGGGCCGATGACGCGGCTCTCGGAAATCATCCTGCCCGACCGCCCGCGCGACGAGGACGAAAGCCTGCCGCGTTATCTCGACCCCACGGCCTTCACCACGCCGCCCGCGGCGCTGGCGGGGGCGGCGCGCGAGACGATGCGCGTGTCCGACATCATCCAGCGCATGATGCGCGACACGCTGGAAGCCCTGCGCACCAACAACGCGCATCTCGTGCAGAGCATCCGCGATCAGGAGCTCATCGTCGATGGGCTTTACGAGTCGATCAAGAATTACCTCGCCCGCCTGTCCAGCGAGTCGCTCGACAAGCACGAGGGCAAGCGCTACATGCAGATCCTGACCTTCTCGACCAACCTCGAGCATATCGGCGACATCATCGACAAGAACCTGATGGAGATGGCGGCGAAGAAGATCCGCAACCAGGACAATTTCTCGCGTCAGGGCTTCGCCGAAATCTCCGACCTGCACCACCGGGTGATGGACAACATGAACCTCGCCCAGAACGTCTTCATGACCGGCGACGTGAAAATGGCGCGCAAGCTTTTCGAGGAAAAGGCGATTCTGCGCAATCAGGAGATGATGGCGGCGGAAAGCCACTTCAAGCGCCTCTCCGAAGGGGTGGCGGAAACCATCGCCACCTCCAGCCTGCACCTCGACATCCTGCGCGATTTGCGGCGCATCAACAGCTACGTCTCCCTCATCGCCTATCCCATCCTCGAAGAGGCGAAAGCGTTAACGCCGACTCGCCTGCGCCCGCCCAAGAGCGCGGCCCCGAAAGAGAAGCCCTGAAAAAAATCGGCTAGTTAAGAGTGGTTCTCAGGCCGATTCCGTCTTTCGTTCCAATAATTTAACATAATAATTAACAAGGCGTGAATCCGGCCGCTTTGCGCGTTAACTTTCCTTTAATTCGAAAGCGATATTCTGAACCTAGACACACTGTTTCATTTCTATTTCGACCTTCATCTGTGCCTCCTCGTGAATGTCTTCACCCCGCCCTGAAAAGGGCGGTTTTTTTTTGCGGCTTTTTTCTGCCGCCGGGCGTTGGCTATTTTGTTACAATCTTGGCTCGAAACATTTCGCAGCGAAAGGAGCTGAAACAGATGGCAAAGGAAACAGCCGACAAGCCGACCCCGCGCAAGACCATCGTCGCCCTGCACGGCGCGGGCGTGACGGGCGCCGTCTGGGGCGGCATCGTCCCGCATCTGCTGGATTTCTCCTTCCGCGCGCTCACCTTCCCCGGCCACGACCCGCGCGTCGAGGGGGAGCCGCTGCAGGACATTTCCGGCATGGCCGGCTGGGTGCGTGAGAAAATCACCGATTCAGCGCCCGGCTCCGTCGTGCTGCTGGGCCATTCCATGGGCGCGCTCGTCGCGCTCGAGGCCGCGTCCTCGCCCGCCGTCGGCGGCATCGCGCTGCTGGGCGCGGGGGCGAAAATGCCCGTGAATGAAGCGCTTTTGACCGCCGCGCGCGATAACCCGACGGAAGCGGCGGGCATGATCGCCAAATGGGGGGTGGACGCCGCGCATCCGCAGGCGGGCGCGGTGCGCACCGTGCTTTCCGGTTTCATGGCGGGAACTTCGCCCGCCGCCGTCGGCGCCGACCTTGCCGCCTGCAACGGCTACGAGAACGGCGAGGCGGCGGCGAAAGCCGTTAAATGCCCCGCGCTCATCCTTGCCGGCGCGCATGACAAGATGGTGCCGGCCAAGGCCTCCGCCGCGCTCGCGGAGCTGATGGAACAGGGCGATCTGCGCGTGCTGGCCGATTGCGGGCACATGGCCATGCTGGAACGCCCGCTGGAAGCCGCCAATGAAATCAAGCCCTTCGTCATGGGCTTGCTCTAGGTCATCGCCGCGCGGCTTTTTGCCGCGCCGCGGTTAAGGTTTTTTCAAGCATCTGTTGATAGAATGGTGGGAATGTTTTTTAGAACAGGAACTTGACGAACGGGCGGCCGCACCTTGCGGCATCCGACGCACTGCAAACCCTATAGGGAGATATCGATGGTACATGCGCATCTTCAGGCACTGCAAAAGAAACACGAGGAACTCGAAAAGCAAATTCACAGGGAAAACAGCCACGCGGCCCGCAACGACGTTGCCATCCGCCGCCTGAAGGAGCAAAAGCTCCACATCAAGGAACAGATCGAACGTCTGGATCAAAACCGCGCCGCCGGGCGCTAGGGAAATTTCCGGGCCTTTCGCCCGCAACGAAAAACGGCGCCCCGCAAGGAGCGCCGTTTTTGATTTGCATCTTCGAAAGCCTTAGCGGAAAACGGAGCTTACCGTCAGCTCTTCCTCCGCCTTGCCGCCTTCTTCGCCTTCCTCGGCGGGCGGGCTGGTGCCGGCTCGCCTTCCTCGGCGGGCGGGCTGGTGCCGGCGTTCGCTTCCTCGGCGGAAACGACGATCGTGTCGCCGACTTCCATCGGCTCCGAACCGTCTTCCGGCTGCGGGCCGAGCGAGGACATTTCGGGCACTTCGCGGCCTTCGGCCTTCGCCTCGCGCGCGACGCGGCGCTGGGCTTTCTTCACGGCCTTCTCCAGCTCCTCGCCGGTGCAAAGCCCGATGGACAGCGGGTCGATCGGCTTCAGCTGGCTGGTGAGCGGGTGGCTCTTGTCGCGGATCGCGGCCACGGTCGGCTTGGTGCTGCCGACCAGCTTGGCGACCTGCACGTCCGCCAGCTCGGGAAAGCGCTTGATGAGATAGGCGATGGCGTTGGGCTTTTCCGCGCGCTTGGTGACCGGCGTGTAGCGCGGCCCCTTGGAACGGGCGCGGGGCTTGGGCAGGTCGGATTTGAGCATCTTCAGCTTGGCGTTGCCGTTCTTCTCGCAACGCTCGATCTCTTCCTGGGTCAGCTCGTTGCTCAGGATGGGGTTGGTGCCCATGATGCCCGCGTTGACTTCGCCGTCGGCCAGCGCCTGCACTTCCAGCGGGTGCAGCCCGCAGAAATCCGCGATCTGGTCGAAGGTCAGCGCCGTGTTATCGACCAGCCATGCGGCGGTCGCTTTGGGCATGAGGGGATAGGCCATGGTGTCCTCCTTGGGGGGCCCTTTTTCAGGGACCGTCTTTCAATTTCGTTCAAGATCCTGCTGGCAGGATAATTCTCACCCGCACGCGCCATTTTGGAAAATGGCGACGATTGAAAAGAAAGCTTCAATCGTTTTGGGAGAATGACAGGGATAATAGGATAACCCGCCGCAAAGTCCAGCGAATAATCGGATTATATTATACATAATATATAAAAACGGAAGAAAAACCCCTGTAAAACGGCGTTTTTCAGCGTCTTAGAGGTTCATGCCGCCCTTGGGGGGCTGGGGGGTGGCGCGTTTGTCGATCGGCAGCTCGGGCGGATGACCGCCCAGCTCGATGAGCTTTTCGCGCATGTCCTCGAGCGATTCGCGGTCCAGCTGCGAGAAAGGCGTGACGGTCAGCCCGCTTTCGCTGGCCCCGGTGCGGGCGAAAAGGAGGCGCAGGTTGAAGTCATAGGTCAGGTAGTTCGAACCGGCGAAATCGCCGAAACGCAGCGACAGGGCGCCTTCGCCGTTTTTTTCGACGCGGTATTCGGTGTTGAATTTTTCTGAAAGGGCCATGCTCTTCGTCTCCTGTCGTTAATTGTTACCATAACAACAAAGATATTGTCAAACGGAACCGGACGAAAAAAAGCGCAGCCGTTTCAGGAAGATGACGCCGGGCGCGGGTCAGCCCACCTGCAGGATGACCTTGCCCACGTGCCGCCCGGCCTCGAGGTAGTCATGCGCCGCCTGTGCTTCGGCCAGCGCGAAGACGCGGTCGATGACAGGGGCGATTTTGGGCCTGCCGGTTTTCGGCTTGCTCAGCAGCGGCCAGATGTTTTTGCGCAGGGCTTTTGCAATCTCCCCCTTCACCGCCGGCGTTTGAGGGCGCAGGGTCGAGCCGGTGAGCACGAGGCGCTTGGACATGACTTGAAAAAGGTCGAGCTCCACCACGCGCCCTTTTTGCATGGCGATGCTGACGTGCCTGCCGTAGCGCGCCATGCACACGAGGTTGCGCGCGATGTAGTCGCCGCCCACCATGTCGAGCAGCACGTCCACGCCGCGCCCCTTGGTCTCCTTCACCGTTTCGGCGACGAAGTCCTGCTTGTTGTAGTTGATGGCGCGGCGCGCGCCCAGCTTTTTGCAGGCCTTGCACTTGCCTTCCGTTCCCGCCGTCACGATGACCTTCGCGCCCAGCGCGCGCGCCACCTGTATCGCCGTGGTGCCGATGCCCGAGGCGCCGCCGTGCACCAGCAGCGTCTCCCCCTTTTTCAGCTGCCCGCGATCGACGAGGTTGGTCCAGACGGTGAAGAAGGTCTCGCACAAGCCCGCCGCCGCCGTCATCTCCATGCCGCGCGGCACGGGCAGGCATTGCTGGGCGGGCACGGTGCAATATTCGGCGTAGCCGCCGCCCGCGACGAGGGCGCAGATCTTCTGCCCGATTTTCAGTTTTTTCGCTTTCCTGACGTTCTTGCCGAGGGCCACGATCTCCCCCGCGATCTCCAGCCCCGGAATGTCGGTGGTGCCGCGCGGGGGCGGGTAGAGCCCGCGCCGCTGCAAAAGATCGGGCCGGTTGACGCCCGCGGCGATGACGCGCACCAGAACTTCCTCCGCCGTGACTTTCGGCACCGGGCGGCGCTGGCGCACCAGCTTGCCGTCCACGATGGCGGCGGCGTTCATGCGGCTGGGCACGACGGTTTTTTTGACCCTCTTACCTGCGGGCTTTGTCACGGGTTTCTTTTTCGCGGGGGTTCTTTTCATGGTCTGGCTTTTTGTCGGAAGGCGTGGATAATATTGTGCGGCGGGGCCGCCTTTTTTTGCATGAGGAGAGTATAGATGATTCTCGACGATGAAACCGATCCAAAAACCAAAAAACCGAAACCCCGCGCGCTCGACCGCCTCTCGGTGGAGGAGCTGAAGGAATACGTGGCCGCGCTTCAGGGCGAAATCGCCCGCGTGACAGAAGAGATCGGCAAGAAGGAAAGCCATAAAAACGCGGTGGACGCGCTTTTCAAGAAATAGCGGGGCGCGGCGCTTGTGCCGCCTTAGCGCTGAAATTCCATTATTGCTGCGTGGGCAGCTGCTTTTCCACGTGCCAGCTTTCGATGGCCATGCCGTCCACGCCGCCCGTGGGCACGCGGCCGATCTGCATGTCGATCTTGAAGTTGCCGCCCGCGACGGTCACGGGCCTGCCGTCCGCGTCCTTGCTGGTGAAGCTGGTGATGGTCGGCGCCTCGACCAGCCAGTGGTAGGTGCCCGCGACGGGGCCGCTGTTGATGATCGTGCTGTCGCCGTTGATGATGGTGGTCACGTTGAAATGCTGGTTGCGCACCATGTCCACCAGCTGCGAGCTTTTCAGGTAGGTGACATAATCGCGCCAACCCTGATCGGTGAAGAGCGTGCGCAGGCTGGTGACTTTTTCGTTGAATTCCGCGCTCTTGAAGCTCATGGAGGCGGTGATCTCGTTCTGCGCCCAGGTGACGATCTCGTCCGAGGTGCGGTGCGGGTTGGACAGGTCGTTCTCCGTCGCCGCATAGGGGTTCTGGTATTCCATCCAGGCGGGCTTGGGCGGTTCGGGTTCCTGCTGCGCGGGCTGGGCCGCGCTGTCCTGCATGGCGTCCTGCGCGAAAGCCGCGCCGCCGAAGGCCGCCGATATCGCAAGGCCGCCCGCGAGGGCGAGACAGGTGAGGGCATGGCGCATGGGGGCGGTCCTTTCGTGTCGGGCGCTGGCGGCCTATGGCCGCTTTCTCTATTGCGGCGTATCGCCGTTTTTTCCGTTACGGCGTATCGCCGCTCTCTCCATTATACAGCGGGTGTGTTTTCCGCGAAAGCCCCCGTATGAAACCCGGCCGCATGAAGAAGGCCGGGGGCGGTTTCCCGCCGTCCCGGCCCCTTCCCGAAAAGCGGTCAGGCCGCCGATTTTTCGGCCGATTTCGCGATGGAGCGCAGGACATACTGCAGTATGCCCCCGTTCCTGAAATAGGCCAGCTCGTCCAGCGTGTCGATGCGGCAGAGAACCTTGATCTCCTCCGTCTTGCCGTCCGGGCGGTGGATGGTGACGGCGACGTCCATGCGGGGCTTCAGCCCCTCGGCCACGCCCTTGATGTCGAAGGTTTCCTCGCCCGTCAGGTTAAGTGACTTGCGGGTCGTGCCTTCCTTGAACTGCAGGGGCAGCACGCCCATGCCGACAAGGTTGGAGCGGTGGATGCGCTCGTAGCTTTCCGCGATAACGGCGCGGATGCCCAGAAGCAGGGTGCCTTTCGCCGCCCAGTCGCGCGAGGAGCCGGTGCCGTATTCCTTGCCCGCCACCACGATGAGGGGCGTGCCGGCCTCGATGTATTTCATCGCGGCATCGTAGATCGGCATTTCCTCGCCCGTCGGGATGAAGCGGGTATAGCCGCCTTCCTTGCCCGAGAGCATCTCGTTCTTGATGCGGATATTGGCGAAGGTGCCGCGCATCATCACTTCATGGTTGCCGCGGCGCGAGCCGTAGGAGTTGAAGTCCACCGGGCGGACCTGGTAGCCGGTCAGGTAGGAACCCGCCGGACTGTCCTTCTTGATCGCGCCCGCGGGCGAGATATGGTCGGTGGTGATGGAATCGCCGAAGATGGCCAGCGCACGCGCCCCTGCGATGTCGGTCACCGGGTCGGGCTGCATGGTCATGCCGGAGAAATAGGGCGGGTTCTGCACATAGGTCGAGCCTTCGTCCCACGAATAGGTCATGCCGGTGCCCGCCTTGACCGCCTGCCATTCGGCGGGGCCCTTGAAGACG
This sequence comes from Alphaproteobacteria bacterium, assembly GCA_016124645.1. GTDB lineage: Bacteria > Pseudomonadota > Alphaproteobacteria > Micavibrionales > UBA2020 > WGNE01. The sequence goes on from WGNE01000011.1 coordinate 44,871, forward strand.
TCGGCGTAGCGGCTTTCGAACATCTCCTGGGACAGCGCGGCCTTCAGCGCCTCGGCCACTTCCGCGCGCGTCGGCCAGATGTCTTTCAGATAGACGGGCTTGCCGTCGCTGCCGGCGCCGATGGCGTCTTTCGTGATGTCGATCTTCATCGAGCCCGCCAGCGCATAGGCGACGACCAGCGGCGGCGAGGCCAGGTAGTTGGCGCGCACATTGGCATGCACGCGGCCTTCGAAGTTGCGGTTGCCGGAGAGCACGCTGGCGACCACCAGCTTGTTGTTCTCGACGGCCTCGGCGATCGGCTCGGCGAGCGGCCCGCTGTTGCCGATGCAGGTGGTGCAGCCATAGCCGACGGTCTGGTAGCCCATCGCGTCCAGCTCGGCCTGCAGGCCGGACTTGGTCAGGTAGTCGGTGACCACCTGGCTGCCGGGGGCGAGCGAGGTCTTCACCCAGGGCTTCGGCTTGAGGCCCTTGGCGCGCGCCTTCTGGGCCACCAGCCCGGCCGCCACGAGAACGTAGGGGTTCGAGGTGTTGGTGCAGCTGGTGATCGCCGCAATCACCACGTCGCCATGGCCGAGGTCGTAATTGGCGCCCTCGACCTTCACGCGCAGATCGGCCTTGTCGCCCGGCACGCCCATGGTGCCCGCCGCCCGGTCCTTGCCGAAGGAGGTGCCGACGGCGC
>WGNE01000002.1 GCA_016124645.1 Alphaproteobacteria bacterium
AACGCGGTCCAGCCGCTCGACGCCGCGATCCACGCCAACCTGCGCGAGACCACCACGCGCGTGCTGGCCACGCTGACCCCGCGCGAGGAGCGCGTACTGCGCATGCGCTTCGGCATCGGCATGAACACCGACCATACGCTGGAAGAAGTGGGGCAGCAGTTCTCCGTCACGCGCGAACGTATCCGCCAGATCGAGGCCAAGGCGCTGCGCAAGCTGAAGCACCCCAGCCGGTCGCGCCAGTTGCGGAGCTTCCTCGACACGTAAGCGGCGATGTCCTCGCCCATCCGGCAATCATTTACCGACGCCTGGCGGCAGCACCGCCTGCTTTTGCGCGCGGGCGGCGTGTACAGCCTGGTTTCCATCATCTATATCCTCTGGGCCGGCACGCCGCCGCTGGAAATGAAGACGGTGCTGGGCAGCATGGGGGTTTCCTGCCTCGTCGCCTATGCCTTCATGGGCGGCGCCTACGGCTGGATCGTGCTGAAGAAGGTTTTTTGCGAATGGCGGGCGCGGCGGTTTCGCCGTTCCGTCCATGCCGGTTTCGCCCATGCCAACAAGCTGGCCTCCGATTACGTCGAGACGCCCGCCTTCGCCAAGGCGATGGTGGGGGTGGTGACGCTGCTGCCCATCAATTTCTCCATCGCCTACAAGTCGCTCATCCCCTTCGTCAACAATTTCCGCTGGGACCCATTGCTGGCGAAGCTGGACCGAGCCGTGCATTTCGGCCATTACCCGCAGGAGTGGGTGGTGCCCTTCGTCGATGCGCTGCACGGCGGCAGGTTCATGAACCTCTGCTACAACGCGTGGTTCGTCTTCTTCCTGACGGCGATGGGCTATGCGTTGTTCCTCGACGGCGACGACCGACGTCGTCTCTCCTTCCTCTGGACCTTCCTGCTGCTCTGGATTTTCGGCGGCTCGCTGATGGCGACGTGGCTCAGCTCCGTCGGGCCGGTCTTCTTCCACGCCTTCTACCCCGCGCAGCCGGACATCTATGACGGTTTGCTGGGCGACACCGGTTCGTCCTCCTTCATCCTCGGCAAGCTGGTGGAATGGACGCTCAACAGCAAGCATATCGACGCCAACGGCATTTCGGCCATGCCCAGCATGCACCTTGCCGTGGCGGCGCTGGTGACGATTTATTACAGCCGCTTCAACCTCTGCGCCTTCCTGCCCGCGCTGCTCTTTTCCCTCTGCATCTTCACGGCCACGGTCTATACCGGCCTGCATTACGCGATTGACGGCTATGTCGGCATTTTGCTGGCGGCGCTTTCATGGGCGGCGGCCGACCGGCTGGCGGGACGCGCGCTTGAAAAGCGGGAAAATCCTTGAAAAGCAAGGCGCGGATAAATTCCAGACTTGAGAAAGCGCGGGGTTCAAGGCACAATTTCAGCAGGTATTAAAGCGGCCGGCAGGCATCCGGGCAGGCCGGCGGGGGAGAGTTTTTTGAAGGATAACAGGTTCAGGCGCGCCTATGACGCTCACCGCGCCCTGCTGGCGGTGGCGGCGGCCTATGTCGTCGGCGTGCTGGGCGAGGCCTTCTGGATGCACGTGCCGCCCTTGAGCCTCATCCGCATCCTGTCCTACCTCATCGGCGCCTCGCTGGTGGCGCTGGTCTTCATGACCGGCATGTACCTGGGCACCTTCCTGTATTTCTTTTTTCAGGAAGCCTCGCGGGCGGGTTGCGTCTTCACCGGCCGCCGCCGCGCGGTGGAGCGGCTGGACATCGCGGCGCGCGATTATATCGAAGGCGACCGCTTCATCTGGGGGCTGTTCGGCTTCATGGCGCTGATGCCGGACAATTTCTTCTTCATCTCCAAATGCCTCATCCCCTACGTCAACCCCTATGCGAGGATGAAGTGGGACTTCACCTTCGCCGCATGGGACAAGGCGCTGCACTTCGGCCATTACCCGGACGATTTCGTCATCCCCGCCGTCAACGCCGTGCCGGGACTCGCCCATGTGCTGGACGTTTCCTACGGCTTCTGGTTCATCGTCATGGTGCTGGTGACGGGCTACAACCTCTTCGCCGATACGCATATCCACCGGCGGCTGCGGTTCCTTGCGTCCTATCTTGTTTCGTGGATCATCTTCGGCTCCGTCGCCGCGACCGTCTTCAGCTCCGTCGGGCCGCTTTTCGTGCATGACTTCTTCCCGAAGGCGCCGGACATCTTTGCCGACGTCTCGGCCAACCTCGACCGTATCAGCGCGGGCTCGTTCTTCCTTGCCGAGGAAGCGCGGGAAAAGCTGCTGACGTGGACGCGCAACGACGTTCTCTTCGACCCCAATTCGCTTTCCGCGATGCCGAGCATGCACGTGGGCATCGCCTTTCTCATCGCCCTTTACATGAAGGAAATCGACCGGCGGCTTTTCGCGGCGGCGGCCCTGTTCTGCGCGCTGGTCTTCTTCGCCACGCTCTATTTCGGCCTGCATTACGCGATCGACAGCTACGTCGCCGTCGCGGGGGTATGGGCGATGTGGCGGGCAACGGGCCGCGTGCTGGACCGCGCCGGCGTGCCGCGCGACGCAAGGCTGAGGTTGGCGCGATGACGCAGGAAACGAAAACGCAGGACAGCCCTGACGATCGTAAAGGCCGCTTCGCCGCCGCCTTCGCCGATTACCGCGCGTTGCTGCTGCTGGGGCTCGCCTTCATGATCGTCGTTTGCGTGGAGGCCTATATTTACGGCGTGCCGGTGGGCGACATGCTGGGACTGCTCGGCGCGACTTATAACGTGATCGCCAAGATGCTGGTGCTGATGATGTTCAGCGCGGTCTTTTATTTTTGCCGCCGGTTGTTCGACGGCAAGGAAAAACGCGCGGGCAGGGGGCGCATCGTCCACGCCTGGCACGGCCTCAACGCGAAGGCGGAAAGCTATCTTTCCGGCAGGCTGTTCGCCTACGGGCTGGTGGGGCTGGCGGCGGTGCTGCCGCTCGACTTCTTCTTCATCCAGAAGGCGCTGCAGCCCGTCATCAATCCCTATTCGTGGGACCCGGTCTTCGCGCGCTGGGACCGCATCGTGCATTTCGGCCATGCGCCCAACGACGTTGCGGTGGCGGTGGCCAAACACGTCGATTTCCTCGGCACGCTGCTGGACCTTTCCTATCTTGCGTGGTTCGGCGTGATGTTCAGCGTGTTGTTCTTCAACTTGATGGTCGATCGCGACCTCAAGCGGCGGCTGCGCTACCTGTGGGTTTTCATCCTGTCATGGCTCGTCGTCGGATCGCTGCTGGCGGATATGCTTTCTTCCGTCGGGCCGGTTTTCTATCATGTTTTCTACCCCATGCTGCCCGACCCCTATGAAGCCATGCGCGCCTATGTCGAGAAGAACGGGGCGGCGGATTTTCCCGTCGCCTTCATGTCGCGCGGCTTCCTCATCCGCTGGGCGACGAACGGCAGGCTCATCAACCCCAACGTCATGTCCGCCATGCCCAGCATGCATATGGCCGTCGCATGGCTCAACGTGCTCTACGGTTTCCGGGTCAACCGCTGGCTGGGGCTGTTCACGGGCGTTTTCGCGCTGATGATCTACGGCGCGACCATGCTTTTCGGCTTTCACTACGGGCTCGACATCTATGCCTCCGTCGTCGTCGTCAGCATCATGTGGTGGATTTCCGGCCGGATCGCGAACCGCAAGTACGGCAAAAACGAAACCCCGCGGCTGGTGACATGAGGGAAGGGATGGGGCAGAATGGATGACGACATGACCGATAAAACCTACACCCCGCCGGACGCGCCGCCGGAAGAGCCGGAAAACCCGAATGCCGAGATCATCGCCAAGATGAAGGGCAATTTGCGGCTGGCCTACCTGCGCTACCGGCTGCTGCTTTGCGCGGGGCTCGTCTATGTCGCCGCCGTCATGGCGCAGGTCTTCTACTGCCACGCGCCGCTGAGCGAGGTCGGGCATGTGTTCACCTCCACCTACGGCATCTTCATGAAGTCCATTACCATGCTGGGGCTGTCGGCGCTGGCCTATTACGTGCGCTGCTTCTTCAAGCCGCTGGAAAAGGGGCTGGGCTTTTCCGAACGCGCGAAGCAGGCGGCCGACCGGCTGGAGAAGATGACCGACCGCTATTTCTCGGCCGAGGTTTTTTTCCACGGCGTGATGGGCCTGCTGGTGCTCTCGGAGATCATGGTGTTCTTCTTCCAGAAATCCCTGCTGCCCACGCTCAACCGCTACAGCTGGGACCCCGAATTCGCGGCATGGGACAAGGCCGTGCACTTCGGCCATTACCCGCACCGGCTCATCATGGGCACGGTCGAGCGCCTGCACCTGCAGGGCGTGTTCGACAAGGCGTACCTGACATGGTTCATCGTCATGATCTGCCTGATGGGTTACAACCTGTTCTGGGACCGCGATTTGAAGCGGCGGCTGCAATACCTCTGGACGTTCTTTTTGTCCTGGGTCGTCTGCGGCTCGCTGCTGGCGGTGGCGTTTTCATCGGTCGGGCCGATGTTCTACCACCATTTCTACCCGCTACTGCCCGACCCCTATGCGGACCTCACCGCCTATATCAACCGCGACGGGGAGAAGGCCTTCCCCATGGTCTTCTACACGCGCGGCCTGCTGCTCGACTGGGCGGGCAACGGCAAGATCGTCAACCCCAACGCCATCTCCGCCATGCCGAGTATGCATGTAGGCATCGCCTGGCTGACGGTGCTCTACACCCGCCGCATCGGCTGGAAAAGCTGCACGCTGGCAACGCTCTTCTGGCTCACGATCATGCTGGCCGCGGTTTATTTCGGCTTCCACTACGCCATCGACGGCTATGTCTCCATCGTCGTCATCACCTTCATGTGGTGGCTGGTGGGCAAGGGGCTGGACAGGCGCTATCCACCTGATAAACAATGGGTTTTAGAGATCGTCTGATTGCAATAGCCTGATGACAAAGCAAGGCGCAGTTGATATAGTCCCTTTTTGCGGCTCCCTCGCGGGCCGTGACGACAAGGTACGGGCCTGTAGCTCAGTTGGTTAGAGCGAGCCGCTCATAACGGTTTGGTCGGGGGTTCAAGTCCCTCCGGGCCCACCAGCCTTCGCGCGTTTTAACGCGCTTCGGCTTGGCAAGCCGTCCTTTTTTCAACGCAGACGGACTGTCGGGAAATGAATCCAGAAGATATTAAGCGAAAACAAAATACTGTTGTACGACATGCGAAGGCATTTGAAGCGACTTACAGGTCTTTAGAGAGCTTACAGAAATTAGTCGAGATTTACGGTGGAGATGAAGTTATTGCTTCAGCATTATTTTCCTCTGTTATCATCCACTATGGCAGAGCATTTAAAGCGAATAAAAAAGACGGTAAGACGGAGACATATCCAATAAAGTTACTTAAGCCGTATGAGGGATTTGATGAGGCTATACATAGGGACTTGCTTTTGGTACGGGATAAATTTGTTGCTCATCAGGACTGGGATGCCGAGGGGAGAGGTTGGGGGCGCGGGATTCTTAGTGGTGATGTTAACGGCAAGCCCTATAAAGTGATACATGAACAATCTGTTGTCATTACAAGTCTGACGAATGTAAGCAAAGAGCATTTGTTTGTTTGGAATAGGCACATTAAATCTACTTATGCTGCTCTACGTGACCTAACAATGAAAGAGCTTAAGATTTTATTAGATCTAGGCGTTAAATATCCTGACTTGTTTGAAGTAAAGGAAGAACTGACGCATCTGCAGTTCCCTGCAATTGAGTTCTCTGCAAATTCAGAATTTAAGATGCCAAGCGTGCGAAGTTTGGCATTAGCTGAGCCCTTAACTAAAAAATCTAGAGATATAATCGGAGACAAGTATATATACCGGCATATAACTTTTTCACACCATCTGGATACTGTGGTGATTAATGAGGGGGAAAAAGATGAGATAAGGTTTGATTTAAAACACAATTTAAAGGCTTTAAATCAAGTCTGAGTTATGAATAGACTTAAACTTGTGGTAGATGCCCCACATTTACTCGTGCAAATCAGTCAGTTCTCTTTTGAAAATCACCCCCCGAACTTCTTGTCCTTGCCCTTCTTCGGCTTCTTCTGTTTCGCCTTGTCCTGCGCCAGTTTGGCTTTGTAGGCGAGCTGGTTGACGGGGCCGATGGCTTTTTCGATGAAGGCCATGGTTTCGGCGGCTTCCTGAATGACTTTCTGGGTGGATTTGCCCGCGCCGTGGCCGGCGTCCTTGTCCACGCGCAGCAGGATCTCGCTGCCCGCGGGCGCGAGGGCCTGGATGGTGGCGGCCAGCTTGTAGGCGTGCCACGGCGGCACGCGCGTGTCGTGGTCGCCGGTCTTGATGAGGTGCGGCGGGCGCTTCACGCCCGGCTTCACGTTGTGCAGGGCGGAATATTCGCTGATCTTCTCGAAGTCTTCCTTGACGGCGGGGTCGCCGTATTCCGGCACGGCCTGCGCACCGCGCGTCATGTGCAGGCGATAGACGTCGGTGACGGGCACGGCGCTGATGACGGCGCCGAAAAGGTCGGGCCGCATGTTGGCGCAGACCGCGGTGAGCAGCCCGCCCGCGCTGCCGCCCTCGATGACGAGGCGGGGCGTGCTGGCGTAATCGTCGGCGATGAGCTTTTCGGCGCAGGCGATGAAGTCGTCGAAGACGTTCTTCTTGTTGTCCATCCGGCCGCCGTCGTACCACTCGGCGCCGAACTCGCCGCCGCCGCGCAGGTTGGCCTGCACGTAGATGCCGCCGTTCTTCACCCAGTCGGTGATGGTATTGGCGAAGCGCGGGCCGAGCGCGACGTTGGAGGCGCCGTAGCCGTAAAGCTTGACCGCCGCCGTGCCGTCCAGTTTCGTCTCGGGCTTGCGGATGACGGTCATGGGCACCTGCGTGCCGTCTTTCGAGGTCGCGTAGATCCGCTCGACGATGCAGCCGTCGAGGTCGAATTTCGCGTCGCTCTTCTTCACGAAGTCCAGCTTGTTGGTGTCGATGTCGTAGCGGTAGGTATCCCCCGCGCTCAAAAAGCCGGAGATTTTCATGAGGAAGCTTGTGTCTTCCTTGTTGATCCGCGCGTAGCCCGCCACGCTCTGCAAGGGCAGGGGCATGTCGTGCAGGTGCGTGCCATCGACCTCGAAGACTTTCACGGCGTCGGCCGTGTCGTGGCTGTAGAAGGCGAAAAGCTTTCCTTGGTGGAACAGCACGTTGCCCAGCGGGTCGGCCGCGTCCTCGGGTATCACGGTCTGCCAGTTTTCCGGCGCGGGGTCGGCAAGGTTGAAGCGCACGAGGCGGCCGCGCTCCGCGTCCTTGGTGGTGAGGGCGAGGATGTCGCCGTTGTCGAATTCCGCCACGGGCTTCAGCACGCAGTCGAAGGGCTGCTGGAGGGCGGTGAAGGCATCGTCGCTGCCAAGCGGACGGTAGTGCAGCCCGTTGTTGGGGTCGAAGCCGTTGCCGGTCGAAATCCATTCGTTCTTGCCGGTGCGCAGGCGGGTGGGTTCGGCCCATGGCGCGCCGCCGGTATGCTCGAAGACCAGCGTGTCGTTATCGGCGTCGTCGCCGACGTTGTGGTGCATGGTCTTGCGGCCCCACGATCCGGGGGTGACGGGGTAGGTGTACTGGAAGCTTTCGTTGCTGTCCTTGTCCCACAGCACTTCGGCGAAGCGGCAGCCCTCGATGACGTCGGGCAGGTCCTTGCCGGTCGCGACGTCGCGGATTTTCAGCGTCTGCATGTCGCTGCCCGCCTTGGAGGTGAGATAGGCGACGCGCGTGCCGTCCGGGCTGGGAAAGACGCCGGAGAGCGAAACGGTGCCGTCGGTCGAAAGCGTATTGGGGTCGATGAGGGTGCGCGGCGTGCCGTCCTCGCTGTCGCTCACCTGATAGATGGATTGCGGGGCCAGCCCGTCCTGAAAGGTGCTGAAATAATTCTGTCCGTAGCGGCTGGGCAGGCTGGAGCGCGAATAATCCATCGCCTCGGTCAGAAATTCGGTGGTCTTGTCGATGGTCTCTTGCTGCCCGGCGATGTATTTGGCGAATTTGTCGTTCTGGCGGTCCACCCATGCGGTTGTTTCTGCCGCGTCGAGGTCTTCCAGCGGGCGGAAGGGATCGGGAACGGTCACGCCGTGCAGCACGTCCTTCGTGCCGTCGTTCGGCGGGTTCAGCGCGCGCTTCAGGCCTTCCTTCGTCAGGGCTTCAGGCGTGCCGTTGTCGTTCGACGATTTGGAGAAATCGGGACGGAGGGATTTACCGGGTTTCTTTTTCATGGCGGGCCTGCTGCTGTTTGTTTTTTATTCGGGTTTTCGGGGTTTTCTGCCATGACTCTAGTTAATTATACATAATAATGCAACAGGAAATTCAGGACGGACAGGGCAGTGACTAAAAATTTGAAAACAAAGGAAAAAAGCGGTTAAAATGAGGCCCTTCGACCCGCCATTCCACGGACAAGGCCCATGAACCGCAAAAAATTCACAGACATCTTCCGCAAGGCCGCGTGGCTGACGCCGGACCGGCTGTGGCTCTGGGCCTCGGCCTTCGCGATGACGGCGCTCATCCTGTTCTTCGCCGATGCGCGCAACCACATGACCCACGGCATCACCGATGCGCGGGGCGAACAGATGGGGCGCGATTTCATCAACTATTATTCCGGCGCGCTGCTGGCGGCCAAGGGGCAGGCGAAGCTGGCCTATGACGTGGACGGGTATTTCGCCTTCCAGAAAACGCTGGCGGGGCCGCTTTCCGCCTTTCGCATTTACAGCTATCCGCCCATCCTGATGCTGCTGACCTTGCCGCTGGCGCTGTGCTCCTTCACGCTCGGCTTCGCGCTCTGGACGGGGACGGGGCTCGCCGTTTGCTGGCGGATGCTTTCGGGCTTCGTCAAGGGGCGCTTCGCTATCATCGCGCTGCTGGGCGCGCCGGCGGGGTTGATCAATATTCTCTCCGGCCAGAACGGGTTTTACACCGCCGCGCTGCTGGCGGGCGGACTGATGCTGCTGGAAAGCGCGCCCGTCACGGCGGGGGCGCTGCTGGGCATGTTGTGCTACAAGCCGCAGTTCGGGCTGCTGCTGCCCCTCGCGCTGGCGGCGGGGGGTAAGTGGCGCAGCTTCGTCGCGGCGGGGGTGACGGTCATCGCGCTGGTCGCGGGCAGCACATGGCTTTGCGGCGGCTTCGACATATGGCCCGCCTTTGTCAAACAGATGCAGATGCAGGTGGACATGGTGCAGCGCGCCCACGGCTTCTGGCACCGCATGCCTACCGTTTTCAGCGCGATGCTGGAGCTGCACGCGCCGCGCGCGCTGGCCTGGGGCGTGCAGGGAATTTCGACGCTCTGCGCCGCGTGGCTGGTGCTGAAGGCGTGGCGGTCGCCGGATGCCGAAACGCCGCGCGAGATCAAATACGCCGTCCTCATCCTCGCCGCCTTCGCCGCCACGCCCTATGCGTGGGATTACGACATGGCGGTGCAGATCTTCGCCCTCGCATGGGTCGCGCGCGTGGCGCAGAAGGACGGCTGGCGCCCGTGGGAGAAAACCGCATGGATGACCCTCATCATCAGCCCCGTCCCCTTCATGCTCCTCGCCAACTTCACCCCCGTGCAACCGGGGCCGGTTGTGCTGTGGTGGGTGCTTTGGGTGACGGCGGGGCGGGTGCGGGGCGTTGACAAAGCCGCCTGATCGGTTGAAAATTAAAGCCCTGCTTTAATTTTCAAGTGGAGAGCTTGCGTGTTCAAGGCCGTCAATCATATATCCGACATACAATCCGCAGTGGAAGGAAAGAAGGAAATCAAGTTTTTCCTCCAGCCGAACGGCGTGACGTTGGGCTGTTATATGTACATGGATAAAGATACGTTTGATACCCTCGAGGCGCTTGAGTGCCGCGGCATATGTTTCGATGCCGAAGGCAAGGTCATTTCGCGCCCGCTGCATAAATTTTTTAATGTGGGCGAAAAAGAATGGCTGTTGCCTGAAAAGGTCATGGCGCGTGACGATGTTGTCGGGATATACGACAAGCTTGACGGCAGCATGCTGGCAACAGCGCTTGTCGATGGCAAGCAGGTCTGGCGTTCCAAACAGTCTTTTGTCTCCGATGTCGTCAAGCTGACAGACGCCTTGCTGGAGAATGCTGAAAACAGCAACATTTCCAAATTTGCGAATGAAGTCGCGCAGAACGGTATGACGGCCTGTTTCGAGCTGACGCACCCGGACGCCCGGATTATCGTTGCGCCCGACAAGCCGCGCCTGCGGCTTCTCCATGTTCGCGACAATGTGACGGGGGCTTACCTTATGCTCGATCCGCAAAATGCGGTGCATGACCTGATTGCCGAATACGACGTCGAGGTCGTGCAGCGGCATGACGGTCTTGATATCAAATCCATGCTGGCGACGCTAGACGACATGGTGGAACGGGAAGGTTATGTCATCCAGTTCGCGAATGGCGACATGGCAAAAGTTAAATGCCCTTGGTACAGGCGCCTGCATGGCGCCGTCAGCATGTTGCGCGAAAGGGATATCGCGCGTCTGGCTCTCGAAAACAATCTGGATGACGTCAAGGCCGCGCTGACGGAGCTTGGCATAGACCTTGAAGAAGTTAACGGCGTGGAGACGCGCCTCAAGGATAACCTGACAGATCTTTGGGACGAGATCGAGAAGGTATATCTTGCCGACAGGGAACTTGACCGGAAGTCTTTCGCCATCAAGCACAAAGAACATCCGCTTTTCGGCCTGATCATGCGGCGTTACGCGGGGCAGGAACCGGATGTTGCGGAATGGTACGGCAAACGCAGCTTGCGGGATGACTTCAGCTTGCGGGCGCTGGTCTATGGCGCTCTTGCGGAATCAATCGAGGGATAGCTTTCGCGGGTTATACCTTCGTTCACTTAAACTTCGGCTTCCGCTTCTCCTTAAAAGCCGTCAGCGCTTCCTTCGCGTCTTCGGAGTGCAGGCATTGCTTGAAGATTTCGGCTTCCTTGTCGATGCGGGCGGAGACGGATTCGAATTCGCGGCGCAGCAGGGCCTTGGTGTGCAGCAGGGCGTCGCGCGGCTTGGCGGCGAGTTTTTTCGCCGTGGTCATGGCCTTGGCCTCGAGGTCTTCGGGTTTGCACAGCGCGTTGGCGAGGCCGATCTCGAGCGCGAGCTGGGCGGTGAAGGGCTCGCCCAGCATCAAAAGCTCGGCCGCCTTCTGGTGCCCGGCAAGGCGCGGCAGCAGCAGGCTGGCCCCGGCTTCCGGCACGAGGCCGAGGTCGATGAAGGGCAGGGCGAGGCTCGCGTCCTCCGCCACATAAACGAAGTCGCAATGCAACAGCATGGTGGTGCCCACGCCCACGGCCACGCCGTTGACGGCGGCGATGACGGGCAGCCTGGCTTCCGATATGGCTTTCAGGAATTGCAGCACGGGGCTTTCCGGTCCGGTCGGCGGGTTTTCGAGGAAGTCCTTCAAGTCGTTGCCCGCGGTGAAGCTGTCGCCCGTGCCGGTGATGACGACGACGCGCACGTCGGGGTTTTTCTCCGCATCGGTCAGCGCGTCGGCCATCTGCTGGTACATGTCGGTGGTCAGCGCGTTCTTCTTGTCCGGCCGGTTCATGCGGATGGTCAGGATGCCGTCCTGAACCGAGGTGGTGACGAGAGACGTATTGGGGTCCGACATGCGGGGCATCCTTTCGGGCGGGGAACTATTTTTTCATATATTCCCTTGTACCAAAGCGGGATGCCGCTGGCAATAAGGCAGATGTGCCGCCGCCGGAATGCGCCGATGCGCGCGCTCAGAAGAGGAGGTGGCTGAATTGCCGGCCGCCCTGAACCGCCTTGCAGGTTTGTTCCTGATAGGCCTTGTCGCCGATATTGTATTTTTTCAGGGCTTTCTGGCAGTCGGCGGGATTGGTGGGGAGGTAGAGGCCCACATGCCCCTGCGCCGCGATGCTGTCGAGGGTGATGTTGATGCCCCGATCGGCGAAGTCCTTGTTCACCTGGTCCGTCAGCTTGCCCACGATGACGAAGTCCTTGATCGCTTCCGGCGTGGTTTTCCGGGCGAGGGCGAGCTTGGCTTCATTCAGCATGGTGAGGGTGACCGTCCTGTCCGTGTCGCCATAGGTGATGCCGGTCGTGTGATATTTCATGGTGACGTCGTAATGCGCCGTATTGTTGTCGTTCATGTATGCGTCGAAGGGCTGGCTGACGGTTTTCTCGGCGGCGGTGTTGAAATTGTCCTCCACCGAAGGAGCGGGCGCCGTGCCGTCGCGGTCGAGGTGGGAAAATGCGTAGCCCCCGACCGCGCCTGCGAAGGCGCTGAGCAGAATGAGCGCTGCAGTTGCCGTTTTTTTCATGATGAACACCCTTTTGAATGCTTTAAAAATGTGAATTTTTAAAAAACGCTGACCTTGGCGATGCCGTTGTTGGCCTGCGCCGATTGGCAGATCTGCGCGCCCGCGCCGGTCTTGTCGCCGGGGATGATGCGCTCCATCAGCATGTCGCAGACCTGTTTGTCTTTCGGCGCGGGAAGTTTCATTTCGCCCGTTGCCGTGATGTTGTCGATCTGGACGTTGATGCCTTCGTTCCTGAACTTCTGGTTGATTTGGTCCTTCAGTCCGCTGACGACTTTCGGGTGCTGGATCATGTCCACCGTGGTCTTTTGGGCGAGGGCCATTTCGCCGCCCTGCATCATGGCTATTTCGACGATGTCCCCGGGGCTGGTGTAGTAAACGTCGCCCGTCGTGTGGTAGTGGACGCTGACGTTGTATTCCGCCGCGTTATTGTCTTTCAGTAAGCCCTCGAAGGAGGTTTGGACGTGCTCGCCGGTCGCCGTGCTGAAGCTGCTGCTCAGGCCGCTGCTTTCGCTTTTTGCCAGCCCGTAGCCGCCGACGGCCCCTGCGAAGATGCTGGCCAGAACGAGAATCGTTGTTGCTGTTGCTGAGTTTTTCATGATGTCACCCCTGTATGATATGCGTTTGTAAAAACGTTAAGTCCCCATTAAGGAAAAATTTACGCCTCATTAAGTATTATGTCAAACGATCGCGCCGAAAAAGATAAGACTTTTAGTATAAATATATGATTCTAAATGATTTTATTTTACCCTAAACCCCGTGTTGCATCCGCCCGCCAAGGGGTGCAATTTACCGGGAAGGAGGCGAAAACATGGCATCGGACAAGCAAAAAGGCAGCGGAGTCGCTTTTCTGGTCGTGCTGGGGCTGGGGGCGTTGATGGCTTTCGGGCTCATGATGGGCGACGGGCTGCGCAAACCGCACTGGCACGCGACCGACGTCACGGGCAGCTTCCCGCGCCTGTCCTTCACCGCCACCCGCGCCGAAGACGGCAAGACCGTCACGGCCAAGGATTACCGCGGCAAGATCGTGCTCATCTATTTCGGCTATACCTTCTGCCCCGACATCTGCCCCAACACGCTGGAGAACATGGCATCCGTGCTGGACAAGCTGGGCAAGGAGGCGGACAGGGTGCGCTTTCTTTTCGTCACCGTCGATCCCGACCGCGACACGCCTGACGTTCTGAAGAAATACGCCGCCGTTTTCGCTCCGCAGGTCGTGGGACTGCGCATGACGCCCGACCGGCTGACGGCGCTCACCCGCCGTTACCGCATCGCCTATTCGGTGACGAAGGAAAGCAAGGGGCATCCCTATACGGTCAGCCATTCCAGTGCGGTCTATATCTTCGACGACAAGGGCCACGCGCGGCTGCTGGTGACCGACCTCGACAAGGGGGAAAACATCGGCGACGTCGCCTCCGACCTCAAGCGCCTGCTGGGCGGCGGGGAGGAGCCGGACTTCCTGCAAAAACTGATGAGCGCGATTTGATAAAGACGCTTACTTGACGTTGCCAGCCTCGACCGCGGCCTCGACGGTCAGTTCCGCGCCGTCCTTGAATTCCAGCGTCAGCGGCACGGTCTTGCCGATTTCTAGCTTGTCGGTCGTTTCCATGCACATCAGGTGATAGCCGCCGGGCTTGAATCCGAAACTGCCGTGCGCGGGCACGGTCACGCTGTCCACCATCTCCATGCCGGCCATGCCGTTTTCGGTCACGCTTTTGTGCAGCATGATGTTGCCGCAGCCGGGGGAGCGCGCGCCCGTCACCACCGCATCCGCGTCGCCATCGTTCTTCAGCGTCATATATCCGGCGGCGGGGCGGCCGGGGATGATGAAGCGGATCCACGGTTTTTCCGCCGTCACGCCCGAAGGCGCGGCGGCCGTCGCGGGGAGGGACGCCGTCAAGATGAACGCGAGGGCGATAAGGGCGGTTCTAGCCTGTCCACTCGCGCGACATTTTCGCGATGCGTTGCGCCATTTCGTCATTGCTGTTGTCCTTCTTGTTTTCCTGTATGCGGGCGTAGTTGAGGCTGGTGATGAGCGCGACCACGCTCATCATCGCGGGCGGTATCCAGACGACGATGCCGCCGACCATCTGGTCCTGCAGCGCGCTCATGCCGGGATAGATGCGCCCGCAAAAGGCGTAATAGGGGTAAATGTCGTGGCTGGCAAGGGCGATGATCGCGCCCATCACGATCTGCGGGAACATCACGCCCATCGCCAGCAGGTTGCGCGCGTTGAAGGAAACCCGCGCGGGCGGGTTCGGGCGCGGGTCCAGCACCAGCCACCAGAACAAGATGCCGTCCAGCACCATGCTCCAGTTCATCGCGCTGAACAGGAAGGGGTTGAGCATCGCCTTGAAATGCACCGGCGGGTAAAGCCAGAGCGCGATAAGCCCGACGAAAAGCACGGCGGCCAGAAAAGGCCGCTGCAATATATCCAGCGTTTTTTTGACGGGCGGCGCGTTGCACAGGCGCGAGAGCTTCGCGGGCATTCCCGCGCGCATCGCCTCCCACGGCGCGGCGAGCGCGAGCAGGAAGGGGCCGAGGTGGTGCATCACCACGTGCTGGATGCGGTTGAGGAAGAACATGTGCTCGGCAAGGTAGAGGTAATGCGTCTGCAACACGAAATATATCGAGCCCGCGCCCAGCACGAAGCAGCCCGTGCGAAAGCCGGAGGGTTTTTGCGCTTCCGCCAGCCGCGCGCGCCCGCGGAAGAACCACCAGAGCGAAAACCCCGTGCCCAGGAACATCGGCCATGAAAACTCCCACGGCATGAAGGCGGGCAGGCGGGAAGGGTAGAGGGTGCAAAGCGCGGCGACCGTGGCGGCGAGGATAAAGAGCCCCGCCGCGAAAACATAGTCCGCCCGTTCCGCCGTGGCGGGGGAAAGGGCGAAGTCGGGCGTCACCGGCGAAGCGGCGGCTGTGGTCGGGGTTTGCGACATAATGCTAAAGATATATGCCTCAGCCGTCCGCCATGCAAGGGGCGATGGCGCCTAGAGGTTGAAACACTTCCAGAAGGAGATGGGTTTGTTTTCGTCTTTCGCGGGTTTTTCAGCGGGCTTGGCGGTATTGTCGTTGCCGTCCTTGCCGCCGCGCGCGTTTTTCAGCACGATGACCTTCATGGTCGGGATGCCGCCCTTGCTTCCCGGTTTTTCCGGCGCGTCGGCAGGGTTGGCTTCGAGGAACTTTTTCAGCCGTTCCTCTGCGGCGGTGACGACCTGCTCGGCTTTCGGGTCGTTGTTGAGCCTGGCCTGAACGCTCTTGTCGTGCCTGTCTTGATCGCAGGTATGCGCGCTGCACAGCACCAGCAGGTCGATGCAGCTGTATTCTTTGCTGTCGATCGCCGCCATCAGCGCCGTCCTGCCATCTTTATCTCGCGCATGAATGTCCGCGCCTGCGCGGATGAGCATTTCAAGACTGTCCGCACGGCCGAGGAGGGCGCAATGGACGATGGGCGGCCCCCATTCGTTCTTGTCGTCGGGCTGGTTAATGTCCGCGCCCTTGTCGATCAGCGCTTGCAGCGTTTCCGGCGCCAGCCTGCGGTAGGTCGCATGAATGATGGGCTTGCCCTCGTCGGAGCGCCATTCTTTGGCCATCCCGGGCCATTTTTCAAGGGTGCGCTTGATGCCGGCGATATCGTTCTCCCGGACGGCCTGTTCAAAGCTGCGTTTGTCGCTGTAGGTCGGGAAAGCGGTGCGAAGGTTGAAGATATCGTCGAGGTTCTGCTCTTTTGGCATTTTATTGGATCCTGCTTGATGGCCCTGTCATTGTAGGCGTGGAATATATCATTATTTCCATATTAATGCAATGGAAAACAGTATATCGCAACGTATTGTTTTTAAAGAGATAAATTATTTTCCATTTTTCTGCAGCGGTGACGCAGGGGGCAGGCGGCCGTGCGGGTATAAGAAAGCAGGAAGGGCGATCAACGCCCGCCTGCAAACGGCACAACAGAGATTATATAAAAATTACAGGAGCTTACGCCATGACCCCCCGTTCTTCCTTTTTTCTCAAAACCTCGGTGATCGCGCTCGCGGTCGTTTCCCTCGTCGCCATCGCCCCGCAGGACGCTTCGGCGCGCGGCCGCACGCATACCCGCTCGCACAGCGGCGCCTATACGACGGGCAAGGGGCATAGCGGCACTTTCGCCACCAGCCATTCATGGAAGCGCGGCGAGGGCACACAAAGAACGCAGGGCTTCACGACCGAAAACGGCAAGAGTTTCGACCGCAGCGTTTCGGGCCAGTACAACAAGGACGAGGGCGCCTATGACCGCAGCGTCACCGGCTGGGGCGGCAAGACCCGCACCTCCAGTTCCACCTATGATAAAAGCACCGGCGCCTACAACAGCACCGTGACCGGACAGAACGGCCACAGCGCGACCATCAACGGCACGGCGCAGAACGGCCAGCGCAGCGGCACCGTCACGGGCGGGAACGGCCGCACCGCAAATTATGACCAGACCGTTTCGCGCGGCGACGGCGCGCTGTCCAAAAGCACGACCGTGACCGGGCAGAACGGTAAAACCTATAACTGGGACAGCGATTACAGCTATGATAAGGACACGAAGACCTTAAGCGGGTCTGTGACGGGTCCGAAGGGCAACACGCACGGCGGCAGCCTGACCTACGACCTGAACAACTAGACGGGAACCGGGAACGGCGGGATGGATCGCTCTGCGCAAACGGACGAGGATTTGATGATGCTGGTCGCAACGGCAGACAGGCGCGCCTTCGACGTGCTGGTGAAACGTCACCTCAACCGGGTCTATTCGCTGGCGCGCTGCATGGTCTCGCGGCAGGCGGATGCGGAGGACGTCGCGCAGGACGCCTTCACCCGCATCTGGATCTACGGCCCGAAGTGGGAGCCGGGCAAGGCGGCCTTCACCACCTGGCTGCACCGCATCGTGGTCAACTGCTGCTACGACCACCTGCGCAAACGCTCGAAGGAGACGCGCCACGTGGAGGTGCCCGAGACGCTGGCATCGAGCGACGCGGATTCCGAAGAGCGGATGCAGGGCAAGCAGCGCAGGGCGGAAGTGAGGAAAGCCCTGCAGGAACTGCCCGAGCGCCAGCGGATGGCGGTCACGCTCTGCTATTTCGAGGGCATGACCAACATACAGGCGGCGGAGGTGATGGAGATTCACATCAAGGCCCTCGAAGGGCTGCTGGTCCGGGCGCGCAAGGTGCTGCGGCCCGTGCTGCAAGAGAAAGAACAGGAGGCGGCATCATGAACGACATGAACAAGGATGACGAGGACGTCATGAGCAAGATCAGGGTACTGAGAGAGGAAACCGCGCCCGAGCATTTGTACGAGCGCATCATGACCGTGGTGCCCAACCTGCCGCAGGTGCGGGCGCAAGAGCCGCGCGCGGCGGGGTTTTCGCTGGTGCGCTTCTTCGGCCAGTGGAATTACGCCCTCGGCGTCAAATTCGCCGCGCTGGCGCTGGTGGCCGTCGTCGGCTTCTACGCGGGACATGCAGGCGGCGCGCCGCATGAAAACGGCTTTTCGGCAATCGTCACGGGCGACATAGGGTGGGAGGATTAAGCGATGCAGGACGACATGAACGCAGTTGATGAAAAATGCGGCACCGGAAGCAAGTGCGGCGGGTGCATGAAGGCGGTCGTGGGGCTCGTGCTCTTCCTCTCGCTCGCGGGCAACATCTACATGGCGGGCCGCATCGCCGGCAGCCACGGCGCGACGGGCTCCCGGGTGACGAAGCTGGCCGGCGTGCTTTCCGCCTTCGCCGACCTCAGCCCCGAATCGCGCGGCAAGGCGGTCGATATCGTCAAGAAAAGCTGGCCGGAGATCGAAAAAGAGATCAAATCCATCCGCGCCACGCGCAAGGAGGTCAAGGAGATGATGGGGCAGGAAAGCTTCAAGCGCGCCGATCTCGACAAAAAATTCGCCGAGCTGCGCAAGGAAGTGACCGCTTTGCAGACCACGGGCCAGAACATGGCGGCCGATATCGCGCAGGCCGTGACGCCCGAAGAGCGCATGAAGCTGGTCAAGAGCATCGACATCAAGCCCTGAAAAGCGGCCCGGAGGGGTTGCGCGCCGCGCAGTGATTTCGCGATTAAATCCAATGATTCCCGCGCGATTTTTGCGTTTTACGGCTCCGGGTTAAGAAAAATCTTGACTCCAGCTGCCTGAAATCATTATGTTCCGGTCAAGTTTGTGGCAGCCCTTGTCAGAAGGCGCGCGCCGTTCCCGTATAGCGTTAATCAATAATAAAAGGGAGATCTCTTTGCATGACTGACACTCAACTGACAGGCACGAAAGTTCTTATTCTCGTTTCCAACGGCGTTGACGAGGCGGTGATGTCCGCCGTTCAGCGCGACCTGCTGAAGACCGGCGCGGTCATCAAGACCATCGGCACCGAATCCGGTCTGGTCAACAGCTGGAACAACGACAACTGGGGTCTCTACTTCCCCGTGGACCAGCAGATCGGCCAGGTGCTGGGCTCCGATTTCGACTGTCTCATCGTGCCCTCGGGTTCGCGCAGCGTGCTGAAGCTTTCCAACAACCCGCACAGCGAGCGCATCATCTCCAGCTTCCTGACCGCCGACAAGCCGATGGTTTTCATGGGCGACGCGATCGAGCTGCTGGCGAAACTGGACCTCGCCAAGGGGCTGAAGGTTTCCGGTCCCGAAAGCGTGCATCAGGTCATGACCGCCGCGGGCGCGACTTGGGAAGCCGCCGAGCAATGCGTCAGCGGTCCGCTGATGACCGGCGCCTGCACCGACGTTTCCGCATTCATTCAGGGCGTCATCGCGCATTTCTCCGCGCAGCCCGAGATGAAGGCGGCCGCTTAAGTTTTTTGTCGCCTAAGCTTTTGAATGGGGTTTGCGATGAAAGCAGAAATCCAGGCAGCGGTGGAGGACATCCGTTCTTCGCTCGTACTGCTGAGGAGGCATCTTTGACTGGGACCGCGCGGTCCACAGGCTAGCCGAACTGAACGCGCTCGCGGAAGATCCGACGCTCT
Source organism: Alphaproteobacteria bacterium (assembly GCA_016124645.1). Taxonomy (GTDB): domain Bacteria; phylum Pseudomonadota; class Alphaproteobacteria; order Micavibrionales; family UBA2020; genus WGNE01. The sequence continues at coordinate 19,208 of WGNE01000002.1, forward strand.
GGGAGAACCAGGAGCGCGCGCAGAAGATTCTGAAAGAGCGCACCCGTCTCGACGGTCAGATAAGCTCCGTCAAATCCATCGAAAGCAACCTTGAAGACCAGATCGGCATGATCGAGCTGGGCGAGGCCGAGGGCGACAAATCCGTCGTCGAGGAAGCCGAGAAGATCATCGTTTCCCTGAAATCCGACGTCGCGAGGCGCGAGCTGGAAAGCCTGCTTTCCGGCGAGACCGACGCCAACGACGCCTATCTGCAGGTCAACGCCGGCGCGGGCGGGACCGAGGCGCAGGACTGGGCGGGCATGATCTTCCGCATGTTCATGCGCTGGGCCGAGCAGCACGGGTACAAAGTCTCCCTGATGGACAAGCAGGACGGCGAGGTCGCGGGCATCAAATCCGCCATTCTCGAGATCAAGGGCGAAAACGCCTATGGCTGGCTGAAGTCGGAATCGGGCGTGCACCGGCTGGTGCGCATCTCGCCCTATGACTCCAACGCGCGCCGCCATACCAGCTTCTGCTCCGTTTCCGTCACCCCCGTCATCGACGAGGACATCGACATCAAGGTCGAGGAAAAAGATATCCGCGTCGATGTCTATCGCGCGCAGGGCGCGGGCGGCCAGCACGTCAACAAGACGGAATCGGCCGTGCGCTTCACCCACATCCCGACCGGCATCGTCGTCGCCTGTCAGGCCGAGCGCTCGCAGCACAAGAACCGCGACAAGGCCATGAGCATGCTCAAAGCCAAGCTTTACGAGCGCGAGATTCAGTTGCGCGACGCGGAGCGGCAGGAGAGGGAGGACGCCAAGACCGACATCGCCTGGGGCCACCAGATCCGCTCCTACGTGCTGCACCCCTACCAGATGATCAAGGATTTGCGCACGGGGCATGAAACCTCCAACACGCAGGCCGTGCTGGACGGCGACCTCGACGAATTCCTCGAAGCCTCGCTGGCCTACAAGCTGACGGGAGAGGCGGGCGGCGAGGACGGCGGCGGCAAGGCGGCCTACGAAGACCTCGAATAAGCGCCCAGCGGCCAATTAATTTTCATAAATTAGCAAATTCAACGCCTTATTCCGCCAGAAATTTCTGGTAAAAAAGGCGTGAATGCTTATTATGGTCACCTGCAATTAACCGCTTGATAAATAGCCGATTCAAAGACGAGGTCACATAATGCGCCGTTCGTATCTGACTGCTCTGGCAACAGTCTCCCTTGCAGCCCTTCTCAGCTTCTCCACCGCTTCCGAGGCCGTTCAGGCCGGTTTGAGCTTCCCGGACACGCTGAAGGCGCAGAACCGCTGGAAAGTCGGCATCGTCAACCCCAAGGGCGCGTCCTTCTGCGCGATGGTCAACAAGTTCGACAACGGCGTCAGCCTCGCCTTCGCCCTCAACCCGGAAGGGATGGGCTCCGTCGCCCTCGACCTCGGCAAGCAAGCCTTCAACGCGGGCAAGGACTATCCGGCGACCCTCACCACCGCCGACGGCCATGTCGAAAAAGTGACGGGCCACGCCACCAGCGGGCAGTCGGTCGTCATGCAGATCGGCCGCGACGACGCTTTCTACGACATGCTCTCGAAAAAGCCCACGCTGGACATCGGCCTTTCGGCCTTCAAGGTTTCCTTCGCGCTCAAGCAGTTCGAGCCCGGCTACCGCAGCCTCGTCGATTGCTCCGGCTCGCTGACGGGCGGGGAGAAGATGCCCGCCGTCAAGGTGAAGGACGTCGAGAAAGAGGCCCTGGCCCCCATCGACCGTGAAGTCGCCACCCTGTCCGCCGACGGCAAGGCCCCCGTCAAAACCGCCGCGAAAACCGCCGCCAGCGGCATCGACGCGCAGATCGACCATGACGCCAAGACCGTTACGGCCAAGACCGTCGCCGCCGTGACCGCGAAGCCGAAAAAAGCCCCCGTGCGCAAGCTGCTGGCCTCCGCCGCATCCGGCGACGCCGACGTGCCCGAAGCGACGGACCCCGGCGCGACCGCCCGCCAGTGGGACGCGCAGCAGTCGAGCGCCATGGAAGACATCCGCGACGCCGAGCAGGCGCGCAAGGCCGCCTACCTGAAGCAGAAGATGGCCGAGAAAGACGCGCAGATCGCCGCGCTGAAAAAGGAACGCAACGCCAAGGCCGGTGCGGAACTGGCCGCCTACAACAAGCAGAAGAAAGAACTGGATGAAAAATCCGCCGACCTGCAAAAACAGGTCGCCGCGCTGGAGCAGGCCAATACCGCCGGCGCGACCTTAAGCGGCAGCGCCGCCGCGGCCGCCAAGGCGAACATCGCCGAGAAGCAGGCCGAGATCGCCAAGGTCAAGGCCGAGAGCGACGTGAAGACCCGCCAGATGAACGTGCAGCTGGCCCGCGCCGCCATGGAATACCAGCAGCATCTGGGCGCGCTGGAAACCGACCGCGCCGGGATGGAGAAGAAGCTGGAGAAACTGACCGCCGATCTTACCGACGCGCGCAAGACCGTCGCCGCCGACAAGTCCCGCATGGACGAGCTGCAGCGCAAGCTCAGCTTGTCCCGTCAGGAGCAGCAGGGGCTGCAGGGCAGCCTGAAGGCGCTGCAGGAAAAGAACCGGAAAACCGAAGCCGCCCTGAACGCGCGCGAAAAGATGCTGGCCGAAAAGGAAAAATCGCTTTCCGCCAGCAAGGCCGACGCGAAAGAACTGGCCACCGTCCGCGCCGAGCTGAAGCAGCTGCGCGGCGAGCATACGGCCGCCATCGGCGGCCTGCAGGACAAGCTTTCGTCCAAGACGGCGCAATATGACGCGCTGAAGGCGCAGTACGACGCGCTGCAAAAGCAGAACGCCGCGACCGCCAGCGCGGACAGCAGCCTGCAGGACCAGCACCGCAAGCTGACCGCCGAGCTGACCCGCAAGGAGGCCGCTCTCGCCGCCCTGCAGCAGCGTCTGGACAAGGCGCAGGCCGAGGCGGACAAGGCCGCGGCGGAAAGAACCGCCGCCGCCGCCCTGAAGCAGCGCCTCGACGAAGCGCAGGCGAAGGCGGAGAAAGCCGCGGTGGAAAAAGCCTCCACCGCCGCCGCGCTGCAACAACGCCTTGACGCGGCGCAAGCGCAGGCGGAGAAAGTCGCCGCAGAGAAGGCCGCCACCCTGCGCCAGCGTCTTGATGAAGCGCAGGCGAAGGCCGGTAAAGCCGAAGCCGCGAAAGACGCCGACGTCGCCGCCTTGCAGCGGCAACTGAACGAAGCGCAGGCCGAGGCCGCCAAGGCCGCCGCCGCGAAAGAGGCCGCCGTCGCAAGGGCCGCCAGCGCCGAAAGCAGGCTGGCCAGCGCGAAGGAGGAAATCTCCGGTATCCGCAAGAGCCTCGTGGTCGTCAACGACCTGCCGGACCCGAAAGTGAAGCAAGCGCAGGAAGCGCTGAAGGCCCAGACCGCCGCCGCGCAATCCGCCGAGGCGCAACTGGAAGCGACGCGCCAGCGCGTGGAAGCCTTGCAGCAAAAACTGCAGGCCTCCCGCGAACAGCTGGGCACGCTGCAACAGCAGGCGGCGCAGGGGCAGTCCGCCAGCGCAGCCGTCGAACGCCAGAAACAGGCGCTCGCCAAGGCGCAGGACGATATCGCCGCCCTGCGCGCGCAAAACGCCCGGCTCTCCAAAAAGCTGGCCGGCGTCGCGCTTGACGCTTCGCCCAAGGCGGCGAAGCCCGCGCCGGAAAAAGTCGCCGCCGCGAAAAAGGCAGACGATGCCGCGCAGCAGGAACTTGTCCGCACGCGCGCGCAGCTCGCCGCGCTTGAAAAACAGCTGGGTCAGTCGCAAGAGCAGATCGATACGCTGACGCAGCAGGCCGACGCGGCGAAAAAAGCCGCCGTTGTGCAGCCCGCCGCCAAGCCGCAATCCTCCGCCGAGCTGAAGCGCGAGCAGGATGCGTTGGCCGCCGCCCGCGCCGAGATCGCCGACCTACGCGCGAAAAACGCCCGCCTGTCGCAAAGCCTCGCCAGCGCCGCGCTTGACGCCACTGCGCCCGCCGCGAAAAAACCGGCGGTCGCCGTCGCGGCCGAGAAGCCCGTGAAGGAGATCAAGACGGGCGAGGACGCGAAGATCGCCATGATGCAGGCGCAGGCCGACATCATGAAGCTGAAGACCGAGAAGCTGGCCCTGCAGGACAAGCTGCAGCAGCAACAGGAAATCGCCCGCGACAAGGCGCAGGTGAAATCCGTCCCCGTCATCGACTGGAAAACGGATGTCGCCGCCGCGAAGCCCGCGCCCGCCGCCGTTCCCGTGACGCCCGTGGCGGCCAAAGTCGCCGTGGCCAAGTTCGCGCCCGTGCAGCCGGTCAAGACCGCGCCAGTGCAGCAAGCCAGCGCGTCCCTGAGGGGCTACAGCCATTCCTACCGCCAGACGCTGGCGGGCATTCCTGTCCGCAGCGCGGCGCAGCCGCAGTTTCAGGCCGTTCCCTCGCAGCAGCCCACGCTGGCCGAAGCGCGCGCCGCCGCGCAGGTGCAGCCCGCCTCGGGCGGGGCCAAGCCCGACAGCGACGGTTTCGAGAGCCCGGACGGCAGCTTCAACGCCAACAGCGCCGAAGCCTTCCTCGACCGCATCATGTCCTACCACCATGTGCCCGGGAAGAAGGCGGAGCCGGAGCCGATGCCGAAGCATTCCGCCCGCGTTTTCGGCGATGAGGGCAAAAAGCCCGCCGCGCGGACCGTGCCGCATCAGGCCGCCGCGCCCGTCATGACGGCCCCGCCGCAGCAAGAGCAGATGTCGGCCAGCACGCCCATCCCGTACAACGGCGGGGCGGAACCGGTGCGCCTTGACACCCTGCTGCATCAGGCGGGGCTTTCCACCGTGCGCTTCACCGGCGGCGGGGAGAACGGGTTGCACGTCCGCCAGTGGACGACGGGCAAGCTGAACGGCATGGTCGAGCAACTGCCCGCCGGCCATTTCGACGCCAGCGTGCAAAGCTACATCGACCGCTACCGCCAGGACTGCGCGAACCAGCTGCACGTCAGCATGGGCGCGGTGCAGAACGTGGCCGCCGGCACGCTGCAGCAGGCCGTGGTTTCCTGCCCGGCGACGGACAACAGCTATGACACCTCCTTCGTCTTCCTGCAGGACGGCAAGACCTTCAGCGCCATCCTGCACACGGGCTATCCGTCGGACGCGGCGCAGATCAACAACATCGGCGACAACATCGCCTATATGCTCGGCAGCTCGGGCGGGCTCGACCTTTCGGGCGCGGTGACGGGGCATACCGCCGCGATGATCGCGCCGATGGCGGGCGGCCCCGACGGCTTCAACGCATCTTCGCCCATGGATCGCGGCATGTCCGGCCCGCCGCCCGTGGATGCGCCGCAACAGCCGCTGCGCCTGCATGTTCCGCCGCTTCTCCAGCAGGGCGCCGCGACGCCGCAGGGCGGCGATGGCGATTTCAAGACGATTGTCGTGCAGTAATAATAAGGTGCGGTTGAGAGCGGTGTATCAGTCAAAAAGGGAAAAGACATGAAAACATCGCTTTTGCGCCCGTTCCGCTTTCTGGCCCTCGCCGCCGTTCTTGCGGTTTGCGGCGGCGTCTCCGCCCGCGCCGTGAGCATCAGCGCGCCGGTGGACGAATGGACCGTCGGGCCCATCCGCGCCAAATCCTCCAGCGGCGTCGGCTATTGCTCGATGAAGAACACCTATGACGACGGCAAGTCGCTGGTCTTCGCGCGCGATGCGGAAGGGTCGAACTCCATCGCCATCGACTTCCGCAAGAAGACGCTGAAGGTCGGCGCGCAATATCTCGTCAGCATGAAGGTCGGGATGCTCGACCGCAGCATGGTCGCCATCGCGGCCACGCCCAAGGTTCTCATCGTGCAGATGGGGCTGGACCGCGCCTATTACGACATGCTCCGCCGCAAGAGCGTGATGCAGATTTCCTACGACGGCAACGACATGGCCTTCGCCCTGAACGGCACCAGCGACGGTCTGGCCGCGCTGACCGATTGCGCGAACGCCATCGGCAACGGCAGGCCTTTCGCCGAGGTGAGCATCGCGACCACGGCCATTCCCGCCGACAAGCTGGCGGACGATGTCGCCGCCGTGCTGCCGTCTGACGCCCTGGACAAGACCGGCCCGGTGGCCAAGATCACCCCCGATGACGTGAACCTCGGCAAGCAGGCCGCGGAGTCCACGCTGCAAAAAGAAATCGCCGAGCTGCGCGCCGAGAACCGCAAGCTGCTGCTGCAAAACCAGGCGATCGCCGCGCGCATGGCCGCGGAGGATCATGGCCGCCACCCGCTGGCCCAGCCGGACCCGCCGGAAGAGATCGTCGATATGCCGGAACTGGCGCAGGCGCCCGTCTCCGGCCCCGTGCCGAAGGCCGTGAGCGTCAAGACGAGCGCGAAGGAACGCGCGAACGGCAAGACGCATGTGATCTCCGCCTCCCTTTCGCCGGAGGAAACGCAGGCCGTTCCCGCCGGGCAGGCCGGTTCGATGTCGTCCGTCGAGCCCGCGGCGGGCGGGGTGAGCCCCGATATTTTCCTGAAGAGCCTGCTCAAGCGCGCGCATCTGCGCCCGATGGCGGCGGGGCAGGGGCGTTACACATGGAAAACCGGCGATATCTACGGCGGCGCGCTGGCCGGGCCGCTGCCCGCCGATACGGATTTCTCCCATGCGGTGGACAACTATATCGAGCAGGCGCGCACCCGCTGCGGGGGCGATTTCGCCCGCAAGATGGGGCTGGTGAAGATGGAAAAAGGCCTGTCGCTGCAGACCGGTGAAATCGCCTGCATCGACGGCAAGCACGACGTGGGCGCGGCGCTGGTCTTCATCCGCGACGGCGGCAACCTCATCGTCGTCACCCACGAAGGCACGACCGACCAGATGGGCGATGCGCTGAAAAAAAGAAAAGACGTTATCTCAGCGATTTCCGGCTGAATATAAAAGCAAATTCTCAACAATGAAAAAGCGAAACCTCTGGACAAGGGTTTCGCTTTTTCGCATTGAGAATAAAGAATTAATTCCGGCGCATGTCCGTCAGTGCTTCTTCGCCTTGTAATAGCGCGCGCAGGCGTCAAGCAGGGCTTCGCGCAGCTCCCGGCCGATCTTGCCGCCGTCGCCTTTTATCTGGCTGCCGAGCACGGCGTTGATGGACATTTTATGCGCGACGACGATGTCCAGCACGTCCTTGTCGGTGTTGCTGACGGTTTCGAGGAAGTTGACCAGCGTGTTGCTGATGTCGCTGATGAGCGGGTAATGGAACATGCCGCCCTGCGCCTTGAGCTGCATGGCGGGGTAGAGCATGGCCTCGATCGCCTGCTCGCCCTGAAGCGAGCCGGATTTCGCATCGGAAATCGCCTCGCGCAGCACGTCCACCAGCATGGCGGCGATGGGCTGGAATTCGATGGTATTGGTCTCCATCAGCTCCGTGGCCTTCATCAGCACTTTCTCGTCGATGCCGCCGCTGCCGACTTTTTGCTTCAGGCGGTTGGGGGGAGAGATAAGCTCCGCCTTGCGCAGCTTTTTCTGGTCCCGAAAGGTATCTTCCATTTCCATCGTGCGTGTCCTCCTCAAAGAGCCGCGGCGGCGTTATTCGCGTTTGCCGCTCTTCTCTTTTTCGTAGCGTTTCTTGATGTCCTTGGCCTTCTGCACTGCGGAGGAGACGTTGGATGCGCCCTTCGCGGCGGATTTGGCGGTTTTCGTGACGGGCGGCAGCACTTCCGGCTCCAGCTTGCGCACTTCGGGCTCGTCGGTGCGGCGCTCCGGCCCGCTGTAGTCGCCCTGACGCTTGCGGCGGCGGTCGGGGCCGAAGTAATTCTCGCTGCTCACGAAGTGGCGCGGGCGCTCGATCAGCTGCTCGATTTTCTGGTACAGCGCCTTGGCGGTGAAGGGCTTCACCAGAAATTCCGTGATGCCTGAATCGCGCGCCATCAGCACGCGGCGTTTCTGGCTGTAGCCGGTCATGAGCACGATGGGGGTGAAGGGGTTGGGGCTTTTCTCGTCCACGCGGATGCTGCGGGTCAGCTCCAGCCCGTTCTTGGGTTCCTGCAGCCAGTCGATGATGACGAGGTCGGGGTTCAGGCGGCAAAAGGCCTCGAACCCTTCGTCGCAGCTATAGGCGGAATAAACCTGGTTGACGCCGAAGGCCTGCAGCACGGAGCGCGTCAGGTCGAACATCGCCCGCGTACTTTCCACGACCAGAACCGTGATGTTTTTGAACTGATAGCTCATGATGCCGTTTTAATTATTATTTCTATAATATTGCTTTTCAAGTCAGCGGTATCACCTATCAGCAATAGCCCCTCAACCGTTTAATATCAAGCCATTTCACGCTTTTCGCCGGGCCGCCAGTCGTGCTAGAACTAGAGAATACAAATTACAGTATAGCCCATCAGGCTTAAGACATCCTTAAGACTTCTTTAACCTACGGATACCGGATTATGGCAGGCCATTCACAGTTCAAGAACATCATGCACCGCAAGGGCGCGCAGGACAAGAAACGCGCCAAGGTTTTCAACAAGCTGGCGCGGGAAATCACGGTTTCGGCCAAGTCCGGCCAGCCGGACCCCGAGGGCAATCCCAGATTGCGCGCGGCCATTCAGGCGGCCCGCGCGGCCAATATGCCCAACGACCGCATCAAGCGCGCCATCGACCAGGCGAACCCCAACAGCGGCGATTTGTCGAACTATGAAGAGATCCGCTACGAGGGCTACGGCCCCGGCGGCGTCGCCGTCATCGTCGAGGCGCTGACCGACAACCGCAACCGCACGGCCTCCGAAGTGCGCACCGCCTTCGCCAAGAACGGCGGGTCACTGGGCGAGACGAACTCGGTCAGCTTCATGTTCGCCAAGCTGGGCAATATCGTCTTCCCGGCTTCCTGCGCGGGGACGGAGGCGATGTTCGAGGCGGCGGTCGAGGCCGGCGCGGAAAACGTCGAGACCGACAAGGACAACCACGAGGTCACGACCCAGCCCGAGGATTTCATGGCGGTCAAGGACGCGCTCGAGGAAAAATTCGGCGAGCCGGAAAGCGCCGCCATCGTCTGGAAACCCAACAACACCGTGAAGCTGGACCTCGACCAGGCGCAAACCCTTTTCGCCATGATCGAGCAGCTGGAAGACAGCGACGACGTGCAGAACGTCTATTCCAACTTCGAGGTGGACGACGACGTGATGGAAAGGCTGGCTTCTTGAGAATTATCGGCATCGATCCGGGGCTGCAAAGAACGGGCTGGGGCATCATCGATGTCAAAGGGAACAAGCTGACGCATATTTCCCACGGGGTCATCAAAACGCAGGCCAAGGCGGAAATCTCCCGCCGGCTGGAAACCATCTATGACGGGCTGACGGAAATGATCATGCTCTGGCGCCCGCTGGACGCGGCGATCGAGGAAACCTTCGTCAACAACAACCCGGCCAGCGCGCTGAAGCTCGGGCTTGCAAGGGGCGCGGCCATGCTGGCGCCCGCGCGCGCGAAGCTGGACGTGGCGGAATACCCCGCGACCCTCGTCAAGAAATCCGTGGTCGGCGCGGGCCATGCGGAAAAATCGCAGGTGCAGATGATGATCAAGGTCTTGCTGCCGGGCGTCGAAGCCTCGAGCGACGCGGCCGACGCGCTGGCCGTCGCCATCTGCCACGCCCACCACGGCATCACCAAGACCAAGCTGGGCGGCATCATGTCGGGAGGGGTCAGATGATCGCGAAACTCACGGGCGTTATCGACAGCGTGGGGCAAAATCAGGTCATCGTCGATGTGAACGGCGTGGGCTACCTCGTCTTCGCCTCCTCGCGCACGCTGGCCCGCATCGGCTCCGCGCGCGGCACGAACGTCAGCCTGCTTATCGAGACCATCGTGCGCGAGGACCAGTTCGCGCTCTACGGCTTCGCCGACGCGGTCGAGAAGGAGTGGTTCCAGATCCTCTATACCGTGCAGGGCGTGGGCGCGAAGGTGGCGCAGGCCATTTTAAGCACCGTCGATCCCGAGCAGCTGGCCGTCGTCATCGCCGCGCAGGACAAATCGGTCTTGCAGCAGGCGGACGGCGTGGGCGGCAAGCTGGCAGCGCGCATCGTGACCGAGCTGAAGGAGAAGGCGGGCAAGATGGCGCTGGGGCAGGCCGCGCAGCAAAAGGTGCAGGACGCACGCAGCAGCACCGGCAAGGGTGGCAAAGCCGCGCCGCTGGTCGATATTCCCAAGAGCGCGGGCAATGACGCCGTTTCCGCACTCATCAACCTCGGCTACGGCCGGGCGGAGGCCTTCGGCGCCGTCGCCAACGTGGTGCGGCTGATGGGCGAGGACCTGCCGCTGCCCGATCTTATCCGTGAAAGCCTGAAGGAGCTGAGCGCATGACGAGCGACCCGCAAGCGCAGCGCGAGGTTTCCGCGCAGTATCACCCCGAGGCGGACGCGGAGGAGCATTCCATCCGCCCGCTCTCGCTCGACGATTTCACCGGCCAGAAAAAGGCGCGCGACAACCTGCGCGTCTTCATCGAGGCCGCGCGCACCCGCAAGGAGCCGCTGGACCACGTGCTGCTCTTCGGCCCGCCGGGGCTCGGCAAGACCACGCTGGCGCAGATCATCAGCAAGGAGCTGGGCGTGGGGTTCCGCGCCACCTCCGGCCCCGTCATTTCCAAGGCGGGCGACCTTGCCGCGATTTTGACCAACCTGCAGCCGCACGACGTGCTGTTCATCGACGAAATTCACCGCCTGAACGCGGCGGTGGAGGAAATCCTCTACCCCGCGATGGAAGACCGCCAGCTCGACCTCATCATCGGGGAGGGGCCCGCCGCGCGCTCCGTGCGCATCGATCTTCCGCCCTTCACGCTGGTCGCCGCGACCACGCGCTCCGGCCTCATCACCCGCCCGCTGCGCGAGCGTTTCGGCATTCCGCTGCGGCTGGAGTTTTATCAGCCGAAAGAACTGGCGCGGATCGTCGCGCGCGGCGCGAGCATCATGGGCATGGACATCACGCCCGAGGGCGCGTTCGAGATCGCCCGCCGCTCGCGCGGCACGCCCCGCATTTCCGGTCGCCTGACCCGCCGCGTGCGCGACTTCGCCCTCGTCGATGGCGTGGCGACGGTGGATGCGAAAACGGCCGACGCCGCGCTGTTGAAGATGGAAGTGGATAGCGAGGGGCTGGACAGCATGGACCGCCGCTACATGGGCTGCATCGCCGACAGTTACGGCGGCGGCCCCGTGGGGGTGGAAACCATCGCCGCCGCCCTGTCCGAGCAGCGCGACGTGCTGGAGGAAGTGGTGGAGCCCTATCTTCTGCAATGCGGCCTCATCATCCGCACCCCGCGCGGGCGCATGATTTCGGACGCGGGCTACCGCCACCTCGGCCTCAACCCGCCGCCCGACGCGAAAACCCGCCAGCTGGCGCTGATGATCGACAGCGCGTCGGAAGAGGATGTCGGATAGGTACAACCCGCCACCCCGCCGCGGGCGCGGCGGACCGGACCCCCGCCTTCGCGGGGGTGGCGGTGAGTGTAGAGAGACGAAGGAATAAAGGCTGTGTCACCGGTTCATGAGCTGCCCGTCAGGGTCTATTACGAGGATACCGACGCGGGCGGCATCGTCTATCACGCAAGTTACATAAGATTCGCCGAGCGCGGCCGTACGGAGATGCTGCGCGATACGGGCTTCGAGCATGCGCAGCTTTTCCGCGATCAGGGCATCGCCTTCGCCGTGGTCTCCATGTCGATAAATTTCAAGTCTCCCGCCAAGCTTGACGAGCTTCTGGTCGTCAAAACAAGCATCACCCGTCTGGGCGGGGCGAGCATGGATATGCGGCAGGATATTTACCGTAACGATACGTTGATTTGCGAGATGAAAGTTACGCTTGTTTGTGTTGATAAGACGCTTAAAGCTGTTAGATTACCAGAAGCCGTCCGGCAGCTTTACGGATAAATCCGCGCGCAAAACCGTCACCCGGCGGGGAACAAAACAGGGTTTTCAGGCTTTTGCAATCCGTGGCCCTGTTTTCGCAGCGGAACTTTTTAAGAGGAAACGATGGACCCGACCATACCCATTCACGCCACGCAGCTGGCCGGCACCGTGCACCATGACCTTTCGGTCTGGGGGCTGTTCCTGCAGGCCGACCTTATCGTCAAATCGGTGCTGATGATCCTCATCGGTTCCTCGGTCTGGAGCTGGGCGATCATCGCGGACAAGTGGATCACCTTCAAGGGGCTGGGGCTGAAGGCCAACAAGTTCGAGAATTCCTTCTGGTCGGGCGAGGCGCTCGAGAAAATCTTCAAGCGCATCCAGGCCAAGCCGGGCGACCCCATGGCGCGCACCTTCTGCGCGGGGATGCACGAATGGAAGCTGACCACCGAAAGCAACGCGCATTTCGACGGCGATTTGCGCGCGGGCCTCGCCCAGCGCATCGACCGCGCCATGGCGACCTCCATCAACCGCGAGATCAACGTGCTGGAACGCTACATGACTTTCCTCGCCACCGTCGGTTCCACCGCGCCCTTCATTGGGCTGTTCGGCACGGTCTGGGGCATCATGAACAGCTTCTCCGCCATCGCGGGGGCGCAGAACACCAGCCTCGCCGTCGTGGCGCCGGGCATCGCGGAGGCGCGTTTCGCCACCGCCATCGGCCTCGTCGCCGCCATTCCGGCCGTCGTGGCCTATAACAAGTTCTCGACTGACCTTGCCCGCTATCAGGACAGGCTGGACGCCTTCGCCGCCGAATTCAGCGCGATCTTGGGCCGCCATCTCGAGCGGAGCACGCCCTGATGGGCGCGCAGCTGAAAGGCCGCACCCGCCGCGCGCACGGCGTGATGTCCGACATCAACGTCACGCCGCTGGTGGACGTGATGCTGGTGCTGCTGGTCATCTTCATGATCACCGCGCCGCTGCTGACCACGGGCGTGCAGGTCAACCTGCCCAAGGCGCAGGCCAACGCCATCAGCCAGCAGGACAACAAGCCCATCGAGATATCGCTGGACGCCAAGGGGCGCATCTACATCGGCGAAAAGAAGGTGACGGTCGATCAGCTGGGCGGCGTCCTGCAGGCCATCGCGCAGGAAACGACCGACCGCCGCGTCTATATCCGCGCGGACAACGACATCGACTACGGCAAGGTCGTCTCCGTCATGGCGACGGTCAACTCGGCGGGGTTCAGCAAAATCGCGCTGGTGACGGATTCGACGAAGAACAAGAAGGACTGACAGCTTGGCGGCAATACGCGAGACGGGGATGCACAAGGAATCCCTCGCCATATCGGTGGGGCTGCATCTTGCCGTGCTCCTGCTGGCCGTCGTCAGCTTCCCCTGGCTGCACAAGGATTTCGAGGTGCCGCAGCCCATCTCGGTCGATCTCGTGGACGTCTCGAAGCTGACGCAGACGACCAAGCCCTCGGACCATGCCGCGCCCAAGCCCAAGAAAGAGGAAAAGAAAAAGGACGACCACCCGCCGCCCGCCGCGCATAACAACGCGAAACAGGCCGTGGCTCCCGTGCCGAAAAAGGTGGAGGAGGAAAAGAAAAAGCCCGCCAAGGCCGAAAAGCCCGTCGTCATCACCGACAACAAGGCGGACAAGAAAATGTCCAAAAAGGACGAGAAGAAGCCCAAGGCCAAGCCGCAGCCGAAGGAGGATTTCAGCTCCGTCCTGAAAAACCTCGTCGATAGCAAGGACACCCATGCGTCCGCCAAGACGCCGGACATGAACCTGAACGAAAAAGCCTTTCAGGAAGCCGCGCAGCAGGCGCCGCTGGGCGCGCGCATGACGATGAGCGAGGAAGACGCGCTGCGCCGCCAGCTGGCCAGATGCTGGAACGTGCCCTATGGCGCGAAGGACGCGGACAAGACGCCGGTGGACATCCAGATGGTCGTCAACCGCGACCGCACGCTGGCCTTCGCCCGCGTGGTGGACAGTAGCCGCTATAATTCCGACAGCTTTTTCAGGGCGATGGCGGACAGCGCGATGCGCGCCGTGAAGAATCCTTCGTGCTCGCCTTTTGAGCTGCCGCCTGATAAATATGATACGTGGAAAAACATCACCGTGACTTTCGATGCCAGCCAGATGTTCCAGTAACCGGAAACCAACAGGAAGAAGACCATGAAACGCTATGTCATCGCTTTTGCCGCCATCCTCCTCTGGGGCCTGACGGGGCTGAGCGCGCCCGCCCGCGCCGATTTGCACATCACCGTCGGATCGGGCCGCGTGGAGCCGATGCCCATCGCCATTCCGGCCTTTGCCGCGCAAACCAGCGCGGACAGGCAGACCGGGGACAACATGGTCAAGGTCATCACCGACGATTTGCAGAACTCGGGCCTGTTCCGCGTCCTCAGCCCGCGCTCCTACATTCAGGATTCAGCGGCGGCGGCGGTGCATCCCAATTTCTCGTCATGGCGCGCCATCAACGCGCAGGCGCTGGTGACCGGCGTGCTGACCGGCACGAGCGACGGGCGCACCCGCGTCGAGTTCCGCCTGTGGGACGTTTTCGGCCAGCAGCAGATGGTCGGCACCGCCTATATGACGACGGCCTCCAACTGGCGGCGCATCGCCCATATCATCGCGGATGCGATTTACAGCCGCATCACGGGGGAGAAAGGCTATTTCGACACGCGCATCGTCTATATCTCCGAAACCGGCCCGGCGAACGCGCGCATCAAGCGCCTCGCCATCATGGACCAGGACGGGGCGAACCACCGTTACCTCACCGACGGCAGCGCGCTGGTGCTGACCCCGCGCTTCTCGCCGACGCAGCAACAAATCACCTATATGGCCTATTACAACAACAAGCCGCGCGTCTATCTCTACGACATCGACAGCGGTCGCCAGACCCTGCTGGGCGATTTTCCGGGCATGACGTTTTCGCCGCGCTTCTCGCCCGACGGCCGCAAGGTCATCATGAGCCTGTCCAAGAACGGCAACGCGGACATCTACACGATGGACCTGCACAGCCACAGCGTGACGCGGCTGACGAACGACAGCTCCATCAATACCTCGCCGTCGTACTCGCCGGACGGCAAGCAGATTTCCTTTGAATCCGACCGCGGCGGCGCCCAGCAGATTTACGTCATGAACGCCGACGGTTCCAACCCGCACCGCATCACCTTCGGCAAGGGCCGCTACGGCGGTCCCGTCTGGTCGCCGCGCGGCGATCTCATCGCCTTCACCAAGATGCAGGGCGGGCAGTTCTACATCGGCGTCATCCACCCCGACGGCAGCGGCGAGCGCGAGATCACCAGCGGCTACGACGTCGAATCGCCCACCTGGGCGCCCAACGGCCGCGTGCTGGCCTATTTCAAGGAAGTGCCCGTCGGCATCCGCCATACCGAGCGCGTGGCGCATCTCTACAGCATCGACCTGACCGGCTTCAACGAACGCCAGATCCCGACGCCGCTCAACGGCTCCGACCCCGCGTGGTCGCCGCTGAACCAGTAATTACGGCTTCAGCCACCCGCGGTCGATGGCGGGTTTGAGGAGGCGGCGGTAGATTTTCTCCGCCAGCGCGGTCAGCTTGTCGCCGAATTTCTTCCACAGCGGGCTGACGGCCATTTGCCCCAGCACGGCGACGAGCACCGCGCCCGCCATGTCCATGGGGTAATGCACGCCCAGATAAATCCGCGCCCATGACACCACGACGCCGACGGCGAAAACCGCGCCGCCGATAATCCAGCAGCGCCCCGCCAGCAGCGCGAAGGCGGCGGCGGCGAAAAACGTCGCGTGGTCGCTGGGGAAGGAGGCGTTGGGCGCGTGCGGCAGGTACTGGTGGCCGAGGCCGACGGCGAAGGGCCGCGGGTGCGGATAGGCGGCGGCAATAACGCCGCCGATGGCGAGCGAGACGCAAGTGACGAGGAAGGCCTCTATCGCCACGCCGCGCTTCTTGCTATCGCCCGTCAGCCACATGAAGGCGAGGACCAGCGGCACGAGGATGACGAGATACTTGGCGGCGACGGTGGCGAAGCCGATCATCCAGTGCGGCGCGTCCGCCCCGGCGTTGATCTGCATGAAAAGTTTTTCGTTGAAGCCCGACGGCGCCTTGGTCATGCCTGCTCTTTTTCGCTTTCTTTCAGCATCTGCGGCACATCGGTGAAGGCCTCGATGACGCGGCTATAGACGTCGCGCTTGAAGGGCACGACGTAGTCGAGCAGGTCTTCCAGCGGCACCCATTTCCACCGGCCGAATTCGGGGTGGCTGTGGGCTTCGAGGTTGATGTCGTCATCCGTGCCGGTGAAGGCAAGGGCGATCCACTTCTGCCGCTGGCCCTTGTACTTGCCGCCCCAGAGCCGCTTGGCCGTGCGCGGGGGGATGTCGTAGTAGATCCAGTCCTCGATGACGGTGACGATGCGCGCCGCGCGCGTGCCGATTTCCTCTTCCATCTCGCGGAAGACGGCGGTTTCGGGGTCTTCGCCCTCGTCGATGCCGCCCTGCGGCATCTGCCATGCGCCGGGGTTGTCGAGGCGCTCGCCCACCAGCACGAAGCCCTCGGCGTTGAAAATCGTCATGCCGACGCAGGGGCGGTAGCGGGCGTTTTTCTCCTCGTCGTCTTTACTCATCTGTCTTGTCCTGCTCCTGCGCGGGGGCCGCGTCCTCGTCGGGGCCGACCACGCCGCCGGTGACGGGCGCGTCCGGCGTGTTGTCTTCGGCCTTGTCGCCGTCGTCTTCCTTGTTGTTTCCTTCATCGACCGGCTGCAGCGCCTGTCCCTGCTGTTCCTGTTCCTGCGCTTCCTTCTTCTTCTCCGCCGCGATCTGGAAGAGCTGGGCGGGGGTGACGAGGGTGATCTTGCGGCTGCCGAGGCTGGCCGCCCAGTCGTGCAGGATGCTGAAGGTGAGCGGATAGGGTCGCGCCACGGCCAGCGCATAGCCGCGCTTGCGCGCGAGCTTTTCAAGGTCCAGAAGCTGCTGGTGGATGTCGAGCGGGCTGACGCTCTTGTCGATGGTCATGTCGGCGGCCAGATAGGGCACGCCGCTTTCCTTCGCCTGCACCGCCGCCTGCGGCAGGTTGCCGGCGGCATCCTCGATGAAGTATTCGTTGTGCTTCTTCAGCGCCTCGAAGAAGGCCTGCATGTCCTTGCTGTCGCCCAGAAAGGCCGAGCCCATCTGGTTCATCACCCCGGTGACCCCGGGCGCGTTGTCGAGAATGAAGGACAGGTGGCGCGCGTTCACGTCGCCGCTCTGGCGGGTCAGCAGGGCGAGGGGGCCGGGATCGTCGCGCGGATAGGTCAGCGGCTCCATCGGCACCAGCACCAGCCGGTCGCGCCCGGCCTTGCCCGCCTTTTTCAGCCAGTCTTGAAGGCCGGGGCTGTAGGGGGAAAAGGCGAGGGGCATCTTCGCGGGCAGTTCGTCCAGCGCGCGCTGGGTGACGTCCTCGGCAAGGCCCAGCCCGCTCATGACGATGGTGACCGCGCCCCCGTCGCCCTCGGGCGGGGCGATCGCGTCATGGGCGAAGGGGTTGGAGGCGGTTCCGCCGGAAGCGATCGTGCCACCGGGATAGGCCTTGCTGACCGTCGCCTGCGCGTGGGGCGTGCGCTCCTGCCAGTCGTGGCGCGTCGCCGCGGCGTGCAGCCAGACCCAGCCGCCGATCAGGCAGACCGACAAGCCATACAGGGAAAGCCCGATGAAAAAGCTTTTCTTGTGCGCAGGCGGAAAAGAAGACCATCCCATATTGGCTACAGCTTCCGGTTATTTCTTGCCGGCGTCGTCGCCCTTGTCGGCGGCCATTTCCGCCGGGCCGCCCGTGCGGTAGATGGAAATGCCTTCCAGAAGGTCCACGGCGCGCAGCAGCTGGTAATCGTTGGACAGGTCGTTTTCGTCCGCGTCCTTGCCGTCCTTGTCTTTGCCCTTGTCCTTCTTGTCGCCGATCTTGCTGTCGGGCATCAGGGTGGGGTTGCCGACTTCCTTGTTGTTGGTGGCGTCGGGGTTGGCCAGCGCGCCCTTCAGGTCGGCTTCGTGGATTTCAAGGTAGTTGTCCTTCTCGGCCACGACCTTGGCGGGCTCGATGACGATGTCCGGCGTGATGCCCTTGGCCTGGATGGAACGGCCCGAGGGCGTGTAGTAGCGCGCGGTGGTCAGCTTGATGGAGCCGCCGCCCGGCGCGTCGAACAGCGTCTGGACGGAGCCCTTGCCGAAGCTGCGCGTGCCCAGCAGCACGGCGCGCTTGTGGTCCTGCAGCGCGCCCGCCACGATCTCGGAAGCCGAGGCGGAGCCGCTGTTGATGAGCACCACGACCGGCAGGCCGTCCGCCATGTCACCCGGCGTCGCGTTGTCGCGGCGCATGTCGTCGGGGTTGCGCCCGCGGGTGGAGACGATCTCGCCCTTGTCGATGAAGGCGTCGGAAACGTCGATGGCCTGGTCAAGCAGCCCGCCCGGGTTGTTGCGCAGGTCGAGCACGTAGCCGATGAGCTTGTTGCCGGTTTCCTTCTTGATGTCGTGGAAGGCCTTTTTCAGGCCGGGGAAGGTCTGGGCGTTGAACTGGGTGATGCGGATGTAGCCGACGTTGCCCTTTTCGACGCGGTACTTCACGGACTTGATCTGGATGATGTCGCGGGTCAGCTTGAATTTCAGCGGTTCCTTCGCGCCCTTGCGCACGACGACGAGGTGGATGTCCGTGCCGACCTTGCCGCGCATCTTCTCGATCGCGTCGTTGAGCGTCATGCCCATGACCTGCTTGCCGTCGATCTCGACGATGAGGTCGCCGGCCTTGATGCCGGCGCGCGCCGCGGGCGTGTCGTCGATGGGCGAGACGACCTTGACGACGCCGTTCTCCATCGTGACCTCGATGCCGAGGCCGCCGAACTCGCCGGTGTTCATGACGTTCATCGCCTTCGTCTCTTCCTCGTTCATGTAGTTCGAGTGCGGGTCGAGGCTGGTGAGCATGCCGTTAAGCGCGTATTCGATGAGCTTCTTGTCGGACACCTTATCGACGTAGTTGGCGCGCACCTGCTCGAAGACGTCGCCGAAGAGGTTCAGCGCCTTGTAGGTGTCCGAGGCGGTGCTGCGGCCCGCCGTGCGCTGGTCCGAACTCGCGGCGATGGCGCTGAAGGAGGTGAAGGCGATGACGAGGGCGATTGCCGTGCCGGTCTTGATCTTGTGCGTGAGGGACATTGCTAGCTTTTATCCTGTTTTCGTTGGGCGACTAATAATTTCCGCGGGTTCACGGGGTCCCCGTTCTCGCGAAGTTCGTAGTAAATGCGGGCATCGTGTGTTGAAGAAGCGGCGACCCCGACGGGCTCGCCTGCGGCCAAGGTCGCGCCGACGACGGTGTCGATGCGGCTGAGGCCTGCAATCAGGCTATGATAGCCGCCTTGGTGTTCCACAATCAAGATTTGCTTGTATTTCTGGAAGGGACCGGCGAAGCGCACCACGCCGCCCAGCGGGGTGACGACGGTGGCGCCGGGGCGCGTATTAAACGTAATGCCGCGGCTCTTGCTGCCCATGTCGTCGGTCTGGCCGAAGGCGGTGCGCACGGTGCCCGAAACGGGCAGGATGGTGGAGGAGGGCAGGTGCAGGGCGGTCAGCGCCGTGCCGTCCGCCGCGCGCGAGGCGGTGCGCAGGTGTTCCGGCCGGATGCGCGAGACGAGGTCTTCGAGGCTCTTCGCTTCCTTGGCCAGCTGCGCGACCTCGGCCTCCTGCGCCTTGCGGTCGCTTTCCGTGCGGCGGTAGAGCCCGCGCCGCTTTTGAAGCAATCCGTCAAGACTTGCCTGTTGTTTCTTGAGTTTGCTCAGTTCCGCTGATTGTTTTTTGCGCTGGGCGTTGATGTCGTCTTCCACCGCGGCCAGCTTGTCCAGCTCTTCCTTCACGCGGGTTTCATGGCTGTTGAGCGTGGGGATCATCGCTTTCATCACCAGCGAGGCGCGCGCCGCGTCCAGCGGCTTTTCCTTCACCAGAATGTCGGGGGTGGAGCTGCGGCTGTATTTCTGCGCGGCGGAAACGAAGCCGCCCAGCGCCTGTTGGTCGGCGTAAAGCCGCGCCACGCATTGCCCCTTGCGGCGCTGCAGGTCCTTCAGCTTTTCATCGGTGGCGGAAAGGGCGTCTTCCGTCCCGCGCAGGCTGCGGGTGGTGGTGACGAGGCGCGAGCGCAGGCTGCGGACCTCGGCGTTGATTTTTTTTGCCTTGCCGGCGAGTTCCGCCTGCGCGGCTTTTTTCTGTTCCAGGCGGGCCTTGATGTCCTCGGCGGAGGCGGCATGGGCGGTCGCGGCGTGCGCGAAGACGGAGAATGAGAGCATTCCCGACGCGCAAAGCAGCAAAAACCGATGTTTTCCGGCCATCTCCTGAAATTCCCAATCGCGCGGTGCGCGCCTGTTAAGCCCGGTGATAAGGGTGCCCGGCAAGGATCTGCTGGGCGCGATACACCTGTTCCAACAGCATAACCCGAACGAGCATATGAGGCCAAGTTTGTTTACCAAAAGAAAGCAGGAATTTTGCCTTCTCGCGCACCGTATTATCGAAACCATCGGCCCCGCCGATGAGGAAGACGATCTCGTTGCCGGAGGCGGCGCGGTTCCATTTCGATATTCTTTTGGCGAAGTCGGGGCTGGAGAAGGTCTCGCCCCGCTCGTCGAGGGCGACGACGAGGGTGTTTTGCGGCAGTTGCTTGAGGATGAGGGGGGCTTCCTGTTTCGAGGTCGAGCCCTTGGGCGCGTCGATTTCGGTCAGGCTGACCTGCCATTTCAGGCGTTTTATGTATTCATTGCACAAGTCGAGCAATGGCGAGGGCTTCAGCCGGCCCACGGCGATGATGCGTATCTTCATGAAAACCGGTCCGGCCCGTTCCCGGCGGCCTTACGGCGCGGCGGTCTGGTAGCGCGTGTAGTCGGCGGTCGAGAAATCCGTCGCCCAGAGCTTTTCGAGGTTGTAGAACTCGCGCACTTCGGCGCGGAAGATGTGGACGATGACGTCGCCCGCGTCAACCACGACCCAGTCGCCGCCCTGCTGCCCTTCGAGGCGCGCCTTGACGCCCTCGGCGGAAAGCTTGTCGCGCAGGTTGGACGCCATGGCGCTGACCTGCCGCGAGGACGTCCCCGTGACGATGACCATGTAATCCGCGATGGAGGTTTTGCCGGCGAGATCGATGGAAACGATGTTTTCCCCCTTGTCCTGGTCCAGCAGCTTCATGACGAGGTCGTGCAATTTATGTTTCGGCTTTGCAGCGCCAGCCTTTTTCGTTTTGGTTGCGATGGTATCCTCCCTTTTTAAAAAAACAAAACGCAAGCGGCAGCACCTGCTTGCGTTGAAAAATCGAGCGTCGGAATGTCCCTGCTTTTCAGGCTGATCAGATAGACCGTCAAACGACCTTGAAACCTCCCTCGGTTCATGGCAGCCCGGACTCTTTCCGGCGCTCTTCATAATTATATTATACCGCTAATTGAAACGGGGTGCAACAGGGGCGGGAAAGCCCTGAAAACAAGGAAGAATCGGTATCGCCCTTATCCGGCGGCGAGACCGTTCCGCACGCGGTTCTGCGCGGCGGCGGCGGGGGCTTTCATCGTGGCTGTCACGCCTTGAGTCGCGGATTTCATCGCGGCGGCGGAAAATTTTTGCATGTCGGCGGGCGTCTCGACCCCGGCGGCGGCGAGAACCTCGCTCATGTTCTGCGGCCCGTCCCTGCCCAGCAGGGCTTCGCTGACGCGGCGGCGGGTCTGCGGGTCCGCGCCCTGAAGCTGCGTCACCATGCCGCGCGCGAGCAAGAGCCCCACCGGCCGCGAATGCAGGCGCGCCGCCGTGTCGTCCAGCTTTTTCTCGGCGACGGCGGAGAGATGCTTGCTGCCCTGCGCGTTCCGGGCGCCGTCGATGGCGTCCGCCACGTCCTGCGCGGGCTTGTATTGCCGCCACTGCGGGCCCAGCCATTCTTCGAGCGTCTTGTTGTTTTCCGTACCAGTTTCCGTTTTCGTTTTCTGCGCTTCCTGCGCGGCGAGGGAGACGGGCATCTGCCAGAGGTTGCGCGTCATCGTGGCGTCGAACTGTTCTTTCGCGGCTTTCGCGACGGCGGGGTCGTCGCTCTTCATCAGGTGGTCATAGACGATGTTCTGCACGACATAGGCCTGAAACTCGTCCATGTGTTTCGGGTTGTCGCCGAATTTCTGTCCGTCCGGCGCGCGGATGTAATCGTCGGCGATGGCGTGGCCCAGCTCATGCGCGAGGTAGATCGTGCTGTTGATGGAATCGTCGTATTCGAACTGGATGACCGCCTTGGCGTTGGGGTTGGCGGGGTCCCACTCCGTGGCTTCGCTGCCGGCTTCGAGGCAGCGCATGATGTGCATCTTGCCGCTTTCGACGTGGCGGATGCGCCAGCGCGACTCGTCTTCCGTCAGCATCGTCGCCGACAAGTCTTCGATGAAGTTTTTCTGTATCGCGGCATCGAAACCCGCCTCGAAAATCTCCCGCGCTTTTTGTCCGAGGGCGGGGTCGAAATTCTCCAGCGCCTCGATGATGAGCGCCCGGCTTTTGTCGAAGGAAAAACGCGGCCCGTCCGTGACGGCGGTGGCGTCGGTCAGCACCGCGCCCGGCGGCTGTTGAGAGGTTTCCTGCGCGAAGCTTTGCCGCGCCGCCACCCGCGCGGCGTCCAGCAGGGGCTCCACCACGGAATCGGGATAATAGCTGCCCGTGGCGTCCTTGTCCGCCGGCAGCCCCGCATTGGCGTAAGCCCCTGTTTTATAACCCAGCATTACATAATTATACGCCGGAGCCCGAAATCTGTCCAACTTCCCGGCCCATGCCCAATGAAAACAGGGGGCTAGGGGGCTTCTCAGTCCTCCGTCAGCGAGACCAGCGTGGTGTTGCCGCCGGAGGCCGTGGTGTTGACGGTCAGGGTTTTTTCGTTGGCGAAGCGCAGCAGGTAGTGGGGGCCGCCCGCCTTGGGGCCGGTGCCCGAAAGCCCGTTGCCGCCGAAGGGCTGTACACCCACGACCGCGCCGATCATCGAGCGGTTGACGTAGCAGTTGCCCGCGTTGACGCGGCCGACGATGTCGCGCATCACGTGGTCGATGCGCGTGTGCAGCCCGAAGGTGAGGCCGAAGCCGGTGGCGTTGATCTGGTCGATGACGGCGTCGAGGTTTTCCGGCTTGTAGCGCACGATGTGCAGGATAGGGCCGAAGACCTCTTTCGTCAGCATGTCCATGGATTTGATCTCATAGGCGCAAGGGGCGAAGAAGCTGCCTTTTTTCGCGGCCTCGCTCATCGGCACCGCGGCGACTTTCTTGCCTTCGCCGTCCATGCGTTTCGCGTGTTCCTCCAGTATTTCCAGCGCGCCCTTGTCGATGACGGGGCCGATGTCGGTCGAAAGCTTCAACGGGTCGTCCAGCGTCAGCTCCTTGCAGGCGCCGGCCAGCATCTCGATGAGCTTGTCGGCGATGCTGTCGGCCACGAAAAGCACGCGCAGGGCGGAGCAGCGCTGCCCCGCGGAACGGAAGGCGCTGATGATGACGTCGTCCACGATTTGCTCGGGCAGGGCGCTTGAATCGACGATCATCGCGTTCTGCCCGCCGGTTTCGGCGATGAGCGGCACGATGGCGCCCGCGCGTTCCGCCAGTGTGCGGTTGATGGTCTGCGCGGTCTCGGTCGAACCGGTCAGGCAGATGCCCGCGATGCGCGCGTCCGGCACCAGCAATTGCCCGGCAAGGCGGCCGGAGACGGGCAGCAGGGCGATGACGTCCTTCGGCACGCCCGCCTCGATCAGCAGCTCCACCGCGCGCATGGCGATGAGGCTGGTCTGGCCCGCTGGCTTGGCGATGACGGCGTTTCCCGCCATCAGCGCGGCGGTGACCTGCCCGATGAAGATGGCCAGCGGGAAGTTCCACGGGCTGATGCACAGGAACACGCCGCGCCCCTGCAGGGAAAGCTGGTTCAATTCGCCCGTCGGCCCCGGCATGGTCATGGGCTGGCCGAAATGCTTGCGCCCCTCGGCGGCGTAGTAGCGGCAGAAGTCGATGGCCTCGCGCACCTCGGCCACGCCGTCGCCCAGCGTCTTGCCCGCTTCGCGCGTGCAAAGGGCGATGAGCTCGGCCATGTTTTCCTGCATCAGGTCGGCCATGCGGCGCAGGCATTGCGCGCGCTCGTGCGCGGGGGTTTCGTTCCACGCGGGGAAGGCGGCATAGGTCGTTTCGACGGCGCGCTTGATGTCTTCCTCCGTCCCCTGCGCGACGGTGCCGATCTGGCGGCTGTTGTCCGCGGGGTCGAAGACCGGCTCGGGCTTGCCGCCGAGCTTCTCGCCGCCGATGAGCGGGGCCGCGTGCCAGCGCGTCTGCGCCAGCGCCTCGATATTGCGGATGAGCACGTCGCTGACCGCGCTGTTGGCGAATTCGACGCCTTCGGAGTTCTTGCGCATCGCGCCGTAGATTTTTTCCGGCAGCGGAATTTTCGGGTGCGCCTTGCTGTTGAGCGTGGACATGTACTGCATGGGGTCGGTCAGCATTTCCTCGATCGGCACGCTGTCGTTCTGCAGGCGGTTGACGAAGCTGGTGTTCGCCCCGTTTTCCAGCAGGCGGCGCACGAGATAGGGCAGCAGGTCCTGATGGCTTCCCACCGGCGCGTAGAGGCGGCAGGGATATTTACCTTCGCCCTTGCCGACGATCTGGTGATAGAGCGGCTCGCCCATGCCGTGCAGACGCTGGAACTCGAAGCCGGTCTGGTCCTGTCCCGCGATCTCCATCACCGCCGCCACGGTATAGGCGTTGTGGGAGGCGAGCATGGGATAGAAGATGTCGCGGCGCGAGAGAAGCTTGGTCGCGTTGGCGAGGTAGGAAACGTCGGTCGCGTATTTGCGGGTATAGACGGGATAGCCCGGCAGGCCGGCCACCTGTGCGTATTTGACTTCGCTGTCCCAATACGCGCCCTTGACGAGGCGCACCATCATGCGGCGGCTGTTTTCCTCCGCCACCGCGGCCAGCCAGTCGATGAGTCCGGCGCAGCGTTTCTGGTAGGCCTGAATGGCGAGGCCGAAGCCTTCCCAGTCCTTCAGCGAGGGGTCGGAAAAGACGTTCTCGATGATCTCCATCGAGATTTCGAGGCGGTGCGCTTCCTCCGCGTCCACCGTCAGGCCGACGCCGTATTTCGCGCATTTTTGCGAAAGCGCGAGTAGCTTGTCCGACAGCATCGGCACGCAGACGTCGCGCTTGGCGTATTCGTAGCGCGGGTGCAAGGCGGAAAGCTTGACCGAAAGGCCGGGGCTGTCCGCGATGCTGCGTCCGTTCGCGGCCTTGCCGATGGCGTCGATGGCGGTTTCATAGCTCTTGAAATAACGCTCCGCGTCCTCGGCCGTGCGGGCGCCTTCACCCAGCATGTCGTAGGAATGGCGGTAGCCGATCTTCTCGTCGCCCTCGGCGCGCTTCAGCGCTTCCTCGATCGTGCGGCCCATGACGAACTGCTGGCCCATGATCTTCATGGAATGCAGCATGGCCTGCCGCACCACCGGCTCGCCCAGCTTGGAGACCATCTTGCCCGCGATGCCGGCGACGGAAAGCCCCTTGTCCTCCGCATCCACGTCGGAGATGACCTTGCCCGTCAGCATCAGCGCCCATGTGGAAGCGTTGACGAAAAGGTCGTCCGCCTTGCCGATGTGCTTGTCCCAGTCGGCGCCGCCGATCTTGTCGCGGATGAGCTTGTCCGCGGTCATGCTGTCGGGGATGCGCAGCAGCGCCTCGGCAAGGCACATCAGGGCGATGCCCTCGTTGGTGGTCAGGCCGAATTCCTGCAGGAACTTGTCGAGCCCGCCGAAGCGCTTGCGGTTGTCGCGCACGGCCTGAATGAGCCCGCGCGCCCGGTCGCGGATGCGCAGCTTGGCCTCGCCCTCCAGCTTGATGAGGGCCAGCATCTCGTCCACCGCCTTGTCCTCGTCGAGGTGGTAGGCGGCGTTGAGCTTGTCTTTCAGGGACTGGCTGGGGCGGGACATCTGGAGAGCCTGTTTCATGTGGGAATAAACCGTTTCTCGTCGGGGTTTTGCTGGAAATCTGGGCCCAATTTACCCCCTCCGGCCGTGATTTGCATGGAGAAAAAGCGCATTTTTCCGGCGCGGGTTTAATTAATTTTTCATATTGCGAAAATATAATAGGGGCGAGACTTCTGGGGCGGCTCTTTTGCTGCGCCGCAGCGGGAAGCGGAGGTTTTTTTGCCGATTGCCAATAAATTCAACGACTACGCGCGCTGGGAAAGGCTGAAAACGCCGTTCGCCACGGGGCTGTCGCTGCGTTTCCCGGAGGCGACGGTGCTGGAAGTCATCAAAAAGCTGGAAGACCTGCAGATCCCGCTGCCGGAAAACAACAGGCAGTATCTTTCCGCCACCGACGGCGCGCTGATGTTTTCGAACTCGCACGGCGTGGTCATCCGCATCGAGCAGTCGAACGGCAAGGGCTACAACAGTGCCAGCCGCTCGGACGACAGCGCCTGGATGCTGCAGCCGCTGGGCAGCCTCGAGGCGGGCAACGCCGTGATCGAGATTTGCCCCGGCGTCGAGTTCGAGGAAAGGGACGTCGAAAGCCGCAAGCTCTACTGGAAAATGTGGGGCGACGGATTCCAGTACTGGGACGACCGTATCGACAACGCGGGCCGGCTGCCCTTCAAGTCGCCGGAATTTCCCGAGGGGGTGCCCGTCGTCATCGACCGCCTCGCCGTCAACCGACTGACCGATTCCATCGCGCCGGTGAAGCGCGCGCTGAAGGTGATGCTGGGGCCCATGAGCGACAATTTCCGCAGTCCGCTTCGCGACCCGAAGGTGAAGCTGCGCGACGTCCTTTCCGAGTTCAGGCAGATGGCGCGCGAGATCACGGCGAAGATCGTCCGCCACGGCATGTCCTCGGGCATGGCGATGGGCGCGGACAACCCGCAGGAAATTCTCTACGGCGACTTGCGCCGCTCATTCACGCAGGCCTTCCCGGAGGGCAGGAACGCCCCGCCGGACGCGAAGAAGATGACCGCGTTCTGGCAGGCGGTGCTGCTGGCCAAGGAAGCGGGAAAGCTGGTGACGGGCTGGAAGGATACGGCGGACAAGCATGCCGCGAAGTCCAGACGGGCCCGCGACATGGCCGAGGGCTATGATGCGCATCCCCACCGCATCGGCGAGATCGGCGAAGACGTCGCGCTGAAGAACAAGGTTCTGCAGCAATTGCAGGACTTCAGGGCCGGCAACGGCCAGCGCGGCGGCGAGACGCAGGACAGCCGGGGCACGTGGCGCCGCTTCAGGGAAATCACGACGACGCCGCAGGACGGCGGCGAAACCCTGACGATGAAAATGCCGGACCCCGATTTCCGGCAGCCGCCGGTCGAGCTGGAAAGCGTGTGCGGGATCACCGGCATTTCCGGCGGCTACACCTATCCCTACGGGCTCAAGCCCGCGGAGATCGAAAGCTACGCCGATGTGCTGCAGCACAGCTTCCTGCGCGGCGACATCGACGCCGGCGAGCGCGGGAATATGGTGCAGGAAGTTTTCGCGCTGCTGGAAAAGAAAAACCCCGCCCTTTCCGCGATCGACTTCGACCGGCAGGACGCGGACCGGATGCAGGCCGTGCTGAAAGGCATCGCCCGCGGGTGGAACGCGCGCGACATCGGCTTCAGCCTTTCCGCGGAAGGGCAGGGCGTCATGCAAAGCCCCGGCTATCAGGAACTCGCGCGGAAAACGATGCTGCCGGGGGAAGAGGGAACGTGGCGGCCCGCGCCCGAAACCATGACCCTGATCGCGCGCAAAATGCAGGACAAGGCGGAGGCTTCCGTCGCCATCACGGCCAAAGCGGGCGCCGCGCCCGCGTGAAGCGGCCGGGCCGGGCATAAGGAAGAACGGCGAGAACATGCAGGAAGACCTGATCGATAAGCAGCTGGCCGAATTCAAGGCTTTCGAAGCCGGGCAGGCGGTCGCCGACAAGGTGAAGCCGTCGCCGCTGTACAAGGCGCTGGCGGGTTTGAAGCGCGTCTCGATGCTGCCCGATACGATACTGAGCCGGATAGAGGTCAGAATGAACAACCTCATGAAGACCTTGCCGCAGCGCCTGTTCGAATCCCTGCCGGGGCCGGTCAAAAAGACGCTGTCTGAACAATTCAACGCGCATCTCGAAAAGGTCATGGGCAGGCGCGTCGGCCACGCGGTGGACGAGCTTTGCACCATTCCCGAGGGCCGCGCGCTGGTCGAGCAATCGGTGGCGGCGGGCATGACGCTCGACAAGTTCAACGGCGGCAACGGCGCCTACGGCCGGATGCAGGGATGGTACGAGGGCGACGAAGAGGGTAACCCGAAGCTGAGGACCAACATGGTGCTGGACGTCAGCCAGTCCCACGGCGGGCTGATCAACGCCATGTCGCACGAGCTGCGGCACTTCCAGCAAGCGAAAGAAAAGCTTACCGGGCATCCCTTCGGCGAGGTCATTTCGCCGCTGGACAACGTCTGGCGCAATCGCATGAGCGAGGCGGACGCGGAGGCGACGGCGGTCGATATCGCCTACAAGCTGATGCAGGCGGGAAAGCCCGCGGCCTGGTGGTCGGCGACGAACGAAAACCTTGAATACAGGGACATGGCCCTCGCCTACGAGAAGGCGGCGAAGAAAGACCCGTCGAGCGTCAAGGACGGCAGGGCGAAGCGCGCGGCCTTCGACGGCTGGTTTACGGGCCGCAGCCATGTGACCAACGAGAAAATTTCCGAATTCTACAACGGGCAGGGCGTGCTGAACTATCCGCCCGGCGACAAGATACTGATGCGCTACGAAGAGCAGGGCGGGCGCATCTCGCCGCTCGACCCCGCGACTCTCAAAAAACTGGGCACGCTCTTGCCGGAGGAACCCAATTACCTCGACCTGCCGGGCGGCAAGCCCGTGGACAGCAAGTTCTACCGCGAGCCGAACCTGAACGATGGCGAGATGAACATCCTGCGGCAGAACTATGAAGCCTATGCGAAGCTGAAGGAAAAGCCGGAAAGCCCGGTCAAGAAGATCGCGCCGTCACCCGAACCGTCGCCCAAACCAAAAGCCGGGACGCGCGGCCCCGGCTAAGGAATTTCATCTGAAAAGATAAGGTCTGTTACGCGCTCAGGCAGGCGGGGATTTCCTCGATCGCCTCATCGACCAGCTTGGGGCCGCGTTTCGCCATGGCGTCTTCCAGCAGCGCGCCTGCGGCTTGCGTGGCAAGATCGACCGCCTTGTTGCGGATCTGGGCGACGGCGGCGCTTTCGGCGCGGGAAATGCGGTCCAGCAGCTGCGCCTCGCGGCGTTTCAGGCTTTGCTCGAGGTTTTCTTCGGCCTCTTCCTGAATGCGGACGGCGGTTTCCTTGGCGTGGTCGATGATTTTCTGCGCGGTCTGCAGGGCGTCGCGCTGTTTCTTCTGGCTTTCGGCCAGCAGGGTCTCGGCCTCGGCCTTCAGCTGCTCGGCTTCTTCCAGCGTGCGGCGGATTTTCTCCGAGCGCGCGTCCAGCATCGCGAGAACGGGCTGCTTGCCCTTCACCACGACGAGGGTGACGGTGATGATGGTCGAGAGGACGATCCAGCCTTCGGTGGACATCATGCTCAGGCCTCCTTCTTCATGGCGGCGGCGACGGCTTTCTTGGCCTCGGCCTTGCCGATCTGCACGTTCGCCACCCGCTCGGAAATCTCGGCGGCGAGGTCGGCGGAAACATCGGCCAGCCAGCCCATCGCTTCCTCCGTCGCCTTGGCGATGTTTTTCTCGGCGGTGTCGGCGCGTTTTTTCGCGTGGTCGGCGAAGCTCGCGTTTTTCTCCGCCTGCTTTTCGGCGATTTCGGTCTGCGCGGCTTTCAGGGCTTCCTTGGCGCTTTCCTGCGCCTTGGCGATTTCGGCCTCGTAGGCGGCGGTGATCTTGGCCGACTCTTCCTGCATGGAAGCGGCGGCGGAAAGGTCGCCGTCGATGGTGTTCTTGCGCGCCTCGATGACGGCCTCCACCTTGGGCAGGGCCGCGCCCTTCATCAGCGTGTAGATGATGGCGAGGGACAAGAGGATCCAGAAAATCTGGCTGGGGAAGGTGGCGTAGTTGAGCTGCGGGAAGCCGATGTCTTCTTCCTCGCCGGCTTTGCCGCCTTCTTCCGCCTTGCCGCCTTCTTCCGCCTTGCCGTCATGCAGGGCGGGCATGACCCCTTCCGCTTCCTTCGCCGCCTTCGGGGCTTTTTTCCCGGCGGGGGCGAGGGCTTGCGGCTTCATGCCGTCCTGCGCGTCCTGTTCCTTGACGGCATCCTTGGCCGCCGCATCCGTCGCGACGGCGTTGGCCGCCATGACGGAGGCATGCAATGCGCCGACCGACGCCATGTCCGCCCGCACGGGCAGCGCGGGTGCGGCGACGAGCGCTGCGCCCAGCACGAGGCCGAGAAGGGAGGGGATATAACGGGTCAATCGACGTTGCATGTTGCGGTCCTCTTTGCGGTCAAGACGTTGAAGCGCTTAGCCCCAGTGCTTGAACAGGATCAGGAAGGCGATGGCCAGCGCGTAGAGGGCCACGGCCTCGATCAGCGCGAAGTACAGAAGGCCGGTGCCTTTGACGGTGTCGGCGGCGGAAGGGTTGCGGCCGATGGCGGAAATGATGCTGCCGAAGAGGGTGCCGAGACCGGCGCCCACGCCGCCCAGACCGATGCACGCAAGGCCAGCGCCAAGAAGTTGTGCTACGACGATGTTATCCATTTGTAGTGTTCCTTTCTTTTTCTCTTCTGCGAGAGGGTTGGTTGGTATTCGGTTGGTAAATTCCCGGTTAGTGCAATTCGATGGAAAACTTGATGTACAGGCAGGTCAGCACCGCGAAGACATAGGCCTGGATGAAGGCGACCAGCAGCTCGAGCCCGAGCAGGGCGACGTTGACCAGCATCGGGAAGACCCCGAGGATGATGCCGAGGCTGATGCAGAAGCCGCCGAAAATCTTGAGCATGGTGTGGCCCGCCGTCATGTTGGCGGCCAGACGAACGGCGAGGCTGAAGGGGCGGCTGAGGAACGAGACGACCTCGATCGGCACGATGACGATCTTCATCAGGAAGGGCAGGCCCGGCGGCACGAAGGTCGAGAAGAAGTGCAGCCCGTGATAGGCGAAGCCGACCGCGATGGAAACGAAGAACACGAAGAGCGCGAGGGCCGCCGTGACGGAGATATGGCTGGTATAGGCGAAGGAATAGGGGACGAGGCCCAAAAGGTTGCCCATCAGCACCAGCACGAAGATGGAGAAGACGAAGGGGAAGAACTTGCGCGTCTCTTCGCCCAGGTTCTCGGAAACCATGCCGAAGATGAAGTCGTGCAGCGTCTCGGTCAGGCTCTGCCAGCGGCCCGGCACCAGCGCCTTGGGGCGCATGCTCAGGACCATCATCGCCGTGATGAGCGCGATGCCGATCATCATGATAAGGGAAGACTGGGTGAAAGAAAGGTCGTAGCCGCCCGCGTTCAGGTGAATCAGGGGCCTGACGACAAACTGCTCAAGTGGGTTTTCCATTCACTTTTATTCCTCTAACTTGCCCGTATCTTTTAGTCTGCCGGTACGGGCCGGTTGCTGCCGGTCAGTCCTGTTTGTCTTCTTCGCCCTTCGCGGCGCCGTCTTCACTGCCCTGCGCCTTGTCCTTCTTCTTCAGCCATGGCGCGAAGGGGCGGCCCGTCTGAAGGCGGTATATCGCGAAAAAGCCGGACGCAAACCCGAAGAACAGGAAAACGATCATGAACAGGGGCGAAGTGTCCAGCCATTTGTCGAGCCAGTACCCGAGGAACGCCCCGACGATGATCGATGCGACCATATCCGTCGCCGCGCGCGCCGCCATGGCGAGCCCCGAATCCATTCCTTCCTTTTCGAGGTCGGAAGAACCGGGTTTCTGGCTCTGCCGTTGCTGCGCATCCTTGATTTTTTGAGCGAGTTCTTCGGGGGTTAAACCCATGTTAAACCGTTCTCTTCTCCAGTTGCGCAGGTCAGGCGTGCGGAGATTACGCAGGAGGGGGTATAATGTCAACAAAATCTATGGCATTTGCGTGCAAAACGGCGTCGTGAATTTATGACAAAAGTACGTTCTGAAATATGGGAAAAAGAGGGGCGCGTCAGAACGGCAGGCCGATGCCGCGGCGGATGAGCGTATCCCACAGATACTGGCTTTCTTCCTGCTTCACGTTTTCGGTGCCCTCGACGCTGGACTGCAGCAGCTTGCCGTGCTCGAAGATGAGGACGAGCTTGAGGCTATAGCCGGTCTTCTCGATCTTCATCGTGCCGAAGCCCAGCGAGCTGTCGCTCTTGATCTTGCTGTAGGGCAGGGAATAGCCCTTGCATTGCAAGAGGTGCTTGCGGAATTTTTCCAGCTGGGCGGGCGTGCCCTGCACCTGCGAATTGCCGTAGATGGACATCTGCACTTCTTCCATGCTCATGCGGGCGAAGCGCTCGCGCTCGATGCCAAGGGTCTTGAAGACGTTTTTCTCGCTCATGCCGCGGTGCAGGTCGCCCGCGCGCTTTTGC
The DNA here is from genome assembly GCA_016124645.1 of Alphaproteobacteria bacterium. Classification (GTDB taxonomy): domain Bacteria; phylum Pseudomonadota; class Alphaproteobacteria; order Micavibrionales; family UBA2020; genus WGNE01. The sequence goes on from WGNE01000002.1 coordinate 51,472, forward strand.
ATGTCGTCCTTGTTCTTGAACAGCTCCGTATTCACGTTCTGGTCGCCGGTCGGCACGCAGGCGCAAAGGGGCAGCAATGCGATGAGGCACATCAGCGCAAAGCAAGTGCCGATGAAACTGTCACTGAAATTTTGCCGTAATGTCGTGTTTATTGTTTGTTCCCGCATTAACAGGCCCCGCGTCCCACAGAGCGATTACCCCAATTACAATATATTATGAGAAGCATTAACGTTTAATTAACGTAACTTAATAGTGCGTTGCAGCAATGCGCAGGGATTTCATATACCCTCTGGCAAAGTGCTTTTGAACATCGTATAAAAGTTGCCAGACCAACTTCAAATTTGAACGAAAACTGCATTATGCAGGGCGAATACCGAATAAACGGCAAGGTGTGGCGTATCAACAGATGTGTATAGCAAAGGTATAAAAACGTGTCTGAGCAGCCAAAAAAATATTACGTGCGCTTTTCCAAGAAAGAAGACGAAGACAGGATTCTCGATTTTTACAGCCTCAACGCCCACCACAACGTGCGCAAGCGCGAAAGCGAGCTGGTGAAGAAAATGGCGGATGACGGGGCCGTCGTCCTTATCGAGGACGATGAAGGCACCATCGTCGCCGCCAGCATCACCTACGGCCACAAGGTGAAGGACAAGGACGGCGTCGAGCATGTGAAATGGCAGGAGATCGGCTCCACCCGCATCGTGCTGAACGGCTATCCCGGCCTGTTCGACGCGATGGTGACGATGCAGACCCTGCGCGCCTTCCTCGTCGAACCGCCGGAAGACCGCTTCGTCGCGCAGATGCACACCGCGCCCGTGCAGGGCATGGCGGGCAAACTGGGCTGGCGCCCGTTCGAGGCGCCCGACGAGCTGATCGAGGCGAAGCTGGGCACCGTCGATCCCAACGATTTGAAGGAAGCCTCGCGCGAGCATTTCTACCACTGCGGCGTCGAGGCGCTGCCGATGATGGCCGCGCGCATGATGAAGGCGCTGAACGATCCCGTGCTGGAAAACAAGAAGACCGGCGAGAAGATCGAGCTGGACTTCAGCAAGTCGAATTTCTTCACCTTGTTCAAGGACGAGATCCGCAAGCTCGCCGCCAAGGATTACGGCGACGTCGAGAATCCCGACATGAAAGCAAGCGTCAAGGAACGCCGCAATCAGTGGATGAAGAATTTTTTCCGCTAAGGTTTTAACAACGGCAATACGAAGGGGAATATCATATGTCCGTACTCGAAACGCTCAAAGGCCAGAACAAGGAATTTTCCACGTGGCGCCGCCACATCCACCAGCACCCGGAAACGGCCTTCGAGGAGGTGCAGACCTCCGACTACGTCGCCGGGCTGCTGGAAAGCTGGGGCGTGGAGATTCACCGCGGCATGGCCAAGACCGCCGTGGTCGGCGTCATCAAGGGCAAGGCGGGTAACTCGAACCGCGCCGTCGGCCTGCGCGCCGACCTCGACGCGCTGAACATCCTCGAGGAAACCAACGTCGCCCATTGCTCCAAGCATGAAGGCAAGATGCACGCCTGCGGGCATGACGGCCACACGGCCATGCTGCTCGCCGCCGTCCGCCACCTGGCGGAGACGCGCGACTTCGACGGCACCGTCTATGCCATCTTCCAGCCGGCCGAGGAAGGCGGCGGGGGCGGCGACGTGATGGTCAAGGAAGGCTTCTTCGACCAGTTCCCCTGCGAAGCCGTTTTCGGCATGCACAACTGGCCCTACCTGCCGGAAGGCACCATGTCCATCTGCGCGGGGCCGATGACGGCCTCCACCGATACCTTCGAGGTGAAGGTGCTGGGCAAGGGTGGTCACGCGGCCTTCCCGCATACGACCATTGACGCCATCCTCTGCGCCTCGCAGATCGTCAGCGCGCTGCAGCACATCGTCAGCCGCACGGTCGATCCGGCGGATGCGGCGGTCATCAGCGTGTGCAAGTTCCAGGCAGGCACCAAGAGCCTGAACGTCGTGCCCGAGGCGGTGGAGCTGGGCGGCACGGTGCGCACCTTCAAGCCCGAGCTGCGCGCCAAGCTGGAAGCGCAGCTGCGCCACGTCGTCAAATCGGTCGCCGACGCCTTCGGCGCGACGGTCGAGGTCACGTGGCACGCGGGCTATCCCTCCGTCGTCAATACGGAGAAGGAAACGGAATTCGCCCGCACGGTGGCGCAAGAGATCGTCGGCGCGGACAAGGTCGTTCCCTTCACCCCCACGATGGGCGGGGAGGATTTCGCCTATTTCCTGCAGGCCCGCCCCGGCGCCTATATCGCCCTCGGGCAGGGCAAGACCGACAAGGCGCCCGGCCTGCACAGTCCCCATTACGATTTCAATGATGATGTCCTGCCGATCGGCGCGGCCTATTGGGTGCGCCTGGCGGAAACATGGCTGAAAAAGGCAGGCTGAGTTACGGCAGCCGGTTTTCGCTTATAAATCATCAATGAAATCAAAGCGCTGGAGCCTTCAACCGCTCCGGCGCTTTTTCTTTATAGAAATACTTGATATGTAAATCCTATCCCGCTAAAAAGATGCAGGCATTCAACGCATCGAAAGCAGGAGCAGCATGCATGGCCCGCAAAAAGGACAATGACGCAAACCTCGACCCCATCGCCAAGCTTGAAAGGCGCCGCGCGGCGCTGGAAGAGAAACTCGCGAAAGCCCGCAAGAAATCCAAGTACGAAATGGGCGAGCTGGGCTTCTGGGGCGTGGTCGGCGGCGTGGCGATCGCGGCGGACTGGGTTTTGCTGGGCGGCATCGGCACCGCCTTCGCCGTGCTGAGCGGGGCGGAGATTTTCAGCCAGAGCCGCGAGGGCAAGCGCCTGCAAAAGCAGATCACGAAAATCGACGAGCAGCTGGCCGCGATGGAACTTGAAAAGATGCGCCTCGAAGCCGCCAAGCCCAAGCCGCCCGCGCCCAAGGCGCCGGAGCCCGGCCTGAAGGACGATTTCTCGCCCGCCGCGCAAAAGGAAATCGAAGACCTGCGCAAGCGCCTCGCCGAGATGGAAAAGAAGGTCGGGGAGCAGCAGGACCCCACGCTCGACAAACCCAAATTCGGCCCGCCGAAAAAATAACCGCGCAAAAGCGCATAACAGCAAAGAGGATGTGAAAAAATGGCAAAGCTGACGAAATCATTCAACGAGGCCTACCAGCAGGGAGCGCGCGGCGGCGGCAAGTTCACCAAGACGCATGAACAGCTTATCGACGCGCTGCAATCCTTCGTGGACGAGCTGAACGCGGACGGCCAGTTCACCGCGAAGCTGGGCGGTTTCACCGATGAAACGCCGACGCTCAAGATCAAGGAAACGGCCTCGGGCCTCGGCCAGACGTTCTTCATCGGCTACGGCTGGGATGTCTTCGGCGGCAGCCCCACGCTGCAGCTTTCGACCGGCCTGCAAAGAACCCCCGTCGGCGACAAGAAAGACGGCTATTCCATTCAGGTCGAGAGGGAGCGCGACCAGCTGTTCACCGAAGTCGGCAAGTCCCTTGCCGCGAAAATCGCGACGCTGAAAACCGGCGCGAAAACCGTGCAGCACATCCGCAACCGCCAGACGCCCGGCGCGTAAGCGGAGATTCAAAAGATATCAGGCGGAGGGTTTTCACGAACCCTCCGCTTTTTATTTCACGGGTTTCCTGATGCTGATCTTCTTCATCACCGCCACGGGCTTGACGGTGGGCAGGCCGGCCTGCAGTTTTCGTTCCAGCGCCTGACGTTTCGCTTCCTTCGCTTCGGCGGCTTCGCGGTCGATGCGGGCGCGTTCTTCGGCCTCGCGCTTCATCTTGCAGGCGGCGGCGTAGATGTTCAGCTTGTCCGCCAGCCATGAGCGGTTGTTTTCGGTCGCGTAGTCGGCGGCGGTCTTGTTGTCCGGCGATTTGCGGTCGATGTCCGCGCCGTGGTCGAGCAGCAGGTAGCCCATGTCCTTGTCGCCGAGGTTGGCGGCCCACATCAGCGGGGTCATGCCGTTGCGCGCGGGGTCGTCGGGCAGGGCGCCCGCCTTCAAAAGGGCTTCGGCCACGCCCTGGTTCTTGCGCAGGACGGCGTGCATCAGCGCGGACGCGCCGTTGCCGTCCGTCACGCCAAGGTCCGCGCCGCGCGCACAGAGGTCTTTGATCTTCTGCACGTCGGGGGCGGCGCCGGAATTGATGGTTGCGATGACTTCCGCGCCCAGCTGCTTTGCCAGCGCGGGGTCGATGGCGGCCTTGTTGAAACTGGCGGGCGGTTGTTGCGTCATCTGTCGTCCGTCGTTCTTGCGTCATCCATGGGTTATCACGCCGAAAGGCATGATATTTCAGCTACATCAGCATATCAAAATAACATGATTATGTCAATTATAGCGACGGAACGTCAGTTCTTGCGGGCTTTTTTGCGCGCGGGCCACGGGGCGGGGGCGACGGCGTTTGGCGCGGGGGCGTATTTCAGCCCGTTGCGCTTGCCGATGTGGCGGATGAAGCCCGTCACGCGCGGCGAAATCTCGCCCTGCCAGAGCCGCCCGTTGAAGATGCCGTAGTTCCCGGCGCCTTCCTGCAGCAGGTGGTAGTGCATGTTCTTTTTCAGCCCGCCGCACATGACGTGGCCCGCCACCGTCTGGCCGGGGGCGGAGATGTCGTCCTTCTCGCCCTCGATGGTGAACATCGCGGTCTTGGTGACGGCCTGCAGATTGACGCGCTGCCCGCGCCATTCCAGCACGCCGCGCGCCAGCTCGTTGCGGATGAAGATGCGGTCCACGGTGTCGAGGTAGAATTCCGCCGGAATGTCGCAGACGGCAAGGTATTCGTCGTAGAACTTCTTCAGCTTGCCCGCCTTTTCGTGCTCGCCGTTGATCATGGTGCGGAACATGTCGAAGTGGGAGGAAACGTGCTTGCGCCGGTTCATCTCGATGAAGCTGAGCAGCTGCATGAAGCCGGGATAGACGAGGCGGCCGGCGCCCCTGTATTTCAGCGGCACGCTGGCGATGAGGTTTTCGCGGAACCAGCCGAGGTGCTTCTGGTCGGCGAAGCTGGTGACCTTGGTTTCCGCCGCCTGCGGGTTGAGCGGCCCGCCCATCAGCGTCATGGAAAGCGGCTGCGCGGGCGATTTTTCCGCCGCCAGCAGCGCGGTCGCGATCATGACCGGCACGGTCGGCTGGCACACGGCCATGACGTGCAATTTGGGCCCCAGCGCCTCGATGAATTCCTTGACGTAGGCGACGTAGTCGTCCAGCCCGAAGGGGCCGGCGGACATGGGCACGTCGCGCGCGTCCAGCCAGTCGGTGATATAGACGTCGTGCGCGGGCAGCATCTGCGCCACCGTGTCGCGCAGCAGCGTCGCGTGGTGGCCGGACATGGGAGCCACGATGAGCAGCTTCGGGTCGTTGCGCCGCGTTTCGCGCTTGAAGTGCAGCAGGTGGCAGAAGGGTTTTTCGAGGATCGTTTCCTCCTGCACGGAAACCTTCTTGCCCGCGATCTCCACCTGGTGCAGGCCGAAGGCGGGCTTGACGTAGGCCTTGGCGAAGCGGTGGGTCATTTCGTGCGTGGCGAAGAGGTAGTCCTTCACCATCGAGGCATAGGGCAGGTTGAAGGTGCAAAGCTCGGCCATGCTGGCGAGGGTCGAATGCAGGTGAAGCCCGGCCCTTAAGGTCTTGAAGAAGGTATTGAGGCCGTAGCGTTGGGCCTCATGGGCGGGGTAGAGCAGCGCGTTATGTCTTTTCATGACACTCTTTTTTTTGTCTTGGGCTTCTTTTTGTTTTTCTTATCAGCCTGATAGCGTTACCGGATACAGCCGTGCAGCTAATATGCACCCATATGCATATAATTCAAATAGTTATATTTTTTCCGAAATCCAGAGAGGGAGGTCAGGCGGCGGGCTTGCGGCGGCGGGGTTTCTTGTCCGGCGCGGCGGGCGGCGCATAGGCCTCGGGCGCGATCGCGTTGTTGGGGGCGGTATAGGCGAGGCCGCGGCGCTTGCCGGTCTCGCGGATGAAGCCGGTGATGCGCGGCGCGATTTCCTCGCGCCAGTGATGGCCGTTGAAGATGCCGTAATGCCCGGCATCCGGCTGCAGGTAGTGGAAGCGGCTGCCCGCCGCGATGTTCTTGCACATGCCCCGCACGGCCAGCGTCTGGCCGGGGGCGGAGATATCGTCCTTCTCGCCCTCGACGGTGAAAAGCGCGGTCTGGCGTATGGCGGCGGGATCGACCTTGTCGCCGTGGTGCGTCAGCAGCCCGCGCGGCAATTCGTGGTCGATGAAGACCTTCTTGACGGTCTCGAGGTAGAACTTGGCGGGCAGGTCGCAGACGGCGAGGTATTCGTCGTAGAAATCCTTAATTTTCTCAGCCTTTTCGCGGTTGCCCTTCATCAGGGAATTGAACATGTCGATATGCGATTGCGCGTGCTTTTCGGGGTTCATCGACATGAAGCTGAAAAGCTGCACAAAGCCGGGATAGACGAGGCGGCCGCGCCCTTCGTATTTCTCCGGCACCTTGCCGATGAGGTTTTCCTCGAACCAGTCAATATCCTTGCTTTCCGCGAGCTTGGTGACTTCCGTTGAAGCGGCGCGCGTATCCAGCGGCCCGCCCATCAGCGTCATGGAAAGGGGCTGGCAGTCGGATTTCTCTTCCGCGAGGCGGGAGACGGCGGCCAGCACCGGCACGGTCGGCTGGCACACGGCCATGACATGGGTTTCGGGCCCGACGGCCTTGATGAATTCCTTCACATAGTCGATGTAATCGTCTAATCCGAAATCACCTTTTTCCATCGAGACGTCGCGCGCGTCCTTCCAGTCTGTGATATAGACGTCGTGATCGGGCAGCAGGGCGGCGACGGTGTCGCGCAGCAGCGTCGCGTGGTGGCCCGACATGGGCGCGACCAGCAGCACCTTGGGATCGTTGCGATCCGTCTCGCGTTTGAAATGAACAAGCTTGCCGAAATCTTTGTCTTTAATCGTTTCTTCGGTCACGCGGACGGTCTTTCCGCCGGTCTCCGTCGTGTCCAGCCCGAAGGCGGGCTTGGTGTATTCCTTGGCGAAGCGCTCGGTCATTTCCTCGGCGGCGGTCAGGAAGTTCTTGGTCAGCTCGGCATAGGGCTTGGGCGCAAAACCGTACATCTCCGCCATGCTCACCACGGCGGTCTGGAAATTCAGCCCGGCGGCGAGGGCGTTGAAATAGGTCTTGATGCCTGAACGCTGCGCCTCGTGCGCGGGGTAGAGAATGGGGTTATGTTTTGTCATGCAAGAATTAACATATCATGACGAATGGAGCCTGTCCATCGCGAACGGCTTGCAGGGGCGGGCGGTCAGATCTTGCCCAGCAGCCAGCCCAGAATCTTGGGCCGCACGCCCGGCTGGGGCAGGTTCTTGCGCTGGGTCCAGCGTTCCACGGCCCCGGCGGTCAGGCCGAACATGTCCCTGAACGCCTGTTCTTCGATGCCGAAAGCGCTTTGCGCGGTATAGACGGCGTCGGCGAAATCGGCCTCGTCCACCGATTGCTGCGCCGCAAGATGCTCCAGCCGTTTGCGATAAGCCGCGCGGACGAGGGATTTTACATTATTTTCAGGGGTTTCTTGCGACATGGCACTGGATTTGACTGTTGCGTCTGTTACACTTTCTAAAAAGCAGAATTCAAAAAAACAGTAGCGGTACTGAGGTGTGAGAGCAAGGTTCATATCACCGGGGTTTTTGAATGGCCAAGAAATTATACGTCCGCTTCTCCACCGCGCAGGACGAGCAGAAAATCTTCGATTATTACACGGAGAACGAGCACGAGTTCGTCGCCAAGCGCGACCCCGAGATCTGGAAGGAGCGCATCTCCTCCGGCGCGGTCACGCTCATCGAGGACGAGCAGGGCAAGATCGTCGCCTCCAGCATTTCCTATCCGCTGATGACCAAGGACGCGGACGGCAACGACGCGCATACATGGTCCGAGATCGGCTCCGTGCGCGTGACGCTGGACGGCATCGGGCTGTTCAAGACGCTGATGGCCGCGCATGTCATGCGCTCCTACATGCTGGAACCGCCCGACGACCGCTTCGCCATCGAAATCGTCATCGGCAACGAGCATTCCAAGCACGTCTTCCTGAAGGAAGGCGCGACCCCGTGGCAGATTCCCGACGAGCTGCGCAAGCTGGTCGAGGACACCATGTCGCCCGATGACGACACGGGCGCGGTCGAATGGTTCCAGCTCGGCGTGGAGGCCATGCCGCATTTCGCCCAGCAGCTTTTGAAGCAGGAGGCCAACCCCAAGCTCGTCAACAAGAAGACCGGCGAGGAATACGAGCTGGACTTCAGCAAATGCGTGCTCACCACCACGCTGCGCGACCAGCTTGAAAAACTGTCCGGCCTCGACTTCGGCGACAAGGCCAAGCCGCAGATGAAGCACGGGCTGAAGAAATTCCGGGACAAGTTCAACCCGTAACAAGGAAGAGATGGCGGCAGAGAAAAAAAATCCCGCCGGCAAAAAGGACGCGCCGGCGAAAGAGGGTGAAGAAAATCAAAAGTCCTTGTTCCACCGTCTATGGGACAATCCGTGGTTCGTGGTGGTGGTTGCCGCCATGCTGCTGTGGGTGGGCCGCCACTTCGACGATTCCCCGCTGAGGGCCGAACGCCAGCTGCTCGTCGCCACCGCCAGCGTGCGCGGCGACATCTTCGACAACGCCGTCATCTTCGTGCTGACCCACCGCCGCTCGGGCGCGACGGGCGTCATGCTCAACAAGCCGGAAAAAGACGCGGGCCCGCACGATTACGACGGCGGGCCGATGGAGAAGGACAAGCTCATCGCCCTGCAGTCGCTGGACGTGACCTTTCCCGATACCGTGGAGATGCAAGGCCCGGGCCTCGGCGCGCTCATCGGCAACAAGGCGGTGAAGGAACTGCAGGACGCGGAGAAAAAGCCCGCATGGTACCGCATCTATCACGGCTATACAGGCTGGGGACGGTACCAGCTTGAGAATGAATTGCACGCGGGCGAATGGCAGCTCGTCGAATTCGACCGCGACACGGTCGAGAAAACCCCCGCCGAAAAACTATGGGATCAGGTCCATACCTTGCCGGTTTTGCAGGGGCATTGATTTTCTCCCTCTCCCCCCGCCCTCTCCCGCCTGCGGGAGAGGGGGCCAGTGATGTTCCCTCTCCCGCCTGCGGGAGAGGGCTAGGGAGAGGGGCTGCGTCAGGGAGAGGGCTTACTGCTTGCCCTTCCGCGCTTCCCTGCGCTTGGCGGCTTGCACCGCGTATTCGCCGGTGCCCTTGGTGATGGCGTCGTCGGTCTCCAGCAGGGTGCCGGCGGGGTATTCCTTCTGGCCCTGCAGCGCCTCGTAGATGGGGGTGAAGTCGGCGAAGGTTTCGTCGAAGAGCTGCTGGAAATCCTTGATGACGAAGTAGTTGTCCTGAAAATCGTCGATCTGGTAATGGGTTTGCAGCATGCGCTTGAGGTTGAAGCGGATGCGGTGCGGGGAATCGCTTTCAAGGCAGAAGACGGATTCGGTGGGGGAGGACAAAATGCCCGCGCCGTAGATGCGCAGCCCCGCCGGTTCCTCGATCAGGCCGAATTCGACCGTGTACCAGTACAGCCGCGCCAGCTTCGACGTCATGCCGAGCCCGGCCGCCTTCAGCCCGCCCTTGCCGTAGGCTTCCATGTAGTCGGCGAAGGTGGGGTCGGCCAGAATGGGCACGTGGCCGAAGAGGTCGTGGAACACGTCCGGCTCCTGGATGTAGTCCAGCTGGTCCTTGCCGCGAATGAAGTTGCCGGCGGGAAAGCGGCGGTTGGCCAGCAGTTCGAAAAACGGCTCGTCGGGGATGAGGCCGGGCACCGGCACCACCTGCCAGCCCGTGCGCTTCATCAAGATCTCGTTCACCTCGGCGAAGGAGGGGATGCGGTCGCGGTTGATGCCCAGCGTGGAAAGGCTGTCCATGAACAGGCTGATGGCGCGGTTCGGCAAAACCTCTTCCTGCCGCTTGTAGAGGATGCGCCACGTGTCGTGCTCGTCCTCGGTGAAGACGCGCTGGGGCACGGTGAAGAACTCGAGGTCGCCGCGCGTCCAGCCGTCGGCCGGGGTGTAGTTCTTGGCGGAGCCGAGGCCGCGGTCTTCTACGGGAATGGTGTCGGATGGGGAGGTCATGATGCTTTTCCTTTCATGAAGGCGGGACGCTGGTCGTCCGGCGTATCGGGCTGGTTTTCCGGGCAGGCGTCGCTGAAGGTCTTGAGTTTCAGGCAATTGCGCTCGATCTCGCAAAGCGTGGGGAAGCTGTCCAGCGGCAGGTCCAGCCTGCGCGCGTCGTAAAGCTGGGGGATGAGGCAGATGTCGGCCATGCCCGCCCTGTCGCCGCAGACGAAGGGGCCGGTGCGGTGCGGGCTTTGCTCCACGATCTTCTCCATCGCTTCCAGCCCGTTCTGCATCCACTTTCTGGCCCAGTCGTTTTTCTGCTGCTGCGTCACGCCGAATTCGCCGGAAAGGTGGTTCATCACGCGCAGCGTGGTCAGCGGGTGGATATCGACCGCCGCCATCTGCGCGACCTGCCGCACATAGGCGCGCGCCTCCGGCTTTTCCGGCAGCAGCGGGGCGGGGCCGGGGTATTTCTCCTCGAGGTATTCCAGGATGGCGAGCGACTGGGTGATCTTCGTCTCCCCATCCAGCAGCACGGGCACGAAGGACTGCGGGTTCACCGTCTTGTATTCCGGCGTGAACTGCTCGCCCCCGTTGCGCACAAGGTGCACGGGCTCATAAGCGTATTTCAGCCCCTTGACCGCCAGCGCAATGCGCACGCGGTAGGAACAGGGAGATCTGTAATAGCTGTAGAGCGTCAGCATGGACGTAAAACCTGCAAAAAATCCGGGTACTCTTTATATTTTAACAAAGGCCAATGAAAATTGCATGACATTCAGCGGCAAGCCCTTGTTTACCGGGCGGAATATGCCGCTGTGCAGCATGGCCGCCGGGCATATTATTATACATAATATAGAATTGACGGCGGCGGGCGGCAAATGTTTGACTCGCCGCGTGATTATGTCTAGTATGGCCGCGCTATGTTAATTCAAAACAATCGGTAAACCATGCCTCTTTTCGGGACAAAGCAGGAAAGGCTGAACAAGCGCCTCTTCAAGGCGTTGCGCAACGACAAGCTCGAGCGCGTTAAAAAGCTGCTTGCCGAAGGGGCCGATGTCAATGCCTATGACGATTACCGCGACAGCACGCCGCTTTACACCGCCACGGACTGGTCGTTCCCCGAAGCCGCACAGCTCTTGCTGGAAAAGGGCGCGGATGCGCATTTCGCGAAGAAGGGCAGCGGCTATACGGTGCTGATGAAGGCCGCCTATATCGGCGATACGCAGCTCGTCGAAGCGCTTCTCGCCAAGGGCGTTGACATCGAGGCGAGGGATGACGACGGGCGCACCGCCCTGCACAAGGCGGCCAGCAATGGCGATGGCGACATGGTCAAGCTGCTGCTGAAGCACGGCGCGGACCGCAACGCGACCGACAAGCGCATGAACACGCCCGCCGACGTCGCATCGAAATATTATCCGCGCGTGGCGGAGCTGATCCGCGGCGAGACGCGGCAACCGGTTGAACCGCTGCCCGCCGCCATCGAAGCCGTTCCCGACAAGGGCGAGGGCTGGCGCCTGACCGCGAAGGACGAGGTGGCGAACGTCTCGCTGAAAAGCGAAATCGGCTATCGCCTGACGGAAGTTTTCAATTTCACCTCCGGCACCTACATGCGCATCGCGCAGAACCTTGAAACCGGCGCGGAAAGCCAGTCGCTGAAGTTCTTCGACGAATTCGCGGACGCCGCCGCCATCGAGCGCGCGCGGGCGGCGCTGGCGCATCTCGGCGGCACGGCAAAAGGCGCCGGCGAAAAGCTCGACAAGCCGTCCATGCCCGCGCCGCGCGCCGCGAACGGGGGCAAGACGCCATGAAATTCTTCGGTCCGCCCAGCCAGAAAAAACTCGACAAGCGGATGATGCGCGCCATCGAAAACCGAAATCTTTCCAAGCTGAAGGAAGCGGTGGAGGCCGGCGCGAACCCGCAAAAGGCGAAGGGCTTTTACGCCACGCCCGTCTATCAGTGCGTGCGTTACGGCTTCAAGGAAGGCCTGGTGTATCTTGTCTCCAAGGGCGCGAGCCCGGACGGGGACGGCACCGAATACAACATTCCCTTCATGCGCGCCGCGGACTACGGCAACCAGCCGATGATGGAGCTGCTGCTGGAGCAGGGCGCGAATATCGACATCAAGAACTACGACGGCCGCACCGCGCTGCACCTCGTCGCGAATGACGGCAAGGCGGGGCTGGTGCGCTACCTGCTTGAAAAGGGCGCCGACGCGACCATCGCGGACAACCAGATGAACACCGCCGCCGACGTCGCGGAAAAGGAATACCCGCGTCTCGCCGACCTCATCCGCGGCAAGGATACGGACGCGGAACCCGTCGCCCCCGAGGCCGGCTGGCACCTGACCGCGCCCGAAGAAGTGGCGCATGTCAGCGAGAAGCCCGCCATCGGCTACCGCGTGACGGAGGTCTTCAATTTTCGCGCGCAGCTCTATACCCGCGTGAGCCGCAACCTTGAAAACGGCGCCGAAAGCCAGAGCGTCGCTCCCTTTTCCGTCGTGTCGGAAGGCACGTTGGTGGAAGAGGCGAAGAAAATGCTGACCGCGCTGGGCGGGCGCGATGCGGCGGATACCCGCACGCTGGCCGGCAAGCCGCGCCTGCAAACCCCGCGGCAGGAAGGGTTCGGCACGCCATGAGCAATTACGATTTCGACGAATTCGCGCGCCTCGTCGCCGAAGGCGAGCTCGAGACGGTGAAGCGGCATTGCGCCGACCCTGCCGTTGCCGCCATGCGCAACGGGCGCGCCGAAGGCCTCATTCACAAGGCCGCCTATGCCGGGCGCGAGGACGTGGTGGAATTCTTCATCCAGAAAATGGGCGTGGACATCAACCTGCCCGACAAGGAAGGCTATACCCCGCTGCACGAGGCCGCGCGGGGCGGGAAGGCCGACGTGGTGCGGCTGCTTTTGAAGCTGGGCGCGAACCCCGACCTGAAGATTTCCAACGGCGACACTCCTCTCGACGCGGGCCGCGGCTTTCCCGCGGTGAAAGCCGCGCTGGCCGAGGCGGCGAACCGCCCGCGCTGGCTGCGCTCGGGCGAGGCGGAGGTCACCCATGTCGTCACCAAGACCGCCATCGGCTACCGCCTGACGGAAATTTTCAATTTCGGGACGCGCAGCTATTTGCTGCTGACGCAGAACCTCGAGACGAAGGCCGAAACCTCGGCCTTGCGCGCCTTTTCGGATATCGCGGACACGACGCTGGTCCGCCGCGCGGAGGAAGCCTTGCTCGACATGGGCGGCAAGCTGCCGGAGGATTACGCGATGCTCAGGCTCGACAAGCCCAAGCCCGGCCTGAAGTTATCCGGCCGCCGCCTTGGGGGCTGACGCCGCCCGATAGGCATAGGGCTTCACTTCCTGCTCGATCGCGCCGAAGACGGATTTGCCCGAAGCGTCGAACATCTCGATCTTCACCGTATCCCCGAACTTCATGAAGGGCGTGACGAACTCGCCGCCCGCGACTTTCTCCATCATGCGCTTTTCGACGATGCAGGAATGGCCCTTGCTGCGGTCCACGTTGGAAACCGTGCCGGAGCCGATGATGGTGCCCGCGCCCAGCGGCCGCGTGCGCGCGGCATGGGCCAGCAATTGCGCGAAGTCGAAGACCATGTCGGCGCCGGCGTCGGGGCTGCCGAATTTCTCGCCGTTCCAGTGGCTGACGAGGGGCAGGCAGACTTTATTGTCCTTCCACGCATCTCCCAGCTCGTCCGGCGTGACGGCGACGGGGGAAAAGGCGCTCGAGGGCTTGGACTGCACGAAGCCGAAGCCCTTGGCCAGCTCCGGCGCGGCGATGAAGCGCAGCGTGACGTCGTTGACCAGCATCAAAAGCTTGATGTGGCTCGCCGCGTCCTCTGCGGGCGTGGCCATGGGCACGTCGTCGGTGATGATCGCGACTTCGCCCTCGAAGTCGATGCCGCCGCTTTCGTCGGGAAAGGCGATGGCCTCGCGCGGGCCGAGGAAACTGTCGGAGCCGCCCTGATACATCAGCGGGTCGGTCCAGAAGCTGGGGGGCATTTCCGCGCCGCGGGCCTTGCGCACCAGCTCGACGTGGTTGACATAGGCGCTGCCGTCCAGCCATTGGCAGGCGCGCGGCAGGGGGGAGGCGCATTGCGCGGCGTCGAAGGGCTGCGATGGCGCCTTGCCGCTTTCAAGGTCCTTGTAAAGCTGTTCCAGCTTCGGCGCGCAGGCGGCCCAGTCGTCGAGCGCGGCGCGCATGGTGGGGGCGATCGCGCCCGCGTCGGTCATCTTCGAGAGATCCTTGCTGACGACGACGAGCTTGCCGTCGCGTCCGTGTTTGAGGGAGGCGAGTTTCATGTTGTTTCTCCTTGAATCTGCGGTTGCGTTGCGACCCTGCCCGCGGGCATCCGCCGGACGGCCCTGACAAGGTATATGAAGATGAAGAAAAAGGCCACAGCCGCAATCCCGTGCTGCACGGGCGCGTTATGCGTCGCCACGGTGCCGAGCCCGGCCCACAGGCTGAAGCTGAGGTCATCGCCGAGGCCGAACAGCAGCATTTCCGGCACGGGCCGCCAGCGCGCCTTCGCCATGCGCCATGCGGCGAAACAGATGATGCCGACGGAAAACAGCGTATAGCCCGCGAAGGGCAACACCCGCTTGGCCGCCATGACGTAGTGCAGGGCGTAAAAGACGACGGCGCAAAGCCCGATGAAGAAGGGCTTCAGCGGCGGCTTCCATCCCGCCTGCACGGGCGGCAGATCCCTTTGCTTGCAAAAGCGGACGGCGATGAGGGCGAAAAGAACGGTCGCGATAATATAGGCGATGAAGATGACGGGGTAGGCGGGCCGCTGATGAAGGATAAAATGCAGCGGATAAAGCGCGGCGAAAAGCAGCAGCGCGACCTTCAGCCCGCGCGGCGAAAACCACCGCTGCGTGGCCGAGGCGGGATAGGCCCAATGCGTGATGAGGATGGGATAGAGAACGCTGTGCATCGCGTGCCAGAAGACGATGAAGATGGCCCAGCCCCACTGGAACGGCCCCGTGCGCCCGTAGCCCGCGAAGGGGCCGACCGGCTGGCCGGAAAGCTCGGTCAGGGTTTTCGCCAGCACGCCCTCGTTCAGCAAGCCGTAGCCGAGGCTGAGGACGACGATGCCCAGCACGTTCAGCTTCTTCGCCACCACCAGCTCGCGGATGAGCACGACCGGCAGGCCGTAGAACAGCGTGACCGCCACAAAGGCGGGCGGCGTGAAGAATTTCAGCAAAGGCATGTTGCCCGACAAAATCTCCGCCAGCGGGGCGGCGATGAAGAACAGCATCCAGAACGCGCGGCGGTGGGGCTTGCCCTCTCCCCGGCCCTCTCCCGCGAGCGGGAGAGGGGGAAGTGGGTTGCTTGTTCCCTCTCCCGCCTGCGGGAGAGGGTTAGGGAGAGGGGGATGCGCGGCGTTACGGCTCATGGCGTGCCCGCCTGCGGGAATAGGGCCAGGAAGAGGGCTTCAAGCACGCCCTGCGTATTTTGAAGGACATCGTTGTTCCAGAACCGCACGACCTCATAGCCTTTTTGCGTCATGAAATCCGTTCGGGCTTCGTCCGCGGCATTCCCGCAATGCTGGCCGCCGTCGATCTCGACGATCAGTTTTTTCTCGATGCAGATGAAATCCGCGAAATAGGGGCCGACGGGGTGCTGGCGTTTGAATTTCAGGCCTTGGAACCTTTTGGCCTTCAGTTCATGCCAGATGATTTTTTCGGCATCGGTCTGGTTGCGGCGCAGGGTTCGGGCGCGCAGGGTGGTGCGGCGGCGCTTTCGGGTTTTTCCCTCTCCCCGGCCCTCTCCCGCAAGCGGGAGAGGGGGTGGTTGGTCGCTTGTTCCCTCTCCCGCGCTCAGGAGAGGGGGAGATTGTTCACTTGTTCCCTCTCCCGCCTGCGGGATAGGGTTAGGGAGAGGGGAATGCAGCGGCTTTCCCGGCGTCATTTTTTGAACATTTTCGGCATGTCCTGCCAGCAGGCGTGATAGTCGCCCTGCAACCCGTTGTTCAGCGCGAATTTCGTGGGGCGCATGACGAAGCGGCTTTCGAACATGAAGGCGAGCGTGTTTTTCAGGTACTCGGGCTTCAGGTCGGCGTTCATGGCCTTGTCGAGCACGGCGCTGTCCGGCCCGTGGGCGCTCATGCAGTTGTGCAGGGAATAGCCGCCGGGGGTGAAGCCGCCTTTTTCCTTCGCGTCATAAACGCCGTGGATGAGCCCCATGAACTCGCTCATGATGTTGCGGTGGAAATAGGGCGGGCGGAAGGTATGCTCGGCCACCATCCAGCGCGGCGGGAAGATGACGAAATCCACGTTCGCCACGCCCGGCGTGCCCGAGGGCGAGGTCAGCACGGTGAAGATGGAGGGGTCCGCATGGTCGAAGCTGACGGTGTTGATGGTCATGAATTCGGCAAGGTCGTATTTGTAAGGCGCGCAATTGCCGTGCCAGCCCACGACGTCGAGCGGCGAATGGTCGATCTTCGCCTGCCATAGCGCGCCGTCGAACTTGGCGATGAGGGTGAAGTCGCCCGCCTTGTCCTCGTATGCCGCGACCGGATAGAGGAAGTGGCGCGGATAGGCCAATCCGTTGGAACCGATGGGGCCGAGGTCGGGCAGGGTGAAGGGCGCGCCGTGGTTTTCGCAGACGTAGCCACGCGCCTGACCGTCATCCAGATCGACGGCGAAGCGCACGCCGCGCGGGATGACGGCGATCTCGCCGGGTTTGGCCTGCAGCACGCCCATTTCCGTGCGGAAGGTCAGCGCGCCCTGCTGGGGCACGAAAAGCATTTCGCCGTCCGCGCTGTAGAAATAGCGTCCGTCCATGTTCGCGTTGGCGGCATAGATATGCACCGAAAGACCTGCCCAGCTGTGCGCGTCGCCGCCGCAGGCGATCGTGCGCATCCCGTCGATGATGTCGGCCTTGCCGTCGGGCGCGGGCATGGGGTCCCAGCGCATCTGGTCGGGGGAAGCGTTCGCGCCGTTCTCGCTCAAAAAGCTGTCGTGCTTGTAGCGCGTGAAGGCCTGCTGCCTGACCGAGGGCAGGATGCGGTACAGCCACGTGCGCAGCTGGTTTTTCTGCGGCACGGTGAAGGCGCTGCCGCTCAGCTGTTCGGCGTAAAGGCCGAGGGCGGGTTTCTGCGGCGAGTTCTGCCCCTTGGGCAGCGCGCCCTTTTCGGCTTCGGTTTCAAAGGTGTTGCCGAAGCCGGACTGGTACTGCACGGCGGTCATGGTTTTACGATGCCGCCTTTTTGGATTTCGCGTCCTCGGGCTTCAGCACGCCGCGGCGGATCTGGTCTTCCTCAAGGGATTCGAACAGCGCCTGGAAATTGCCTTCGCCGAAGCCTTCGTTGCCCTTGCGTTGGATGATTTCGTAGAAGATGGGGCCGATGGCGTCCTTGGTGAAGATCTGCAAAAGCAGGCCTTGCCCCTCGGTCGGCGCGCCGTCCACGAGGATGTTGAGCGCCTGCATTTCCTTCAGGTCCTCGCCGTGGCCGGGCACGCGGGTATCGACTTTTTCGTAGTAGGTGCCGGGCGTTTCCTGGAAGTCGATGCCGGTTTTTTCCAGCGCGCGCACGGTGTCGTAAATGCCCGCGGTGCCCAGCGCGATGTGCTGGATGCCTTCGCCCGCGTAGCGTTTCAGGAATTCCTCGATCTGCGACTTGTCGTCGGAGGATTCGTTGATGGGAATGCGGATCTTGCCGCAGGGGCTGGTCATGGCCTTGGACTTCAGGCCGGTCAGCTTGCCTTCGATGTCGAAGTAGCGGATCTCGCGGAAGTTGAACAGGTCGGTGTAGAAATCCGCCCATTTCGCCATGTTGCCGCGGTTCACGTTGTGGGTGAGGTGGTCGATGTAGGTGAGGCCCGCGCCGGGGTTGGGCGCCTTGTCGATGATGTCGAAATCGACCTCATAGATGGAGCCCTTGTCGCCGTAGCGATCGACGAGGTAGAGGACGGAGCCGCCGATGCCCTCGATGGCGGGGATGGTCAGCTCGCCGGGGCCGACCTTGCCGGTCACTTCCTTCACGCCTTTTTCCTTCGCATGGGCCAGCGCCTTGGCCGCGTCCTTCACGCGGAAGGCCATCGCCATCGCGCCGCCGGCGTTGTTGCGCGCCTTGGCGAATTCCAGCGCCTCGGGCTCGGCGTTGAGGATGAAGTTGATGTCGCCCTGCTGCCAGAGCGTGACCTTCTTGGACTTGTGAACGCCGGTTTTCTTGAAGCCGAGGCTGGTGAACAGGGTTTCAAGCTCTTGCGGGTTGGTGTGGCAATACTCGACGAACTCGAAGCCGTCGGTGCCCATCGGGTTTTCAAACAGGTCGGCCATGATGTCTCACTCCTTGGAATTTTCTGCTTCTATGCAATGATATATAACGATTTCTGCGTTGGAGTATTCCCTTTTTCACGCGGGAATTCAAGACCGGTGCGGGGCGCAGGACGCGCGGGCGGGCGCCAAAAACCCTGTCTTTACAAGCAACAGGCAATTATTTATTCTTTTTTCGGAATACTACGGTAAACGAAGCGCCAGAAAAAGCTGACAGGTACGAATGGAACAGGAAGAACGGGGCCGCATGTCCCTCCCGCTTATTGCGCCGCAGCAATGCGACCTCAACGTCAGCTTCGAATTTTTTCCGCCCAAGACGGAAAAGATGGAAGAGACGCTCTGGCAGTCGCTGGACGTGCTGGCGCCCCTGAAGCCGCGCTTCGTTTCCGTCACCTACGGCGCGGGCGGCACCACGCGCCAGCGCACGCATGACATCGTCCGCCGCATTCAGGGCAAGACGGGGCTGAACACCGCAGCCCATCTCACCTGCGTCGCCGCCACGCGCGAGCAGATCGACGAGATAGCGCGCGTCTATTGGGAAGCGGGCATCCGCCACATCGTCGCGCTGCGCGGCGACCCGCCGGGCGGGATGGACGGAAAATACACGCCCGTGCCGGACGGCTACGCCTATGCCGGCGACCTCGTCGAGGGGCTGAAGAAGATCGCGGATTTCGAGATCAGCGTCGCGGGCTATCCCGAGACGCACCCGGAGGCGGTGAACGCGCAGATGGACCTTTTGAACCTCAAGCGCAAGGTGGACGCGGGCGCGGACCGCGTCGTCACCCAGTTCTTCATGGAGCCGGAGGCTTTCCTGAGCTTCCGCGACCGCGCGGCGGCGGCGGGGATTGCCGTGCCCATCGTGCCCGGCATCCTGCCCATCACCAATTTCAACCGCACGGTGGAATTCGCCAAGAGCTGCGGCGCGGCCGTGCCGGAATGGATGTACACGCTGTTCGAGGGGCTGGACGACCAGCCCGCCACCCGCCGCCTCGTCGCCGCGACCGTGGCGGCGGAGCAATGCCGCGTGCTCTACGAAAACGGCGTGCGCGATTTCCACTTCTACACCCTCAACCGCGCCGAGCTGACGCAGGCCATCTGCCACATGCTGGGGATGCGCCCGCAGCGCAAGGCGGCGGCGAAGAAAGCGGCTTCCTGAAAAATTTTTGCGGCTTGCGCCTCAGCGTCCCGGCGGTTTCGGTCCGGCGGGCTTGTTCTTGGGCGCGTCCTCCGGCGCGGCGGGGGCGGGGGTGAAGCCCTGCCGTTGCTTGCGGTAGGTGTCGATGAAATGGCCGATGGCGTAGGGCACTTCGGGTTTCGGCGTCTGGACGATCATGTTCTTCAGCGTCTTCATGCCGTCTTCCGAGCCGTCGATGCGGCGGAAGGCTTCCAGCGCCTGATCGACGCGGGCCTTGAACTGCAGCTCGTTCTGCGTGAAATCGCCGAGGCCGCGGTTCATCAGGTCGTAAAGCCCCTCGGCGTGGAGCACGGCGCAGGTGATCTCGCACTGGGTGAGGAAGCCGTCGAAATCCTTCGTGTCCATGCCATAGGCCTTGAGCTGGCGCAGGATGACTTCGGCCTGCTGCAACGACCGCTCCGCGTCCTGCATCAGCGCGCCCTGACCGAGGTCGTGGTAGTTTTTGCAATAGTCCTGCATGTTCTTGTGCGCGGCCTCGATATGATCGACGAAACCGTCGAGCAGGTTCATCATCCGCACGCCGGCAAGGGCGGCGTCGAAATCCGTCTTCTGCGCGGCGCGGGTGAACTGGTCGAGCAGGAAATGGGTCTGCGGCACTTTCTCCGCCGGGCCGGTGCCGTCGAATTCATTGTCCGGGCGCTGCAGGTTGTCGTTGGCGCTTTCCACGTCCTTTTCAAGGAAGGTGCAGCCAAGGGGCAGGGCGCGCGGGCCGGGGCGCGGGTGGGGCAGGCCGGTTTCATCGAAGACGTAGCCCTCGCGCTCGGCGAAGGCCTTGTAGTGGATGAAGCCCATCATCGGCGCGTCGGGGATGGAGGTCGCGTAAAGCGCGGCCTGCTTTTTCAGCTCGGCCTCTTTTTCGGCCAGAATCTTCACCGCCTCGGCGAAACTGATCTTCCGCTTCACGGCGCTGACCGTGGTCTTGTTCTTGTCCTTCACGGGGTGGAAGGAGGCGTCGTGCACGTTCACGACCTTGGCCACGCTCCAGGTCTTCTTGACGGGGTCGTCCATGACGGCCTCGTAATGGATGTGGCAGCTGCCCGAGGCGCGGTTCTTCAGCGCCATGGTTTCCGTGCGGCAATAGATGCCGAAAATCGGGTTCAGGTTGCGTTCAGGCGGTAGGTTATGGCTGGCGCTCATGCGGGCGGGTCATCCTGCGTGTTGTCGAAATCTCTGTATTTAGGAAGATATATGTATATCAGAGGCTTGATACGGGGTCAATTTGGAATCCGGCGGCTTTTTCATGTGAAAAAGCGTTCAAAAACAAACCGCTGCCGCCCGTCCGCGGATGCCGGGCGGGAGCGGCTGGATTTTTGCCCGCCGCCACCTATCTTGAGCTGTGCAGGCGGTGTACGCCTGCGGCAATAAAGTGAATGATTTCAAGTGCTTTTTTGCGTACAAGGGCAATCTTGCCACCATTAAGACTTTGTCAGCCTTTGGTGTTTAGAATGAAAAATGAGACAGGTATGCCCTGATTTAAGCGTCTGTTGCGTTATTTGTGGATAAGCAGGAAAGTTTTTGAATGGTGGAAGTATTGCTGGCGTTACTCATGAGCGGAGGGCTGATCGCCGCCGCGGAGCGCAGACGCAGGAAACTGGCCGAAGCGAAAGCGAAGGCCGAAGGGGCGAAGACGGGCCGCAGCCACAGGGCGCGCCGCTGACCTGTCCCCTTTAAGGAATGCCGGGGCGCGCGGAGCCATCAGGGCGGCGCACCCGATACGCCCGGCAGGGCGTCGGCAGCGAGGGCGCGTGAAGAGCGCGCACAGGGCACGCGGCTTTTTGTAAGCGCGCAGTGCGGAACTGAACCATACATGAATGACGGCAAGGCGTGCGCGTGCCTGAAGTGCAATGCGCGGGTCACGAAACGCGGATGCTGCGCGTGCTTGCCCGACCGAGAAGAGAGGAAAACGACATGACCGATATGACCTATATATCCCCCCCGGCGCTGCCGGATGAGGATGACGACAACAAGGTGTCCGTCATCACCGTCAACTTCAAGGAAGGCGCGATCGTCGGCAAGGTCCAGTTCGACGGCGAAGGCGGCATTCCCAAGTTCCTGCGCGACATGGCGAAATTCGCCAAGCAGGACAAGGTGAAATCCGTGGTCGTCCTGACCATCAACGAGGACCAGCACGTCGATTGGGTGCATGTGGCCGATTCCGAGCATCACCTCGCGCTGGCCGCGCTGTGCCTCGACGACATCAAGGAAGAGCTGAAGGGCGCCATCTTCAGGGATGACGAATAATCCCGCTTTCAAGGAACTCCCGTAAAAAACATTCGTCCCGCAATATCGCTTGCGGGGCTTTTTTACGGCTTGGCAGTTCGCTGTAAAAAGCCCCTCTCCCGCGTGCGGGAGAGGGCGGGGGGAGAGGGTGGCTTTCAGGGGGCTTTATATCTGCAAGTCTTCCGCAATTTTTCCATTTCTCCAATTCCCTCTCCCTAACCCTCTCCCGCAAGCGGGAGAGGGGACAAAGGGGGCTTTTTTACGCGCGAAGAAAAAGGCCGCTTGCGCGGCCTTTTTCCTGTATGCGTGAAGGACGGGCGGCTTATTCGCCGGAATCGTCCGACCCGGTGTTGGTGTTGCCGCCGTCGCGGTGGCGGTTCAGCCATTCATGGCGCCGCTGGTTGCGGTCCTGATGGCGGTCCATGCGGTCGGTGTGGCGCTCGCGCCAGTCCTGGCGGCGGTCGCGGCGGTCGTGGTGCATGTCCTTCTGGTCATGCCCCCAGTCGCGGCGGTCCTGATGCATGTCCTTTTTGTCGCCGTGCATGTCTTTCTTGTCGCCGCGCCACTCTTTGCGGTCGTCGTGCATGGCGTCCTTGTCGCCGTCCTTGCGGTCATCGCGCCAGTCCTTGCGGTCGTCGTGCAGGTCCTTCTTGTCGCCGCGCACGTCGCGCTTGTCGCTGCGCCAGTCCTGGCGGTCGTCGCGCATGTCGCGGTGGTCGCTGCGCATGTCGCGGTTGTCGCGGTGGATCTCGCGGCTGTCGTGTCGCATATGATGGTTTTCCTGCGCGAGGGCGAGGCCGGGAAGCATGACGGCCGCCGTCAGCATGGAAAGGAAGGTTGCTTTTTTCATGTCGGTATCTCCTGTAAAATTTTCAAAACCAAATCCGTTTGATGCGGCGGAGGACGCCCGGGGAAGACGCGGGGTTTTTCCGCACATACTTAAATTATACAGGGATGATGAAAGCCCGGCCATGCGGTAAATTTTTTTTATTTTCTTCGCGCAGGGTATTTCGTTTCATCCGTATCAGAGACAGCGGCATCTTTCGACCGGACGCAGCCCAGCCATGGGCCGCGCCGTTTTTCGTGCGCGCGTTTCGGGAAAATTCAGGGAGGAAATCCGGGAGAAAATTAAGGTTGTCTTAACCTCAGGCGGCCCGCTCCCGGCGACAAGATCGTGGGCATGATCTTGCCGGCTTGCCGGTTGGCGCGGCGACGCCTCGGGGGAGAACGTCGGCGGTGCGCCAGCGGCACAACAGTCCGGGAGCAGGCACCCTGGTGCAGACGGTCACTGCAGGCTGTTGAGTACCGATAGTATGTCGTTCGGCCGGAAAGGCTTGTTGATGGTTTCCGTGGCGCCGAGCTGCCGCGCCAGATCCAGATAGTTCGCGTTCCGGCGCGTCCCCCCGCCGGACATGGCGATGATCTTGACATTGGGATTGGCGGCGCGCATTTCCGCGATGGTTTCCAGCCCTTCCTGCTCGGGCATGATGATGTCGGTGATGATGATGTCGGGGACTTCGCGCCGGAACGCCATGAGCCCCGTGTAGCCGTTGCAGGCCTCGACCGTGCTGTAGTCCATCTTCCTCAGCAGGTTGCACAGGGTGAGGCGTGTCAGCGTGTCGTCCTCGATGACCAAGACCTTGACGCGGCTCTTGCCGTCCGTTTCGTCAGTGGCGTTCATGTGCCCCTCCATTCTGTCTTCGGCCCGTTGCCTGTTATTCATGATTCCAGTCTAGCAAGCGGCTGTTGCATGCAGACGGCAGCCGTATTGCAGGCATGTAGCGAATTGTTTCAGCAATGTTTCAGCGGGTGCAGGCAGGCAGGCGGGCGGGGCGGGGCGCGCGGCGTTCAGGCGTTAAAATCGCCCTTCTTAAATGAACCGCCTGCGCTATAATGACGGTTTGGGCCTTCAACAGGTATTTTCCATGGTTCAACTGGCACCGGACAGCTTTTCGACCGTCAAGACCATCGTCGCCTACGGGATCTTCGCGGCGAGCTACGTCGTCTTCGCCATCGGGCGCTTTCCGGGCATGAAGATCGACCGGCCGGGCGCGGCCATCATCGGCGCGGTGCTGATGTTCGCCTTCGGCATCATGCCGCCGCACGGCGCGCTCAACGTCATCGACTTTTCCACGCTCGTGCTGTTGTTCTCCATGATGCTCATCGTTTCCTGCCTGCACCAGGCGGGGTTCTTCGACTGGGTCACGCATCTCATCGCCACGCATTTGAAGCCGCAGCAGCTTTTGCCGACGGTGATCTTCACCTCCGGCATTCTCTCCGCCTTCCTCGTCAACGACATCATCTGCCTTGCGATGGTGCCGCTGGTGCTTTCCGCCACGCGGCGGTTGCGGGTGAAGCCGCTGCCCTATTTGCTGGCGGTGGCGACGGCCTCGAACATCGGCAGCGTGGCGACGATCACCGGCAACCCGCAGAACATCCTCGTCGGCGCCTATTCGGGCATCCATTATGCCGCCTTCATGGCGAAGCTGGGGCCCGTCGCTGTCATCGGGCTGTTCATCGACTGGGCGGTCATCCACTTCATCTTCCGCAAGACCAACGGCGCGACGGCGGCGGCGGAGGCGCTCGAACCCTCGAAGCCGGTCGATATATCCGGCCTCGCCAAGCCGCTCATCGTGACCGTCATCGTGCTGGCGGGCTTCCTGCTGGGCGTGCAGCCGGCGATGATGGCGGCGCTGGGCGCGGCGGTCATGCTCATCAGCCGCACGCGCGAGCCGCGCAAGGTCTATGAGGGCGTGGACTGGGGGCTGCTGATTTTCTTCACCGGGCTTTTCGTCATCATCGGCGGGGTGGAGAAGGCGGGCATCGGCGCCTATATGCACCATCTCGACGCAAGCTGGAACCTGCACATCCCCGTCGTCTTCGCCGGGGTGATGACGGTTGTCTCAAGCCTCGTCGGCAACGTGCCGGCGGTGATGCTGGTGCGCAAGACGATGGAATCCTTCCCCGACCCGCAGGCGGGCTGGCTTTTGCTGGCCATGGCCACGACGCTGTCGGGCAACCTCGTCATCACGGCCTCGGTCGCGAACATCATCGTGGTCGAGCAGGCGCGCAAGGAAACGCCGATCACTTTCCTCGACTACCTCAAGGTCGGCCTGCCGGTCACGATTTTGACCCTCGCCGTGGGGCTGCTCTGGCTGCGCTACGTGTAAGCGGGGTTTTCGCGGGAACGCGCGTCGCCAAAATTTTTTTTCGGGTTTTCTTCTTTTTCCGCCGGATGCCGCGCGCAATCCCCGCGCGAAAAAGGTTAAGTTTTCGTTAACCGCAGGTCGCGTCAAATCTATCATGCGTTTAGCGCGCCGCGCTGATGCGAAACAGGAAAGAAACAGGATGCAGAAAGGGTTAGCGCACCGCGCGCGATAGATTGCTTTTACCTACAATTTAATCTTTCCTTAACCCTTTCTAAACATTTTATTCTTTACATAGAACGGGGTTGGTGTACAATTAAAGAATAGCCGAAATCTGTCTCGTCGGGAGTATGTCGGGATGTGTGTGACGGCTTGTATGAGATTGCATTATTATCTCCGATTTTGTGTGGTGTGGGGGGTACGAAAATATGTCGAACGATCATTCTTCCAAAAAAGTGACGGTCACGTCCGGTTTGGCTTTTGCCTTGCTGCCGCAGTTCAAGTACAGCTTGGCGGGGCTGAAGGAACTTGTCCCCCTCTTCAGAATTACGCTGGCCATCGTGCTGAGCCATGCGAAGCTTATTCGCAAGGATCACCCCGTCCTGACGGACAGGCATAGCGCCACCATCGCCGACCTTATGGGCGAAGCCTGGTACACGCTGCGCACCACACGCGCGACGACCACGCAATGGGGCGTCTTTTCATCCATCGTCGTTTTCTCCAGCCTCATGATCTCCGCCGTCGGCATGCTCGTTTTGCGGGTCGGTCTCGGCGTGGGCGAAGTCGCGCACGCGCAACTGTTTTCCGCGGCGAACGACCCCTACGGCAACGGCGGGGATACATCCATTACCGGCGGCGTGCAAAACCTTGCGTCCCCGGGCACGACCGTCCTGTTCGATTCACGCGTGCAGAACGGCGCGACCTCGGATTCCGCCAAGGATTACGCAATGATGCTGCTTGACAAGGTTCTCCGCCAGGCGGCGGGCAACCAGAACGGCGGCACCATGCAAAACGCGCTGGCGAGCCTGATGGAGGTTTACAACAGCGCCGTGCTGATCATCGCCAGCGTGATCATCTTCTGGATGATCATGTCCGTGGTCGTGGACACCGCCAAGACCGGCACCATCGGCGGCGGCCGCCACAACATGGTCTGGGCGCCGATCCGCGTGGTCTTCGCGCTGGGCATCATGATTCCGCTGGGCTCGCAGGGCTTCAGCTCCGGCCAGTACATGGTCATGAAGCTTGCCGAATGGGGTTCCAACCTCGGCTCGCGCGCATGGTTCACCTATATCCAGAAGGTCGTGACCGGGCCGAGCGGCGACAGCATGCTCGCGGGCTACAGCGCGCAGAACGTGACCAACATCGTCGATGGCATTTCGCACACGCTGGCCTGCCAGGTGACGTACAACGCCTTCACCAAGCAGTCGCTTTCGCCGGATACGCCGGCGCCGAAAGACCTCGTGATGCCTTCCGCCCTGTCGTATGACAGCATGACGGGCCGGCATATGTACACCTATACGACGGCGTCCGAGAACAACATGTGCGGCCAGATTTCCTACAGGGACACGGCGCCCTCGGCTCCCAGTGCCGACTATACGTACCCGGCATACGTGACGGGTCTCGGCGGCACGACGACGCCCGTCGCTGCGGCCGCGCCTGATTTCGCGACCTATAACAGGAACGTGGTCGCGGCCATCACGGGCGACCCGTGGTTCATCCAGAACATCAACAACTTCAACAATTCCATGTCCGCGGCCCTTGCCGCGCAGGTGGCGCCGGGCGGTCCTGCGCTCATGAAGGCGTATGAATTCGCCTGCACCTTCGTCGCAAGACGCTTCAACGACGGGAATAAAGGCGTGACGGAAGCGGACAACCCGGTTTCGAAACTGACCAACCCCGCGGCCGACGGCGCCAACTGCAACGGCAAGCTCGACCTGTGCGGCGGTACTTACGACGCCGCGACGGGTAAAGACCCGAACGACAGCTGCCAGCAGGCCATGGTGGGGATGCTGCAAGACGCCATGAGGGGTGCGTATGACACGAACGCGACCCAGCTTGACGCGGCCATCATGACCGGCGTGCTGAACGAGAACAAGGCACGCGGCTGGGCCAACATGGGCTTGTTCTTCGCTGAAATCTCGGCGATCAACGTCCAGCTCCAA
The DNA here is from genome assembly GCA_016124645.1 of Alphaproteobacteria bacterium. Lineage (GTDB taxonomy): Bacteria > Pseudomonadota > Alphaproteobacteria > Micavibrionales > UBA2020 > WGNE01. The sequence continues at coordinate 78,549 of WGNE01000002.1, forward strand.
AGCGCCATCCACCCGGATGTCAAAATCACCCCGGGTGCGGCATGGGAGCAGGCGACCTGCGGCTTCTTCAAAGGCATCGGCAACTGGTTTGCCAACCTGGTCCGCGCGAAAGACCAGGATTGCGTGACCGACCTTCAAAAGCAGATGAACACGGTCATGGCCGACTACAGCCGGTGGTGGGATTATACCTCCGCGCACCCGGGCTCCACGCCGACGGACCCGATGAAGACGGTGACGGAAGGCAAGAACATCACCCCGTCCACCAGCGCGAAAGACAGCGGCGGCGGCAGCTCGACCGACGGCAAGGTCATGGACATCATCACGTCCATCATTCCGAAGACGCCGTCGCCCTTCATCGGTCTGGCGCAGCCTGTTGACGGTACCAAAACGGGTTCTTTCCCGATGGCGGAACTGTCCAACGTCGGCACGAGCCTGATCTGGTCGGGCATCGGCATCGAAGTCGCCTCCACGGTGGCCCAGATGCTTGCGGGTGCGACGGTTGAAGTGCTCGGTATCGGCGGCAGCCTCGGCGGCGGCGGTGCCTTCATCTTCCAGACCTTCGACTCGGTCGCAAACGCCATGATCATGGCCGGTATGGTGCTGCTCTTCTGGCTGCCTGCCATGCCTGCCATCCGCGTGGCCTTCGCGACGCTGACCTGGATCACGGCCGTATTCCTCGCCGTCTCCATGGTGCCGATCGCGGCGCTGGCTCACCTGACCTCCGAAGGCGAAGGCCTGTCGGGCGGTGCGCGCGTCGCCTGGGTGCTGTGGCTCAACATCCTGCTGCGGCCGGTGCTTGTGGTCCTCGGGTTCGTGGGCGCGGTGCTGGTCTATAACTCCTTCGCCGTTTACTTCAACTCCATGTTCGGTGGCGTTGCGGGTATGGTGATGGACCAGGGCAATGGTATCTTCTCCTTCATCGGCATGTTCGCCTATACCGCGATCTATGTCATGGTCCTCTACACGGCCGCCAACTCCAGCTTCAAGATGATGGACTTGATGGCCGACGGCATGATGACCTGGATGGGCGCCGGCGCAGCTGCTCACAGCTTCGACGACAACCATGGCGCCGCACACGGCGTGATGAGCCAGGCGGGCGGCATGATGGCGGGTATGGCCATCGGCAGCCAGGGCAGACGGCAGGCTACCGGTATGGCCGGTATCGGAGCCGCCAAAGCGCTCAGGAACAAAAATGCTACACCTGCCGATCCTCCGAAGTGATGATCGCCAACCAAACAAAAGGGGCGGGAATTCATTTCCCGCCCTTTTTTGTTGCCCGTATCCAGCCCTGATGCTTACGGAAGGGCTTGGTGCCGAAGCCGCTTTCCATTAAAAAGAAACCAGAGGAAGGCGGATAAAGGTTTATGTCAATCAAGACAAAAGCGCCCGTATTATATGCCGTGTTGCTGCTGGCGGTTTTTCTGTCGCTGGCGCCGCTGGCCTATGCCTTCGACATTCCGGGATTTTCCCCCGGCGATGCCGTGAAGCTCGTGACCGTGCCGCCGTCGCCCAAGCTGGAAAAGCAGCTGAAGGACATGCTGGCCGAAAACCGCGCGCAGAATGAGGAGGCGGGGTTCCGCCAACCGCCGCCGCGCCGCGCCCGCGCGGAGGAGGAGCTGATCGGCCGCCTGATGCGGGCCGAGGGCTATTACGACGCGACCGCGCAATTCGCCATCGACCACCGCGTCGTCTCCTATACCGTCACGACGGGTGCGCCCTTCATCGTCACCGTGCTGAAAATAGACACGCCGAAAGGCGTGAAGCTGCCGCGCCGCCTGCACCTCGCCCAGCGCAAGAACAAGCCGCTGCGGGCCGAGGACGTGCAGAAAAGCCTCGACCGGCTGACGGAGGCGGTGCAGAAGAACAATTGCCTCTACGACGTGTCGGTCAGCTACGACGCGCGCATCAACCGCGACAACCACACGGCGCGCCTGACCCTGACGGTGAAAAAAAGCGCGAAGGCGAAGGTGGGGCGCGTCCGCTTCAAGGGGCTCGGCAGGGTGAAGGAAGACTACGCGCTGCAAAAGACGGAGCTGCAGCCGGGCGCCTGCTTCAACCGCGCCGCCGTCGATCAGGCGCGGCTCAATCTCCTGCAGTCCAACCTTTTCGCCAGCGTGACGGACGAGGTGGCGCCGCTGAAACGCGGCAAGGCCGACGTGACCTTCAGCCTGCGCCCCCGGCCGCCGCATACCATCACGGCCGGGGCGGGCTACAGCTCGGACGAGGGGCCGAACGTCTCCGCGGGCTGGGAGCATCGCAACCTTTTCGGCCGCGGCGAAAAGCTGGACCTCGGCGCGCAGTGGTCGGCGATTTTGCAGGGGGTGAATTCTAGCCTGACGTTTCCCGACTTCCACCGCAAGGACCAGAGCCTGACCCTGACCGGCGATGTTTCCAAGACCAATTCCGACGCCTACGACACCCGGGCCCTGACGCTGGGGGCGACGGTCACGCGCAAGCTTTCGGACCACCTCAGCGCCTCGCTCGGCACGGGGCTCAAGGTCTCGCGCGAGACGGGGGGCACGGCGAGCAACGACACGGTGGGGCTCGTCTTCTTCCCCGCCAGCCTTACCTATGACAGCCGCAACGATTTGCTGGACCCCAAAAGCGGCTGGACGGGCACGGCGGGGCTGAAGCCCTTCATCGACAGTTTCGACACCGGCACGGCCTTCCTGAAAAGCACGCTGACGGCCAGCGGTTATTACTCGCCGCGTTTCGTGCGCCACAAGCGCCTGACCTTCGCCGCGCGCGCGGGACTGGGCAGCATCAGCGGCATCAGCCTGAACGCCGTGCCGCTGGACGAGCGCTTTTATGCGGGCGGCGGCGGCTCGGTGCGCGGCTATCCCTACCAGCAGCTCAGCCCGCTGAAGGGAAGTACGCCGGACGGCGGCCGCTCCTATATCGAAACCTCTTTCGAGACGCGCTACCGCTTCACGCATGACTGGGGCGCCGTGCTGTTCACGGACGGCGGGGCGGCGGCGGTCAGCAGCATTCCGCGCACCGGCGAGATGCGCTGGGCCGTGGGGGCGGGGGCGCGTTATTATACGGACTTCGCGCCCATCCGCTTCGACGTCGCCGTGCCGCTGGCGCGCCGCACGGGCATCGACCACAACTATGAATTCTACATCAGCATCGGCCAGGCCTTCTGATGGCGAAGGAAAAGAAAACAAAGGAAAGGCCCGAAAAGAAACCCGCGAAGAAGGCGGGCGGGAGGCGGCCGCGCCGCTGGGGCGGCCGGTTGCTGCGCTGGCTGGCGCATCTTTCCGCCAGCGGGGCGGGTTTCGCCATTCTGGGCGCGCTGGCCGTGGTCGTCATGGCGGGCACGCCCGCCGGGCGGATGACTTTGCTGCGCGGCTTCATCGTGCCGGTGCTCTCGGCCGGGGGTGTGCATGTCTCGTGGCAGAAGATCGAGACGCCGGATGCGCGGCACTGGCATTTGACCGAACTGAAAATCGCCATTCCCGAAGCCCATGTGAAGCTTTCCGTGAAGGACGCGGCGGCGGAATTCGACTATCACGCCCTGCTTCTGGGGCGGCTGGGCGTGCCGGGCGTGACGCTCAAGGGCATATCCTCCGGCGACGCGCCGCCCGAAGCGCTGGCGGCGAAGACGGTATTCACCGCGCTGGGCGTGCTGGACATGGCGGGGCAGGGGACGGACCTCAAGATATCGACGAAAGACGTGCCTTTGCAGCTGCTGGCCGCGCTCGGCGGGTTTCCCGTGCCGGAGAACCTCGGCGGCACGCTGAACGGCGACGTTTCCCTCGTCGGCGACGGGGTGAACGTCAACGGGCTGACGCTCGCGCTGAAGGACAAGCGGGTGCAGCCGGTCATCCGGGGCAAGGCGAGAAGCGCGGAGATCGGCACCGTCACCCTTGCCGGGCTTTACGGGCCGCAGGGCTTCGATATGAACCTGAAGACGGAAAAGCTTTCCGCCGCGCTTTTGCAGCTGATGGATATCGGCATCTCTTCCGGCACGATGGGGGCGGATATCGCCCTGAAAGGCACGGCGGAACACCCGCTGCTCTCGGGCGGCTTTTCCTATGACGAGCGCCCGCACCGCCGCCGCGCCGCCATCCGCCTCGCCGGGAAGATCGCCACCGAAAACGATATCGTAACCGTCGATACCGCACTCAGCCAGTCGGGCGGGAAGGCCGGCGGCGCCCTGCGCCTCGCCGTTCCCCTGACGGGCAAGCTTTCCGCGAAGCTGTCGGGCAGGCTCGACCTCTCCTTCCTGCGCTTCGTCCTTGATCCCTTCGAGCACAAGCTGAGCGGCGCGCTGACCCTCGACCTCGCGGTCTCGGGCGACAGGGCGCATCCCGCCCTGAACGGCACATTGGCCATCGCGAAAGGTTTCTACGACAATGTCGTCAGCGGCACGACGCTCAGCGACATCAACATCCTCCTGCGCGCGAGCGGGCAGAAAATCGCCATCGAGAAGGCACAGGCGGGCGACGGGGCGAAAGGGCGGATGAGTCTTTCCGGCGCCTTCGACTGGGCGGACAAGCCGCTGACGCGCACGCCCGTCAGCCTGACCTTCACCGCCGAGCATGCCCAACTCCTGCGCCGGCGCGACATGTCGGGCAGCGCGACGGGGGCGTTGCGGCTGGCGGGCACGCTGAAGGGCATGACGCTTTCCGGCACGCTGGAGGTTTCGCCCTTCACCATGTCGCTCGACGCGTTGAAAGCCTCCTCCATCCCCGAGATCGAGGTGACCGACGCGACCCCCGGCGCGCGGGCGGAAGCGGGAACCGACGGGCGGGACATGATGGCCTTGCTGCCGCCGGTCATGACGGACGTGACCATCAATGTTTCCAAGCAGGCCTACCTGCGCGGCATGGGGGTCGATGCGGAGGTCAGCGGCCACGTGCATGTGGGCGGCCCGCTGGCGCAATCGGACTACAGCGGCAGCTTCAAGACCGTGCGCGGCAGCTGCGAGGTCTTCGGCAAGAAATTCGTCTTGCAGCAAGGACAGGTGGATTTCGAGGGTGAGGCGATGTCGCTGAACATTTCCGCCCTGCACCACGGGCAAGGCGTGGACACCACGGCCACGATCTCGGGCTCCATGAAAAAGCCCGCGCTCGCGCTCACCTCCGTGCCCGCCATGCCGCAGGACGAGATATTGTCGAACCTGCTGTTCGGCAAGTCGGCCAGCACGCTGACGCCGTTTCAGGCCGTGCGGCTGGCGGCGGCGGTGCAGCAGATGCGCGGCGGCGGCGCGGGCATTTTCGACCCCGTGGGCAGCGTGCGCGACAAGCTGGGGCTCGACAGCCTCTCGGTCGGCAGCGACAGCACGCCCGACGGCCAGCAGGGTTTTTCCGCCGGCGCGGGCAAATACATCGGCGACAAGGTTTATCTGGAAGTGCAGAAAACGCCCGACCCCACGCATCCCTTCGAGGCCGACGTGCAGGTGGAGCTGACCCCGCACCTGAACCTGAAGAGCGGTTCCGGCGGACCCACGGGCGCGGGCAACATCGGCCTGCAATGGAAGAAGGATTACTAAGGCCATGCCGCACACGCGCCACCACAAGCCGGCCGTCGGCATTTCCTACACGCTGGCGGGCTATTTCGTGCTCACGCTGTTTTCCGCGCTCAACAAGTCGGTGCAGGAACGGCTGCACTTCCCCGCGGGCGAGGTGATGTTCTTCGACGGCATGGTCGGCATGTGGTGCATGGTCGCGGCCTCGCTCTGGCAGGGCAACGTGAAGGGGCTGAAGATGGGCCACTGGCTGCAGGCGCCGCTGATGCTCATCAACACGGTGGCGGCATTCCTGCTGTTCAGCGCCTATCCCTACCTGCCGCTGGTCAACGCCTACCTCATCGGCTATACCGGCCCGCTGATGATCACTGCCATGGGCGCGCTGTTTTTGAAGGAGCGCATCACGTGGCGGCAGGGGGCGGCCATCCTCGCCGGTTTCGCGGGAGTGGCCTTCGCGCTGGGCCCGAAGGAGCTGGCGCTCAATACGGCGGTGCTGGAGATGTTCGGCGGCACGGTGCTGTTCTCCGTCGCGCAGGTCATGGTGCGAAAACTGAGCAACACGGAAAGCATCTGGTCCTTTCCGTTCTATTTCTATATCGGCATGTTCTGTCTTTCGGGCCTGCTGTTCCACGAAAGCTTCGTCATGCCGCAAGGGGCGGGGCAGTGGGGCATGGCGCTTTCGCTGGGCGTGTTCGACGCGCTGTCGCTGGGCATGATGTACCTCGGCCTGAAATACGCGGAGACCTCGACGGTGGCGCCGTTCCAGTATTCCTCGCTGCTCTGGGTCACGCTGCTCGACATTTTCCTCTGGAGCAAATACCCCGCGGCGCGCACATGGCTGGGCGCGGGCGTCGTCGTTCGGGCCGGCATCTACCTCGTCATGCATACCCGCCGCCTGCAGCGCGAGACGCTGGCCCCCGCGCTGCCCATGCCGCCGCCGGAAGACGAAACGGAAGGCTGATTTTTACATATCGCTTCATTATGCCGGAGGGGGCTTGAACATCCGCCCGCAAGGGGGTAGCAATGAATACAGACCCTTTTCATTCATCCGTTTTCAGGCGAGGCCGATATGAGCGACCGCATCAAGTCATACAAGGAATTCTGGCCCTATTACCTTTCCGAGCACCGCAAGCCCGCGACGCGCAACATGCACATCGCCGGCACGCTGGGCGGGGTGGCCGTGGGAGTCGCGGCGGTGGCCTCGGGCTTCGGCCTGCTGGCGCTGGGCGGCGTGGCGGTGGCCTATGGCGCGGCATGGACGGCCCATGCCTTCATCGAGAAGAACACGCCCGCCACCTTCAAATACCCGCTCTGGTCGCTGGTCAGCGATTTCAAGATGGTCGGTCACTGGGCCACTGGCACCCTGCAAAAGGAAGTCGATAAGCATCTGGGCGCCCAGCCCGAAGCGAGGACGGCCAGTCGGCCCGCCGCAAAACCCCAAGGCCCCAAAAGATCCCTCGGCAAGAAAATGAAGGGGCTTTCCAGCCGCTTCACGCAAGCGGTCAAAAGGGCGATGCCGGGCGGGAAAGAGCAAAAACCCGCGAATGCGCAAAAGCCGCAGCCGAAACCGGGGGTTTGACCTGTCGCCATGCCCGCGCAGGGGTGGCGGTATGGAGGGGTTTTTCTGGTAAAACAACCCTGTTGACAAAGCCCCGTAAATCCTTATATTCGCAGCATTCCGGTGAAAGTGGGGATGGCAATAGTTGCTATCCGCCGGTCGCCTCGCAAGAGGGTCGAACTACCCGGACAATGTAAAAATATTGAGGAAAAACAATGGCTAAACGTCCACAAGCAAAACATAAAATCGACCGCCGCCTTGGTGTAAACCTGTGGGGTCGTGCGAAATCTCCCTTCAACAAGCGCGAATACGGCCCCGGCCAGCACGGCCAGGCCCGCAAAAAGCCGACCGACTACGCGATCCAGCTGCACGCCAAGCAAAAGCTGCGCGGCTACTACGCGAACATCGGCGAAAACCAGTTCTATCGCCTTTACGTTGAAGCCCGCCGCCGCAAGGGCGACACCAGCATGAACCTCATCGAGCTGCTGGAGCGCCGTCTGGACGCCGCGGTTTACCGCATGAAATTCGTGCCGACCATCTTCGCGGCACGCCAGTTCGTCAACCACGGCCACGTGAAGGTGAACGGCAAGCGCGTCAACATCCCGTCCTACTCCCTGAAAGACGGCGACATCATCGAAGTGCGCGAAAAATCCCGCAACATGGCCCTCTACATCATGGCCAGCGAAGCGGTTGACCGCGAAGTTCCCGGCTATATGGAAGTCGATCACAAGGCCGGCACCGGCAAATTCATCCGCGGCCCGAAACTGGAAGAAGTTCCGTACCCGGTCCGCATGGAACCGAACCTGATCGTCGAATTCTATTCGCGTTAATGAACTATTCTACTCGCGTTCATTCGCGAGGACACGAAACAAAAAAGCCGCTCTGGTCACAGGGCGGCTTTTTTGCTTTTATAGACCATCGGGGGGCGACATGAAAAAATTCCTTTTTCTTGATTTCGACAATACCATGATGGAGACGGAGCCTTTCGCCGTGCCTTCCCTCATCGCGCGGTTCAACGAATTGTACGGCACGCAGATACCGGCCCCCCTGACGGCGGCGGAGTTTCAGGAGCATTTCCACGGGCAAGCGCGCGAGGGATTGTGCGAAAACCTCTCCGCCCATTTCGGCATCCATATCGACTACGCGACGCTCTACAAGGACCGCGAATGGTTCATGATGCAGCACCTGCAAAACGCGGCGGGCGGCGTGCCCATGGCCAAGGGCCTGCTGGAAGCGCTGACCGAGCTGCACGGGCGGGGCGTCACGCTTTCCTTCGTTTCCAACAACCCCGTGCAGCGCGCGCTGGCCGCCATGCGCTACGCCGACAACGGGCAGGGGGACGCGCTGGCCGCGCTTTTCGGCACAAGGTTCTTCGAGGCGGGGGACGTGCAAAAGCCGAAACCCGACGTCTATCTGCGCGCCATGGCGCAGGTGGGCGCGCCGCCCGCGGGCTGCGTCGCCGTGGAAGACAGCGTGACGGGCGCGACGGCGGCCGCGGCCGCGGGGCTGACCGTCTTTGGCTATACCGGCTTCGCGCCCGACGCGCAGGCCGCCGGCAAGAAGCTGACCGGCGCCGGCTGCATCGGCGTGTTCAGCGACTGGGCCTATTTCCCGCGCGTTTTTTCGGAGCTTTGATCTTCCCTTGTCATGCCCGCTTCACGCGGGCATCCGGTGCACCCGCAAGGGCGCAGATTTAAAAACGTGGATTTTTACTTCCAGCTTTTCTTCCCCGTCAGGCAGGCGAAGATGCCGTGCAGGGTGCGCACGTCCTGCTGGGTCATGTCCGCGCGGAAGAAGAAGCCGCGGATGTTGCGCATCAGGGTCGGCTTCTGGTCGGGGCTGCGGAAGAAGCCGCCGTTTTCAAGCTCGTCCTGCAGGTGGTTCATCAGGTTCTCTATATCCTCTTTCCCGGCGGGCGCGGCTTCGTCGGTCGCGGGGGTGAGGCCTTCGCCCGCGAAGGGGTTGTCGGCCGAAAGCCAGCTGTAGCAGGTCAGCAAGACCGCCTGCGCGAGGTTGAGCGAGGAAAAGCCGGGGTTGAGCGGAATGTTCAGGATGGCGTTGGCCAGCGCGACGTCGTCGTTCTCCAGCCCCGTGCGCTCCGGCCCGAAGAGGATGCCGCATTTCTGCGCCTTTGCATGGCGGGCGTGAATCTCGCGCCCCGCGGCCTCCGCCGTATAAATGTCCTTCACCAGTCCGCGGGAGCGCGCGGTGGTGGCCAGCACGAATTGCAGGTCGGCCACGGCCTCCGCCGTCGTCTCGAAAACCTTCGCCTGTTCCAGCAGCATCACGGCGCCGGAGGCGGCGGCCACGGCGTCCGGGTTGGGCCAGCCGTCGCGGGGCTTGACGATGCGAAGGTCGGTCACGGCGCAGTTGAGCATGGCGCGGGCGCACATGCCGATGTTCTCGCCCAGCTGCGGCTGCACGAGGATGACGGCGGGCGCGGGGGCCGCGTTGTCGGGGATCTGCCCGCGGGCGTTATTCGTGCCGGCCATATCTTCAAGGCGCCCTTTTGTCGTTGCGGGGGGCGGCGGCGGGCTTTTGCGGGGGCGTGAATCCGGTGATTTCCCCGCCTTCGGAAACCTTGTAGCCCGCGTCCTTCAGCCGCGTCGAAAGCGTGTCGCGCTCCACCTTCGCCAGCACGGCCAGCTCGGGCACGGAAAGCTCCAGCAGGTTGTTGGGGTGCAGGCCGAAGGTTTGCTCCAGCGCGGTCCCGATGCCCTGCGGCGGCGCCATGTTCACGAAGAAGATGACGTCGAGCGCGGCGGCGGCATAGGCGGTCATCACCGTCTTCGCGGCATCCGCCGTGGGGGCGCGGTCGATCTCGGCCTTGTACTTATCGGGCATGGCGGGCAGGTATTTGGTCAGCCGGAAATAGCTGAACCATTGCTTCGCGTCTGCGTAATCGTCGGGGCGGTCAAGCGGCATTGCCGGTCCTGCGGCGATCGGAAAGCTGCACGACCTTGGCCGCGCCGCCGTCCGCGTCGTAATGCGTGATCTTGCCCTTTTCGACGGTGTAGCCCAGCGTGTGGAACATGTCCGCCACGCTGCGCAGGTCGCGCTCCATGATGTCCGCCACGGTCTGCAGCGACATGCCGACGAGGTGGCGGGGCTTGAGCCCGAAGGCCTCGTTCATGTAGCCGGCATAGTCGAATTGCGCGTCCTGCGTCTTCTTGCGGTGGCTGAGGGCGAGGATGGCGCTCAGCTCCGCCCGCACGACGACGGGATAGAATTCGTCCAGCGTGTGCTGGCTGATGGCGTCGGAAAAGGCCTTCTTGAATTCCTGCGCGTCATCGCAGACGACCATCTTCTTGTAGATGGCCTGCGCTTTCAGGATATCGTCGAATGTCTCCTGCATGTTCCAGTTCCCCCGGTTTGTTGTCTCACCCCTTTAGTGCCGTTTTTTTTCGTTCCTTCTCTTACATGCCGTGCTGCGGAAGGTCGCCGTTCTCGTCGCGGCGGCGCTTGTAGTGCGTTTGCAGCTCGTCCGCGATGAGGAAGGCGAGTTCCAGCGCCTGCGACGCGTTGAGCCGCGGGTCGCAATGCGTGTGATAGCGTTCGGACAGGTTGTCGTCCGTGATCTTGTAGGCGCCGCCGACGCATTCGGTCACGTCCTGCCCGGTCAGCTCGAAATGCACGCCGCCGGGATAGCTGCCTTCGGCGTTGTGGATGGCGAAGAACTGCTGCACCTCGGAGAGGATGTTCTCGAATTCCCGCGTCTTGTAGCCGCCGGAGGAGGTGCGGGTGTTGCCGTGCATCGGATCGCAGGACCACGTCACGACATGGCCGGATTTCTGGATGGCGCGGATGAGCGCGGGCAGGTGGTCTTCCACCTTGCCGTGCCCCATGCGGCTGATGAGCGTGATGCGCCCCGGCTCGTTTTCCGGGTTCAGGATGTCGATGAGCTTGAGCATGTCGTCGGTCGAGAGGCTGGGCCCGCACTTGAAGGCGATGGGGTTCTTGACCCCGCGCAGGAACTCGACGTGCGCGCCGTCGGGCTGGCGGGTGCGGTCGCCGATCCAGAGCATGTGCGCGGAAACGTCGTACCAGTCGCCGGTGGTGCTGTCCACGCGAGTCAGCGCCTGTTCATAAGGCAGCAGCAGCGCCTCGTGCGAGGTGAAGAACTCGACCTCGCGCATTTGCGCGGAGTTCTGGCCGGTGATGCCGGCGGCGGCCATGAAGGCCAGCGCCTGGTCGATGCGGTCGGCGAGGTCATGGTAACGCCCGGAGAGCGGATGGTCCTTGACGAAATCCAGCGTCCACTTGTTGATGCGGTGCAAATCGGCGTAGCCCCCGTGGGCGAAGGCGCGCACGAGGTTGAGCGTGGCCGCCGACTGGTTGTAGGCCTGAATGATGCGCTGCGGGTTGGGGCGGCGCGATTCCGGCGTGAATTCGGTGCCGTTGATGATGTCGCCCTTGTAGCTGGGCAGGGTGACGCCGTCGCGCGTTTCCGTCGTGTCGCTGCGCGGCTTGGCGAACTGGCCCGCGATGCGCCCGACCTTCACCACGGGCATGCCCGCCGCGAAGGTCATGACGATGGCCATTTGCAGCAGCACGCGGAAGGTGTCGCGGATGTTGCGCGGGTGGAATTCGGCGAAGCTTTCGGCGCAATCGCCGCCCTGCAGCAGGATGGCCTGGCCCGCCGCGACCTTGGCCAGCTGTTTTTTCAGGCTGCGCGCTTCCCCGGCGAAGACGAGGGGCGGGTAGTTTTTGAGCGTCTTTTCAACAGCCTCCAGCTCCGCCGGATCGTCATAGACGGGCAGTTGCTTGGCCGGTTTTTCCTTCCAGCTATCGGGCGTCCAGGGCGCGGACGGGTTTTTCTCAACAGCCTTGAGTGTCAAAATACGCTCCAACCATTTGATTTATAATCATGAAATTATATGCCTCAGACATGATTCTTGACAAGCAAAGCTTGTGGGTATTTGCCTCTAAAACGATGTTTTCGCCTTATATCAAGGGGTTTCGCATCTGCGAGATATTCACATAAGAAATAAAATCCATCTTCACGCCATTTTTCTTGATGTAAGTTAAGCCAGAATTCAACTTCGCATGTTATTCAGAGAAGAGACTCGCAAGCTGAGGGGCATGTTCGGCGTTCAAATTTCAAGTCAAAGGTGAAAATCATGACGGTACGAACAGTTAAAAGAAAGCGCACGGGCATTCATTCCGCGCTGGCGACGGCGCTCGTCGTGCTGGCGCTGACGGGCGCGGCGGGGCAGTTTTCCGGCAAGCCCGCGCAGGCGGCGGAAAAAACCTATCACTGGATCGGCGAGGACGGGAAGGCGGGCACGCCGCCCGCGGGCTGGACGTCCTCCGTGCCTCTCATCGCCACGGCGGATGTCGCGGCGGGCAAGTCGAAGGCGCAGATTTGCATGATGTGCCACACCGTCACCAAGGACGGCGGCACCAAGATCGGCCCCAACCTTTGTACAACATCGTCAACCGGCCGCACGCCCATGCCCACGGCTTTTCCTATTCGGATGCGATGAAGGGCATGGAAATGCGACCGTGGACCTATGAGGAGCTGGACAGCTTCCTCTTCGAGCCCAAAGCCCACGCGCCGGGCACCAAGATATCTTATGCGGGCCTCAAGGATACGCAGCAGCGCGCCAACGTCATCGCCTGGCTGCGCACCCTGTCCGACAAGCCCGCGCCGCTGCCGGGGAAGAAGAAGTAACCATATCGGAGCACGATTTTCAATGAAGAACGACCCGCGCAAATCCCGCAAAAAAAAGAGACTGGCGATAATCGCTTCCGGGGTGGCCGTCGTCATGGCGCTTGCGGGATGGTACGGTTACCTCCACAGTCCTTATTACGCACATGCCGAGGCGCTGAGGAAGGCGCGGCAGGGTGACGCCGCGGCGCAGTACAGGCTCTGCCTCGATTACATCGGCGGCGTGGGGCGCGAGGCGGATATGGCGGAGGCCGCGAAATGGGCGCTGAAGGCACGGGCGCAGGGCTATAATTGCGAAGAGAAGATAGGAGACGATAAAATCATAGCGGATTTGCACAGAGAAATGGCGAAACAGCAAGGGAATGCGAAATGAAAACGAAAAGGAGGGCAGCGGTTCCAGCCACGGTTTTCGCATGGGTCGTTCTCGCGGGGCTTTGCCTGCCTTCTTTTGCGCAGGCGCAGAAAAAAACGGACGGCGGGCAGATGGCGGCGCGGGCCATGCCGCAGCTCTTCGTTCTCGGCGACAGCGTGGTGACGGACGAGTGGCCCGCGATCGGCGAGACCGTCAGCCCGCCGCAGGACCGGCGGCAGGTCGAGCCGGGGCAGTGCCTTCGCTTCGGCGCGCTTTTCACGGGCGCGCGCCGCGCGGCGCAGGTGAAGGGCGCGCGCATGGGTTTCGAGGTCGCCCTTGACAAGACGCCTGAAAAATTCGCGGACAAGCCGCTGGATAAAACGAAAATCCTCAAGCCGGACGGCGCGGGCACGCTGGCGGTCTATCCCGGCAAATGGTGCGTCAAGGATGAAGCGAAGGATGCCACCGCGACGATCACCGCCGTGGTGACGACGGCGGACGGCAGGCAGGTCAAGCTCGGCCCGCGCAAGATCGCGGTCAAGACGTTCGCGACGGCGCGCAAGGACGGCGGCGATCTCGCCGATGCGGGCGCGCTGGGCGAATGGATGAAGAAATACCACATGGCGCCCGACCCCGCGCGGCTGCTTCCCGCGATGCGGATGATCGTGGCGGAGCCGGGCCTGCGCGAGGCGGCCAATTCCATGCAGTTCCTCGTCTCCGCCTACAAGCGCAACCCGGTCGCGGCCGCGGAAATGCGCGACAGGCTGGTCGATGAAGACACGAGGATGCAAATTTACGGGCTGGCGGTTTTGAAGGCGGCGGGCTATTCGACGGCCCCGCTGGCGGGCAGGCTTTCGACCGACGACAAATACCGGTTGATGGAGCTGGGACTGGAAGACGCCTATGACACGCAGCCGGACCGCGGCCTCGGCGGTCGGATGGACCAGCTCTGGTCGATTTTCTTCGCGACGGGAAAAATCGAGCCCCTGCGCAAGCTGACGGAGCTGCTGGCGTGGCAGGGCGAATACGAGAAACTGCAGGCAATCAAGAAGTCCGGCAAAAAGCCGCCCATGACGGCCGGCACGCGGCGCGGGATATTCTATTCGGTCGCCGGCTGGTCGCTGGGCGCAATCGCGCAGGAGGACGGGCTGGCGGCGGATTACCTCGACGCCATCCGGCGTTCGCCGGAGACGAACGCGGTCGTGCGCTACCAGCTCGAGCACCTCGACGGCAACCCGGCCTTCAATTATCCGCATGAGTGAGAAAACGGCCGTAAGGCTCAAGCCGCCGCGGGCTTGACGCCCAGCGCGGCGAGCAACTCGCGCTCGATGGCGCGCAGCTTTTCGCGGTGCAGGATTTTCAGCCCGAAGGCGTCCTTCACGTAAAAGACATCGACCGCGCGGCTGCCGAAGGTGGTGACCTTGGCGGCCGAAATCTGCAGCCCCGCCTGCGTGATGGCGGCGGTGACATGGTGCAGGAAGCCCGGCCTGACCTTGCCGTTGACCTCGATGACCGTGTTGCTGGCGCTGGCGTTGTTGTCGATGATGACGCGCGGTTGCACGGCGAAATGGCGGGGGCGGCGCGGCTGGTTTTTCTGCCGCTCGGCGATTTCCCTTTCAAGGTCGATGCCGCCCGAAAGCGCGGCGCGGATGGTCTTTTGCAGGAAGGCCGCGTTGTCGTAGGCGCGGCCCTCGAGGTCCTGCACCTGGAAGACGTCGAGCGCCATGCCGTTGGTGAGGGTGAAGATGCGCGCCTCCACGATGGACGCGCCCGCCGCCGCCATCGCGCCCGAGAGCGTGGCGAAAAGCCCCTTGCGGTCGGGGGCGAAGACGAAGACCTCGGTATAGTCCTGTGCGCCCGAGGGGGTGACGCGCACGACCTGCGGTTCCTTCTTGTCGATGTTCTTGTGCAGGGCCTTCACGAAATCCGCCACCGTTTCCGGGGTGAAGCTGAGCCAGAAGTAGCGCGGCGCGTAATCGGCGAGGTATTGCAGCGTGCGCGCGCGGTCGCCCACCATGCGCCGCGCCTGTTTTTGCAGGATGACGAACTGCCCCGCCTGCTCGCGGTCGCGCGGGGAGCCGGACATATGCTCGGCGGACTTGTGGTAAAGTTCGGCCAGCAGCCCGGCCTTCCAGTTGTTCCAGCGGTCGGGCCCCACGGCCATGATGTCGGCGGCGGTCAGGATGGTCAGCAGCTTCAGGCGTTCCGGCGACTGCACGGCGGCCACGAAATCGGCCACGGTCTTGTCGTCGTTGAGGTCGCGCTTCAAGGCAGTCATCGTCATCAGCAGGTGGTTTTCGACCAGCCAGATGACGGTCTCCGTTTCCTCCCCCGACAGGCCGAGCCGCGGGCAGAGGCGTCTGGCGATCTCCGCGCCCTTGCGCGAATGCTCGCCGCCCGTGCCCTTGGCGATGTCGTGCAGGAACATGGCGGCGTAGAGCGCGCGGCGCGAATGGATTTTCTTGAACAATGCGGTCGCCAGCGGCGCGGGTTCGATCAGGTCGCCGTTCTCGATTTTATGCATCATGCCGACGGCGCGGATGGTGTGCTCGTCCGCCGTATAGACGTGGTACATGTCGTATTGCATATGCGCGTGGATATTGGCGAAATCCGGCAGCAGCGCGGTCAGCACGTCGGCCTCGTTCAAGCGGCGCAGGGTTTGCTCCGCCTTTTTCGCATCCAGCATGATGTCGCGGAAGAGGGCGTAGGCCTGCTCGCTCTCCCGCAATGCGCCCGCGCCTTTTTTCAGCGTGTTGCGGATGGCGCGCAGCGCGTCCGGGTGGATGTCGTGGCCGGAGGTCTGACTGGTGCGGAAGATGCGCAGCATGTCCGCCGGGTTCTTGCGAAAGGCGTTGGGATGCGAGACGGTGAGGCGATTGTTGAGCACCGGAAAACCCTCGATCTCGTCCGACAGCGCGATCTTGCGCGTGCCCGCCGTGCCGCCGATGGGCAGCGCCCGCGCCTCGAGGTCCGCGCAGAGGATGCGGGTGAGGTGCCCCGTCTCGTTCGCGGTCAGGAAGTAATCCTTCATGAAACGCTCGGCGCGCAGGTTCAGCTCCTTGTCCTTGTAGCCGAGGCGCAGGGCGACCTCCGGCTGCAGGTCGAAGGAGAGGCGGTCGTCCGCCCGCCCGGCCAGCAGGTGCAGGTGGCAGCGGATGCGCCAGAAGAAGCGGTGCGCGCGTTTCAGCGTCTCGGCCTCCTGCGGGGTCAGGATGTTCTCCTCCGCCAGCGCTTCGGGCGTCTTGACCCCGTGCAGGAAGTTGGCGAGCCAGAGCAGGGTGTGGATGTCGCGCAGCCCGCCCTTGCTTTCCTTCACGTTGGGCTGCAGGCGGTAGCGGCTGTCGCCCATCTTGCGGTGGCGGGCGTCCTGCTCGGCCAGCTTGGCGGCGATGAAGACGCCGGGGCTGGCGGCGGCGATATGTTCGCGAAAGCCCGTCTCCAGCTTCTTGAAAACCGCCTTGTCGCCGAAGACGCATCTTTTTTCCAAAAGGCTGGTGAGGAAATGCAGGTCGCCGTCCATGGCCTTGGCGCATTCCTCGAGCGTGCGCACCGAATGGCTGAGCTTCATGCCCGTATCCCAGAAGGCGGCGGTCAGCTGCTCGATGAATTTCCTGTCCGCGGCGGCCAGCGGCCCGGCGGTCAGGAAAAGCACATCGACGTCGGAGAAGGGGGCCAGCTCGCTGCGGCCGTAGCCGCCCACGGCGATGATGCAGGGCAGGGCGGAAGGCGGCTTTTTCAGGGACGCCGCGATGGCCCCCGCCAGCTCGTTGACCGCCTTGTCGGCGAGGGTGGAAAGAAGGCTCGGAAAGACGAGATCCGCGTTTTCATTGCCGGAAGCCGTGAAATCCGCGCATAGTTCTTCTTTTTTGGCCTTAATTTTTTCTATTATTTTGCTGATATTTATAGCATTTTTTCCCGCACTCTCGGGTCTGTCGCTCTTGGCGCGTTTTTTGGGCGGGGCTGGGGTCATTTCGGATATTTTTTGTAATAATATTTCCCTAACGCACGTTTTTTGATGCGTTTGATTTCAGAAGGTGCTATCCAGTATATCAACAACCAAGAATAAAAAAACGATGACGTGTGGCGCGGTAAGTCACGACGAAGGGACCGGGATATGTATATTTTTTATGACACCGAAACCTCGGGGCTGGACAAGGATTTCACGCAAATCCTGCAAATCGCCCTCGTTTATACCGACGACGACATGAATATTCTCTCCAGCAAGAAGCTGGACTGCCGCCGTTCCCCCTGGGTCGTGCCCTCGCCGGGCGCGCTGCTCACCACGGGCTTCACGCCGGATGACCTGAAGAACAGCAAGAACACCAACTATGAAATGATGCAGGACATCGACGAATGGCTGCGCGCGCGCTACTGGCCCGTCGTTTTCTCCGGCTACAACACGCTGGGCTATGACGAGCCGGTGATGTCGCAGAACTTCCACCAGAACCTGCTTGACCCTTTCCTGACCACCCTTGCCAGCAAGAACAACGGCGGCACCAACAGCCGGTCGGACATGATGGTGATGGTCAAGGCGGTCATGGCCTATATGCCGGGCGCGCTGACGCTGAAGACGAAAAACGACTTCGGCTCGGTCAGCATCTCGCTCATCAACGTGGCCGAGCAGAACGGCGTCGTCCTCTCCCACGAGGACGCGCATGACGCGATGAACGACATCAAGGCCACCGTCGGCGTCGCCAAGATGCTGAAGAAGACCGCGCCGCAGATCTGGGACCAGATGACCAGCCTCGCCAGCGAGCAGGGCGTGAAGGACTTTTTGGCCGCCAACAAGATTTTCACCCACGCCTTCGTCGCCTACGGCAAGGCCAAGGGCGCGGTTTCCACCGCCGTCACCACGCGGCCGGAAGACAAGACCGCCGTGCTGTTCGACCTTTCCTACGACCCCGCGCCCTATCAGGCGATGACGGTCGAGGAGCTGAAGGACGTCATCCTGACGCAGACGAAAAAAGTCCCCTACGGCCAGCCGCAGCCGCCCAAGCCTTTCCGCATGGCGCAGGAAGACGCGCAGCCGATCCTGATGCCGATGGAGCTTTCCGAGCCCGTCATCCCCGCGAATTTCGACGAGAAACTCGCGGAATCCCGCGCCGACGCGCTGAAGGCGGATGCGGGTTTCCAGCAAAAGCTGGCGCAGGCGGCCTCGCTCGCCTACGCCGAGCAGAACCCGAAACCCGCCAAGCCCCAGCCCGAGCAGCTGATGAACGCGGAGCCTTCCGCGCCCGTCAAGGCGAAGCTGGAACAGTGGATGAAGGAATTCAACGCGACGACCGAATGGAAGCAGAACGCCGAGCTGATCGACGATTTCTACACCCGTTTCGAGGAAGAGCTGAAGACCGAGCCTTCCATCCGCCGCTACGTGCAGTTCGCCGGGCGCATCCTCTACGAACACGCGCCCGAGGAGCTGAGCGAGGAAAAACGCGAGCAGATGAACCGCTACGTCGCCGCGCATATCCTCACCACCAGCGACAGCGTGCCGCAGATGACCATCGCCAAGGCCCGCAAGGAACTGGCGCAGATCGAGAAGGAAAGGGCCGAGGGCAAGCCGCGCTGGCAGGACGTGTCGGATACGCAAATCCGCTCGCTCAAGCTCTATTACACGGCCATCGAAAAGGAGTATGCGCAATACCTGCCGAAGGCGGGCACGACAGGTCCTGCGCCGGCGACGCCCGCTAACGACGACGTTCAAAAGGGCGACGCGAAAAAGCCGGGCGCGAAGAAATCCGCGAACGACAAGTTCCGCCCCTAAAAGGCAGCCGCCCATGAAACCGCGCCGCGAAAAAGAGCCGCCGATCAGCGCGGGCGATGAAATCCACATCGAGCGCGGCGGCGGCGCAGGCCGCTGGAAAGTCCGCGCGGCGCGCTACGAGCGGGCGGACAGCGACAAAATCTCCCTCGTCCTCTCGCGCGGCAGTCAGGCGTTCAAGACGGCTTTCAACGCCGAAACCATGCGCCAAATCGACAACACCCCCGCCTACATGCTCTCGCGCGAGATTACCTTGCCGAAGAAGATACGGCTGAATATTCCGAAGAAGAAGTGACGGGGGGAACCCCCGCCATGTATGCCATACCCGCCACCGCGCGGGTATCCGGTCGCCCCTTTCAGGGGCGTTTTATAAATATGCGCCCCGCGCATTCCAGACCCCCGCGCAAGGCGGGGGTGGTCCGGCTTTATACTTTCCGTCGTATTTAAAGACTAAACCCGTCTTTCCCGCCCTTGCGGTTCTTGAGGGTCAGGGGCTTCATGGGTTGCAGGTCGCTGGCGGTGCCGTTGTGCATTTTATCGCCGGCGTCGGGCAGGGCGGCGGGAGTTTGCTGTTCCGTCTTTTGTTCCGCTTTTTGCTCGGGCTGCCTTTCGGGAGCGGGTTCCGGCTTCTTGGCCGGGGCGGTGTGGATGGAGGGCTTGCGCTTGACGAAGATGCCCTTCGTGCCGTCCTTCATCTTGCAGGCGGCCTTGCGGAACCTGTTGCCGAGCGAGATGTTGAAGGGGTGCTTTTTCATGACATAGCCGCGGTCGCGCGGGCTGCCGTTGGGCGAGAAGAAGATCTGCGCCTTCTTGCCGTTGTTGGCGTTCTCCAGCTTGGTCACCATCTGTGCCGCGTATTCCAGCGCGAAGGCGAGGGCGACGCTGTCGCTGTCGTTGCGGATGGTTTTCTTGATGTCCTGCAAGGCTTGCAGGAAGTCGCTGTTGCGGTACATGGTCAGGTCGATTTTCTCCGCCGTCTCCGTGCGCGCGTTATAGGCCTGCGCGACACGCTGCGGGTCGAGGGAGGCTGTCGTCGCGCGGTAGTCGAAGGTTTCGTAGAGCGCGGTCGTCACATAGCCCTGCGCCGCGTAATCCAGCGATTTCTGGCAGAAATAGACGGCGGCATAGATGGCCCCGGCGGAAGAATAGCCGGTGCGTTCCTCCAGCCGTTCGATATTGCGCATGTCGAATTCGCTGAGGTTGTAGGTCGTCAGATAGGCGGTGGTGGTTTTCTTGGCCATGGGGTATCCAGAAATATGGTCGGTTTGAACTCTTAATGTATGGAAGGCGGGGGCGTCGGTTTGCGCGCCGGGGCGGGCGCGGAAACGGCCTTGTCGAGCGCGTCGAAGGCTTTCTTGCGCTCCGCCGCGGATTTGAACATTACGGTCAGCCCGCTGGCATAAGGGTTGTCGGCGCTTTTTTGCGGGTTGATGCCGAGGTAGAAGGAGCCGCGGTCATCGTCCTGTGCGAAAGAGACGTTCGCGACATCTTCCTTGCTGATGTAGATCGCACGGTCTTGGGAGGGAACGGCGATCAGCTTGTCGTTGGCGGCGGCGATCTGGGCGGCGAAGTCGAAACGCGCCTGCTTCATTTCGTCCTTGATCGAGTTCTGGTAGGCCATCAGCTTGCCGAAGGCCATGTTGAATTGCTGCTTGTTTCTTTCGGACTGTTCGCCGCGCACATAGTCCGGCGGCAGGAAAGGCTCGATGCCGATTTCCTTGACCTGGACGTCGAGGCTGCCGGAGCTTTCAAAGTTCACGATGACCTGCGAGCCTTGGTCCTGAAGCTGCGTTACCGATTTGGGGTCGATGTAAAGCGCGGCGGCGGCGGCCCAGCGGGAATAGGCGTCTTCGGGCGCGTATTCCATGACCGGCTTGGCCTTGCGCACGGCTTTCAGCAGCGTGTCGAATTCGGCTTGCGTCATGCCGCCCGACCATGTTTCCTCCCGGCCCACGCCCCGGACGCCCGCGATGACGCCGAGATTGCCGTCTTTTGCAGGCTTGGAAACGGTGATGAAGGTGACGGCGGCGGGCGAGACATGGTGCATGTATTCCTTGCCGCCTTCGTCCCTGACGGGGAAGGGGACGAAGCTGTCGCCCTTCTGCGCCAGCCGCGCCAGCAGGTCTTCGACCTCGACGTCGCGCTGCGCGCTGTTGATCCAGAGCAGCTCGCCCTTGCCGTTGAAGATGCGCAGCTCTTCCTTTTCGGCATCGACGTGCAGCGCCGTGATGTCGGAAGCGTCGATGTAGAGAGGGTTTTCTTCGGTCTTGGCGATATTGAAGAGCATGGTCACACACCTGTATTTTTATGGCAATTAAATATGGGGGTGAGACTAGCAATGCGGCCCGGATATGTCAATACGGATTATGGCATTCGAACGCGGCCGATCAGGGGCTTTTTAGCTGCTTTTCAGCTGCTTTTTCAAGGCGTAAAGCGCCTCCAGCGCCTCGCGCGGGCTCAGGCTGTCGGGGTCGATGATTTTCAGCGATTCTTCGACGGCGGAGGGTTCGGGCGCGACTTCCTTGGGCATCACGCTGAACAGCGGCAGGTCGGCGGCGGGTTTCTTCAAGACTTTCGTGCCGCTTCCAGTCGCGTTGTCCGGGTTCTGCAGCATGCCCAGCACCTGCTCGGCGCGCTGCAGCACGGCGGGGGGCAGGCCCGCCAGCTTGGCGACGTGGATGCCGTAGGAACGGTCCGCCGTGCCGGGGGCGACTTCGTGCAGGAAGACGATGTTGTCCTTCCATTCCTTCACCCGCATGCTGTGGCAGGAAAGGCGGGGCAGGGTTTCGGTCAGCGACGTCAGCTCGTGGTAATGCGTGGCGAAAAGCGCGCGGCACTTGTTCGCCTCGTGCAAATATTCAAGGCAGGCCCATGCGATGGACAGCCCGTCGAAGGTCGCCGTGCCGCGCCCGATCTCGTCGAGGATGACGAGGGAGCGCTCGCTGGCCTGATTCAAAATCGTCGCGGTCTCCACCATCTCGACCATGAAGGTGGAACGTCCGCGCGCAAGGTCGTCCGCCGCGCCCACGCGGGAGAACAAACGATCGACGACGCCGATATGCGCCGCCTCGGCAGGCACGTAGGAGCCCATTTGCGCCAAAAGGGCGATCAGCGCGTTTTGCCGCAGGAAGGTCGATTTACCCGCCATGTTCGGCCCGGTCAAAAGCCAGAGGCGCGAGGCCTCGCCCAGCGTGCAGTCGTTGGCGATGAAGTCGGTGTTGCCCTGTCTTTTCAGCGCCGCTTCCACCACGGGGTGGCGGCCGCCCTTGATATCGAACAGCAAGCCGCCGTCCACCTTCGGGCGGGTGTAGCGCGCGGTGACGGCCAGCTCGGCCAGCGCGGCGGCGACGTCGATCTCGGCGATGGCATCTGCCGTTTTGGAGATGACCTCGCCCTGCGCCAGAACCTCCTGTGCGAGCTGCGCGAAAAGTTCCAGCTCGAGCGCGAGGGATTTTTCGGCAGCTTCGGAGATTTTGCGCTCCAGCTCGGACAGCTCGACCGTGGTGAAGCGCGCGGCGTTCGCCATCGTCTGGCGGTGGATGAACTGGTCGGCATTGCCGAACAGCTTGTCCGCGTGCTGGCTGGTGACTTCTATGAAGTAGCCGATGACGTTGTTGTGCTTGATCTTCAGCGTGCTGACGCCCGTGGTCTTCGCGTAATCCGCCTGCAGCCTTGCGATGTGCTGGCGGCTGTTGTCGCGCAGGGCCTTCAGCTCGTCCAGCTTGGGCGCGTAGCCCCGGGCGATGAAGCCGCCGTCGCGGGCCAGCGCGGGCAGTTCCTGCGCCAGCGCGCGTCCCAGCTGGTCGATGAGCGGGTGATGCGCGCCCCAGAGCTTCAGGACCTCCAGCACCGCCGCAAGGTTTTTCGGCAGGCCGGTTTCAAGCGCGGTCTTGTTGTCGCCGATCAGCTTGTGCAACTGCACCGTCTGCGAGAGCGTGTCGCGGATGCAGGACAAATCGCGCGGCCCCCCGCGTTCGAGGCTGAGGCGGGCGAGGGCGCGCTCGATATCCGCGCAGCCTTTCAGGAATTCGCGCGCGTTCTCGCGCACTTCGGCGTGGTCGGCGAAATAGGAAACCATGTCCAGCCGGTCGTGGATGGCGGCGGGGTCGGTCAAGGGCATCGCGATGCGGCGGGCCAGCAGCCGCGCACCCGCGCCGGTTATCGTGCGGTCGATCGTGTGCAGCAGGCTGCCTTGGCGCTCGCCGCTCATGGTATGGGTGAGCTCGAGGTTGCGGCGCGTGGCGGCGTCGATTTCCAGCACCGAGCCCAGCGCGAGCTGGCGCGGCGGGGAGAGGCGGGGGAACTTGCCCTTTTGCGTCAGCTCCACATAGTCGATGAGCGCGCCCGCCGCCGCGATTTCCGCGCGCGAGAACCCGCCGAAGCTTTCCAGCGTCGCGACGCCGAAGAGCGTTTCCAGCCGCTTGCGGGCGTTGTCCGCGTCGAAGCGGCTGTTGGGCTGCACCGTGAGGCGCGGGCGGATGTCGGCGAAGACCTCGAACAGCGCCTCGTTCTGCGTCATTTTCTCGGGCGCGAGGATCTCGCTGGGGTCGATGCGGCCCAGCGTCGCGCCGAGGTCGCGCGGCAGCACGGGCTGCAGCGTGAAATCGCCGGTCGAAAGATCGAGCCATGCCGCGCCCACCGCGCCCGCCACTTCGGCGATAGCGCAGAGGTAGTTGTTGGCGCCGGTTTCCAGCAGCGTGTCTTCCGTCAGGGTGCCTTGGGTCACCACGCGCACCACGTCGCGCTTGACCAGCGCCTTGTAGCCACCGCGCTCCTTCGCCTCGGCCGGGGTTTCGACCTGCTCGCAGATCGCGACCTTGTAGCCTTGCTTGATGAGCCGCGCCAGATAGGCTTCGTGGCTGTGCCAGGGCACGCCGCACATCGGAATGTCGTCGCCCTTGTGCGCGCCGCGCTTGGTCAGGGTGATGTCGAGCGCGGCGGAGGCCTGCACGGCGTCCTCGAAGAACATCTCGTAAAAATCGCCCATGCGGTAGAACAGCAGGCAGTCGCTGTATTGCTCCTTCAGCGCCATGTATTGCGCCATCATGGGGGTGACGTTGGCGGTCTCCGCCTCTTTTTTCTTCGCTTTGCTTTGCATGGCTTATTTTTAATGGTTTCAGGGCGTTGAAACAAGCGGTTTGACCGATGCGCAGGGGGCGGCAGATTCGCTCAAGTGTTTAAAAAATAAAGGTATTTTTATTTTCCGGCCGGATTCCCCTGCCATTTCCGTGGCTTGCCAGATGAGACTTGACGTAATCGTCCCGTCTTTTATCATGGTTGAGCATTAATCCATGGCCGCGCCATTTCCCCGCAGTACCGCTGCGGGCGCGGATGCGGTCAGGTGACGGTTTTCAGGGCGTGTATGGAAGAACAGCAGGAAAAGACGGCGACGGCCACGACCTTCAGCAAGCCTGCGGCCTACGGGACGCTGGCGGCGACGACGGCGGGCATCGTGGGGCTTTCCGTCATCGCGCCGACGGCGGTCACGGCGGGCATGGGCTCCGTCTCGACCAGTTCCGCCGTCTTCATCACCCCGGTCTGGCGGCTCATCAAGCGGGTCAACACGCTGTATAACGATACCGGCCATTACATCAAGACCGACATCCAGAGGTTTCGCAACAAGTACATCAACAAGATAGACCTCGCCGCGGCGGGGGAGGCAGCGGAAACGCCGCCCGACAGCTACAAGCCCGTTCATTCGCGCAAGACGGTCTATGGGCTGATGGCGCTGACGGGGCTGGTCTCGGGCGGGCTGCTGTTCTACGCGCCCACGGCGCTGGCGGCGGCGGCGGGCGCGGTCGCGGTGAGCGGCGCGTCCTTCACCAAGCCGGTCATCGACCTCGTGCAGAAGGTCAACGAGCTTTACATCGACACCTACAACTACATCAAGGGCGACCTGTCGAGGGGCAAGAAGCTCAAGATCAACCTGCCCGCGCCCCAGAACGAGAAAAGCGAGATCGACCACAGCATCAGCGCGCCGTTTTCGCCCGCGGAGGAAAAGGCGAAATGGTCGAAGCTGGAAGCCTACGGCATCATGGCGGCGGCCACGGTGGGCGTCGCGCTGCTGGCGGTGCATTTCCCGGCGGTGCTGGTCGCGGCCCTCGGTACCGTGATGGGGA
Source organism: Alphaproteobacteria bacterium (assembly GCA_016124645.1). Taxonomy (GTDB): domain Bacteria; phylum Pseudomonadota; class Alphaproteobacteria; order Micavibrionales; family UBA2020; genus WGNE01. The sequence goes on from WGNE01000002.1 coordinate 103,480, forward strand.
GCGCCATTTCCTACACCCAGCCCGCGCTGAAGCTGGTGAAGAAGATCAACAAGATATACGACCATGCGGAAACGCAGGTCGCCAATGACTTCAACATCGCGGAGGAACTGGGCCTGAAACCCAAGGCGCAGCCCGAGCAGGCGCCAAGCGGGCTGAAGAAATTCGCAAGGCAGACCGCCTCATACCTTTTCATGGGCGGGCTGGTCACGGCGGGCGTCCTCATGGCGATTTATACGCCTTCGCTGCTGACGGCGGCCGTCGGCTCCATCGCGGGGGCGGCCTCGTCCTTCACCAGCCCGGTGCTGAAGCAGGTCGGCAAGGTGAACGATTTTTACATGGATGTCGGCAACTACCTGCGCGACGACTGGAAACGCATCTTCAAACCGCGCGCGCCCAAGCCGGATCTGGAACAGACCGCCGGCGCGCCCGCGCCCGAAAACGCGCTGAAACCCGAAGAGCCGAAGGCGCAAACCCCGCAGCCCGCGCCGAAACCGGACGGCAAGGAGGCAACCGAAGCCTTCAATACCGTCGCTGAAAAGCCGGCGAGGGAAACACAGCCGGAAACGCCCGCCGTCAAGCCCCGGCGCGAGCAAAGCCCGCTGCAGACCGAATTCAACGAGAAGGGGAAGCCGGGCGCGACGCCCGCCAAAAAGCCCCTCAAAAAGCCGCTTGAGGCCGATAACGACAACGCGCCGGAAGAACAGGAAGGCGCCGTCGCCACGGCCAGGGCGAAGAACAAGCCGCAGCCGCCCGTTAAAAAACCGTAAGGGCAAAAAAACCGTGAAACCTCATGCGGGGGTCGCGCGTTGGTATCCTGAAACGGGAGATATGATGGCTTGACACGCGGTTCACGCGGCGTATCATGCGCCCACCGAACAGGATAAAAACGCAATCAATAAAGCCTCAACAGATTTCCCAAGGAGGGTGACATGGCACAAACGGAACAACAGACGAAAAACAGCAAGGCCGCGACTTACCTTGCGCTCAGCGGGGCGCTCGGGTTCGTTTCGACCGTCTTCATCGCGCCCTTCAGCTGGCCGGTCATCGCCGTCGCCGCGACGGTGGGCGTGCTGGCGACCAACGAAAAGGGCCGCGACTTCCTGAAGAAGACCGGCGACCAGCTGATGCAGCTGGGCCGCGACGTCGCCGCGAACGTGACCGAGGACGTGGGCCGCGCGCAAAGCTGGTGGGAACGCTTCAAGGCGAAACGCGCGGAGAAGGCAGCCGCAACCACCGCCGCCCCGCCCGCGCCGGAACAGCCCTCGACCTTCAAGAACGGCTCGAGCAAGAACGAATTCGGCAACGCCGCCAAGCCGGACGCCGAAGTCGCGGTGAAGGCCGAACCCGCCGTGGAGCAGGAAGCCAAGAAGCCCGCGCCGAAGGCCAAGGCGGAACCCGCGCCGAAGCATTAAACCCGGCCCGCCGAAAGGCGCATCGAACAATCGCCCCGGTTTTCGCGGATAGCGGAGCCGGGGTTGATTTTTGTCGTGGAGCGAAAAAAGGTCAGCCGGGGTTCGGTCCCTGCGAGGAAGCCTTGGGCGCGGCGGGAGCCTGTTGCTGTTTCGGGCCCGTATCCGCCAGCGGCTTGACGAGAAGCCATGTGGAGACCCTGGGGTTCGCGGGGTCGATGTCGGTCTTCGCGCCGTCGGCGGTCTTGAAGGACTGCGCGACCCAGCCGCGCTTTTCGTAGTAGGCCCTGACGCCGGGTTTTTGCTCGTCAACGCTGAGGTGGACGGCGCTTTCGCCCTGTTCGCGGGCGAAACTTTCGCATTCGCCCAGCAGCTTTCCGGCGATGCCCCTGCGTTCGTGGTCCGGCCGGGTATAAAGGTCATCGACGAGAAGGCCGCCGCGTTTGGGATCGGGCACGATGCTGGTGAAGGCGACCGGCGCATCGCCCGAAATGGCGACGAACATGCGCCCGCCTTCGCTTTCCGCGCCGCCGGGGCTCACGAAATCATCGATGCGTTTCTGCACCATTTCTTCCTGCCACGGTTCGACCGTGTCCGACTTGAAGTAATTCTTGCGCATCAGGGCGGCCAAGCCCTCGCGGTCGCTTTCCTGCGCCGGGCGCGTGGCGTAGTCCTGCGTTGCAGGAGCCTGTTTGTCGTCTGCGTTCAGGAATTTGCTCATTTGTCCGCCCGTTTTCCCCCGTTTTGCAGCGATATGCTGAAAAACGCACCTGTACTATTGTCGCGGAACGGCGGCATTTCGTCAAATGAGAGGCGTCAAGTATTTGAAAAATATTGATTTAGCGGATAGTCATGCAGTAGTTTTTGAAACTGCCCATGATGTTCTTCCAGCCCGCGCGGTGGTGATCGACCTGCAGCTGGCGTTCGGCGTCGGGGAACATCTCCCAGCCGCAATGCTGGATGTATATCTTGGTGCCGCCCTCGGCCTCCATCAGCATGAATTCCACCCGCGTGGGCGCGGGCCAGCCTTCGTCCTGCCATTCGAGCTGGAGGCGCTGCTTGTTCTCGATGGCGGTGATGGTGCCGCGGGTGCGGCGTTCGTGCCCCTGGCTGTCGGTCCAGGGCTCGTAGAAGCTGCCTTGCTCGACCGCCTGCAGTGCGACGCCGTGCCCCCACCACTTGCCGATGTGGCGGTTGTCCGTCAGGCATTCCCAGACGATGCTGCGCGAGGCGGGAACGAAAATTTCCACTTCAATCATGCGCGGCTTTTATCCTTCAAGGTCTTTGAACGCGGGCAGGGAGAGGTAACGCTCGGCCATGCTGGGGATGATGGTGACGATCATCTTGCCTTCCATCTCCGGCCGCGCGCCGACGGCGAGGGCGGCATGCACCGCCGCGCCGGAGGAAATGCCGATGGGGATGCCCTCGGTCTTCGCGACCTTGCGCATCATGGCGAAGGCCTCGTCGCTGGAAACGGTGATGGTTTCGTCGATGAGGGCGGTGTCGAGCACCTTGGGGATGAACCCGCCGCCGATGCCCTGGATTTTATGCGGCCCCGGCTTGCCGCCCGAGATGACCGGGCTTTCCGTGGGCTCGATGGCGATGGCGAGGAAGCCGGGCTTGCGCTCCTTCAGCGCCTGCGCGACGCCGGTCAGCGTGCCGCCGGTGCCCACGCCCGCGATGATGGCATCCGCCTTGCCGTCGGTGTCGCGCCAGATTTCCTCCGCCGTCGTCTTGCGGTGGATGGCGGGGTTGGCGGGGTTCTGGAA
>WGNE01000039.1 GCA_016124645.1 Alphaproteobacteria bacterium
GAATTGTCGATGAGCAGGGTCACGATGGTGTCGCGGAAATCCGTCTCGCTTTCCTGCTTGTAGCTGATGGGCCAGTAGGGGTTGGCGATGGCGCGGGAAAGCCGCGCGCTGTCGAGGATGCCTTCCTCGAGGTCGAACTGCCACGAGCGCGTCTGCTGCGCCATCAGCTTTCGTTGCAGGCGGTTCGCGAGGCGGGTGATGACGCCGTGCAGGTGGGTGAGCTGCTTGTCCAGCATCTTGCGCAGCTTTTGCAGCTCCTCGGGCTCGCAAAGGTCGCGCGCGCCGACCACTTCGTCGTATTGCGTGGTGTAGATTTTGTAATCCGCGTAAAGCGCGCCCTGTCCGCCGTCGCGCGCGTCGTTGCGGCGGGCGGTCTCGTCGGTTTCCTCCCCGTCCTGCCCTTCGATCTCCTCCAGCTCGTGTCCGGCCATGGCCTCGGCGTCGCGGTCGGTCATCTCGCCGCTTTCGGATTCCTCGGTCATGCCGATGGGCGGGGAGCTTTGCTCGGAAGAGCTGTCGTCGGCGGATTTGTCCGCGCCCTGTCCTTGCTGCTGGTCTTCTTCCTTGTTGTCGCCGCTGTCGGAGGCGGGCGGCGGCTCGGCGGGGGTGGAGATCATGTCCATCTTGTCGATGAGCCTGTGCGCGGCTTTCGCGAAGGCCGTCTGGTCGGACAGGGATTTTTTCAGCATATCGAGGCCGTCGTCGCCCAGATGCTCCTTTATCCACGGCTTCCACGCCCGGATGACCTTCTGCGTTTCCTTCGGCGGCTTGCGCCCGGTGAAGGTTTCGCGCGCCATGTAGCGCAGGGCTTCGGCCAGCGGCGCGTCGTCCATGCCGCGCACCTGGTCCAGCTTCTGGCGGCGCGCTTCATGGGCCAGCGCGGCCTCGATGTTCGCGGCGGCGCCGGGGTAGTCGGCGGTGCCCACGGCCTCGATGCGCGCGTCTTCCAGCGCCTGATAGACGCTGCGCGCCTGCGCTTCGGCGGGCAGCATTTTGCGGTGCAGCTGCGCGTCGTGGTAATGCAGGCGCAGCGCGCAGGTATCGGCAAGGCCGCGGATGAGCGACGTTTCGGCGGGCGTCATCAGCTTGGGCAGGGCGGGCAGGCGGATCAGCTTGTCGTTCAGCTCCGCGCTGTGGCCGCCGAAGCTGACCTCCACGTCCTCCAGCCCCGAAAGCGCGCGCGCGGTGGATTGCGTGGCGTGCTTGAAATTCTCGATCTGGTCGGCGTCGTCCGTCATGGCTGCTTTTTCACCGGTTCCTTTTTCGGGCCGGGCGCGGGGGCGAAACGCAGGTGCGGCACGGGCTTGGCGGCCTGCGTCGCGGGGGCGTCTGCGGAAACGGCCGGCGTCGTCGTCGTCGTCGTCGTCGTCGGCGGCGGCGCAGGCGGCTTGCGCGTCATCGAAAGGCCGAACAGCGTCAGCGTCAGGGCGATGCCGAAGGCGGCGGCGGCGGCAACCAGCCCGGCGCCGAGGCGCAGCGTGAAGCGCGGCGGGTTTTCGCCGTGCTTCGTTTCATGCCACGACTTGGCGAAAAAGAAGATATTGGCGGCCAGCGGCAGGGCATAGGCCGCGGCGCCGTGCTTGACCAGCGCCAGCAGCCAGATGTTGACGACCAGCCAGACCAGCGCGCCCAGCCCGACCGGCAGGAAGGCGAAAAAGCCGAGCAGCCGGCTTCCTTTTACGGTTTTTCCGGCGGCCCCGGCCATCTCAGTCCGCCTCCTTTTGGGGACCGTTGTGGCGGCCGAACCACGCGGCGGCGATGGCCGCGAGCTGGAGCGGCACGCTCAGCGCATAGGCGGCGACGACGCTGTAGAGGATCAGCCCGAAACCGTTGCGGCGGATGAGCCCGATGACGACCATGGCAGCGAACTGCCCCAGCGCCAGCCACAGCCCGTGACGGTAGGCTTTTTGGGGGAAGTGATAGCCGAGCAGGGCGGCGAAGAAAACCAGCACGGGCATGCCGAGAAAGTAGTAAAGGCCGGAATCCCACGCCAGCGCGCTGTTGCCGAAAGCGCTGACGAGCGCCCAGACGGCCATGCCGCCCGCGAAGGCGAAAGTCATCGCTTCCGACCGCGAGGGGGCGGCGGGTTTTTCCTCTTTTTTATCTTCTTCGGCTTTATTTTCTTCGGCGGCTTTTTCTGCCATGGCTTATGCGCCCTCGGGCTCGATCAGCGTGCGGTCGAAGCAGCGCTGGTAGTATTCGGAGACGACGGATTTCTCCAGCTCGTCGCATTTGTTCATGAAGGTCAGGCGGAAGGCGAAGTCGATGTCGTCCATGATCTGCGCGTTTTCCGCCCAGTGGATGACGGTGCGCGGCGACATGACGGTGGAAAGGTCGCCCGCCATGAAGCCCTTGCGCGTCAGCCCCGCCATGCGGACCATGGCGGCGATGGTCTTCTTTCCCTCGTCGGTTTTGTAGGCGGGCACGCGGGCCAGCACGATGTCGATCTCCTGCTCGGGCGGCAGGTAGTTGAGCGTGGCGACGATGTTCCAGCGGTCCATCTGGCCCTGGTTGATCTGCTGCGTGCCGTGATAGAGGCCGGAGGTATCGCCGAGGCCGACGGTGTTCGTCGTGGCGAAGATGCGGAAAGCCGGGTGCGGGCGGATGACCTCGTTCTGGTCGAGCAGGGTCAGCTTGCCCTCGGCCTCCAGCACGCGCTGGATGACGAACATCACGTCCGGCCGGCCCGCGTCGTATTCGTCGAAGACGATGGCGACGGGGTTCTTCAGCGCCCATGGCAGGATGCCTTCCTTGAACTCGGTGATCTGCTTGCCTTCCTTCAACGTGATGACGTCCTTGCCGATGAGGTCGATGCGGCTGACGTGGCTGTCGAGGTTGATGCGGATGCAGGGCCAGTTCAGGCGCGAGGCGACCTGCTCGATGTGCGTCGATTTGCCCGTGCCGTGATAGCCCTGCACCATCACCCGCTTGTTGTGCGCGAAGCCGGCGAGGATGGCGAGCGTGGTGTTCTTGTCGAAGCGGTAGGCCTCGTCCACCTCCGGCACGTTCTCCGTCTTCTGCGAGAAGGCGGGCACCTGCAGGTCTGAATCGATGCCGAAAAGCTGGCGGACGGAAACCATGATGTCGGGAATGCGTTTATAGGCGGCGTTGGTGAGGGAAGGCATTATTCTTCATCCAGTTTGAGGTATTGTTGGTAGGACAGCTTCAGAATCGAATAGGCGAGGTTGATTTTCTTCAGCCGCTCTTCTGTATTTTTATCATTCTTGTTGGTATCAGGGTGGTATTTTTTGGCAAGGGTTTTATAGCGCGCCTTGACCTCCTCCCACTCGATGGGCGGGGCGAGGTCCATGACCGCCAGCGCCTCGATGGTGGGGTGGGGGATGCTGCCGACGTCGATCTCCGCCTTTTCGCGGGCCTGTTCCTGCGCGTCCGCGCGGCCGGAGAAATCGCCGAAAACGCTGTCGCCGCGCGCGAAGGCCTCGTAGATCTGCTGGCGGGCGCGGTCTTCGTTCAGCCCGGCCTCGGTCGAGCGCCATGTGGGGCGGTCCCAGACGGAGGCGCGGTGCAGGTGCTGCTCGACCTCGCCCGGGGTCATGCCCTTGAAGTAGTCCCAGCTCTTGTTGTATTCGCGCACATGGTCGAGGCAGAACCAGTAATAGCTGCGCAGGTCGTAGCGCGACTTGGGCGCGCGGTATTCGCCGAGATGCGGGCAGCCCGAAATCTCGCAGTTCTTGCGCAGCGCGGGGAGCTGCTCCTCGTGCTCTTCAAGGCCTTTCAGGAATGATTTTGTCTTGAAATCCCACATAACGGCTGATTATGGCCCTCCGCACCGCCGAAAACAAGACGGGCCTTGCCGGGCCGGCTGTTTTCGCGTTGAAAATACTGGATTTTTCTGCGATCCTTCTTTTCGGGACGCTTCTCTCTCAAGTATATTGACATAAGATATACAAGTGGTTAAGGTTTCTGATTGCATAATCTTGGATTCTTTCAACAATACCGGGCCCGTCATGAGCGAGAACACCGAAAAAACCAAAGCCGAGCTGAAATCCATCAAGGAAGAGCTGCTGCGCGCCGTGAACGACGCCGCGCCGGACCCGGAAAAGGTGGCCAAGGACGACATGATCGACAACATGCTGTCCGACTATTTCAGCAGCCTGTCGCGCATGCCGCGCGAGCTGACGCTGGAGGCCATCACCAACGGCCTGCTGCTCGACCGCAAGGACAGCGAAGAATCGAAGCAGCGCATCAAGAAAATCCTCGACAAATACCTGCCCTGATCCCCCTCCCGCAAAAAAATTCCGAAAGGCCGGAACGACTGTTCTAAAAGGGTTCCGCGCGCGGACTACGGCAATATGCACCCCACTGTTGAGCCTTTTTTAATATCTTCTATCTATAGTTGTAATCTGGCCGATTGCATTCTATGATAGGAGAACTGCGGAATGCGCGGTTATGTTTTTGGCCGTATCGGTCCTGTGGGCAGGACGGGTGCGGCCGGGGCGACGAATACTCAACACGGAAGGCACATATCGGGGGATATCGCATGATGAACGAAAAGCTGGTCGCCATGCCGCCGGGGGGCGGAGACGGCGGCGGTTATGGACGGGGAGACCGCCCGTCAAAGGGTGGCGCGCTTGTCAGCAAGAACATCCGCATCCACAGCCGGCGCACCAGCGTGCGGCTGGAGCCGGAGATGTGGGACGCCCTGAGCGAGATCGCGGGGCTGGAGGATTGCTCCATCCACGACCTTTGCGGGGCGGTGCACGACCTGAAAGACCCCGGCGTTTCCTTCACCGGCGCGTTACGTGTTTTCCTGATGGAATACTACCGCGCCGCCGCGCGCAGCAACCGGCAGGTCAGCCAGGTGCAAAAACGCCTGATCGCGGCCAAGGGGGACGGCGGCAGCTAGCGCGTCAAAAAAAGCGGGCCCGTCCGAACGGATCGCTTCCGCGCCTTTTGAACGCGTGATACGATAGCGGATATGAAGCTGCGCAAGAATATCCTCTCGCCTTTCGGCATCCTGCTTTTGATTTTCAGCCTCGCCTATATCGGCGCGGAGGCCGTTTTCAACATGCGCCTGCTGGACGTGGCGGGCACCGTGCGCTCCGACCCCGACGCGCTGAAGAACCTGCAGTACTTCGGCCGCAGCGTTTCGGCCTTCGGCTTCACCCTTCTGGTGCTGGGCGTTTTCGAGATCGGCGGGTTCGAGCTGGCCACGCGCCGCCAATGGGCGACGGCGATGGCGCTGGCGCTCTTGTGCCTCGGCCCCTTCATCGCGCTGTTCATCGAGAACATCGCCACGCTTTACCAGACGCCGGGCGTGCCTTCCTACCAGACCCATTTCGAAACCTACGAGATGACGCTGTGTTTCGTGCCGCTGCTGGGGCTCGCCTTCGTTTGCGGCAGCGGCGGTTTCCGGCGCTGGCTGGTCATTCTCGGGCTCGTGTGCCTTGCGTGGCCGGCGATGTTCCTCGGACAGAAGCTGCTCATCGAGCGCTACCTCATCGACCAGACGACATGGTCGCAGCGGCAGGACGCGCGGTCCATGCTCATGCTGCGCTCGGGGCTGGAAGACGGCATCATGCAGCTGGGCGACCTGCAGCTGCATGACGCCGGCGCGGGCGTGGCCGACATGAAGGCCGCGCGCATCGTGATGAGCGCGATCTGGATGCTGCACCCCGCGCGCGTGCTGCAGGATTTGCAGCGCAACCGCGACGCGCTGGTCGAGAACGCGGCGGCCAACGGCACGTGGTTTTCCACCGCGAACGCCTACAAGAAGTACGTTTCCAAGGTGACGAGCGAGCGCAACGCCTACCAGCAGGAGCTGATGGATAAATACTACACGCCCTACAAGCAGGCCTCCGGCATGTATGCCGACATGATGGATGCGGCCTATCTCGACAAGGAGGCCGAAAAGGCGCGGCAGCAGGTCGAGGACGGAATCGACGACGGCTGGCGCCGCTACAAGGACGCGGTGAACGAGATGCGCCAGTCCGTCACGACCGTCGTGAGCGAGGCCATGCGCGGATCGGCCGCGGCCAGCCGCCTTGCGGACAGCTATTGCGCCACCCACGACTGCCCCGACGTCGATATAAGCAAGTCGATCGACGCGCTGCAGCAGAAGGCGGAGACTAAGTTCTACGTGCGCACCGGCTATCATTCGGACATCCGCGACCGCGCGACTTTCGTGGCGCAGAAGAAGACGCAGCGCGAGATCCGCAAGCAGGTGGAGGAGCAGTTCCGCACGCGCTTCGGGCAGAAGGATTTCACCCTGCCCGACGACTGGACATACGAGCCGGAAAGCTTCAAGAAGAGCGTGAAGAAAATGATGCGCGAGCAGGCGCATGTGGCATGGCGCCGCCGCTTCGGCGACAAGCTGCCCCCCGGCCTCGGCCCCGACGAGTTCGCCGCCGCGATGGGCGTGCAGATACCCAGCGTCGATGAGCTGCTGATGCCGCCCGACCAGTTCTTCCAGAAATACGTGCTGCCCGGCAACCAGCGGATGGTGGACAGCATGATCTCGGACCTGCGCGCCGACCGTGAAAAATACCCCGCCGACATGACGACGATGGAGGAGGGCAAGGAATACGCGGACGCGCTCTATATCCCCACCATTTCCCTCGTCGTGTCGCTTTCGGTCGTGATGATGACGCTGCTGCGCGGGCTGCTGGCGGGGGTCGCGCTGGTGTACCTGCATTTCCAGCGCGTCTATAACCTGCAGCGCTGGATGCTTTACGGGGCGCAGGGCGTCGTGGGGGGCTGTTTCATCGCGTTTTTGCTGGCGCTGCCGCGCATCGCGCCGAATCCCTATGCCAGCGGCGAGATGTATCACCGCTACCTCGCCGATGCGGAAAAGGTGCACCCCGTTCCCGCGCATATCCTCGACTGGGCCGTGCAGGTCCAGCCCGTCATCTACCGTTTCGGCATGGAAATCCGCCGCGCGGCGGGGCAGTAGCTTTCAGGAAATCAGGAAGACCGTTTTACTGGTTGAACCCGCCGTAGGCCGGGCGCGCAGCTTCGGGCGTGGCGGATTTTTCGGCATTGGTGATGGCGGTTTTCGCGGGCGGCGCATCGCCGGTTTGCGCGGCGGGGGACGCCGCCCCTTGCGCCGTCGCGCTTCCCGACGCTGCGAGGCGGATGAAGGCGTGCAGCGGCAGGGAGCGGTGGGCGATGTTGTCGTGCAGCGTGGCGTCGAGGCGGTATAGCCCGTCCGCGTCCTGCGGCGTGAACTCGACACCCATGAAGGACGGCGTGTGCAGGATGTCGAAGCGGCTGGGCAGCTTGCCCGCGAAGGCCTGCTTGTGCAGCAGGCTGCCGCCCTGTTCCGCCGTGCCGTCGGGCGCGGTCAGGCTCATGTCGAAATCGAGATTGGCGGAGAGATCGTCCGAAAGCGCCATGCCGCTATAGACGATGAGAAAGCCGATTTTCCGTCCCCGCTGCACGGTGACCGTGGCGGGAAAGGCGAGGCGCTCGTCGCCCTGCTTGGAGATCTGGCCCATGATGTCGTCGAGCGGGGAGACCACCAGCATCGCCCCGAAATTGCCGTCATGCGCGGCGAATTGCGCGCCCGGCGTCTCGCGCGGCAGCAGGGCGGCGAGGCGCTGCTGCAGCGTGCCGCCCGCCTCGGCCGCTTCCAGCCGCTTTTGCAGCGTGCGCAGCACGATGTCGTGGTTGAGGGCGTTGGCCTTCAGCGTCGCGGCGGCGGTCGCGATGAGCAGGTCGCGCGCGGTCTCGTCCATGTCCGGCGCGGATTTGGCGGGGTCGAGCGCGTCGATGAGGCGGTTGACGTAGAAATCATCCCCCGTCGCCAGGAATCCGCCCCACATCAGGTCGAGGTCTTCCGGCGTGCGCAGGGCGGAGGCCGCGAGCGTGCCGGGCGTGGTGGAAAGATAGACGGGCTTTTCGGTGAAAAACTTCGCGACCGCGGGGTCGTTCAGGTGCCCGGCGCGCCAGATGGCGTATTGCAGCATGGCCTTGGTCTTCGGCCGGAAGTCCCCGCCGGAGAGCCAGCCGGGGATTTGCTCCGGGTTCAGCGCGGCCAGGCGGCTGACGAAGCCGGAGACGATGGCGAAGGCATCCGGGTGGCGGCCCAGCAGGTTCGTGCGGTCCACTTCGCGCAGGAAGGGGCCGAGGGATTTGAGCGCGGGGCGCATGTAATAGAACTGCATGAAGCGCAGCAGGGGGCGGATGTCGGCATGGGTCGCGCCGTCGTCGCCGGCCTGACGGCTCTCGGACCTCTGCGGGGCTTCGGGCGATTTGGCGAAACGTTCGATGAGCCAGTCGCGCACGGGGGCGGGCACGGCCTGAACGGGGGACTGAACGGCGGGGGGCGCGGCAGCGCCGGGCGCATCGGCCCGCGCGGCGGCGGGGGGGAGGGACAGCATCAGGACGGCGACGGCAATCATGGTCGCGGCTTTGGCGGTCATGCGGCGCATCAGTGCTGTCATTTCCCTTCCCCCGGCGTTTTTTTAAAGCTTGTGCCCCATCTCAAGGTATTTCTGGCGGCGGCGCATTTTCAGCGTGTCGCCGTCCATCTGGGAAAGCTCGCCCAGCGCGGTTTCGATGTAATCGCCGACGACGTCGATGGTGCGCTCGGGCTCGCGGTGGGCGCCGCCCATCGGTTCCTCGATGATGGTGTCGATGACGCCCAGTTCCTTCAGGTCCTGCGCGGTCAGCTTCAGCGCGCGCGCGGCGTCCTTCGCGTATTCGGCCGAGCGCCAGAGGATGGAGGCGCAGCCCTCGGGCGAGATGACGGAATAGATGGAATGTTCCAGCATGAAAACGCGGTCCGCGGTGGCGATGGCGATGGCCCCGCCCGATCCGCCCTCGCCGATGACGACGGAGACGACGGGCACGGTCGCCCGCAGGCAGCTTTCGATGGATTTGGCGATGGCTTCGGACTGGCCGCGCTCTTCCGCCTCGATGCCGGGGAAGGCGCCCGCGGTATCGACCAGCGTGACGACGGGCAGCTTGAAGCGGGTGGCCATGTCCATCAGGCGCTGGGCCTTGCGGTAGCCCTCGGGCTTGGTCATGCCGAAGTTGTGCCTGATGCGGGTTTCGGTGTCGAAGCCCTTTTCCTGTCCCATGACGACGCAGGACTGGCCGCGGAAACGGCCGAGGCCGCCCAGCAGCGCTTCGTCCTCGCCGAACAGGCGGTCGCCGGCCAGCGGGGTGAAATCCTGAATGAGCCTTTTCGCGTAATCGAGGAAGTGGGGGCGGTTGGGGTGGCGGGCCACCTGCACCTTTTGCTCGGGGCTCAGCTTGGAATAGGTCTGCACCACGATGCGCTCGACCTTTTCCTGAATGCGCTCGATCTCGTCGTGGATATTGACGCCGCCGCCCTCGTTCATCGTTTGCAGCTCGAGGATCTTGGCCTCCAGCTCGACGATCGGCTTTTCGAATTCAAGATGGTACATGTTCATTCCCTCGCGGTCTTGCGCATCACTCTTTCATGCCGTGTTTTACAGGCTTTCCGGCGTGCCCGATACTAGAATATTTAGGGCCATGAAAAAAGAGAGCCTTTTGCAAAGCTCTCTTTTTTCGTCAGGTTTCTTTACATACAACCCTTTCGGGCCGCAGGCAAATTAACCATTGTTGACTTTTTGCGGGATCGCCTGATCTTCAGCCAGCGGATGCTTTTCCGCAGCGGCCTTGATCTGCTCGCCGACGACCTGGGTATAGATCTGGGTCGTTGCGATGTCGGCGTGTCCGAGCATTTTCTGAACCGAACGCAGGTCCGCACCGTGTTTCAGCAGGTGGGTTGCGAAAGCGTGGCGCAGAACGTGCGGGCTGACGCGTTCCGGGTCGATGCCGGCGTTGCGGGACAGCTCTTTCAGCAGTTGCGCGAAACGCTGGCGGGTCAGGTGGCCCGATTCCGACGTGCGGGACGGGAACAGCCATTTGCTCTGCGCATCGGTGCGATCGGGCATCAGGAACTTCTGGCGAACGTCCATGTATGCTTTCATCGCTTTCTGTGCGTGATCCGACAGGGGCGCCATGCGCTCGCGGCCGCCTTTGCCTTCTACCGTCAGGTAGCGGCTTTCGGGACCGATCGCGGTCAGGGGCAGCCCGACCAGTTCGGAAACGCGCAGGCCGGTCGCGTACAGAATCTCGAGCAGGGCGACGAGACGCAGGCTTTCCGGGCCGCCTTGTTTCTGCGCGGTGCTGATGAGGACCGTAACCTCATCTTCGCTCAGGACTTTCGGCAACGTGCGGGTTTGCTTGGGGCTTTCGATGGTGGACGTCGGATCATCCGAGCGTTTGCCTTCGGAAACCAGGAAACCGTAAAACTGGCGCAGCGCGGAGATACGGCGAGCGATCGTGCGAACGGCCGTTTTGCCGCCGCCCTTGCTCTTCGTGTTTTCGCGGTTGCCGAGCTCGGTCAGGTAATCTTTGAGATCGGTTGTGGTTGCGCTGTCGATTTCTTTGCCCTGCTTTTTCAGGAAGGCGCAGACATCGGCGAGATCGCGTTCATAGGCATGACGTGTATTGAGTGCCGCACCGCGTTCAGCGATGAGCATATCGAGGAATGCCTCAACAGTCCCCGGAAGGGGAGCCTTGGGCATTCTGGGACGACCTGGACGAGCCATTGATTTTTCTCCTTTTTAAAGTTTCTTTCGCACATAATCTTTGCTGCCGTTGTTTTATTATTCCGGTCAGCTCCGTTTACACGCTCCTCCGTAACAAGTGAACTTTAAGACATAAAGCCGCATCCCCGAGGGAATTGCAAGAGGCAATATGTGAAAATTTATTTTTAGTATTCCATGAACTTAAGGTCATAACTAAAGAATGCCCTCAAACTCATGAATTTTATTATCTTTTTCCACATAGTGCCATATCATGCGTTTTTGCCTTCATATCTTGGTCAAAACACCTAAAAACGCCCATATTTGAGCATCTTAGGTTCATGGCATTCCCGGCGCCCGAAACAGAATCAGCAGCGCTTCCGCAGATGATTCGTTCGCGCAGATCGCCCGTTTCGCGTGCATTTGTAGCTGAAAAAGAAATGTCCTGAATACTTAGGCTCAGGAACTCTTTTGCAAGAAGTGGCTGTTGTCCAGCGTCTTCACTACAGGTGCCTGCTCGACGGGTACATCCCAGGCCGCCAAAGCCACAAAGCCGCCCGAGACCGCGAGAAACGCCACAAAAACCAGAGCCATGACAAGTTTAGACATCATAATAGTTCTCTCTTTATTTTGCGGACGGTGTTCAACACTGTCCTTGAAGAATGGATAAGTACACCATACTTCGGGCTTCGCGGTTTAGCCACCGTCTTCAGGAACTTTTTTGCCCGCTCTTTATTGCTCTTGCTTTGGAGAGCGCGCAATAAGGCTCCTAAAAATGGTACATACCATAAAGCTGAATAGTTATTACATAACGCATGAGCATAAGTCAACATCTTTTTTCATAAGCTCAAAAATCGGGTAATGCTTGATTTCCGCCGGGCGAGGTGCGAGACTAACACCCTAGAATTACAGGGAAAAATGGCAGAATCAACGCGCATAATCGTACTGGTGGGGCTGATGGGCTCCGGCAAAAGCCGGGTCGGATTCGAGCTCGCGAAGCTGCTGAAGCTGCCTTTCGTTGACTCGGACAAGGAAATCGAGAAAGCCGCGGGCATGAAAATCTCCGAGATTTTCGAGACGCTGGGCGAGGACGCCTTCCGTCAGGGCGAGCTGCGCGTCATCGAACGCCTGCTGTCGGGGGGCAGCAAGGTTCTGGCCTCGGGCGGCGGCGCCTTCATCCAGCCCGGCGTGCGCGCGGCGATAAAGGGCAAGGCGGTTTCCGTCTGGCTGAAGGCCGGGCTCGATACATTGGTCGAGCGCACGGGCCGCACCAACCACCGCCCGCTGCTGCAGGGCACGGACCCCGCGCAAAAGCTGAAAGAGCTGATGGATGCGCGCTATCCAATCTATGCGGAAGCTGATATCACCTTGGTGACGGATGATCAGGCGCCAAGGGAAATGGCGCGGCGCATCGCCCGCGAACTCGAACAGCTGGAGCAAAAGGAAAACCCGTGAGCAACATGACGGCAAGCGCGGCGGAAGAGCAGGGGAGATGCGTCGTCAATGTGGCGGCGGCCTCCGCAAGCTATGACATTATAATAGGCGCGGGCGTGCTGGCGCAGGCGGGCGAAAAACTCGCGGCCGTCCTGCCGGGCAGGCGCGCGATCGTCGTGACGGATGAAAACGTGGCGGGCCTTTATTTGCAGGTGTTTTCGCAATCTCTGCGGGCCGCGGGCTTTTCGCTGGCCGATCCCGTCATCCTGCCGCCGGGGGAGGAGACGAAGAATTTTTCGCAGCTCCAGCATATTATAGAGTCATGCCTTGCCCAGAAGCTCGACCGCAAATCCGCCGTCATCGCGCTGGGCGGCGGCGTGGTGGGGGATATCGCGGGCTTCGCCGCCTCCATGCTCATGCGCGGGGTGAATTTCGTGCAGGTGCCGACCACGCTGCTCGCGCAGGTGGACAGTTCCGTCGGCGGCAAGACGGCGGTCAACACGAAACAGGGCAAGAACCTCGCCGGCGCTTTCTACCAGCCGAAGATCGTGCTCATCGACACGGAGGTTCTCAAGACCCTGCCCGCGCGGGAAATGAAGGCGGGCTATGCCGAGGTTTTGAAATACGCGCTCATCAACGATCCCGCATTTTTCGAATGGCTGGACGGGAACCACGCCGCCGTCCTCTCGGGCGACGCGGCCGCGCTCTCGCACGCCATCGCCGTCAGTTGCCGGGCCAAGGCCGAGGTGGTGGCCGCCGATGAGCGGGAGGAAAAGGACATCCGCGCGCTTTTGAACCTCGGCCATACCTTCGGCCACGCGCTGGAGGCGCTGGGCGGCTATGACGGCAGGCTTCTGCATGGTGAAGCGGTGGGAATCGGGTTAGGATTGGCCTACGGCTTTTCCGCGGCGCAGGGGATATGTCCCCCCGAAGACGCGGCGCGGGTCGAAAGGCACCTGTCGGACGCGGGACTGATGACCTCGCCCCCGTTCGCGGTCACGGCGGCGCAGGTCCTTGAAAAGATGCGCGGCGACAAGAAGGCCAGCGAGGGCAAAATGACCCTCGTGCTGGCAAAAGGCATCGGGCAGGCCTTCGTGGCCAAGGATGCGGACGAGGGGGCCGTGCTGGCGTTTTTGCAGGCGCGGACCGGAACATAAGGAGACTGTGAGGCGATGAACTCTGTCATCTGGCTGGATATAGCCGCTTTCGTGCTGATGCTGGCGGCCTCCGGGTTTTTCGCGGGGGCGGAAACCGCGCTGACCGGGGCTTCTCGCGCGCGCCTGACCGCGCTGGAGAACGACGGCGACAAGCGCGCCACGCTGGTGCTGAAACTGCGCGAGCGCAAGGAGCAGCTTATCGGCGCGCTTTTGCTGGGCAACAGCTTCATGAACATCTTCGCGTCTTCCCTCGCGACTTCGGTTCTGGTCAGCTTTCTGGGAGAAAAGGGCGTGGCCATCGCCACGCTGGGCGTCACCGTCATCGTCTTCGTCTTCGCCGAGGTGATGCCGAAAAGCTACGCGCTGGCCCATGCGGATCGCGCCTCCCTGCGCATCGCGCGGCCGGTGAAGTTCTTCGTCACGCTGTTCTCGCCCGTCACCAACAGCGTCAGCCGGGTGGTGGAGGCCGTCTTCCGCCTGTTCGGCATGGACGTCCACGGCTATTCCGCCTCCGCGCACGAAGAAGAGCTGCGCGGGGCGATCGAGCTGTTCAAGGGCACCCATCAGGACATCGCCGAGGACGTGGAGCGCACGGCCATGCTGCGCTCGATCATGGACCTCGCCGACGTGCAGGTGGAGGAGATCATGATTCACCGCAAGAACATGAACATGCTCAACCTCGGCATGCCCGTGCCGCAGATCGTGGACGAGGTGATGCACAGCGCCTATACCCGCCTGCCGGCGTGGAAGGAAAGCCCCGAGAACATCGTGGGCGTGGTGCATACCAAGCTTTTGCTGCAGGAGCTGCGCTATTGCAACGGCGACGTTTCCAAGGTCAACGTCAACAACGCGATGATGGAGCCGTGGTACATCCCCGAATCCACCACGCTTTTCGACCAGCTGCAGGAATTCCGCCGCCGCCGCGAGCATTTCGCGCTGATGGTCGATGAATACGGCGCGCTGACCGGCATGATCACGCTGGAGGACATCCTCGAGGAAATCGTCGGCCAGATCGACGACGAGCACGATATCGCGGTCGCCGGCGTGCGCCCGCAGCCGGACGGCAGCTGCATCGTGGACGGCAAGGTCACCATCCGCGACCTCAACCGCGAATTCGACTGGAAGCTGCCGGACGAGGAATATTCCACGCTGGCCGGGCTGTTGCTGTTCGAGACGCAGCGCATCCCCAACGTGGGCCAGACCTTCAATTTCTTCGATTTCCGCTTCGAGATACTCAAGAAGCAACGTAACCAGATATTGCTGGTGCGCGTCATCCCGCCGGGCAACCCCCCGGCCAAGGACGACCCGGCAGAGAACAGGGAAGCCCACACATGAGCGGCATCGTCGGATATCTCGGCAAGGCGCAGGAGGACGTCGTCCTGCAAAGCATGCTGCGCAAGATGGCGCAGCGCAGCCCCGGGCGCGAGGGATACCACAGCCACGAACCCTTCTTCATGGCCCAGCGCGTGCCGGAGAACGCGGGCGGCGACGGCGCGCCCTTTTACAACGAAAGCCGCCAGATCGCCGTGGTCTTTTCCGGCCAGCTGTGCAACGCGGCGGAAATCCGCGCCAAGCTGGAGAAAAAGGCCGACCTGCGCGGGGAGGGCGGGGACGCCGCCCTCGTGCTCCGGCTTTACGAGCAATTCGGCGTCAACTGCACCAGCCACATGCGCGGCGCCTTCGTCTTCGCCCTGCACGACGTGGAGCGCAACCTCGCCTTCATCGCGCGCGACCACATGGGCGCCAAGCCGCTGTATTACACCACCGCCACCTCCGGCACCTTCATCTTCGCGACCGAGATCAAGGCGCTGCTGGAACATCCCGCCGTGGAGACGGTGCCCGACCTTCTGGGGGTGGACGCTTATCTCTCGCTCGGCTACATGCCGGGGCCGGACAGCCTGTTCAAGGGCGTGCACGAGCTGAAGCCCGGCCACCGCGTCACCTGGAACCCCGGGCTGCACGTGATGATCGAGCCCTATTGGTCGTGGGAAAGCTTCACCACCCACGACCCCGCGCTGAAAACCGACGCTGATTTCCAGGAACGCTTCAACACGCTGTTCGACGAGGCCGTCGCGCTGCGGCAGGCGGGCAATTCGCGCATCGGCGCTTTCGGACGTTCCAGCCTCGAGGCGGCGGCGCTGATGTCTTCCATGGCGCAGAACATTTCCGGCCCGCTCAACGTCTATGCCCCGCTGGAGGAAACCGCGGCGGTGACGGACGGGCTGCCCCCCGTCTCCGATATCGCGAAAAGGCTGGGCGGCCATCTGGAGGAAGTGGACGGCGCGGCGGGCGGCGAGCAGCTGCCCCAGCTCGTCTGGGCGCTGGACGAGCCGGTCGCCGACCTCGGCGTGCTCACCCGCCACCTGCTGGCCCGCGCCGCGGCGCCGGACGTGGACGGCATCCTCTCCTTCACCGGGGCGGACGCGCTTTTCGTCAGCTACCCCGCGCAGGAGATGCTGCTCTACACCACGCAACTGCGCCGCTCGCGCTTCACGATGCTGAGCAAGATGCGCGGCATGGTGCCGGTCAACACCATCGCGCGGATTTTCGGCTATAACGGCACCATCGGCCCGCGTACGCGGCAAAAGCTTTTCGACGTACTCGATAGCCTGCGCCGCGACCCGCTGCACACACAGTTTTCCACCCTGTTCTCGCTTTTCGACTGGCGCGACAAGCAGCCGCTTTACAAGGGCGAGATGGTGGGCATGATGAACACCTTCGTCGATATGCAACGCCCCGTCGAGGGCTGGGACGGCCCGGCCATGCAGCTGATGGCCATGCAGCGCGACCACTGGCTGCCCGACGCGGTGCTGGCGCCCTTCGACAAGCTGACCGGCTTCAACGGGCTGCCCGGCCAATTGCCCTTCATGGACCATGCGCTCTTCGAATTCATGCTCGGCATACCCGACCGGCTGCGCCGCACCGCGGGCAGGCGCAAATCGTTGTTGCGTGGCTATGTGGACAAGGCGCTGCCCGGCATCGTCAACCCGCTGCCCGTCAAGCAGGTGCGGCGCGAGCAGCTGCGCCGCAAGTCCCAGCTGGAAACCATGCTTTCCGTCAACCCGCTGCGCGAAATGGTGGAGGCCTGCCTGTCCGAAAGCAGCGTGCGCCGCCGCGGGCTGTTCCACTGGTCCGCCGTGCGCAACATCATCGACCAGTCGCGCAGCGGCGAGATCATCTACCTGCGCCAGCTCTTCACCCTGCTGACGCTGGAGCTCTGGTTCCGCATCTACGTCGATCACGAGCGCGGGTGGATTTCGGGCTAGGGCTTATCCCCATAAGGCTTTCTGGACCCCGGCGCAGGCCGGGGTCCAGAAAGCGCGTCCGCGCGTTACATGATTCACGAGACGGCCAGACGGCCTTCATGGATCCCGGCTTTCGCCGGGATGACACGCTTTGGGGGGATTGAAACTCTCTTTAAATCTTCGGCTTGCCGTCCGTGCCGTTTTTCTTGCGGCGGGGGAAGGCTTCGGCCTTGGGCGTGTTGTCGTTGCCCGGCCCGTTGTCCGGCGGGTCGTTTTCCGGCGGGCGCGGCAGCTCGCGGAAGGGACGGCCGCCCAGCTTCTTGACCCATTTGGTCAAATCGTCGCCGGCTTCTTTGATGGAATTCAGGATCTGGTTCTGGTTTTCAAGCTTGTCCTGCAGCACGTTGTAGATGCGGTCGAGGTCGGCCTTGTGCGGCTCGGTCAGGCGATGGGCGAGGGCTTTCAGCTCCGCATCCCCCGCTTCCGGCGTCTCGTCGGCGATGCCGCTGGCGTAGCTGAGAATCTTGCGGTAGTTGCGCGCCAGGGTCTTGACCGTTTTCGCTTCTTCCAGCTTGGCGGTGAGGGCGGCGAGCGCCTTCTTGCTGAGCTCGTGGCGTTCCTCTTCCATCACGCGGGTCTTCAGGATGGCGCAGAGCCGGTCCATCTCGTCGTTGTTGTCGGCGATGATCTTTTCCGCGAATTTTTCGAGCTGGCGCAGGTTCTTCACGCTGGCGTCGTCCATCGAGGCGGCGGGGGAGTTGGGGTCGTTTTCCTCGTCGATGATGCCGTCGAAGCTGATGAAGCGGTCGCCGATTTCGTCCTTCAGGTCGTTCGCCACGTCCATCAGCGACATGTTGATGACGAGGGAGAGCAGGAGGTTGCCGTTCGACTTGCTGATCATGCCGATGGGGCCCAGCTTGTTGAACTCCTCGGGAGAAAGGCTGTTTTCCACGTTGCCGGTGCCGAGGTGGACGACCACGATCTCCGCGTCCGGCGGGGCCAGCTTGCGCGCCTGCGTCATCAGCCGGCGCATGCCGTTGCCGGCGAAGAACCCGCCGTCGATGAGCGAATGGCGGTGCGTGACGTTGGGCATGCTTTCATCCGGCGTCGTCTGGTAGTATTTCGACGGGAAATAGGTGGGGGCGGTGGTGCTGGCGCGCACGGCCTCCTTCATCTTCATGCTGCTCCAGCCCTCGCGCGAGGTGTCCTTCTGGCCCTTGATATGGGTGATCCAGACCGGGCGGAAGTTCTTGATGTCCGTCGCGGGGATGAGCAGGTGGGTCAGCGAATCCTTCATCTTCGCGTCGCCCAGCTTTTCCTCCAGCGCTTCTTCCAGCGGGCGCGGATCGTAGAGCGCGGAGCTGGACAGCTTGCGCAGGCTCTTGAACTTCAGCTCGGGGAAGATCTTGGGCGCGTAGGTATAGTAGAAATTCTTCAGCTCCAGCGCCGAATGGCGGGGCTTGTGCGGCTCGTCGGGGTCGGGCACCGTCAGCCCCGCGGCGACGATGGCGCCGGTCGAGTTGCCGCCGATCATGTCGAAAAGCTCGGCGATGGGCTTGCCCGTGCGTTCCTCTATCTCCTGCAAAATGCGCGCGGGCACGATGCCGCGCACGCCGCCGCCGTCGATGGAGAGAACCGTATAGACCCGTTTGCTGTTTTTTTCCATTTTTTCTTCACTGCACCTGTTTGCGGCACAGCCAAACCGTGCCCTGTCTGCATGAGACCCGACCAAAAAGGCACACCCGGTTTACCCGTTTTTTATTTTAAGCAAACCGATTGTATTGAAATTAATGGTATGTGTCAGCCCCAAAAGCGACACTTATTAACATAAAGAAGCAATTAAGTTTCGTTATGAATACCATGGGGTACATCAAATCAATTTTTTTATAATTTGAAGCAAAATTTAATAAAAGTTTAAATAAAATCCATAATTATAGAGGTTGAAACCGAGCGACCGGCCCCAAGCAGATGAAAAAGCTGTAAAATGGCCAGAAACGAGGACCCACCTTGACGCAAAACAGCAGAACGCCGAAAAAGGCCAGCTCGCCGCAGGCCATCGCCGCCGAAGTCGATAAAAAGCTCGGGCGCCTCGGGCATGTCGCTTCCTTTATTCTTGTCAACGGCCTTGTGGTGGCGGTCATCGCCTTCATCGTGCTGCATTTCCTCATGCAATCGCTGGCGCAGGAAGAGGCGCGCAACATGACGCGCGACATCCTGCGCGCGACCGAGCAATCGCTCTCCGAAAACGAAAAAACCGTCCATTCGCTGGAATACCTCTACGCCACCATCAATCCCGGCAACGAGGAGGAAACGCTGGCGCTGACAGACCGCGTGCAAAAGCTGCTGACCGGCGGCTCGGCCATCAGCGGCGTGCTCTGGGTGACGGACCGCGGCATCTGGCGGCAGGAAAACGTGCGCGGCATGGCGGCGCACCGCACGTCGTATGACGCCTCCTACGGCTGGCCGGATTTCCCGTCGCTGAACAAGCAGATGGGCGAGGCGCCCGACAACCAGATCACCTATCTGCAGGATTTGCCCTGGCCCGCGATGCAGGGCAAGGTGACCAGCGCGGCCAATACGCCCGTGGGGCTCGCCATCCGCTCGCACCTGCAGGACGGCAGCATCGGCATCCTGCTCGTCGTCACCACGCCGTCCAAGATTTTCGGCAACGCCTGGACCATCCAGCGCGAGGACATCGCCAGCGTCATGATTCAGGACCGCGACACCGGCTTCATCCTCGTCAACGCCCTGCTGGGCAAGGAAGCGCCCCCGGCGGACGGCGCCGCGCCCGTTCCCGCGCCGCAGGCGGAGGAGGATTCGCCGCTGCTTTCCGCGCTGGGCATGGGCAATGCTCCGGAAAAGGTCAATTACGTGCTGCAGCTGGGCGACCAGTTCTGGAACATCGCCTTCGGCGTGCGGCCCACGACGGTCTCGCGCTTCCTGGGCATGGCGCCGCTGGTCGCGGCGGCGCTCATCCTGCTGCTGACCGCGCTTTCGGCCATCGTCGCGCAGCGCAAGTACCGGCAGGACATGATGCTGGCCGAGATGTCGAAAAACCTTGAAGGCGCGCACAGCGAACTGCAAAGCCGCATTTCCGAGCGCGACAAGCTGTTCCACGCCCTGCGCAAGAGCGAGCGCGAATACCGCGCCGTCATCAACTCCGTCTCAGACGTGATCTTCGAGACGGACGAGACGGGACGCCTGATGTTCCTGAACGAGACGTGGAAGAAGATGACCCACCGCGAGGTGGCGGAGACCATCGGCCAGTCGCTCTTCGCCATGTTCGAGCAGGGCGAGCAGAACAAGCAGCGCGAGATGTTCGAGGAACTGGTCCGCGGCGAGCGTCAGGCCTATCGCTCCGAGACGCAGCTCAACCTGGGGCAGGGCTCGCTCAAGCCGGTCGAGGTCGCCTTCAGCATGTTGCGCATGACCGAGGACAAGAGCCTGCGCGTGGTCGGCACCATCACCGACATCGAGAAGCGCCGCCGCGCCGAACAGGCCGTGCGCGCGGCCGAGCAGCGCTATCGCACCATCTTCGAGAACTCCGTCAGCGGCCTCTACCAGATCGACGCCGAGGGGCGTTTCATCAGCGCCAACTACGCGCTGGCCGAGGTGCTGGGCTATGGCTCGCCCGACGAGCTGATAGCCAACGTCACCGACATCGGCGGGCAGATCTACGCCAACCGGGAAGACCACAAGGACTTCGTGCAGCGCCTGTTGTTCGAGGGCCGCGTGTCCGGCAACGAGGTCGAGATCACAAGGCGCGACGGCGCGCGCCGCTGGGTGCTGCAGAACGCGCGCACCGTGCGCAACGAGACGGGCAAGGTGGATTATTATGAAGGCAGCCTCTGGGACGTGACCGAGCGGCGCGAGGCGGACGAGGCCATGCGCAACGCGCGCATCCAGGCGGAGATTTCCAGCCGCACGCGCATGGAGTTCCTCGCCAACATGAGCCACGAGCTGCGCACGCCGCTCAACGCCGTCATCGGCTTTTCCGAGATCATCAAGGACGAGGTGATGGGGCCGCTGGAAATACAGGTCTATAAGGAATACGCGCAGGACATCTACGACAGCGGCAACTACCTGCTGAAGATCATCAGCGAGATCCTCGAGGTCTCGAAGATCGAGACCGGCAACCGCGACCTCAACATCAGCAACTTCAGGCTGGAAAAGGCGCTGAAGTCCTGCGTCACCATCATGAACTCGCGCATCGAGCAATCGGGCGTCGAGCTGAAGATCGACATCCCGCAGGAGCTGCCGGAGCTGCAGGCCGAGGAGTTGGGCATCAAGCAGGTCATGCTGAACCTCATCGGCAACGCCATCAAGTTCACGCCCGAGGGCGGGCATGTGAAGGTCTCCGCCGGGCTCAATGACGACGGCGGCATGACCATCGACATCGTCGATGACGGCATCGGCATGAGCGAGGAAGAGATCAAGAAGGCCATGCAGCCCTTCGGCAAGGTGGATACGACCTTCAGCGGCATGAAGGAAGGCACGGGCCTTGGCCTGACCATCGTCGAATCCCTCGTGCGGCTGCACGGCGGGCAATTCCAGATCATCAGCCAGAAGGGGCTGGGCACCACGGCCCGCGTCATCCTGCCGGCTTCCCGCCTGCTGCGCGACGAAGGCCCGCCCGAGGTCTCCACGCTCTACACCGCCGAGGACGCGCCCGAGGGCGAGGAATCGACGGACCCCGAGCGAGGCGCGGCGGACCCGCTGGCGGCCGCCTCCACCTCCGGCACGTAATATCCTCAAAAAGTTTCTTCAGACAAGCAGGGTGCGGATGGACAAGGAAACATTACAGTCGCTGCGGCTGGCATACGGCCAGAGCCCTGATAATACTGCATTGCGCATGGTGCTGGTTCGCGGCTTGTTCGAAAACGGCGAGGCGCAGGAAGCCCTCGCGCTGCTCGACGGCTCTGACGCGCAGCAGCTGGAGGCGGCGGATTGCCTGCTGGCCGCGCGCGTGCTGCTGGCGGCGGAGGATGCGGAGCGGGCGCTCGGTTTCCTTGCCGCGGCGGACTGCGGCGCGGAAGGGCTTCTCCTGCGCGCACGTGCCTGTCTTGCGCTGCACGACCATGAAGCGGGGCTGGCGGCGTACCGGGAGGCGGTTGCGCAAAACGCCTCGCTGGAAGACCCGGATCTTGAAAAATCCCTTTCCGCCAGGGTGACGCCCGCGAAGACGGATGACGACGGCAAGGTCGTCGGCTTCCGGGTCATCAGCAACGAGGACAAGGTGCCCGTGGCGGCCGCCGGCGACGGCGATGAAAATGACGCGCCCCCGCCCATCGAGCCGTCGCGCGCCAGCATCCGCTTCTCGGACGTCGGCGGGCTGGAAGAGGTCAAGAAAATCATCCACCGCAAGATTATCTTGCCGTTCCAGAAGCCCGCAATCTTCGCGAAGTTCAGGCGCAAGGCGGGCGGCGGCGTGCTGATGTACGGGCCGCCGGGCTGCGGCAAGACCCTGCTGGCGCAGGCGACGGCGGGGGAATGCGGGGCGAAGTTCTACAACGTCGCGATTTCCGACATTCTCGACATGTGGCTCGGCAATTCCGAGAAGAAGCTGCACGCCATCTTCGAACAGGCGCGCCGGACGGCGCCCGCCGTGCTGTTCTTCGACGAGCTCGAGGGGCTGGCGGGCAAGCGGCAGTATGAAAACAGCAGTGCCGCGGTATCCAAGACCATCAGCCAGTTTCTTTCGGAGATGGACGGCTTCGCCAAGAACAACACCGGGGTGCTGGTCATCGGCGCGACGAACGTGCCGTGGTCCGTCGATGCGGCGTTCCGCCGGCCCGGCCGTTTTGACCGTGTGCTGTTCATTCCGCCGCCGGACAGGGAAGCGCGGGCGGCCATTTTCAAGATCCACATGGAAGGGCGCCCCGCGGCGGGCGACATCGACTTTGACGCGCTCGCGCGCGGCAGTTCCGGGTTTTCCGGCGCCGACATAGAGAACGTGGTGGAAACCGCCTGCGACATCGCCATCGAGGAATCCCTGTCCGGCGGGCATGAGGTGCCGGTCGGCATGGCGCAGATGAAGGCGGCGCTCAAGGAAGCCCGGCAGACGACGGGAGAGTGGCTGTCGACGGCGCGCAACTACGCCAGATATTCGAACGAGGGCGGGCAATACGACGAAGTCATCGCCTTCCTGCAAAAGCATGGAGAATAGCGCGCCATCTCCCGTCCGTCCGGCGGGGGGCGCAAGCCCGTTCAGCCGTCTCGTCGCGCTTGGCGGCGTGCAGGTGCGCCAGCACAACTACGCCGCCGCGATCAAGACCTACCGCGAGGCCCTGACGCTGAACCCCGAAGCACCCGCCGTTCATGTCGTGCTTTCCACCTGCCTCGAGCAGCAATACAAGAAAACCCTGGACAAGAGCCTGCTGGAGGCCGCCGCCGAAAGCGCGCGCACGGCGCTGCGGCTCGCGCCTGAAAACCCCCGTGCGCACCTGCGCTACGCCTCCATCCTCATCGAGAACAAGAAATGGAAAGAGGGTGAGGCGGAGATCGAAAAGGCGATGGCTCTCGACCCGCAAAGCGAAAGCCCGCACATGTTTCTGGGCCTGCTGTACTGGCAGCGCCGCAAGTACGACAAGGCGCTCGACTGTTTCGAGGCGGTCCTGAGGAAATCGCCGGAGAACGTGCAGGCGCTGGTCAACTGCGGCGGCTACTGGCTCCACATCAAGGGAGACAAGGCGAAGGCGGAGGACTACGCTCGGCAGGCCCTGCGCATCGCGCCGGAGAACAACCAGGCGCAAGTCCTGATGGGCAACCTGTTGCTGCGCGAGGGAAAGACGGAAGAGGCGATGGAACATGCGCGTATCGTCCTTAGCCGCGTGCCGGACGACTATGCGACGCTGCTGCTGGTGGCCATCATCGAATCGCGGCGGAACTGGCTGCGCGGGATGGGCTTTCGCTTTGCGGTATTGTTCCTGAAAATCGACAGGGGCAAGCGGCTGGCGTTGCTGCGCATCGGCCTCTTTGCAGGCGCGCTGGGCGGTTTCGCGGGCGCGGCGGCCGCCGGCTTGCCCGAATGGGTCTGCATCGCAGCGGGTATGATTCCCTCCTGCATCGTCATCTACCTGCGCGCTTCCCTGCGCGGGATGAAGAAATACGTCATCAGGAATTACCTTTCGCCCCAGAACCTCAAGAAGGATTTTTAGTCCGTTTCTTCGGCGCCGTCCCCGTCATCTTCCGGGGGTTGCAGGGCTTTTTGGGCCACGTCGTAGCTGAAGCCCGCGCGGGCGAGGGCGGCGAGTTCTTTTTGGCGCTCCTTGGGGGCTTCGGCCGGGTCTTTTGACGGGCGGGGGTTGTAGGGGCCCAGCTTCTTCTTTTTCGCCAGCCTGCGCGCGGCGATGAGCTCGGCGCTTTCCCCGCTGTCGTCGTCCGCCGCGGTTTCTGCGTCGCGGGCGGCGAGGGCGGTCTCGATATCCTCCGCCGCCAGTCCCTTGGCCTGCAGCTTCGCCTGTATGTCCCGCTTCGAGCGCCCCTGCCGGCGCAGGCTGGACACTTTTGCGGCGGCAAAGCCCTTGTCATCGAGCAGGCCGACGGATATATAGCGTTTCACCAGTTCCTCGACGAAGGCGTAAAATTCCTCCGGCGCGGTCTGGTGAAAGGCGCAGGAACGGTCTATCTTGCGCGTCATGACCTTGCGGAAGTTCCCGGCGGATGTCGCGTAGCGTTGCAGGTAGTAAAGCGCGGCATTTTCCAAATAGCGGGTCGAAAGCTTGCGCGGCTGCTTGCGGGCGCGGTTTCTGGCGTCCTGCTTGTCGCGGGCCTTTTGGCGGCGGGTGCTATCGGGCTTCTGGTCCATGCGTTCTTTATGGTAGAATGAAACGGCTATGGCTATTCGTATCAAAAAAGACGGCACAGAACAATCCGGGCTTGTCGATGACAACGTCGTCCAGCCTTTCCGGCTTGAAAAATCCAACGTGCGCGGGCGCATGGTGCGGCTGGGCAGCGTGCTGGCGCAGATGATGGAGCAGCATAAATATCCGCCGCCCGTCACCGCCCTGTTGAGCGAGGTCGCCGCGCTGGGCATGCTGCTGGCCGGGATGCTGAAATACGAGGGCATTTTCACCCTGCAGATCAAGGCCGAGGGGCCCATTCGCCTGCTGGTGGCCGACGTGACCAGCAGCGGGGACGTGCGGGCCTACGCGGGTTTCGACGACGCGGCGGTCAAGAAGGCCGCCAAGCGCAAGAAGGACACCGCGCATAATTATTACCACCTGCTGGGCAAGAAGGGCTATATGGCCTTCACCGTCGATCAGGGCAGCGTGGACGACCGCTATCAGGGCATCGTGGAGCTGAAGGGCGCCTCCATCGTCGATGCCGTGCAGCATTACTTCACCCAGTCGGAGCAGATCAAGACCTCCTTCCGTCTCGCCATCCACCCGCAGGACGGGCAGTGGCGGGCCGGGGCCATCATGATTCAGCAATTGCCGGACGAGGAAGCGGGCAAGGGCGCGACGGAGCTGAGCATCGAGGACTGGACGCGCGCCGTCATGCTGCTCAGCACCTGCACGGACGGGGAAATCCTCTCTCCCGTGCTGGGCACGGCGGACGTTCTCTACCGCCTGTTCCACGAGGACGGGGTGCGCATCTATTCGCCCACCCATGTGCATTTCAAGTGCCGCTGCTCGCGCGAGAAGGTCGTCAGCATCCTGCGCACCATCCCGCGGCGCGAGCTGGAGGAGGTCTGCGAGAAGGACGGCAAGGTCTCCATCACCTGCGAGTTCTGCAGCGAGAAATTCGACTTCACCAAATCGCAACTCAACGACGTTTACGAGGAAGACAGAAAATGACGTCACCCCATATTCTTGGCCGCCTGAAAAACGGCCTCTTCGCGCTCGTCTTCATGACCGCCGCCTGCACATCCGCCCCGCCCGCCAGCGTGGTGCCGGACCTCAGCTTCGACAACATCCCCGCCGTGAACGTGAACGCGGGGCAGGTGCAGGTCGTCGATAAATACCGCAGCCCCATGGTACTGCCCAACGTCGAATACCTCTTCCGCCAGTCGCCGGAAGAAGCGGCGCACCAGCTGGTGACGGAAAAAGTCCTGCCCGCGGGCCTGCCGGACCGCATCCTGAAGGTCTATATCGACGACGCCTCGGTAACGGCGAAGATGCTGACGCCGGACGACGGCCTCATGAGCCTGTTCCATTCCGAGCCGGGCGTGACCTATCACGCGCGCGTCGCCCTGCGCTTCGAGCTGGCCGACAGGGCCGCGCCGGACATCATCATCGGCCACGCCAGCGTGGTCGCCGAGCGCGACCTGACGATGGACCACGCCGTCTCCCCGAACGAGCGCAACATGGCGTTTTTCGAGATGGAGGAAAAGCTGATGAAAGATCTGGGCGACAGCCTGCAGACCATCGTCAAGGGAACCTTCGGCAAGACCTGATCTTGCTTTAGTCCTTCCAGAAACGAAATTCTCAATCGCGCCAGAAGCGCGGGGCGAGGATGACGAGGATGGTCATGAACTCCAGCCGTCCCATCAGCATGGCCGCGGAAAGCACCCAGAGCGCGTTCTGGCTGAGCGAGGCGAAGTTGCCCGCGGGGCCGAGGCGCACGCCGATGCCGGGGCCGACGTTGCTGAGCGCCGTCACCGCCGCGCTGTAGGCGCTGACGAAATCGAGCCCCGTCAGCTGCAGCGCAAGCCCCGTCACCGCCCAGCCGAGAATGAAGACGAAGAAGAACACGCCGACCGAGGCCTGCAGGTCGGGATCGACCAGCTTGCCGTTGTAGCGCACCTGGAACAGCCCGTGGGGGGCGGTGACCTTCTGCGTCTGCTGGCGCAGCATCAGCCACAAAATCTGCAGGCGGAAAATCTTCATGCCGCCCGCGGCCGAGCCCGAGCAGCCGCCGAGGAACATCGCGACGAATACCAGCCCGCCCGCGAAGGGGCCCCAGAGACTATAGTCGCTGTCCGTCAGGCCCGTGGTGGTGATGAGGCTGACGATGGTGAAAAAGGCGTTCTGCACCGCGTTCATGAAGTATTGCTGCCCGTTGAGGACGAGATAGGCCGTCAGCATCGAGCCCAGCACGAAAATGGTGGCGAGGAAGGCGCGCACCTGGCTGTCGCGCGCCAGCGCGCGGAAATCGCCCTTGGCAAGGCGCAGGTAGAGGACGAAGGGCAGGCTGCCCAGAATCATGAAGACCATCAGGATGAGGTGGACCATCGGCCGGCTGAAATGCGCGGCCGAAACGTCGGAGGTCGAAAAGCCGCCGGTCGATATCGCCGACATGGCATGGCACACGGCTTCGAAGAAGGGCACGCCCGTCCATGACAGCAGGCCGGTGCAGACGACCGTCATCAGCCCGTAGATGGCGGTGATGGACAGGGCCAGCTGGGTCGCGCTGGGCATGACCTTCTCGATCTGCAGCGCGTGGGTCTTGAAGATTTGCATCCCCGATATCTGCAGCATGGGCAGGATGGTCAGCGCGGTCACCAGAAAGCCGATGCCGCCCAGCCATTGCAGCATGATGCGCCACAAAAGGATGCCGTGCGGCAGGTTGTCGAGTCCCGAAATGACGGTCGAGCCCGTGGTGGTGATGCCCGACATGGATTCGAAAAAGGCCTGCGTGTAATCGAGGTTCATCTCGGCAAGGCAAAAGGGCAGGGCGCCGAAGGCGGCGATGAAGAGCCAGCTGACGGAAGCCAGCACGCAAGTCTCGCGCAGGTGAAGCTGGAAGCTTTTTTCGCGGTTCATGAAGATGAGGGCGAGGCCGACGAAGCCGGTGATCATCTGCGCGGCGAGGAAGGCCTGCCAGTCGTCGCTGGCGCCGTGGACGTCGGCCAGCAGCGGGGCCAGCATGGCCGTCGCCAGAATCAGGAGCAGAACGCCGATGACGTAGAATACAGGCTTGAAACGCATAACTTTAACTTGCCCTCTTTTTTCGTCTTTCGCCCTTCTTCGGGGGCGGGGATTACCGTCAGTTCACCTGCCGCGGCATGTCCGGGCTGTCGAGCGAGAAGGCGGGAATGGCGACGTCGAGCAGGCTGCCGTCCGGCGCCTCCATCGCGTAGGTTCCCGCCATGATGCCCGACGGCGTGGTCAGCGGCGTGCCGCTGGTGTATTCGAAGCTTTCGCCGGGTTTCAGCACGGGCTGCTCGCCCACCACGCCGGGCCCGCGCACTTCCTGCACGCGGCCGTAGGCGTCGGTGATCTTCCAGTGGCGGGTGCGCAGCTGCAGCGTTTCGGCGCCGTTGTTCTCGATGCGGACGTGATAGGCCCAGACATAGACGTTCTTCTCCGGTACGGATTCCGAATCCAGATACCGGGGCTCGACGAAAACGGTGACGTTGCGGGTGGTGGAACTGTACATCTTTCCTGCCTGTAGCTTACGGGCAATTTTATCGGGTTTCCCTGAAAAAACAAAAGGAAACCGGAAAAAAGAAACCGGCCGGTTGTCCCGGCCGGTTTCCTTCAAGCCTAGCTGCCTGCCAGATTACTCGAGAGTGATCTGGGCGCGGCGGTTGGCGGGTTCGCGGACGTTGTCCTTGGTCTTGACCAGGAGGTCCGTTTCGCCGCGCGCTTCGACGCGGATCATGTCTGCGGGCACGCCGCGGGACACGAGCCCGGCCTTGACCGCATTCGCGCGTTTCAGCGAAAGTTTCTGGTTGTACTTGGCGCTGCCCGAGCTGTCGGTATGGCCGACGACCACGAGGCCTTTCACGTCCTTGCGGGATTTGACTTCCTGTGCGACAGCATCAAGAACGTCGTTCGCGCCGGCGGAAATGTTGTGCTTGTTCCAGTCGAAGAAGACGATGAACATGGCTTCCTGCACCGGTACGGCGGGGCCCTTGGCCATTTCCGTCACGGGGGCGGGGAATTCCTCGGCGGGTGCGGGGGCGGGCGCCGGCTTCACGGCGATCGCGTCCTGCAGGTCTTTCAGCGCGGCGAAGAACTGGCTTTTGCAGGGAACGTCCTTGTTCCAGTTTTCTTCCTGCTGCTCCGCCCAGCAATCGAAGCGCGCCTGCGCGACGGCTGCCTTGGCGGAGGCCAGCTCGCGGCCGCCGTCTTCAAGCGCATCGACCAGCTGCGCGCGGGCCGGGTTCATTTCGGAGAGGTTCTTGTCGCTCAGGTCCCAGTCGTCAAGCGTTTCCGGCATGGCGATGACGCCGCTGGCGGTGGCCAGACCCTTGCGGGCGAAGTGAATCGCGTCTGCATAGTCCAGCGTCTTGGTCTGCAGGTAGTTCGCGTATTCGCGATACTCGCCGGAAAGCATCTTGGTGAAAGGCGAACCGACGGCCTGTGCTTTGTTCAGCGCGTCAACCGTCGAGCTGCTGCTTGCGCCCGTGCAGGCAGTCAGGGCGAGTACACCCAAAACGGCGCAAACTCTGGTAACCAACTTCATAGAACTACTCCTTGAAACTATGCGTAACTTCATGTTTTCGGACTCTAACCGTTTTATTGTGTTTTCAAAAGCTTAAACTTTTGAAAAGGCGCAAAAACCGAAAGCCATTCTTATTAACTTCTCTGTCGGCGGGTTGTAAAGATGTTTTCAGGACACAGGGATAGAAAATTTCCATTCACATAAAAACAATCCCCTTGGCAAAAACCGCGCGAATGGATATATATGTCTGCGTTCAACATGCGGTTTTCCGCAAGGATGCGGGTGTAGCTCAGTGGTAGAGCGTCAGCTTCCCAAGCTGAATGTCGCGGGTTCGACCCCCGTCGCCCGCTCCAAATTCTTCCCGTAATGTGTGGAAACGGCTTTTGCCCTGCGATGCGCCGCGATTATGCAGAACCGCGCGGAATCAGTTTCCGACGGCGGAAAGCAGCGTCACGGCGTCCACGACCTTCTTGGTCGCCTCGCTGATGAGCAGCACGTCCTTATCGACGCGGACATAGCGGTAGCCATGGGGCGCATGGTGCAATTCCCTGAGCAGGTCGCCGGGAAGTTCGCGGTATTCAACGCCTTCCGGCAGCGGACGTCCGATGCCGTATTTTTTCGCGATGCCGGGCGGCAGGCAGCCGTTGTGCTTGCGGGCAAGGCCCGGCGGGCATTTTGCGCGGTAGTTGTCGCGCAGGTAAGTCCTGATGACGTTGCGGTCCTCCGTGCCGATATGGATGGAAACGCCGCCGCCGAAGTCAGCGGTGATGCCGGTATCGTCGAGAATGACGCCGGCCGTCCGCTCGTCGTCGTCCCCATGGCGCCAATGTCCGTTGCCGTGCCCGTGGCCATGTCCGGGGTCCGCAAAAGCCGCGACGGGGGCGCCCAAAAGAAGGGCCAGCGCGCAAGTCGCTATAAAGGCTGACGATTTTTTCATGGCATCCTCCGTTACGCATTGGGGGAATAGGGCTTCTCAAGTGACATACGGCGGGGCGCGGCGGAAGGTTCCCGCTTTTTTCTGGATCATGCCGGCGGTTATATCTTCGGCATATGGCCTTCGTTGCGGCGGATCATTTCCTGGCGGATGGCCTTGCCGATATCGACGTTGCGGCGTTTTTCCGCTTCGTAGAGGGCGGTCTTCAGGCTTTTCTCGTCGGCGGAGTTCAGCAGCACTTCCACCATGTCGAGCCATTCCTTTTCAGAGGCGATCTGCAGCGGCGCGTGGTTGGTGTTGCCGCTGAAAAGCCCGCGGCCTTCGCGCGTCACGTCGCCCGCGTTCTCCAGCCCCTTGGCCAGCGTGTCGGCGGCGACCTGCGTATGCCCGGCGAGGACGGCGGCGGTGAAGCGGTCGCGCAGGGTTTCCTGCGTCGGCGTGCCGCCCACGGCTTCATCGAAGGCCAGGTATTCCGCCAGCTGCTTTTCGTCCAGATCGTGGCGCGTGGGCGGCGGGGGCGGGAGCTCTTTCTTTTTGAAAAACCAGACCATCTTCTTTTTGCCTTTTAGGGGTTGCCCGGCTTGGGGGTCTTGTTGCCGTCGGGCTTGGCGCTGGGGTAGCGGCGCTTGCGCGCGGCGAGCAGGAGCGGGGTCATCAACAGCAGACCCGCGAAGCCGCCGGCGGCGCCGCCTTCGAGCCCGGCGGCGTTATAAAGGTCCTGCCCCTGTTGCATGGCCTGCCCTACTTCTTTGGAGATTTGCTGCGGCGTCGCGTCGTCGTCGTCGAAGATGCTGCCGAAGGCGTGGGAGAGCTGCACGCCGGCGCTGGCTTCCTGCTGGTACATCACGCCGCTTTCGTAGTTGTCGGTGACGGCGGAAACGTCCGGCCCGCCGCTTTGCTTGTAGGTATTGATGAGCTGCGTGTATTGCGCCTCCGAAATATCGGGCGAGAGGCGCAGGTCGTTGATGAAGCCGACGGCAAGGTCGGTCTTGTCCGCGCCCGCGTTGCCGATGGCGGCGATGCGGTCCATGAATCCCTGATAGGCGTCGGCGGAGGCCTGCACGGTTTCTTGCGGCAGGGTGACGCCGTCCGGCAGGGCGGCGGGGAAGAACTGCTGCTCGTCGATCTTCTGCAGCATCGATTCCGGCAACTGGTTTTCCGCGACGGCGGCGATTTGCGTCAGCGTGTAGTTGCTCTGCGCGGGCTGGGTGTATTCATGCGCCAGATGCGCGCCGGCGAAACCGCCGAGGCCCGCGGCGCCGATCGCGCCCGCCGCCACGACGGCGCGGGCCTTTTTGTTGAAATATTTTGAAAAGGACATGGTCAATCTCTCCTGTGCCGTGCTTTCTCGGGGGCGATCTCAAGGCCGTAACGCGCGCCGCGCCCGTTTGACGGAATACCGTTTCTTTGGGTGGGTTGTTATAGGATGATTATGGAAGACTGTCAATGCCGGGGGCCGGACGGGGCCGGATTCGGGCGTAATGGCCTGAAAATACTCTATTTCAGCCAGAACTTGGGCGCTTTTTTGCTCAGCTGTTCAAGGCGGTCCTCGAAGGCCTGCTTTGCGGCAGCGCCGTCCAGCCGTAGAAATCCTTCTGGTCAACCGCGTCTGCGCCATGCGTCTCCACCCATTGCCGCACGCGCCCGTGGGCCCCGTCCGCCGCCGCCACCAGCGCGTTGATTTTCTGCTTGCTGGGCATGGTCATCTCGTTGTTTGTTGAAGGGGTGATTGTAGGGGGTTTGGGAGCGGGAGGCAATGGAGGCGATGAATTGGAGAATTGATGGCTGGCCAAGGGGTTGGGAGGTCGCCTAGAATATCGAGCCAAAAAGTTTAAGTTGTTCCGGCTCTATTGATTCGACCTGCCGTTGATTATTTATTTGAGGGGGATCTCGCATATGGTCAAAAATTTTATTCAGAAAATGGTTGGTACGGCCATAGTGGTTTCGTTCTTAACCGCCTGCGCTGGTCATGACCCTAACCCTGTAATGGTTGTGCAATACGGTGATGACGGTCTTTCATGCAAGGGATTACAGCTCTCCATGTCAGAGGCGCAGAATGAAATGCAAAGGCTTGTCGGTCAGACGAACAAAACGGGACAGAATGTCGCTCTGGGGGTCGCAGGTGCGTTTCTTCTGGTTCCTTGGTTCTTCATGGATTTCAAAGAGGGAGAAAAGGTTGAATACGACGCATGGAGACAGCGTTACAATCATCTTGCCCTTCTTGCGGAAGAAAAACATTGCGGGATGAAGAAAGTTCATATCCCGACGGCCCAGGAGCTGCAAAGGGCAGCGGAAGCGGCTAGAAAAAAACAGAAAGAAATTATAAATCGCTAATGTCCGCGTGGGATTTAAGTACGAAAGGCTTCTAGATGAAAAAGATTATTCTTGCCTCTGCAATTTTACTTTTTTTGACAGGTTGTGCCGCGCAAATGACAGCCGACAATGAAAAAGAGCTTGTGAATGATGCTTTGAAAAGCATCGCCGAGAAATGTTCTCAATACGGAGATGTCAAAACGGGAATGCCGAAAAGCAGGAAAGCCGCGCTTAAATATCATTATTGTGAAGAAGAAATAGTAAAAGATGCTGTTATTCCGAAATCCAGCTTTCCTGATATTTGGCTAAATGTTGAAGCGGAAGACCTTTTGCTTTCCAAGCAATATCATGATGGAAAGATTGATCGTGATACTCTTCACGCAATGATGGACAAAAAGACGGCTGAGTTTTCGCTACAGCTTCAGCAGAGGTTAGGAGTTATCCAACAACAACAAAATGCCGCTTTGCAGCAGTCATTGCAAAATTTCCAACAGCAACAGCAGGCGGCGGCGATACAAAGAGCGAACTCAATGCCACACACAACGAATTGTTCTATGTTTGCAAATACCATGAACTGTACGAGCTGGTAACGCCAATACATTGCGCCAGCCTACCCCGTCCGCTGCAACCTTAGCCCCTTGGAGACGCAGGCCGTTTCCACCAGCTCGAAGCCGTATTGCATGAGCAGGGCCATGCCCGCGGCGGGAACGGCGCCGGTCATGATGAGCCCGATGTCGTCGAGGCGGATGCCCGCCAAAATCGGCTCGCCATAGCCGCCCGCGCCGATGAGCGCGGCCAGTGTCGCGGTGCCGACGTTGATGACCGCCGCCGTCTTGATGCCCGCGAGGATGGTGGGGGCCGCCATCGGCAGCTTGATGCGCCAGAGCTTCGCGCGCTCGGGCAGGCCCAGCGCTTCGGCCGATTCAAGCACGCCGTCGGGAATGCCGGTCAGCCCCGCATAGGTGTTGCGCACGATGGGCAGCAGGCTGTAGAGGAACAGCGCGGCGATGGCCGGCGCGCGCCCGATGCCGAAGAGCGGAATCATGAAAACGAAAAGCGCGAGGGAGGGCATGGTCTGCAACACGCCCGCCGCGCCCAGGATGACCTGCCCCAGCCGCCCGTGCCGCGCCGCGAGGATGCCCGCGGGCACCGAAACCGCGATGGCCGCGCTGAGCGAGACCAGCACCAGCAGGAGATGCGCGAAGGTGTAGCGCCAGAAGGCCGTCCACCAGCTTTTCCTGCGCGCCGCGACTTCCATGCCGAAAGTTTTTTTCAGGAAGCCCGCGGCGACGGCGGATTCGCTGCGGCGGTCGATTTTCACCGCGCGGTTCATCGCGGCCATCGCCGCCGTATCGATGCGCCCCGCCAGCCGCTTGTAGTTGCGCACCGCGGCCGGCGCGCGCTTTTCAAGATCCGTGCGGTAGAGGATGACGCCCTTGTATATAGGGAAGTAATGCAGATCGTCCTTCAGCAGGGCGAGGTGGTAATAGTCGATCTCCGCATCCGTCGTATAGGCGACCACCGCGTCCACACTGCCGTGGACGAGGCCGCGGTAGGCGAGGTCCTGGTCGATGTTGACCGGCGTCTGGGGCAGGGCGTAGGCCGCGCGCATGCCGGGCCAGCCGTCCTTGCGGTTCAGGAATTCGCTGGGGAAGCCCAGTTTCAGCTCCGGGTGACGGCGCAGGTCGGAAATGGTGCGGATGCCCAGCTTCTTCGCCCGCCTCGGGTCCATGGCGATGGCGTAGTTGTTCTGGAAGCCCAGCGGCGGGGCCATGCTGACGCCGTAGGTCGAAAGCTTTTTGCGCAGGCCTTCCATCGTGGTGATGTGCTGGCCCGCGAAGTCCTCGTGGTAGAGCGTGCCGGTGTAATCGACATAGGCGTCGATGTCGCCCTCCTTCAGCGCGCGCCAGATGATGCGCGTGCCGCCGAACTGGCGCTTGTGGATGGCGGGAACGCCCGCCGCCTGCGTCACGCCCTTCACGATCTCGCCGAGGACGACGCTTTCGGTGAATTTCTTGGAGCCGACGATGACCGGTTTTCCGCCCGCCGCCGCGACGCGGGACGGCGCGAACGAAAGCAGCGCGCAGAGCAGGAACAGGAAGGGGAAAAGCGTTTTGTTCTTCATCCCGCGTTCTCCAGCACGTCGGCCACGCCGCGCTGCGCGGCGATGTATTCGCGCACGAAGCCGTTGGCGGGTTTGTGGACGAGGTCCGCGAAGCGGCCCGCCTGCTCTATGGCGCCGCCGCGCATCAGCACGACCTTGTCGCCGAAGAACCCGGCCTCGCCGATGTCATGCGTGACCATGACGACCGTCTTGCGCAGGCGCGAGAAAATATCCTTCAGGTCGTTTTGCAGCCGGTGGCGGATGATGGAATCGAGCGCGCCCAGCGGCTCGTCCATCAGCAGCACGTCTGGGTCGAGCATGAGCGCGCGCATCAGTGCCACGCGCTGCTGCTGCCCGCCCGAAAGCTGCGCGGGGTAGGAGGAAAGACCGTCCTGCGGGAAATTCGTCATCTCGCGCAGCTCGTCCAGCCGCGCCGCCATCTTCTCCCGCGGCCATTTCAGGTAGCGGGCCATGATGCAGACGTTTTCGCGCGCCGTCATATGCGGGAAAAGCCCGCCGTCCTGAATGACGTAGCCCATCTTGCGGCGGATGGCGTCGCCCTTTCCGGGGGCGATCGGCGCGCCCTCGAACAGCACGCGCCCCTGCGTCGGCGCGGTCAGGCCGAGGCAAAGTCTCAAAATCGTGGATTTCCCGCAGCCGCTGGGGCCGAGCAGCACCGTGGTCCGGTCCTTCAGGATATCCAGCGTGAAATCCTTCAGGACGGTTTTGTCACCGAAACGCTTTGAAACATTCAGCAGCGAGAAGATATTGGCATGTGCCTGTTTCATGCGCACACCATACAGCAATGCGGCATTTTATCAACCGCAGGCCCGCCGCGCGGAGGGGGTGCGCTTAATATCCGTTCTTTTTCAATGGTTTGGAATTGGTAGCGAGGGAGGGATTTGAACCCCCGACCAAAGGATTATGATTCCTCTGCTCTACCACTGAGCTACCCCGCCACAGGGAAAAATGGTCCTTTTATATGCCAATACCCGCCCTTGCTGTCAAGCATCTTTAACGGCCGCGCGGAGCGCAGCGTTGGTTAACATATTATAAAGCCAAAAAAGCTATAATAACTTGAATTATTTTACAGGTTTTCAGGCCCGCAGAGGGGCGGCGAACAGGGGCAATGGCAGGGCAGCATCCACAAGACGTTTCAGCGCAATACGGCACGGGCACGGCGGTGACCAGCCTGTACCAGACCTCGGGCGTGTACCGCAAGGACGAGCAGAAAGTCGTGACCACGGGGCAGGCGGACAGCTTCAGCGTGATGAACGCGGCCGCGCCGCTGGACGAAGCGGGGATGCAAAGGCTGATGAACGGCCTTCAGGCCGAGGCGCAGGCGGTCAACAACGGCTCCACCGGCTCCATCGTCGGCATATCGCAGGCGGAACCCGGACCCGGCGAGGCGAATGCCTTCGACGTCGTCTATGGCTTTCGCGGGGATTCGCAGGCCATCATCATCAAGGCGGATGCGCAGGGCAACGTCGATATCGTCAACCTGCAGCAGAAAGTTTCCGACGAGGACTTTTTCGTCAGCGAGTTCGGGGACGGCGGCCTGCCGGATGAAAACAACGTCGTGCGCGAAAGGATCGCGCTGAAGCCGGGCGAAAAAGCCATCGTGCTGGCCGTGACCGACGGCATGTCGGACGCCTATCTCGGCCAGCGCGACCAGATGCGGCAGGATATCTCCGATTACCTGAAGGCCAATCCCGGCACGGCGGACCTTTCGCGCTTCATGGCGGAACGCGCCACCGCGCTGGGCACGGAGGACAATACGACCATCGTCTCCACCGTTCTGGGCGAGAAGACTTCGCTGGCGGGCAAGACGGCGGTGATGGCCGTTTTCGACGGCGTGGGGCATGACGACGGCACGCTTTCCTCGGCCCTCGCGCGCAGGCTGGAAAGCGACTTGCCGGACGGGCAGAAGCCGACGCCCATCGCAAAGCAGGAACTGGCCCATGTTTCCCTGCGCACCGACGATCTCGCCCGCGTCGGCACGCCCGGCACGAAAGACCCGCACGCCGAAAAGCTTTCGCAGGCGCTTTCCGCGCAGGGCGGGGGCAGCCGTTTCGCGGGGCTCGCGTCCGTGACGCTGCAGGAACCTTCGGCGCCGAAGGCGCAGCAGCAAAAACCCGCCGCGCCCGCGGCGAAGATGTAATTCCGGTTCAGTTTTGATTTTGCGAAAGCGCCTTCAGGCCGCGACCTGAACGCTTTTGTTGTCCGCGCCCGTGATCCAGCCGCCGCCGATGACGCGGTTGCCGACATAGCACACGCAGGCCTGACCCGCGGCGATGCCGAAGGCGGGGGTTTTCAGCTCCACCCGGTCGGGGTAGAGCGTGGCGGGCAGGGGGGGCTGGGCGGAGCGCAGCTTGACCTCCACCTCCATCCCGCCTTCGGGAATGGCGGGGACGAGCCAGTTGCAATCCTTCATATAAACCGTATCGCGCGCCAGCGCCTCATAGGGGCCGACGAGCACCTGGTTCTTGTCCGGCCGCAGGCCGACGACGAAGAGGGGGCTGTTGTTCTCCGTATGGCCGCCGCCGATGCCGATGCCGCGCCGCTGGCCGATGGTGTAATTGATGATGCCGCTGTGCTGCCCCAGCACGCGCCCGTCGATATGCACGATGTCGCCCGGCTGCATCGCGCCGGGGCGGAATTTTTCCACCACCTTGGCGTAGGAGCCGTTGGGCACGAAACAGATGTCCTGGCTGTCCGGCTTTTCGGCGACGACGAGGCCGAGGCGCTCCGCGTGCTCGCGCGTCACGTCCTTGCTCCAGCCGCCCAGCGGGAAGCGCAGGAAGTCCAGTTGTTCCTGCGTGGTGGCGAAAAGGAAATAGCTCTGGTCTTTCGTGGGGTCGATGGCGCGGTGCAGCTCGGCGCGCTCCGGCCCCATGACGCGCTGGATGTAATGGCCCGTCGCCATGCACTCCGCGCCCAGATCCTGCGCGGTTTGCAGCAAATCCTTGAACTTGACGTTCTGGTTGCACTTCACGCAGGGGATGGGCGTTTCGCCCTTCAGGTAGCTTTCGACGAAATCCTCGATCACGTTGTCCTGAAAGCGGCTCTGGTAGTTGAGCACGTAATGCTCGAAGCCCATTTCCTCCGCCACGCGCTTGGCGTCGTAGATGTCCTGCCCCGCGCAGCAGGCGCCTTTCTTGGCCAGCGCCTCGCCGTGGTCGTAGAGCTGCAGGGTGATGCCGACGACCTGATAGCCCTGCTCGTGCAGCAGCGCGGCCGTGACCGAGCTATCGACGCCGCCGGACATGGCGACGACGACGC
This sequence comes from Alphaproteobacteria bacterium, assembly GCA_016124645.1. Lineage (GTDB taxonomy): Bacteria > Pseudomonadota > Alphaproteobacteria > Micavibrionales > UBA2020 > WGNE01. The sequence continues at coordinate 37,326 of WGNE01000039.1, forward strand.
GGGTGTCTTTCGGATCCTTGTCAAAGCCCAGCGCGTTCATCTTGTTACCTCATGCGCCCCGAACAGCCGGAGCAGCAGCAAAATATACGGTTTTTGTGCCAAAAAGCAAGGATTTTTCATATTTATGTTATTTCGAAAGGATATGGCCAAAGGGGGCGGGGCTGTGTTTATATGGAAGAACCTTACAAAACGAAAAAAGCAGGAGAACTGCAATGGTCTGTCCGCGCACGCCGACGCCCCATGAAGACTGGCCCGAACGCCGCGAGCCCGGGAAGGAAGGCGTCATTTTCTTCACCCCCGACAAGGACGCGAAGATCGAGGAATTCGCCCCCGCGCTGCTCGCCACCATGAAGCGGCTGAAAATGGGCGCGGAGATCAATTTCCCCCATTTCGTGCTGGAAGTGCCCGTGGAATCGACCCTGCACGACGTGCTGGAGGCCTACCGCAAGGTGGTGCCCGACTATCTGCCCCCGCTGGCCCCCACGCCGCAAGCGCCGGAAAGACACGACATCAAGCGCTTCGGCCGCAAGACCATGGGCAAGCCCGGCTCCGGCCGCTAGGCCGGGAAACGCCTCGTAAGCGGCTGAAGGCGCAGGGCTTTTTTCTTTAACAGTTTGTTCAAACATGGCTGTTACACTAAAGTTGCGGGAAAGTGTCCGCGGCTTGGTGCCGCGTTGCGCCCGCGAATGGAAGAGGGAAAAATCGCGGCATGGCCGGGCGGAAAAAAGGCGGGGGAAGCGGCAAGAACCATGGCGGCAATCATGACGACGACGATCTCGTCATGGAATTCACGCCCGAAGGCGGTTTCAACATCCGCATGGCCGCGCGTAATTTCGCCGAGCTGATGGAGGAATCGAACCAGCCGCTCATCATCCACCTGCCGCATGTCTCGGTCGAGTTCGAGCCGGGCTGCACGCCCAAGGAAATCATCGACGGCTACAACCTCGCCATGAAGGCCAAATTCGTCGTCAAGCCCTCCAACACCAATGCGGGTCCCAAGGGGCCGAAGTAGGCTTTCTTCAATTCAGGACAAAAGAAAAACCGCCGGGGGTGCGCCGGCGGTTTTCCCTCTGTGCCTCGGGGAACGGGGAGAGCTCCCTGAACGTCGTCAGCCGTTCTTTCTGAAGTGGTGAATGCGGCGGCTGTTGTGGTTGAAGCCCTGACGCGAGCCCATCTGCTCATGCCTGCCGATGCGACCGTTGCGCCCGTTCTTGAACTCGCGGCGGGTCAGGCCGGCCTGATTGCGCTGCAGGCGGGAATATTCGCCCTTGCCGATCTGGCCGTTCTTCATGCCGCGCTTCAGGCGTTTTTCCTGCCAGACGTTGCGCTGGACGTCGCGCTGCATGCGGCGGCTGGACAGGCTTTTCGGGTTGCCGTACTGCGCGTCATGCTTTTGCCCGTAGATCATCTTGCTCTGGCGGTTTTCCATGTTCTTGATCTGGTAGCGGTCTTTCTTGGACAGGCTGCCGTCTTTCATGTCCTTCGCCTCGACGAAATCGAGGCGGGACTGGCCGTGCTCAAGCTTCGCCGCCTCGCGGGTGTTGAGCGCGCCGCTGTCGAGGCCGCCATCGATGCGTTTTTGCTGGTTGATGTCGCGCTGGGTTTCATAGCCCGCGCCATAATGATTCACCGGTTTTTTCACCGGCGGATCGACGACGATGCCGGACGAAGATGCGCCGTCCGCGAAAGCGGGGCCGGAGATGCAGGTCGCGACGGCCGCGAGAATGAGAAATCGTTTGATGTTCATGGCGAAGTTCCTTTCCTTATACAACAAGAAATGAACGGCGCGCCCGGCGGGAATAAACTTAAGGCGTAGGGGACAAGCTTTCCGTGCGCGCCGTTCATACCAGTGATACGGGCGGAACGCGGAAAACCCTGCGAAAAAATCCGAATAAATACAAGGGATTTTAGTTAAATATCGGCAATGTCGCTGAAGGCGTTAATCCCAGGGCGTCTTCGCGCCGGGCAGGGCGACGACGATGCCGTCGAGCTCGTCGCTCATCAATATCTGGCAGCCGAGGCGCGAGGTTTTTTTCAAGTCGAAGGCGAGGTCGAGCATGTCGTCCTCGTCGTCGCGCTTTTCGTTCAGCTTGCCGTACCAGTCGGGATGCACGACGACGTGGCAGGTCGCGCAGGCAAGGCAGCCCCCGCAGGCGCCCTCGATGTCGATGCCGTGCTTGTGCGAGATTTCCATGATGGACAACCCGTTGGGCGCGTCCACTTCCAGCGGCTCGCCGTTCTTTTCGATGAAGGTCATTTTCGGCATGTTTTTCTACCTTTGCTGTGTTTGGATTCCCGCTTTCGCGGGAATGACGAAATGAAACTAAACTACCCGCGTCATTCCCGCGAAAGCGGGAATCCATGCCCTTGTGCCGTTCGATCCGGCGGTTATGTCGTCATGCCGCAATCTCGTCATACAGGTCGTTCCATTCGGGGTTTTTCTCGTTGATCAGTTGCAGTTTCCACGCGCGGTTCCATTTCTTCATTTGTTTTTCGCGCGTGATGGCGTCCATCGCCGTGTTGAATTGCTCGAAGTACACCAGCCGCGTCAGGCCGTAGCGGGCGGTGAAACCCTTGACCGCCTTCTGCCTGTGCTCGTGAACCCGGCGAATAATATCATTGCTGACGCCGAGGTAAAGCGTTCCGTTCATCTTGTTCGTCATGATGTAAACATAGAACTGTTTTTGCATCGGGGTTCCTTGGTTTCCCGCTTTCGCGGGAATGACGAAAGAGGGGGGTTACGCCGCGCTCAGGCGGTTCTTGATGCGGTCGTACATTTCGGACCATTTTTCGATGAAGGCCTCGACGTCCTCTTCCGTCGTGTCCCAGCCGAGGCTGATGCGCAGGGAGGAAGCGGCCTCGTCCTCGCTTGCGCCCATGGCCTTCAGCACGTGCGAGGGCTTGACCGTGCCCGAGGAACAGGCCGAGCCGTTGGACACGCAGATGCCCGCAAGGTCGAGCGCGATGAGCTGCATTTCAGACGTCGCGCCCGGCAGGCAGAACATGCTGGTATTGGCGACGCGCAGCGCATCTTTGCCGAAAATCTTTAATGTCGGCGCCTTGGCGGAAAGTTCGGCCTCCAGCCGGTCGCGCAGGGCTTGCAGCCGTGGCATGTCTTCGATGTCCGCCAGTTCCGCCGCCGCGCCGAAGCCGGCGATGGCGGCGAGGTTCTCCGTGCCCGCGCGCAGGTTCTTTTCCTGATTGCCGCCGCGCAGCAGCGGCTGCACCACCGCGCAATTGGCGATGACGAGGCAGCCCATGCCCTGCGGCCCGCCCATCTTGTGCGCGGAAAGCGTCATGAAATCGACGCCCGAGGCCTGAACGTCCAGCGCAAGGCGGCCCGCGGCCTGCACCGCGTCGGTATGCACCAGCACGCTGTGCTTGCGCGCCAGCTTCACGACCTCTTCGACGGGCTGGATGACGCCGGTCTCGTTATTGACCGTCATGACGGAGAGCAGGGTCTGGCGCGTGTTGCCCTCCAGCATCCTGTCGAGGGCTTGAAGGTCGATGACGCCGTTTTCAAGCACGGGGATGATTTCTGCCTCCGGCGCGGCCTGCAGGACGGAAGGATGCTCGATGGCGGAGACGATGAGGCGTTCCATGCCCGCGCCCTTCAGGACCATGTTATTGGCCTCCGTCGCGCCCGAGGTGAAGACGATGACGTCGCGCGGGCCCGCGTTCACCAGTTTGGCGATGGATTTGCGCGATTCCTCGATTCTGCGCCGCGCCTCGCGCCCGGCCTTGTGGATGGAGGAGACGTTGCCCGGAAACCCCAGCATTTCCAGCATGGAATCGCGCACGCCGGGCTTGGCCGGCGTGGTGGCGTTATGGTCCAGATATATGCCCTCAAAACGGCTCACTTTTGCCCTTCCGTGTCGCCAAAAATACATTAATAAATGGAGATATGTATATGATTTAACACTGAAAATAAAGAATTTTCTTGCTATAAAAATTTCATAATGTATATTCTGTACTTCAGATAGAGGTTGTAACGCAAATAAATAATAAAAAAATGCATATCAACAACCGATAAAGGCACCAGGAGGCCACAGACTGTATGCCAGAAATTATGATTACCGGCCCCGCCGGTCGACTTGAAGGCCGTTACAAACACAGCCGCTTGCCCGGCTCCCCCATCGCTCTCATCCTTCATCCCAACCCGCAGCGCGGCGGCACGATGAACAACAAGATTTCCTATTCGTTGTTCCAGACCTTCGCCGACAACGGGTTTTCCACCCTGCGCTTCAACTTCCGCGGCGTCGGCCGTTCGCAGGGCGAATTCGCGCATGGCGAAGGCGAACTGTCGGATGCGGCTTCGGCCCTCGACTGGCTGCAAAGCGTCAACCCCGGGGCTTCCTCCGTCTGGGTTGCCGGTTTCTCCTTCGGCGCGTGGATCGGCATGCAATTGCTGATGCGCCGCCCGGAAATCGACGGCTATGTCTCCATCGCCCCGCCGGCGAACATCTATGATTTCAACTTCCTGGCGCCCTGCCCGAACGAGGGGCTGATCGTCCAGGGGGACAACGACCAGGTCGTGAACATCGAATCCGTGGAAAAGCTGGTCGAGAAGCTTAAAGACCAGCGCGGCCCCAACGGCGTGGATTACCGCGTCATTCCGGGCGCCGGCCACTTCTTCAACAACCCCGGCGAGACCGAGCAGATGCTCGGCCATATCAGCGACTATCTTTCCCGCGCCCTGACCGCGCAGGAAGCCGCCGCTTAACCGCCGCAGACTTTCGTAGCAAAAAAGCCGTCCCTTCCAAGGGGCGGCTTTTTCTATTGCGCAGGATGTAATAGACTCCATAGGTGTCATACCGGAAGAGGTTATTCGCCATGATCTTCACTCGCCGCCGCTTAACCGCCGCCGCCATTGCCGCCGCCCTCTTCGTGGCGGGGTTTTCCCTTCAGGCGGGCGCGCAGGATTCGTCGCCGGATGAAGGCCTGCAACAGAAGAAGCTCGAACTTTTGCGCGAGCAGGCGGCCAAGGGCGATTCCGAGGCCGAAAACATTCTGGGCAGGCTGTACGCCGAAGGCGCGCCCCTCGTAAAGCAGGATTACAAGCAGGCCTTGAGCCTCTACACGCAGGCGGCGCAACAGGGGAACGCCCGGGCGCAGTACAACCTCGGCCAGCTCTACGCCTTCGGCCTCGGCACCGAAAAGGATGAGGGCAGGGCGCTGGAATGGTACCGCAAAGCGGCCGATCAGGGCTTCGCGCCCGCGCAATATACGCTCGGGGCCGCGTATGAAGGCAGCCTGAATATCGGCGCGGACGAAAGCAAGGCCCGCGAATGGTACACCAAGGCGGCGGATCAGGGCTTCGCCCCGGCGCAGTACAACCTCGCCATGATTTATGCGCACGGCCTTGGGGTCGGGAAAGACGCAAAAAAGGCATTCTCCCTTTTCAGGAAAGCGGCGGAGAGCGGGCTGGCCCCCGCGCAATACAACCTCGGCGTCGATTACGAGAACGGCCTCGGCACGGCGAAAGACGAAAGATCGGCGCTGGAATGGTACCTCAAGGCGGCGGAGCAAGGGTTTCACCGCGCGCAATACAATACCGGCATTTTTTATCGCGACGGACGCGGCGGGCTGGAGCGGGACGGTCAAAAGGCGCTGGAATGGATGAAGAAGGCCGCCGACGGCGGCTATGTCGATGCCGCGGTCTCCATCGGCACGCTGTACCGCGACGGCGCGAAGGGCTTGCCGCAGGATTACAAGCGGGCCGCGGACTGGTTTAATCGCGCGGCCGAAACGGGGAGCGCAAGGGCGCAGTGCAGTCTTGCCTATCTTTACGAGAACGGACTTGGCGTGGACAAGGACGACAAGAAGGCGCTGGAATTGTACCGCAAGGCCGCGGAGCAGGGCTTTGCGCAGGCGCAATACAGCCTCGGCATCTTTTACCGCGACGGGCGCGGCGGGCTGGAGCAGGACGGCGAAAAGGCGCGGGAATGGATGGGCAAGGCGGCCGACAACGGCGACATCGACGCAGGCGTCGCCATCGGCTCCATGTACCGCGACGGGGCGAAGAACCTGCCGCGCGACTACAAGCAGGCGGCCTATTGGTTCGCCCGCGCGGCGGGCAAGGGCAGCGCGGCGGCGCAAAGCAACCTCGGCTACCTCTACGAAAACGGGCTGGGGCTGGACAAGAACCTCGCGATGGCCAGAAAATATTACATCGCCGCGGCGGGCAGGGGCGATGCCTATGCGAAAGAATCCCTCGGCCGGGTGGATGCGGAACTGTCGGGCATCTCCCTTTTGCCGCAGATAAAGAAGGCGCTGGAGGGCGAGGATACGCAGGAGCAAGGCGGCGCGATCGCGCCCTGAAGTTATTCGGGCATTAAATTATTCGAGCATCTCCGGCGGAATGACATGCGTGGCCTTCCAGTTCTGGATGGCCTGCTGCGCGGCCTTCAGCTTGTCGTCCTCCAGCCCGGCGCGGGACAGCCAGAGCACCGTCTTGACCAGCACGCCGCTCTTGCCGTTCGCCTGCGCCAGCGACTGCCAGAAATATGATTTCTCGTGGTCCTGCGCGACGCCGCGCCCATGGTCGTACAGGTCGGCGAGCGCCCATTGCGCCTCCGCCACGTTCTGCACGGCGGCCTTGCGCAGCCAGAGCGCGGCCTGCTTCTCGTCCTTCTTCACGCCGTCGCCGTCGCGGTATATCTGCCCCAGCATCAGCTGCGCGCCGGAAAAACCGTTCTTGGCGGATTTCTTCAGCCAGTCGAGGGCCAGCGGCATGTCCTTCTCGCCGTTCACGCCCTGCCTGTACATGTAGCCGAGGTTGTATTGCGATTCAGCCACGCCCTGCGCGGCGGATTTCTTCAGCCATTCTTCCGCCTTCTTTTCGTCCTGCGAGACCCCGTCGCCGGTCAGGTAGAGCGAGCCGAGCGCATGCTGGGCGAGGGGAAAGCCCGCCTCCGCCGCTGTTTTCAGGAAAGCGATTTTCTTGGTCATGTCCTTTTGCAGCCCGCCGCGCCCGTCGCCGTAGAGCATGGCGAGGTGATAGAGCGCGGAAGGATCCTTCTCGTCCTGCGCATGGGCTTTTTGCAGCCAGCGGACGGCCTTGGCGTCGTCGTGTATCGGGGCGGGGATGTTGTCGTCCATGTACATCGCGCCCAGAAGCACCTGCGCGCGCAGGTAGCCGCCGTCGGCCGCGTCGTTCAGCAGGGTCAGCGCCTTTTGCAGGTTGCGCGCATGGCCGCGCCCGCGGATGAACTCGAGCGCCTGATAATATTCGCGCGCGGCGGAGCCTTTGCCCATGCCTTCCGCGATGGCGCTGGCGAAATCGTTGAGCGGCGGGGCGGCTTTCTTTTCATCCGCGCGGGCGGGGGAAAACGCAAGGGTCAGGCAAAGGGAGAGAACGGCGCCCGCCCGAAAGCCGCGCCGGAAAAGGCGGGGGGCTTTCGGGGCCGGTCGTGTTCTCGCCTCGCTCAATGCTTGTTCCTTTTTCAGGATCAGGGCTTGAAGCCGTCGTTGGCTTTTTTCTTCTGCGGCGCGTGCTGCGCTTCCAGTTCGGCAAGGTACTTGTCCGCTTCCAGCGCGGCCATGCAGCCCATGCCCGCGGCGGTGACGGCCTGGCGGAAGATCTTGTCCTTCACGTCGCCCGCGGCGAAGACGCCCTCGATGTTGGTCTTGGTGCTGTCGGGCTTGGTGACGATATAGCCGTCCTTGTCGATATCGACCTGCCCCTTGAACAGGTCGGTCGCCGGCTTGTGGCCGATGGCGACGAAGACGCCGTCCGCCTTGATGTCGGTGATATCGCCGGTCTTCGTGTTCTTGATCTTCGCGCCGGTGACGCCGGACTGGTCGCCCACGATCTCCTCGACCGTGCTGTCCCAGACGACCTCGATCTTGGGATGGTTGAACAGGCGGTCCTGCATGATTTTTTCCGCGCGGAATTCGTCGCGGCGGTGGATCACGGTGACCTTGGTCGCGAAGTTGGTCAGGAACAGCGCTTCCTCGACAGCGGAGTTGCCGCCGCCGACCACGATGACTTCCTTGCCCTTGTAGAAGAAGCCGTCGCAGGTGGCGCAGGCCGAAACGCCCTTGCCCTGAAACGCCTGTTCGGAGGGCAGGCCCAGCCATTTCGCCTGCGCGCCGGTCGCGATGATGACCGCGTCGGCGAGATAGACGTCGCCGCTGTCGCCGATGGCTTTTTTCGGGTTGGCGTTGAGATCGACGCTGACGATGGTGTCGGTGATCATCTCCGTGCCCACGTGCTCGGCCTGTTCCTTCATCTGGTCCATCAGCCACGGCCCTTGGATGGGGTTGGCGAAGCCGGGGTAGTTCTCGACGTCCGTGGTCACGGTCATCTGGCCGCCCGGCTGCATGCCGGCCACCAGCAGGGGCTTGAGGTTCGCGCGCGCCGTGTAGATGGCGGCGGTATAGCCCGCGGGGCCGGAACCGATGATGAGAACCTTTGCGTTATGCGTCTTGGGCTGGTCGGCCATGTCTTCAGTTTCCTTTCGTTTTCCGCGGCTTCTTGCCGGTTTTCGTCTCTTGTGCCTTTTTCTTCTTCGTATCCTTGCCGGGCTTTTTGCCGCCGGCGTCCGCAGTGGCGGCGGCATGGGCCGCGTAGCGGGTGCGTATCTCTTGCGCCACCCGGCTTGTATCGTCGGGCGGGGTATAGGTCCAGTCTTCCAGCAGACCGGTGAAGGGGCGCGTATATCCTTGTTCTTGCAGGAGTCTATGGAACATGTCAAGACGCCTTGCACCGCCCTCCAGCGCCGCGATATAGACGGGCTTGCCGGTCGAAAGCGCTTCGGAGGCCATGGAAACGCTGTCTTCCGTCACTATGATGTAGTCCGCATGGGCCAGAAGTCCAAAATAGGGGTTTTCCCCCGCGCCGTCCCAGAAGAAGATGCCGGGGCCCTGCAGCGCCTCGCGCAGCAATTGCGTGTTTTCCGCGCCCGTGCGGCGCGAGGCGGTGATGAGCAATCCGGTATTGGGCAGCTCGGCAAGGTGCATGAGCTGCTGGGCCAGCGTGCGGGCGTTTTCGCGCGTCATCGTATGCGCCTTGCTCGACCCGCCGATGAGCACCGCCACGCGCGGGCGCGGGATGTCCGCGAAGCGCTTGGCGAACTTGCGCTTGGCCTCGGCCAGCTTTTCGGGCGTGACGCGGTGCAGCCCCGCCTGCGTCACCATCACGTTCGGCCCGCGGGTGGGGTCGTGCTGGGGCAGGACGACGAAGTCGAAATGCTTCGGGTCGATGCGCGGGTCCTGCAGCTGCACGGTAAAGCTGCGCCCGCCGCTGAGCTTCTTGATAAGCAGGGAAATGCCGATGGTCTTGCGCCCGCTGGCGATGACGAGGTCTGGCCATGGCGCCTGAATGGGGTCGCTGTCGGGGGTGAGCGCCTTGTCATGCCCGGCCAGCAGCATGGGGGTGAGCTGCTTCCACGGGAATTTCAGGCCGATCCGCTTGACGACGGGCTCCACGCCCAGCGCCTCGGCCACGCCGAGGCACTGGCCTTCCGTGCCCGCGAGCCCTTCGGAGATGATCCAGCAGGATTTTATGCCCGATTCTGTCAATGCTGCCCCGCTGGTCCGTTTGAATGCTTCATTTTGTCGCCATCCAATATATCCCCTGAAGGGGGCTCGGCAATACACCCTTTTGGCCTAAAACGGGGATATCGGCATCCCTTTGACGGGATTATAAAAAGTGAAATATTCAGAAAGTGGGAATTTTGTATTATTTCTCTTGTAACGAAAATATGATAATATTATTACATTATTGAGTTTGATTCTGACTTCACCGTTTTTCAGGGTAATAAAATGCCAAAAGTAAAATTAGACCGCATCGATCGCAAAATCCTTCACGACCTGCAAGAGCGCGGGCGCATGACGAACGTGGAACTGGCCGAGCGGGCCGGAATCTCCGCGCCGCCCTGCCTGCGCCGCGTGCGCGCGCTGGAAGAGGCAGGGGTCATCAAGGGCTACCACGCCGACATCGACGCGAATACGCTGGGCTTCGGCATTTCCGTTTTCGCGCAGGTGGGCCTGTCGAACCAGTCGGAAGCCGACCTGAAAAAATTCGAGGACCTGGTGAAGGGCTGGCCGCTGGTGCGCGAATGCCACCTCGTCTCGGGCGAGGCGGATTATATCCTGAAGATCGTGGCCGAGGACTGGGACGCCTACCAGCGCTTCCTGACCACCCACCTGACCACCGCGCCCAACGTCAGCCATATCAAGTCGGCGCTGGGCATCCGCACGGCGAAATACAAGCCGGGCGTGCCGGTCGAGATCGAATAAGATCGCAGAGAGCCTTGCCCGGTGCATGCCTCCCCCGTCCTTGCGGGCGGGGTCCTGCGGGACATTGCTATATTGACATAATAATATAAAGCGGTTATCTTCCCTGCTTGGACGCGGGGAAGGGGATTCTATTGCGTCACGAGGGTTGACCGCCGAATTTTTTGAATATAATGTCTTTATTTACAGTTAACTAAATATCTTTTTTAAACTAAAAAATGAGGATTGGAGTGACGAAACCGGCGCCGAAACATATGGCAAGACAGGACGAGAGGGAGGTCATCGGCCTCTGGTTCTCGCAGATCGCGGACCTCGTCAACAGCTGCCCCTCGCGCGTGGCGACCGCGCCTTCACGCCGCATCGAATACGACCGCGCCACCGTCAGCCAGCTTTCCGGCGCCTTCAACAGCATGGCCAAAAGCCGCGACCAGTTCTCTCCCATGCAGCGGGTGGTGGCGGCCAAGCATGTCTATCGCCTCAGCCCGCACACGGACTGGAAGCCGGAGGACGAGCACGAGCTGGAGGCCGCCGCGCAATTCGCCGTCAAGACCGCCCGCCCCGAGCCCTATGAGAAAAAGGGCGACGACATGCACGCGCGGCTGAAATTCCTCATCAAGGTCTGCGACACCCACCGCATCGGCGTGACGGTGCATACGCCAGAGCCCGGCGTTATCACCATCAACCTCGTCAAGCAGGACCGCCCGAGCTTCGACCACAAGCCCAAGCCCCCCGCCTGGGTGCATGACCGCCAGAACCGTCCGCGCTGGAAGTTTTAAATCGAATCCCCGTCATCCCGGCGAAGGCCGGGATCCAAAAGGCCGTTTTGCTTGTTCAGTTTTTCTTCTTGGCGACGCGCAGCGGCTTCATGAGCGGCACGTCGTTCTTCGCGCCCTGTGCAAGTTTTTCCGCCACGGCATGGCCGGCGGCGGCTTTCCTTTGCGCATCCGCCGCCATATGCGGGCCGAGGATGGCGGCGAGGGCGGCTTGCAGCCCCTTGTTGCCGTCGCCCGCCTCGCGCAGTTCCAGCGGATGGGGGACGATGGCCTCGCGCGCCGTAACTTGCGTGCCGGTGGTGTCCTTGCTGATGACGGCATCGAAGGTCACGTCCTTGCAGGAAGCGACAAGCTGGCGGAATTCACGGTGCGCGGCGCGGGCGTAGCTGAACTGGTCGCCGTCGTCCACATGGCCCAGCGTATGGGCGGTGGCGATGAAGATGACGTGCAGCGGCTTTTCGTACCGCCCGTCGCGGCAGTTGCGGCGCAGCGTGTCGAGCGCGGGCACGGAATCCTCCCCGCCCGCGTTCCAGTGGTGGCCGGTGCTGGCGGCGGGGTTTGAAAGGTCGAAGGGCTCGAGGTCGTAAAGCATCCCGAAATAAGCGCCCGAAACCTTGCAGGCGAGGCCGCTCTGCGCGACGAAATCGCGCACCTGCGAAAGCGTGTCCGGCCCGAGCCCGCGGTCGATGACGAACAAAACCTCCCCCTGCCGGTGCCCGCGCGCGGCACGGCGGAAATCTGCGGTGAGGGGGGATGATGGTTTCATGGTGTTCGAGGCCTGCTTCTTCGAGGAGGCGAAGGTAACATGGGGATTGCTTTATGTCAATTATTGGTAAACGGGCTCCTTGCGGCCCCCTC
>WGNE01000015.1 GCA_016124645.1 Alphaproteobacteria bacterium
ACCCCACCGGATGCCGGTTGTTCGCCGAATAGCGTCCCGTCACGTAATGCTCCAGCTGGCGTTCGATGTCGGCCAGCAGGGAGGAGGCGCCGATGCGGAAGAGGTCGGGCTGGAGCCAGTCGTTGCCCAGCTCCTCCTTCATCAGGAACTGGTAGTTCATGACGTCCTTCGCGGTGCTGATGCCGCCGGCGGGCTTGTAGCCGATCTTGTAGCCGGTCGCTTCCTCGAACTCGCGGATCATGCGGATCATGACGAGGGAGACGGGCAGGTTGGCGTTCACGCTTTCCTTGCCGGTCGAGGTCTTGATGAAGTCCGAACCCGCCATCATGGCGACGAGGCTGGCCTTGGCGACGTTGCGCATGGTCGCCAGCTCGCCGGTGGCGAGGATGGATTTCAGGTGCGCCTCGCCGCAGGCCTCGCGCATCGCCTTCACTTCGTCGTAAAGCGCGTGCCAGTTGCCGGTCAGCACATGGGCGCGGGTGATGACGATGTCGATTTCCTTCGCCCCGGCGGCGACGGAGGCGCGGATTTCCTGCAGGCGTTGCTTGAGCGGCGAGAGGCCGTGCGGAAAACCGGCGGAAACGGCGGCGACGGGGATGTTCGTGCCTTCCAGCGCCTTCACCGCCGTGGGCACCATTTCATGATAGACGCAGATGGCGCCGGTGGTGAGGTTCAGGTCTTCAATGCCCAGTGCCTGCACGATGTCTTCGCGCAGCGGCTTTCTCGCCTTGGCGCAGAGCCGGCGGACGCGGCCGGGGGTGTCGTCCCCGCTCAAGGTGGTCAGGTCGATGCAGGACAGGGCCTTCAAAAGCCAGGCGGCCTGCCACTGCTTCTTGACCGTCCGGCGGCCCAGCAGGGTGGAGGTCCGGCGCTCGACGGCGGAAAGGTTGACGTTCACGCCTTCCAGCCAGTCCAGGTTCAGCTCCGTGCCCGGGCTGCGGGCGTGGGCGTGGCCGTTCTTGCGGTTGGCCGCGACGGGGAGTTTCACGGGCAGGTTGCTGACCTTCGCGTCCTCGCGGGTCATATGCGTGTTGGATCTCGCCATGTCTGGCTCCTCGGGAATTTAATATGAAATAATGCTTGTAAACTACATGGAAAACAGCGTATGAGCAATGTATTCAGCGCATAAAAGGCGCCAAAACGCGTAACAAATAACGGTATTATGGAATTTAAAGAACTCGGATTGAGCGATCCCGTATTGAAGGCTATCGACGAAGCCGGATACAAGGAACCGACCCCCATTCAGGCACAGGCGATTCCCGTCATCCTGATGACGCGCGACGTGCTGGGCATCGCCCAGACAGGGACGGGCAAGACGGCGTCCTTCACCCTGCCGATGATCGACATTCTGGCCGGCGGCCGGGCCAAGGCGCGCATGCCGCGCTCGCTCATCCTCTCGCCCACGCGCGAGCTGGCGGCGCAGATTTCCGAGAACTTCGAGAAATACGGCAAGTACAACAAGCTGACGCAGGCGCTCATCGTCGGTGGCACCTCGATGGACGAGCAGATCCGCAACCTCGATCGCGGGGTGGACGTTCTGATCGCCACGCCGGGCCGGTTGCTCGACCTGTTCGAGCGCGGCAAGATCTTGCTGGCGGACATCAAAATCCTCGTCATCGACGAGGCGGACCGCATGCTGGACATGGGCTTCATCCCGGATCTGGAGAAAATCGTCTCCATCCTGCCGCCCATCCGCCAGACGCTGTTTTTCTCCGCCACCATGCCGCCGCCCATCAAGAAGCTGGCGGACAAATACCTGTCGAACCCCAAGACCATCACCGTTTCCGCGCCCTCATCGACGGCGGAAAACGTGGAGCAGTTCCTGGTGGCCGTGCCCCATTTCCGCAAGAAGCCGGACGCCTTCTACAAGCTTTACAAGAAGGAAGACGTGAAGAACGCCTTCATCTTCTGCAACCGCAAGCGCGACATCAACGACGTCTGCCGCTTCATGAAGGGCAAGGGCATCAAGGCCGCCCCGCTGCACGGCGACATGGACCAGTCCGAGCGCACGAAGACGCTGGGCAGCTTCAAGGCGGGCGAGATCGACATTCTCGTCTGTTCCGACGTCGCCGCCCGCGGGCTGGACGTGCCGGCCATGTCCCATGTCTTCAACTGGGACGTGCCCAACCACCCCGAGGATTACGTCCACCGCATCGGCCGCACGGGCCGGGCGGGGGCCACGGGCCGCGCCTTCACCCTGACGGTGCCGAACGACGCGAAAGTGCTGGGCATCATCCAGAAGCTCATCGGCAAACAGATCGAGATGCTGGACCTCGGCCTCGGCCATGCGCCGCCGCCGCCGAAGGAAGACGCCACGCGCCCGCCGCCCGCGCTGCGCCAGCGCGAACGCCGCCACAACCGCGCGGAAAAGCAGAACCGCCGCCACCGCCATATCGACGATATGGACGTCGATCTCGACGAGAAGAAGGGCGGGGACAAGGACGGCGGCGCTTTCGGCGACGATGTTCCGGCCTTCCTGCGCCGCTGACCGTATATTTCCCCGAGTATTGACAACCCGCTGATTTTTCAGGAAAATCAGGATGCGGCAGCCTGCGCCTGCCGCGCCCGTCAATCACCAGCCGCAAGAAGCCGTTTTGTCCAGACGAAGACCCGAAATATTCCGCCCGGCTTTTTTCCCGCTGCTCTTCGCGGCGGCCTTCGTCCTTGCCGCTGTCCTGCCCGCGCGCGGGGCCGAGAACCCGGTCAAGGTCAGCGACGCGCCGGTCAGTTTTCAGGCGAAGCAGCTTTCCCACGACGACGCCAAGCAGACCGTGACCGCCATCGGCGACGTGCAGCTCGAACAGGGCAAGAAGATTTTGCGCGCCGACAAGATGGTCTATTACCTTGCGACCGACACGGTGGACGCCATCGGCAACGTCTCGCTGCTCGACGACAAGGGGGACGTGCATTTCGCCGAATACGTCGAGCTGAGCAAGGACCTGAAAAAGGGCTTCATCCACGGCCTGCTTTCCCTGCTGAACGACGGCTCGCGCTTCACGGCGGCGGAGGCGTACCGCGACAAAGGCGTCACCACCATGCGCGACGCCACCTATACGCCCTGCAAGGTCTGCGAGACGGACCCGAAACCGCTCTGGCAGCTCAAGGCCGACAAGATCGTGCATGACGAAAAGGCCAAGACCGTGCACTACGACAACGCGCGGCTGGAGTTTCTGGGCGTGCCGCTGCTCTACACGCCGGTCTTTTCCCACGCGGACCCGACGGTGAAGCGCAAGAGCGGCTTCCTGCGTCCGTCCTACGGCTATTCCAGCGACGTCGGCACCTATGTGGAGGGCGGCTATTACTTCGGCGACATCGCGCCCGACAAGGACGCGACCCTCATCGTGCGCCCGACCTCGCTGAAAGGCACGCTGCTGGAAGGCGAATGGCGCGAGCGTTTCAAGAACGGCAGCATGAAGATCAACCTCGCCGGCGCGAAGTCGGACGTGAAGAAGGAGGACGGCACGGTCGAGCCCGGCCGCGAGCGCGGCGACATCAACGCCACCGGGCTTTTCGACCTCAGCAACACCTGGCGCGCGGGCTTCGACGTGCAGCGCGCCTCGGACAAGGAATTCCTGCGCCTCTACGACCTTCCCGGCCAGCAGAACGTGCTGCAGAGCGACGCCTATGCCGAGCGCTTTTCGGGGCGGAACTACGCGCGCGTCGCCGCCACCAACTTCCAGGACGTGCGCCTCGGCACCCACCCCGGCCAGCCTTCCATTTTGCCGGAGATCGAGGACAGCATGACGGGCGAGCCGGACGGGATGCTCGGCGGCCGCTGGACGGCGGGCTTCTCCACGCTGGGGCTTTACCGCAGTTCCTCGGGCGAGGACATGCAGCGCGCCTCGGTGGATGCCGGGTGGGAACGGCGGAACATTTCCCCGCTGGGCTTTTCGACCCGCGTGAGCCTCGATACGCGCGGCGATTTCTACGCGGTGCAGGACAGCGACATCTCCAAGACCGACCCCACGCAAAGCCCCAGCAGCCAGACATTCCGCGGCACGGCCGTGGCGGGCATGACGACCAGCTACCCGATGGTGCGGCGCTTCGACGGTTCGCAGGTGGTGGTGGAGCCGCTGGTGGGCGCCAGCTTCAGCCCGCGCATCAACAACAGCCCGCTGGACATCCCGAACGAGGACAGCATCGACCTGCAGCTCGACACCAACAACCTTTTCGCCGAAAACCGCTTTCCCGGCATCGACCGGCAGGAAGACGGGGCGCGGGTGAATTACGGGCTGAAGACCGGGCTTTACGGCGACAACGGGCGCTACGCCCGCGCCTTCATCGGCCAGAGCTACCGCTTTTCCGATCGCACGATATTCCCGCAGGGCTCGGGGCTGGAGAACAAGGCCTCCGACGTCGTGGGGCAGTTCAACGTCAGCCTTTCGCGTTACTTGAGCGGCGACTACCGCTTCCAGATGGACAGCCACAACCTTTCCCTGCAGCGGCACGAGTTCCAGGCCAACGCGGGCAACGCGACGGTGGACGCCAGCGCGAAATACATCTACATCGCCCCCACGGCGGGCACCGGCTTCACCCAGTCGCGCCAGCAGGCGCTGGTTTCGGGCAGCTACAAGTTCGCGCACGACTGGTGGGCGGACAGCGAGGTGCTGGCCGACATGGGCGAGCAGCCCGGCCTGCGCCGCGCGATGGTTGGGCTGAACTACGCCGACGAATGCTTCTCCTTCTCCGTGGAGGGGGTGCGCAACCTCATCAACCCCGCCTCGGGCGAGAACGGGACGGTCTTGATGGTGCGGCTCGGCTTCAAGAACATCGGCGAGTTCAATACGCCGCATATCCAGCTCAGCAAGGCGCCCGACACGGTGCCCGCGCCGCCTTGAGATGCGGGTCTTGTCCGCGCGGCTTCAATGGCATATCCTGAAGCATGTTCCGGTTTTTTAAGGGGATTTTTCCGGCATGAGCCTGATGATGTATGAAACGGGAGGACGGTACCGGCGGCGCGCGGCGGCGCGGCGGCGGCGCATCCTGCTGTCCATCGTCTTCCTTGCCCTTTTGTCCGGCGCCTCCTACTGGTGGGGGGCGGAGCATGTGCGCAGCAGCGAAATGGCCTACAAGGAACAGGCCATGAAGATGCAGGACGAGCGCGCGGGGCTGGAGCAGACCATCACCACCCTGCGCTCCGAAGTGCAATCGACGCAGGTGCATTACCAGCAGCTGAAGACGCAGTACGACAAGGAAGTGCCGCAGGGCGAGTTCAAGACGCTGACCGACCTCGTCAAGAAGCAGCTCGACGCCGGCATCAAGCCCGAGCGCCTGTCTTTCGTCATCGATTCAGCGCGCCCGCCGCGCAACTGCAGCGACCCGCAGGTCAAGCGCTTCGTGGTCAAGACGCCCGTCTATAGCGGGCCGCAGGGCACCGTTTCCTTCGGCAACGGGCTGATCACGGTGACGGGCGAGGGCGCGCCCTCCGTCAACGCCGCCGGCAAGCCCGAGGCGTGGTACGACCCCGGCAAGCCGGTCAAGGTCACCTTCATCGAGATCGGCGGCAAGCAGACGGTGAAGGAAGGGCTGCTGCCCATCCAGAACTCCTTCGTCATCGGCAAGAAGGAATACCGCTTCACCGTCGCGGCGGGCGAACGCTCCTTCATCTCCGTGACGTCCGACAATTGCGATTACCCTTGAAAGCCCATGTCCGACAAACCTGAAAAAAACGAAAAAATCCAGAAGACGAAGGGCTTCGTCCAAACCGTCATCCTGACGGTCTTCGTGCTCGGCGTCCTGATGCTGGTGGGCAAGCGCGTGCTGATCTATGAAGGCATTCCCGGTCCCCAGCTTTACTTCCAGAAGGAAGCGGTCATCAAGCGCATCGGCCGCGACAAGTTCGCGCGCATGGCGAAACTGGTCGCCCCCACGGGGCTGGCCGTCGTCTGCGCGGGCGGGGTGGAGCCTTCGCAGGACGTCATCGACGTGGTCAACGCCTATAACGACAAATACGGCAAGAAGGTTCAGGCCTTCGTGAAGGGGCTGGAGCTCACGAAGGAAGAGCAGTTCACGATGGACCAGTATTTCTTCCTCTATTTCAAGCGGCAGGTCATGTCCGGCGCGGTCGATTGCGGGATGTTGAAAAACGACATCACCAAGGGAAAATACAACCCGTAAAGCCCTTCCTGAAGATCTATTTTTTCTGAAAACCGTTGCCACCCCCGCCTTGGCGCGGGGGTCCGGCGTGCGCCATGGCGCACATATCAATGCTTCGTCGTCAGCTCTTCCAGCATCACGTCGGGATTGTCGGAGAACACGCCGTCCACGCCCCAGCGGATGAGTTCGCGCGCCTTGTCGGGCTGGTTGATGGTATAGGCGAGGATGGGCTTGTGCGCCTCCATGTATTCCTCCACCAGTTCCTCCTTCGTCGTGTTGCCGTTGATGTTGATGGTCGCGGCCTGCAGGTAGCCGACGAGCTCCTGCCAGTTCTCCAGATGCTCGTCCATCAAAAAGCCGCGCGGCCATTCGGGCATCATGTCCATTGCGGTTTCGAGGCTGACGTGCTGGAAGCTGGAGATGAGCGGCGGCGGACGGTCGTCCGGCCAGATGCGGGTTGCGATGTCGAGCGCGACTTCCGCCGTCTCCACCTCCCGCCCGGCGCAGGGCTTGATCTCGAGGTTGAGGCCGAGGTTGAGGTCGATGACCGTGTCCAGCAATTGCTCCAGCGTCGGCACCGGCTCCCCGAAGAAACTGTCGCCGTACCACGAGCCCGCGTCCAGCTCGCTGATGGTCGCCCAGTCGGCGTCCTTCACCGGGCCGTGGCCGTTGGTGGTGCGGTCGAGGTCGTCGTCGTGGAAGATGATGGCCACGCCGTCCTTCGTCAGCTTCACGTCCACCTCCACCCATTCCACGCCGAGGTCGGCGGCGGTGCGGATGGAGGACAGCGTGTTTTCCGGCGCATAGGCCTTCGCGCCGCGGTGGCCGATGACTTTGGGAATGAGAAGCGAGGTCATGCAAATGCCCTTCGTTGCAGGTGAACCTGCCCAAGACTATAGCCCAGCCCGCGCCATAAAAAAACGCCGGCGTTTCACGGCCGGCGTCTTTTTTAGCTGTCGGAGGGCGGCGTTCAGCCGGCTTCGCGCTTCTCCTGCACGATTTCCTCGCCGGTCTGCTGATCGACGACCTTCATGGACAGCTTGATCTTGCCGCGGTCCATGCCGATGCACTTGACCTTGACCTTGTCGCCCTCTTTGAGGACTTCATCGACGGTCTTGATGCGGCGGGGCGCGATCTCGGAGATATGCACCAGCCCGTCGGTCTTGGGCATGATGTTCACGAAGGCGCCGAATTCGACGATCTTGACGACGGTGCCGTCATAGATGACGCCGACTTCCGGCTCGGCCGTGATGCCCTTGATCCAGTCGATGGCCTTCTGGATGGCGTCGTGGCCGACGGCGGCGACCTTGATGGTGCCGTCGTCCTCGATGTCGATCTTGGTGCCGGTCTTCTCCACGATCTCGCGGATGACCGAGCCGCCGGAGCCGATGACTTCGCGGATCTTCTCTTTCGGGATCTGGATGGTCACGATCTGCGGCGCGTTCTCGTTCAGGCTGTCGCGCGCGCCGGTCAGGGCCTTGGCCATTTCGCCGAGGATGTGGATGCGGCCTTCCTGCGCCTGCTTCAGGGCGATCTTCATGATCTCCTCGGTGATCGAGGTGATCTTGATGTCCATCTGCAGCGAGGTGATGCCGTCCTGCGTGCCCGCGACCTTGAAGTCCATGTCGCCAAGGTGGTCCTCGTCGCCGAGAATGTCGGAGAGGACGGCGAATTTCTCGCCTTCCTTGATGAGGCCCATCGCGATGCCGGCGACGGGTTTCGCCATCGGCACGCCCGCATCCATCAGCGCGAGGGAGGAACCGCAGACGGTCGCCATGGAGGACGAGCCGTTGGATTCAGTGATCTCCGACACGAGGCGGATGGTGTAGGGGAACTTTTCCGGTTCCGGCAGCAGCGGGTGAATGGCGCGCCATGCCAGCTTGCCGTGGCCGATTTCGCGGCGGCCGGTGAAGCCGATGCGGCCCGTTTCGCCCACCGAGTAGGGGGGGAAGTTGTAGTGCAGCATGAAGGCCTGCTTGGAAACGCCGTGCAGCCCGTCGATCATCTGCTCGTCGTCGCCGGTGCCCAGCGTGGCCACGACCATCGCCTGCGTTTCGCCGCGGGTGAAGAGTGCCGAGCCGTGAACGCGGGGCAACACGCCGACCTGCGCCAGAATGGGGCGCACGGTCTTGGTGTCGCGCCCGTCGATGCGGCCGCCGGTGTCCAGGATGTCGTTGCGGACGATGTCGGATTCGATGCTCTTGCACAGCGCCTCGATGGTCTGCTGCGTATAGGGCTTGTCTTCGCCTTCTTTCGGCGCCAGCGCCTCGACGGCCTTGGCGCGCGCTTCGGACAGGGCCGCGACGCGGTCCTGCTTGACGCGGATGCCGTAGGCGGCCTTGAAGTCGGCGGCGACGAGGTCGCGGACCTGCTGTTCCAGCGCCTTCTTGTCGAAGCCGGCCTCGGGCAGGATCCAGGGCTCTTTCGCGCAGGCTTCAGCCAGCTCGATGATCATGTCGATGACCGGCTGGAAGCCGCGCCAGCCGAACATGACGGCGTCGAGCATGATGTCTTCCGGCAGCTCGGAAGCTTCGGATTCGACCATCAGCACGCCTTCTTTCGTACCGGCGACGACGAGGTCGAGCTTGCTTTCCGCCATCTGCGGGATGGTCGGGTTCAGCACGAATTCACCGTCGATGTAGCCGACGCGCGCGCCCGCGATGGGGCCCATGAAGGGAACGCCGGAAATCGTCAGCGCGGCGGAAGCGCCCACCATGGCGGCGATGTCGCTTTCGTTTTCCTGGTCGAAGGACAGGACGGTCGCGAGGATTTGCGTCTCGTTCAGGAATTCCTTGGGGAACAGCGGGCGGATGGGGCGGTCGATGAGGCGGGAGATCAGGGTCTCGCGCTCGCTCGGACGCGCCTCGCGCTTGAAGAAGCCGCCCGGAATTTTACCGGCGGCGTAGAATTTTTCCTGGTAGTGCACGGAGAGGGGGAAGAAGTCCTGCCCCGGCTTGATGCCGCGGGCGGCCACGGAGGTCACCAGCACGGTCGTTTCGCCGTAGGTCACCATCACGGCGCCATCGGCCTGACGGGCCACGCGGCCGGTTTCGAGGGACAGCTCCTTGCCGGCCCAGTTCATGGTTTTCTTGGTAATCGTAAACATTCGTCGTCTTTTCCTTTTCAATCATTCGCCCCGCGTCGATAAACCATGGTGAAAGCGGGGCTTTTCCTTGCTTTTCACCTTATATTTTCAGGCACGATAAATCGCACTTTTGCCCATAAAAGTCAAAGGAAGAATGGCGCATTATGTTAAATATTGGCTTTTATCGGTTGCCGGAGTGAAAAATCGGCTATACCATAACCCCGAAATTTAAAAAGCGAGGGTAAAATGAACTATTTGGTGCTGCTGCGCCACGGCGAAAGCGCGTGGAACAAGGAAAACAAATTCACCGGATTCACCGACGTGGACCTGAGCGAGGCAGGCATCGAGGAAGCCAAGACGGCCGGCCGCTCGCTGAAGGAAAAAGGCATCAATTTCGACAACGTCTTCACCTCCACCCTCAAGCGCGCCTATAACACCGCCGCGCTGGCCCTGACCGAGGCGGGGCAGGAAACCGGCAACGAAGTGCGCCACGACGATTTGCGCGAACGGGACTACGGCGACCTGACCGGCCTGAACAAGGACGAGACCCGCGAGAAATACGGCGCGGAGCAGGTGCATATCTGGCGCCGCAGCTACGACGTGCCCCCGCCCGGCGGCGAAAGCCTGAAGGACGTGGTGGCGAGGGTCGAGCCTTATTACCACGAGCATATCGAGCCGCTGGTGAAGGAAGGCAAGAACGTGCTGCTCGCCGCGCACGGCAACACGCTGCGCGCCATGCTCATCATCCTGGGCGAGAACACGCCCGAGGACATCAACAACGCCGAAATTCCCACCGGCGTGCCGCTGGTCTTCGAATACGAAGGCGGGGCGAAGAAGAAAAAATATTTCCTCAAGCCCGGCATGTGACCGCGCGGGGAAAGACGGGATCATAAATAGCTACCAACAAGGAAAAACAAAAAGAATGACCGACAAAGGCAAACAAAAAGAAAAACAAAAAGGCAAACTCGTCCTCTTCCGCCACGGGCAGACCGAATACAACAAGAAGCACCTCATGACCGGCCAGACCGACGTGCCGCTGACGGAAGTCGGCGAGGAGCAGGCGCGCGAGGCGGGGCTGCTCATCAAGGGCATCAAGTTCGACAAGGCCTTCAGCTCCACGCTCAGCCGCGCCTTCAACACCGCCGCGCTGGCGCTCGAGAAATCCGAAACCAACGACCACCTGAAAAACCCCGACGGCAGCTGGAACATCGAGCAGCGCCGCGAGGTCATCGAGACCGACGTCGGCGACTTCGCCGGCCGCAACCACAAGGAAGAGCCCGAACTTCTGGCGTGGGAGCGCCACTATCACGAGCCCATGCCGAACGGCGAAAGCGACAAGCAGGCGGTGGACCGCGTGCGCGCCTTCTTCGAGCAGGAACTGCTGCCGCGCATGGAGCGGGGCGAGACGGTTCTCGTCGTCTCCCACGCGGGCATCATGCGCGCCTTCGATTTCGTGCTGGGGCTGGAGGACGAACCCGGCAGCCCGACGCACGACATCTGGATGCCGAAAAAACGCATCCCCAACGCAACCCCGCTGGTCATCGAATACGAAGACGGCCAGATCACCCATTCCTACCTCATCGAGAACCCGAAAGAGCTGGAAGCGGCCAACCAGAACAAGAAGCCCAATCCCCCCGCCAAAAAGCGCGGCAACGGGCCGAAGCGTTAAGGTTTTTTCATGACGACAAAAGGCGCGACCAAAGGCAAGCTCGTCCTCTTCCGCCACGGTCAGACGGAGTACAACAGCCAAAACCTCTTCACCGGCCTCGTCGATAGTCCGCTGACCGAAAGGGGCGAGGAACAGGCGCGCGAGGCGGGCGAACGGCTGAAGGGCATCAGGTTCGACAAGGCCTATAGTTCGTCGCTCAGCCGCGCTTTCAACACCGCCGCGCTGGCGCTGGAGACTTCGGGCTGCAACGACCACCTGAAGAAGCCCGATGGAAGCTGGGACATCGAGATCGACGACGCCGTCATCGAGGCGGACGCGGGCGATTTCGCGGGCCGCAGCCACAAGGACGACCCGCTGGTCATGTCGTGGCCGCGCGGCTACGACATCGCCCCGCCCAACGGGGAAAGCGACAAGCACATGGTCGAGCGGGTGCAGAAATTCTACGACGAAGAGCTGCTGCCGCGCCTCGAGCGGGGCGAGACCGTGCTCGTTTCCTGCCATTCCGGCATTATGAAAGCCTTCGAGATCGCCGCGGGGCGCAAGCCCGTGCCCGACCACGACATCTGGTCAACCAGAAACGGCGTTCCCAACGCCACGCCGGTGGTGTATGAATATGAGGCCGGCAAGATCACGCGCGAATACCGGATCGACGGGCCCAAGCCCTGATGCGCCATAACCCTGTTCGCCTTCTTGCCCGCATGTTATAGTTCCGGGGGGAGGCGGATATCATGAAATTCACGGTCAAACCTGCAATCGCCGCGCTTTTCCTTTGCGCGCTCGCCCTGCGGCCCGCGGCGGCGGACATGCCGCCCCAGCCCGATGCGGCGCCCGGCTTTTCGTCCTCTTCCGGCACGCCCGCGCAGGACGGTTTCGCTGCGCCCGCGGAAGTTCCGGCGCCGGCGCCTGCCGATGTCAGCGCGACCAAGAACATTTCCGTCCACGGCGAAAGCATCGCCCTGCCCAAGCTGGAGGGTTTTCGCGAGATCTACGGCGCATATCCCACCTTCGACCGGCTGATGCTGCAATTCGTGCCGCCGACCAACAGCCTGCAGGCGTTCTATATCTCCGAGGACGATTTCAAGGCCCTGCGCACGAACCCGAAGCAGGGCTTCCAGAACTACATGATGGTGCAGACGCTGGCGCAGGACATGCGCATCCGCGACGAAAGCGACTTCGAGGAGCTCAAAAGCGAGGTGAAGAGCGGCCTGAAGGGCGACAACGCGCAGGCCAACAAGCTGGCGCAGCAGACGCTGGACAATGCCTCCGACTATCTCAACGAGCAATACCACAAGGACGCCCAGCTCAAGATGGGCGAGATGCGCGCCATCGGCACGCCGACGGACGACGACAATGCGCTTTCCATGCTCGTGTTGGCCAATTACGCCGTCAACATGGGGCAGGGCACGCGCGGCTACCCCATGGTCATGTCGCTCAACGTGCTGAACGTCAACGGGCTGCCGGTTTTCTTCTTCGCCTACCACAGCTACAAGAGCCCCTCGGACGCGGACCTCGTCAGCCGCGTGGCCGCGCTCTACCGTCACCGGCTTTTCGCCCTGAACGGGATCGCGGATGCGGGCGGTGAAACCGTGGCCGCGCCTGCTGCCGAAGAGAACGGCGCCGCACCGGTCGCGCGGCAGGCTTCCGGCGGCAAAAGCTTCCTGCCGGACGTGGCGTCGGACGGCGAGAGCTTCAAATGGCTGAACATGCTGATCATCGGCGTGGCGGGGATCATCCTGCTGGCCCTGCTGGTCACGGTCTTCGGCGGCAACAAGAAGCTGAAGGAAGTCATCTTCGGCCGGAAGGATGAAGAAATTCTATGAGGAAACTTCAAGGCATCCGCTTTTTCGCGGCTTTTTCCGCGCTGGCCGTCCTGTTGCTGGTTTCCGGCTGCGCGGGAAAAAAACAGGCGGCGCAGGTCGATGAGCCGGCGGACCTCTACCAGACCGTGACGATCAACACCCCCGGCGAGGAGGCGGTGAGCTGCGTGCTGCAAAGCGGGCGGGAAACCTACACCATGCGCGCGCCCGGCAACGTCACCGTGCGCCGCACGCCCGCGCCCATGACGGTCAGCTGCTTCAAGGGGGCGCATCTGCGCGGCCAGACGAGCGTGCGCTCCAGCTTCGCCCCGCGCGAGGCGCAGATGATGGCGATGGGGGGCGGCATGAATTGCCAGACCTGCCGCTATCCCGGCACGATCACCGTGCCCATCGGCATCGACGCGGGCGCGCTGCAGGTGAATATCCGGCAAGGCCCGTAAACAAGCTTCCGAAAATCAGGGTTTGAAGTCGTTCTTCCGGGATTTGGCGGCGGGCGGGGCTTCCGCCGCGCCGGCCAGCGCGGATTCGATATGGCGCAGCGCCTTCTGGCACTTGGCGACCAGCGCGGTTTCTTCCGTCTCCACGCGCGTCACCATGGCGGTGAAGTTGCGCAGGCTGCGCAGGGTGTGGGACAGGTAATCCGTCTCGTTCTGCTTCTCCACAAGGGGCTCGCTCTTGCTGGCCTTGATGTCCTGCATGTCCTGCGCCGTCACGTCGAACATGCGCGCGCTGGAAGCGAGGATGACGCTGCGCACAGCGGGGTCGAGGCTTTTGTAGAATTCTTCGGACGGCTCGTCGTTCAGCGCCAGCGCGCCGAAGTCGAACATGGTCTGGATGATTTCGGGGATGCGGCCGGGCAGTTCCGCCTTGGCCAGCAAGACCGGGCCGTGGTCGCTCGCCAGCGGCACCAGCAGCCCCGCCGCGATCGCGTCCGGGTCCTTGCTCGTGCTGTGCTCCGCGATCAGCCGCGCGATCTTCACGCCGCGCGTGGTGAAGGCGTCGTCCGCGTCCAAGCGGCGCAGTTCGCTGAAGGCCTGCTCGATGGCCGGATGTTTGGGCAGGCGCGTGTCTTCAAAAGACAGGTTGGTCGGCGGCGTGGTCACGGTTTTGCCCTTTCGTCATAAAAATAAATCGCGTCGATGTCGTGTATGTGTACCTCAGGTTATGGCTATTGAAATAAATGTCAATCACCCATTTGGCCCTATTCGTCATTAAATTTGTGCAAATGCACATTTTATTCTCCATAAGGCCGGGCTTGCTGTTGACAGCGAAAAATACGATGGACTAGTGTTTCATCACGGCAGGTGTTTTTGCTCTTCTTGAGACGATTTTTTTGAAGGTGTGCACTTCAGGGCAGTGAGATGAACAACCGACGGCACGAATCCATACAGGGTGACGCCGGTCCGCGATTTCGTCTGCCTGTTTGTACTGCACTTGAAAGGGTCTGAATTCATGGCTTCACGCTCAACCGCCCCGAAAACCGCCGCAAAACATCGCGCCAAGCCCGATGCCGACGATGTTTTCGAGACCAAGGCGCTGCTGCTGCAGGGCGGCGGCGCGCTGGGCGCTTATCAGGCCGGCGTCTATGCCGCGATGGCGGAGGCCGACGTGCTGCCCAACTGGGTGGCGGGCATTTCCATCGGTGCCGTCAACGGCGCGATCATCGCGGGAAACAAGCCCGAGGACCGCGTGGAAAAGCTGCGCGGCTTCTGGGAGCAGATCACCACCTTGCCGCCCTGGAGCGCCTTCGGCCCCTTCAACGGGCTGGTGGACAAGGGGGGCATCGACGGGCGCAAGTTCTGGAACCAGATGAGCGCGAGCGTGGCGATGACGGTGGGCGCGCCCGGCTTCTTCGCGCCGCGCCCCGTGCCGCCTTTCCTGTCGCCCGAAGGCACGCCGGAATCGACCAGCTATTACGACACCACGGCCCTGCGCGACACGCTGGAGAAATTCATCAACTTCGGCATCCTCAACTCGGGCGATGTGCGCTATACGACCAGCGCGGTCAACGTGCATACCGGCAACTTCGTCATCTTCGACAGCCGCGAGGAATTCATCAAGCCCGAGCACATCATGGCCAGCGGCGCATTGCCGCCCGCCCTGCCGGCGGTGGAAGTGGAAGGCCAGTATTACTGGGACGGCGGGCTGATCTCCAACACGCCCCTGCAATGGGTGATGGACGACCCGGCCTGCGACGCGCTGGTCTTTCAGGTCGATCTCTGGCCCGCCACGGGGGCGTACCCGCGCAACATGATGGAAGTGGCGACGCGGCAGAAGGAAATCCAGTATTCCAGCCGCACGCGCTTCGTCACCAACCGTTTCAAGCACGCGCAGAAGATGCGCCACGCCTTCGCCGAGCTCTACGCGCAGCTGCCCGAAAAGCTGCGGCAGTCGCCGGAAGCGAAATTGCTGCAGCGTTATGCGGATTTCAACCAGTACAACATCGTGCATCTCATCTATCACGCGAAATCCTACGAGGGCTATTCCAAGGACTTCGAGTTTTCCCGCGCGACGATGGAGGAGCACTGGAAGGCGGGAGAGAACGACACGCGCCGCACCCTGCGCCACAAGGAGATATTCACCAAGCCGACCAACGCCGTCGGCGTCGAGACTTTCGATTTTTCCGGCTCAAAGTAACCCGTAACGGTCATTATAAAGAGGAGTGTACCCATGAAAGCAGCCGACGTGCGCAAAAACGCCTTTTGCATGCCCATCGCCAACCCGGCCTATCCGCCCGGGCCTTACCGCTTCATCGACCGCGAGTTCATGATCATCACCTACAAGACGGACATGGACAAGCTGCGCGCCGCGGTGCCCGAGCCGCTGGAGGTGACGGAGCCCTTCGTGAAATACGAATTCATCCGCATGCCCGATTCGACCGGCTTCGGCGATTACACCGAAAGCGGGCAGGTCATTCCCGTCAGCTTCAAGGGCAAAAAGGGCGGCTATGTCCACCGCATGTTCCTCAACGACCATCCGCCCATCGCGGGCGGGCGCGAGCTTTGGGGCTTTCCCAAGGTGCTGGCCAACCCCGTGCTGGAGGCGGAGACCGACACGCTGGTCGGCACGCTCGATTACGGGCGCATCCGCGTCGCCACCGCCACCATGGGCTACAAGCACAGGCAGGCCGACCTTGACGCCGTGAAGAAGGCGATGGGCGAGCCGGGCTTTTTGCTGAAGATCATGCCCCATGTGGACGGCACGCCGCGCATCTGCGAGCTGGTCGAATACTACATGGAGGACGTGAACCTGAAGGGCGCCTGGACCGGCCCCGCCGCGCTGGAGCTCAACCCCCACGCGCTGGCCCCGGTTTCCGACCTGCCGGTGCTGGAAGTGGTTTCCGCCGTGCATATCCTGTCCGACCTCACGCTGGGGCTGGGCAAGGTGGTGCACGACTATCTCGCCGATTAAGAACTCAACACGACACGCAAAACCTTATAAGGAGAAAACACCATGCGTTTGAAAGACAAAGTCGCCATCGTGACCGGCGCCGCCAGCGGCATCGGCCATGAAATCGCCAAGACCTACCTGCGCGAAGGCGCGAAAGTGGCCATCGCCGACCTCAACATGGAAGCCGCGCAAAAGGCGGTGAAGGAGCTGGACCCCGAGGGCGGCAACGCCATGGCCGTCGCCATGGACGTGGCGAACGAGGAGCAGGTGGACAACGGCGTCGAGGAAGTCGTCAAGCACTTCGGCAAGATCGACATCCTGGTCAGCAACGCCGGCATCCAGATCGTCGATCCGATCGAGAACTTCGAATTCGCGAAATGGAAAAAGCTGCTGTCCATCCACCTCGACGGCGCCTTCCTGACCACCCGCGCCTGCATCCGCCACATGTACAAGCAGGGCACGGGCGGCAGCATCATCTACATGGGCTCGGTGCATTCCAAGGAAGCCTCCAAGCTGAAATCGCCCTATGTGACGGCCAAGCACGGTCTGGAAGGCCTGTGCAAGGTCATCGCCAAGGAAGGCGCGGCCCACGGCGTGCGCGCCAACGTCATCTGCCCCGGCTTCGTGCGTACCCCGCTGGTGGACAAGCAGATCCCCGAACAGGCCAAGGAGCTGGGCATCACCGAGGAAGAGGTCATCAAGAACGTCATGCTGAAGGAAACCGTGGACGGCGAGTTCACGACGGTGCAGGACGTGGCCAACGTCGCGCTGCTCTTCGCCGCTTTCGAAACCAACGCCCTGACCGGCCAGTCGCTGGTGGTCAGCCACGGCTGGTTCATGCAGTAAGTCTCAAAGCAGGCCTTTCCGCCTGGGAGAAGAAAACCCGCCGGTGAAACGGCGGGTTTTTCTTTTGAGCAGCGGGGGTAAATGTCCCTTGGCGATTTTTACGGCCATGCTTTAGAATTGACCGTGATGATGTTCAGGAAAAAAACATCCGCGGGCTTTACCCTTATCGAAACGGCCATCGTTATCACGATCGCGAGCCTGCTGACGGTCGGCTTCCTGCATCTCTATCTTGCCGTCATGCAACGCCAGCGCATCGAGACGACCAAGCACCGGCTGGATGCCCTGCGGCTGGCGCTGACGGATTACGTGGCCCTGCACAACCGGCTGCCGTGCCCCGCCAGCCCGGATTCGGACGCGGTGGACGACGGCAGCGCCTGCGCGCCCGGCGCCGGAAATCTGGCCAAGGATGTGGTGGCGGCAATATACGACAAGGATTTTATGGGGAGGGACGAGAAGCGCGAGATATGGATCGGCGCCGTCCCCGTGCGCGCGTTGCGCCTGAGCGGGGAGGACGGCCGGGACGGCCGGGACGGCTGGGGCGACAAGTTCACCTATGCCGTCAGCCGCCGCCTGACCCTGCCGCAGGCCATGCGCGCCACGCCGGTGCCGCTCGGCATCATCAGGGTGACGGACGGAAAGGGCCGCAGCGCGATCGAGCCGCCCGCCTCGGCGCGTTACGTCATCGTCTCGCACGGGCCGTCCGGCCTGGGGGCATGGACGCGGTCCGGCATCCGGCGGCCCTGTCCGGCGGGCACGCTGGCGTCGGTGAACTGCCTCGATACGGGGGCATTCGTCGATGCGTCGTTTTCGACCGCGCGCGGCGCGGGGTTTTTCGACGATTTCGTGATCTACGACGGCCAGAACGCGCGCGGCAGCCTGCTGAACCGTCTTGCGACCTGCAACCTTGAAAAGGCCTTTTACGATCCCTCGGACGCGCGGGCGGATGCGGACGGTTGCGTAAAACCGGAACAAAAAGGCCTGTGGCATGGCGCCTGTCTCGAAACCAGCGCATCCGCGGGCGGCAATTCCTATAGCCAGACCGCTGCCGTGATGGAACCCGCAGTGCAGACGGGCAAGGGCTGCGGCTGCGAAAAAGGCTACGAGCTGACTGAAATCGGGACATGGAGCGGCGGCGCGCCGCCGGGGGCTTGCAAGCCTTCCGGCGCGTTCACCAATGCCAAGACGGGGGAGGTGCTTGATTGCAGCAAGGTCGTTCCTCTTGGCAACATCCCCAAGAACGCCAGCATCGATTCAACGACGCTCTATACCTGCACGAAAAATGAATAGGGCACCGTGAACGACAAAAAATCCCGCTGTAAAAACAGCGGGATTTTTGTTTTGCCTCAAGTCCAGCCTTAAGATTAGCGGCGCAGGCCGAGGCTGTCGATGAGCGCTTCGTAGCGGCGCGGATCGGTTTTCTTGATGTAGTTCAGGTGGCGGCGGCGCTGGCTGACCATGATGAGGAGGCCGCGGCGGCTGCCCATGTCTTTTTTGTGGGTTTTCATGTGCTCGGTCAGCGAAGTGATGCGGCTGGTGAGCAGGGCAACCTGAACTTCGGGCGAACCGGTGTCGCCCTTGGTGGTTGCGTATTTCTTGATAATATCGGCTTTTGCCTTTTTCTTCAGCGACATCATATGCTCCTTTAAAGCTATAGGTTAAACAGTCTGACCGGATGAAGCTCGATCCCGTTCTTTTCGAGGAGGGCGAGGGGCCTGTTGTCCCCGACGGCCAGTATCAGGTCCGTGTCCTCGTCGATGCCGGCGACCGAAAAACGGTCGATGTCCTGACGGGATATGAACTTGAGGGTCTGGCCCTGCCGTATCCGGCTGATCTCTGAATCTGTCATGGCCAGTGCCGGGATGTCGTCCAGCACGGTCTCCACAGGCATCAGAACCTGATCAGGGGTCGAAGATTGCATTATTTTCTCGAATTCGTCCAGCGAAATCGCGTCATTTTCTGTCAAATTGCCTACCGCGAGGCGTCTCAAGGCCGAAACATGGCCGAAACAGCCCAGATTCCGCCCCATATCGCGCGCAATCGCCCGTACGTAGGTGCCTTTGGAGCATTCCATCTCGAATTCGGCGGTATCTTCCGTGGCGCCCAGCAGGGTCAGGTTATAGACGGTGACGGTGCGCGGCTCGATCTCGACCTCTTCCCCCTTGCGGGCGAGGGCATAGGCGCGCTGGCCGTCGATCTTGATGGCGGAGAATTGCGGCGGCAGCTGCTCGATGTCGCCGATGAATTTGGGGATTTCGGCCTCGATCTGCGCTTTCGTGGGGCGGGCGTCCGAGGTTTCGGTCGTTTCGCCCTCGCAATCGTCCGTGTTGCGGGCCTCGCCCCAGGTGACGGTGAAGCGATAGACCTTGTCGCGGTCCTGCACGAAGGGGATGGTCTTGGTCGCCTCGCCCAGCGCGATGGGCAGGATGCCGGTCGCCAGCGGGTCGAGCGTGCCCGCGTGGCCCAGCTTTTGCGCGTTGAGGATGCGGCGCACGCGGCCCAGCGCCTGCGTCGATGTCAGTCCCTGCGGCTTGTCGAGGTTGAGCCAGCCGTGCACGGGCACGCCTTTTTTGTTGCGGGCCATGTTCCCTGCCTTGTCGTTTCGGTATTTATTCTTCGTGTTCTTCCACGAGGTCTTCTTCGGACGGGCTTTCGACGTCGCGGCGCACGCGCTCCTGATTGAGCAGGCTTTCGATGTGCAGCGCGTTGTCGAAGCTGTTATCGACCTTGAAGGTGATCTTGGGCGTGTGGCGCAGCCCCAGCTCCGGCGCCAGCGCGGTGCGGAAATAACCTGTCGCGCGGTTGAGCGCCTGCGCCACCGGCTCCGCGTCCTTGCCGCCCAGCGGCATGATGTAGGCGGTGGCGTTCTTCAGGTCCGGGCTGACATCGACGGCGGTGACGGAGATCAGGCTGGCGTTTTCCAGCGCGGGGTCGTTCCACTGGCCTTGGCGCAGGGTCGCGGACAGGATGTGGCGGATGCGTTCGCCCACGCGCAGCTGGCGCTGCCCGGGAGCGGAGGATTTACCGTTGGTGGTGGACGAACGACGCTTCATTTTTCCTTTGCCCGATCAATGCCCGCCGGTCAGCCCGTGGTGCTTTCCAGCGTGCGCTCGGTGCTTTCGATCTCGAATGCCTCGATGACGTCGCCTTCCTTGATGTCGTCATAGTTCTCGAAGGCCATGCCGCATTCGTAACCCTTCTGCACGTCGCGGACTTCGTCCTTGAAGCGGCGCAGGGTCTTGAGCGTGCCTTCGTGGATGACCACGTTGTCGCGCAGCAGGCGCACCTTGGCGCCGCGCTTGACGAGGCCCTCGGTGACGAAGCAGCCCGCGATCTTGCCGGCCTTGCTGACGTTGAAGACCTTGCGGATTTCGGCGTAGCCGATGAACTTTTCCTTCATCTCGGGCGAGAGCAGGCCGGAGAGCAGGGCCTTCACGTCGTCGATGACTTCGTAGATGATCGAGTAGTAGCGGATCTCCACGCCGTCGCGCTTGGCGAGGTCGCGCGCCTGCGGGTTGGCGCGGACGTTGAAGCCGATGATAACGGCGTTCGAGGCGTTGGCCAGCGTGACGTCCGATTCCGTGACGGCGCCGACGCCGGTGTGAAGCACCTGCGTCTTCACTTCCTTGTTTTCCTCGGTCAGCTTGTTCAGCGCGCTCGCGATGGCCTCGATGGAGCCGTGCACGTCGCCCTTGATGATGATGGGCAGCGATTGCGCCTCGCCGTCCTGGATGTCCTGCATCATCTGGTCGAGCGTGCGGCCCTTGGACTTCGCGGCGGCCAGCGCGCGCTTCTGGCGCACGCGGAACTCGGAAATCTGGCGGGCTTTCGCCTCGTCCACGACGACGACGAAATCGTCGCCCGCGTCGGGCGTGCCGTTCAGTCCCTGCACCTCGATCGGCTGGCCGGGGACGGCTTCTTCCACCAGCTGGCCGCGGTCGTTGTGCAGCGTTTTCACGCGGCCCCATTCGGCGCCGGAGATGAAGACGTCGCCCTGCTTCAGGGTGCCTTTTTGCACCAGCACGGTCGCGACGGAGCCGCGGCCCTGTTCCATGCGCGCCTCGACGACGGCGCCGACGGCGCTGCGATCGGGGTTGGCGCGCAGGTTGAGGACCTCGGCCTGCAGCAGGATGGCTTCTTCCAGTTCGTCGAGGCCTTTCTTGGTCTTGGCCGAAACCTCGATGCACTGGCTGTCGCCGCCCATTTCTTCCGTCACCACTTCATATTGCAGCAGCTCGGTGCGGACTTTCTGCGGGTTCGCGTTGGGCAGATCGCATTTGTTGATGGCGACGATGAGCGGCTTGCCCGCGGCCTTGGCGTGGCTGATGGCCTCCACGGTCTGGGGCATGACGCTGTCGTCCGCGGCGACGACGAGGACGACGATATCCGTCACGTCCGCGCCGCGCGCGCGCATCTCGGTGAAGGCCGCGTGGCCGGGGGTGTCGATGAAGGTGATCTTCTTCTTCGACTTGGTCTGGATCTGGTAGGCGCCGATGTGCTGGGTGATGCCGCCGGCCTCGCCCGAAACGACGTCCGCCGCGCGGATGGCGTCGAGCAGCGAGGTCTTGCCGTGATCGACGTGGCCCATGATGGTGACGACGGGCGGGCGGGGCTGGAGGTCTTCTTCCTTGTCCTCATCGCCCAGAATGCCGCTTTCAACGTCGGATTCCGACACGCGCTTCACGGTATGGCCGAATTCCTGCAGGATCAGCTCCGCCGTGTCGGCATCGACCGACTGGTTGCCGGTCGCCATGATGCCGAGCTCCATGAGCTTCTTCACGACGTCGCCGAGGCGCTCGGCCATGCGGTTGGCCAGCTCCTGCACGGTGATGACCTCGGGCACGGTGACTTCGCGGTATTGCTTGACGGTTTCCTGCGTGGAAGCCATCTGCATCTTCGCCTTCATGCGCGCACGGGCGCGGCGCTGGGCGGCGAGGCTGGGGCTCTTGGAATCGCGGTCCTCGAAGCCCTCGTTCAGCACCTGCGAGACGGTCATCTTGCCCGTGCTGCGGCGGCGCTGCTGGTTGCTGCGGGTGCGGCGGTTGCGCAACTGGTCGGCGCTGCCGCCGTCGTCGCGGCCGAAGCCGGTCTTGCCGCGGCTGCCGCGGCGGTCGTCCACGCCGGTGGGCGTATCCGCGCCGGGGGCGGCGGGGCGCTGGGCGGCGGCCTTGCGCGCTTCGGCGTCCTTCTTGCGGCGCTCGGCTTCCTCGCTCTCGTTGATCTTGCGCAGCTTGGCCAGCTCCTGCTCGCGCGCCTTGTCGGCGGCGCTCATGCCGCTGTCGGCGTCATCCGCCGCGGCGGTTTTCGCGGGGGCTTCCTCTTCCTCGGGCTGGTTCTTGACCACGACTTTCGTCTGGTACTTGGGCGCGTCGGCCGCGTCCTTCGGCGATGTCTGCGCCTGCTGCAGCGCGCGGATACGGGCTTCGCGCTCGCTGTCGGTCAGGTGCAGGTCGTGTTCCTGCTCCTCGGCGGCCTGCTTGGCCGCTTCGGCGGAGGCGCCGCGCTTCTTCTTCACCTCGACGGCGACGG
Source organism: Alphaproteobacteria bacterium (assembly GCA_016124645.1). Classification (GTDB taxonomy): domain Bacteria; phylum Pseudomonadota; class Alphaproteobacteria; order Micavibrionales; family UBA2020; genus WGNE01. The sequence continues at coordinate 22,430 of WGNE01000015.1, forward strand.
GCCGCGAACTGCGGCTCATCGCGACGTTCTGGCGGGAAGACCCCGCGCCCGGCACGGGCGTCTTGAGGCTGAGCGTGCCCTTGCCCGACAGGCTCAGTTTTTTCTTCGCCTTGTCGCCCGTTTCGGACTTTTCCGTTTTGTCAGACATGTCTGCGCCTTTTTTTGACTCTTTTGTATTCATCCCGTTTCCTTACGATAGTTCTGCCGCCGCCTTATCCGTTTGCAGCGGTGGTTTGCTGGGCCGCGTCTTCCTGCGCTTCGGCTTCTTCCGCCGGGGCTTCCTCTTCGTCGGGGAACCAGCTTGCGCGCGCGGTCATGATGATGTTGTTGGCCTGCGATTCCGTCAGCGCATCCTCGCCCACGATCTCGCGCAGCTCGTCGCCGGCCAGGTCGCCCAGATCATCCATGGTCTTCACGCCTTTTTCGGCGAGCAGCAGGATCATGTCCTGCGTCAGCCCGTAGATGGATGCCAGGTCGTCGCTGATGCCAAGCTCCTTGGCGCGTTTTTCGAACGCGGCGGTCTTGGCTTCGAGGAAGGCGTTGGCGCGGTTCTGCAGTTCGGCCGCGACGTCGGCGTCGAAGCCCTGAATGCTGGCGATTTCCTCCAGCGGGGTTTCGGCGACGTCCTCGACCGAGGTGAAGCCCTCGACCACCAGCAGGTGGGCGATGACCTCATCGACGTCCAGACCCTGCATGAACAGGGCGGAGCGTGTCTTGAATTCGTTCTGGCGGCGTTCGGATTCTTCCGCTTCCGTCATGATGTCGATGTTCCAGCCGGAAAGCTGCGTCGCGAGACGCACGTTCTGGCCGCGGCGGTCGATGGCGAGGCTGAGCTGCTCGTCCGGCACGACGACGTCGAGACGGTGGGCTTCCTCGTCCAGAACCACCTTGGTGACTTCCGCCGGGGCCAGCGCGTTGACGACGAAGGTCGCGACGTCGTTGGTCCAGGGGATGATGTCGATTTTCTCGCCCTGCAGCTCGCCGACGACGGCCTGAACGCGGCTGCCGCGCATGCCGACGCAGGCGCCGACGGGGTCGATGGAGCTGTCGCGGGAGATGACCGCGATTTTCGCGCGGCTGCCGGGGTCGCGGGCCACGGCCTTGATCTCGATCACGCCGTCGTAGATTTCCGGCACTTCCTGACGGAACAGCTTGGCGAGGAATTCGGGGTGCACGCGCGAGAGGAAGATCTGCGGGCCGCGCTGTTCGCGGCGCACGTCGTAGATATAGGCGCGCACGCGGTCGCCGTTCTTGTAGTGCTCGCGGGGCAGGGCGTCCTGGCGGCGCAGGTAGGCCTCGCCGCGACCGAGGTCGATGGTGATGTTGCCGTATTCGACGCGCTTGACGACGCCGGAGACGATTTCGCCCACGCGGTCCTTGTATTCCTCGAACTGGCGCTCGCGCTCGGCGTCGCGCACTTTCTGGAAGATGACCTGCTTGGCGGTCTGGGCGGCGATGCGGCCGAAGTCGAGCTGGGGCAGCTTATCGACGAGGAACTCGCCCAGCTTCACGTCGGGCTTTTCCTTCTTCGCGGCTTTCAGCAGGATCTGGCGCGCTTCGGCCTCCGGTTCCTCGGGGTTGAATTCCTCGACGACTTCGCGGTAGCGGAACAGCTCGATGGCGCCGGTCTTGCGGTCGATCTGGGCGCGGATGTCGTGGTCGTAGCCGTATTTGGAGCGGCCGGCTTTCTGGATGGCTTCTTCCATCGCCTGAATCACGATTTCGCGGTCAATGCTTTTTTCACGCGCGACGGCGTCTGCTACTTGAAGGATATCCTGCATCATTGTCTTGTTTTCCTGTTTTCCTTACGACTTGGCTTTCTTGGTCTTGCCGGTTTTAGGTTTTTTACTGTTGTCCTGTTTGCCCGCGGTCTTCTTCTTGCCGGGGGCGGGGGCCCCGGTTGCCGCGGCGATAAGCTCGTCCGTCAGCAGCAGTTTCGCTTTTTGCACGCGGTCGAAGGGCAGGTCGCTTTGCTTGCCTTCCTCGTCCGCGATGCGGATGATGTCCTCTCCCTCCGTGCCCAGCAGCTTGCCTTTGAAGCGCTTCTGGCCCTCGATCGCGGGCTCGACCTCGATGCGCGCGTCGAAGCCTTTCCAACGCTCGAAATCCTTCATGCGCGTCAGCGGGCGGTCGATGCCGGGCGAGCTGATCTCGAGATAGTAGGCGCCGTCCATCACGTCCTCGACGTCCAGCAGGGCGGAGACCGCCTGGCTGAGGCGCGAGCAGTCGTCGATGAGCATCGTACCGTCGGGTCGCTCGGCCATGATCTGCAGGGTCGGCTTGCCGCTGCCCTTGCCCACCATCATGATGCGCACGATCTCGTACCCCATGGTCTGCGCCGTGGGGGAAATCGTTTTTTCTATCTTGCGCATCAGCGGCGTTTTGTAATCCATATCCGTAATCGTTGCCGTTCCTAAGCAAAAGGGCGGGCTCTTTCGAGCCCACCCTTTTTGTTATTCGCTTATAGGGTACCCTAGTAAAGCCTAGGGATTTAGCACTTATATAAGGGCGATGCGGGTATTTTGCAAGTGAAAACAGCGCAAAAGCGCAGAAAAGAAAGGCGTTTTTCCACCCGCCGGAGGGCCGCCCGCGCGCGACGGCAAAATTTTTTTAAATTTTTTTGCCCGCGCGGCAAGAAATAAATTGACATAAGCATGTTTAATTGTATATTGTTTTCATGAGGTTAAAGACCTCCATGATCGCGGTCCACGCGGCGGGTTTCATTCTTCATTTTCGGCAAAAGGGGGTTCGTACTATCCATGGCATCAGCATCCGGTGAAAGTTTCAACAAAGCGGCGGCGAACAAGGTCGTCAGGTTCTCGGAAATGAAGCGCAAGTTATTGGAATTGTACGAAAAAGAGCTGACCCTCGCCGAAAAAATCTATTTACGCACCCTTGATCCCATCAGCGCCTTCATCGCCGGAGTCGCCTATGCGCGCGCGGCCGTGGCGGGCCGTCTGAGTGACAAGGCCGCCGTCTGGCGCGGGAGGGACAACGAGACCTACGTCAACGCCGCGCGCTTTCTGGCGCAAAAGTCATACGAGGTGAAATTCGCCATCAACAAGCGCATCTGCGCCAAGACCTGGGAACTGGGCGCCCGCGCCTTCGATGCCTGTGAGGACTACAGCGGCAGCCTGCCCCTGCAGGGCGCGAAGGTGATCTTCTGAGGCGGGGTTTTTAAACTTTTCAGGAATTTCCGGCGTTCAGCCATTTGTAGAAGATCGGGTCGCCGTCCGCGCCCTTGCGGTCGCCCCATTGCGTGTAGCCCATTCCTTCGTAGAAGCGGGATTTGGGGTTGTTGTGCTTGGTGGAATCTTCGAGGCTCACATAGTGTTGCGCGCCTTTCATCCATTCCTTTTTCAGGAAGTCTTCGGCATGGCGCATGAGCATGTGGCCGATGCCCTTCTTGCGGTGGGCGGGATCGACAGCCAGCAGGCTGACGGAAAAATAATCCGGGTTCTTGTCGGAGCGGTGGCAGCGCACGGTGCCGACAAGCCTGCCATCCACCGTCGCCATGAAGGTCGCCTGATTGAAGCTGTCGGTCAGGGCTTTGAGATCGCGTGTGACGCGGCGGGCGGAAAGGTTGAAGGCCTTGGACAATATCTTCGCCGCCGCGGGTATCTGCCCGGAATCGAAAGGGACGATGGCCGCGTCTGCGGGGTTCGGGGCAGCCGTTTGGGAAGCGTCGGTTTTGCGAAGGGTTTTTGCCATGTTTTCAGCCATTTATGCTCTGGATAGCGGATAATCTAGCAATATTCTGTAAATAAGTCAAGCGGCCGGGCCGTTGTTAATTGACATAATACGACATCACTGGTAGATTGCTTGTCAATAAGGGGGGAGCAACGATCCACCCCCGCAGACGACAAAAAGAATTTCAGCTCGGGAAGGTGTGTCATGACTGATTCGGAAAAATTCAATTTCAGCGCGAGCAAGGAAGCGCAGGACATCCTGCAGCGTCTCGGCGCGCCGTCGAGCGAGGCGGAGATCGGGCAGACCTTCGAGCGGCTCTCGCGCCTGCCCGCCGCGGAAAAAGAAGCCGTTCTCGACAAGCTGGGCGAAGGCCTGACGCAGGGCATACAGATGCTGACCTACGTTCTGCCCGGACTGGAAGACGCGCTGGCCGGCGCGGCGGAGGACCCGAACGAAGCCGCGCTCATCACCGCCGACCCGGACCTGCACCGGACGGCCTATGAATTCGCCCTGACCTCTCTGGTCGTTTCGAAATACGCCGAGTTGAAACAGGGCGACGTCTCGCCCGCGATCAAGACCTATAACGCGGTGCTCTCCGGCTATTCGACGGAAGAACTCTGCGACGCGTTGACGGGCATCTCGGCCATGGTCGCCATCGCGCGGAACCTGCCGCCCGATCCGGGCTCCATCAAGAACCGGATGAAACGCCTCGGTGGTCCTTAAGCTTAAGGCCTTTCGCGCCTTTTCATTTCCCGTCTATTCGCTTCCCGCCACCGTCACGAAGTTGAGGAAGGTGGTGGGGCGCCCCTGTTCCTGCCCCTTGGACTGGTAGCGGGTCTCCGGCATGTCGGCGGGGCGGGTGCGCCAGTCGGCGGCGCTTTTGGCCGTCCAGATGAAGCCGGGGTGGAAATAGGTTTTGTGCAATTGCCAGTCGGCAAGGTCCGGGTGGTCGGATGACATGCGGAACTCCGCGCCCGTCGCCAGCAGCCGGTGCAGCGCGTCCAGCGTTTCGCGCTGGATGAAGCGGCGCTTGTGGTGGCGCTTTTTCGGCCAGGGGTCCGAGTTGAGCAGGAAGCAGCGGCCGATGCTGTGCGCTTGCAGTCGCGGCATGAACAGCCGCGCGTCGTTCTGGAAGATGCGGATGTTGGTGATGTCCTTCTCCTGCATGTCGCGGCAGATGGCGGCGACGCCGTTCACGAAAGGCTCGCAGCCAATGAAGCCCACGCCGGGGTTGGCCAGCGCCTGATGCACCAGCTGCTTGCCGTCGCCGAAGCCGATCTCCAGCCAGACGTCCTCCACCGGAAACTCGAAAAACCCGCGCGGGTCCACGGGCGCGTCGCCCGCGATGTCGTCCAGCGTGATCTCGACCATGGGCATCAGCGCGTTATAAGCCGCCATCTTCCCCCCGCGCATCGGCTTGCCCTTGCGCCGGCCGTAGAAACGGGGTTTGTCTTTTTGCGGATCGGTCATGGTTTTATTGCTTTTGTTGTGGATACAAAATGGACGGAACTTGCGTTCCGTCCATTTGTCATTCGTCCTGCCAATCCTTACCGGCTGAAGTCGGCGACCTTGACGTTGTCGCCGAGTTCTTCGTCGCGGTATTTCTTGGAGCCGATTTCGTTTTTCAGCGCCTCGACGAGGTCGAGCTTTTCCCAGGTGAAGCCGCCGTCCGCCTCGGGCTGGCGGCCGAAGTGGCCGTAGGCCGCGGTGCGGGCGTAGATGGGCTTGTTCAGGTTCAGGCGCTCGCGGATCATGCGCGGGCGGAAATCGGCGATTTCCTGCAGCGCGGCGGCGATGGCGTCGTCGCTGAAGCGGCCCGTGCCATGCGTGTCCACCAAAAGGGAGATGGGGTAGGAAACGCCGATGGCGTAGGAGAGCTGGATGGTGCAGCGCTCCGCAAGGCCGGCGGCCACGATGTTCTTCGCGGCGTGGCGCGCGGCATAGGCGGCCGAGCGGTCAACCTTGGTCGGGTCCTTGCCGGAGAAAGCGCCGCCGCCATGGGGCGCCGCGCCGCCGTAGGTATCGACGATGATCTTGCGGCCGGTCAGCCCGCAGTCGCCGTCCGGCCCGCCGATGACGAAGCGGCCGGTGGGGTTGACGTAGAAATGATCCTCGTCGCACATCCAGCCCTCGGGCAGGATGTTCTCGACGTGGGGGCGCACCATTTCGCGCACCTCGTCCTGCGAGACGCTGGCGTCGTGCTGGGTGGAGACGACGACCGAGGCCGCGCGCACGGGCTTGCCGTTCACGTATTCGAGGCTGACCTGGCTTTTCGCGTCCGGCCCCAGCTTGTAGAGCGCGCCGGAGTGGCGGGCTTCGGCCAGCGATTTCAGGATGGCGTGGGAATAGTGGATGGTGGCCGGCATCAGGGTTTCGGTTTCCTGGCAGGCGTAGCCGAACATGATGCCCTGATCGCCCGCGCCTTCGTCCTTGTTGCCGGCGGCATCGACGCCCTGCGCGATGTCGGAGGACTGCGCGTGCAGGCGCACATCGACCTTGATTTTCTCCCAGTGGAATTCTTCCTGCTTGTAGCCGATGTCGCGCACCGCGTGGCGGGCGATGGTCTCGATCATCTCCGGCGTGATGGAGGCGGGGCCGCGGGTTTCGCCCGCGATGCACAGGAAGCCGGTGGTGGCGAGGCACTCGGCGGCCACGCGCGCATGGGGGTCGGCGTTCAGGTAGGCATCGACGATGGCGTCGGACACGCGGTCGCAGACTTTGTCGGGGTGGCCTTCGCCTACGGATTCACTGGTGAAAATGTATTTTTTGTCGGACATGGTTCAAGGCCTCTCGTTGCCGGTCAAAATAATGATAAGGCGTCATTTATACCGCACCGCAACAGGGGCGGGCAATCGCTAAATTGCATAAAAAGCGTGGTTTCGCGATGTTTTTTTACGGGGCGCGGCGGGCGGTTTTCAGCCCTTTTTCTCCGAATTGGCCATGGCCTTGGCCATCTCCAGCAGCTGTTTCTTGAGCTTGGGCGTGCGGATGCCTTCATAGGCGCGGACCAGTTCCAGCACGTCCTTCTTGGTCATCGGGTCGCCTTCAAGCAGTTCCTGCTTGTTGTCCGAGACGCCGCGCAGGGCGGCCTTCTTCGTCGTGGCGGCGGCGTTGTCGAGGAAATAGCCGTAAGGCACGCGCAGCGCCTTGCAGATATCGACGAGGCGGCTGACGCTGATGCGGTTGGTGCCGCGCTCGTATTTCTGGACCTGCTGGAACGTGAGCCCGATGGCATGCGCCAGCTCTTCCTGACTGAGGCCGAGCATGAGGCGGCGCGATTTCACCCTTGCTCCGACGTAAGTATCGACGGGATGCGGGCCTTCGTCTTTAATGCGTGTGCGTGGCATGATTCTTTTTGCTTCTTCCTTGAAAACAACGACTGAATATTTATGAATGCTCTTATAGCTTGCTTTTATATCTTATCATGTCGCAACCTGTCATTGTCAACATACAATTGTATTCAACCCCCTCGTGCGCATGAAAAAAATGTCGCAGGTTGTTCTAATTCTTGAGTTTTTGTTCAAGAATTCAGGGGGCGTCAGGTGCTGCTCTCTTTTCTATAAAGTACCTCCGCGGCGCCCGCGGTCAAGATCAGCAGCAAAAAGAAAATGGAATCGCCGAACTGCGTATAGGTCGTGGGCGGCAGGGCCTTGGGCAGGATCGCATCGACGATGCCCGCGGTCGCGAGACGTTGCGACCCCAGCTCGCGCCCCGCGCCGTCGAACATGGCGGAGATGCCGGTATTCGCCGCGCGCGCCAGCGGCAGGCCTTCCTCCACCGCGCGCATCCTTGCGATGGCGAGGTGCTGGTGCGGGCCTTCCGTCTTGCCGTACCACGCATCGTTGGTCACGTTGACCAGCCAGCCCGGCCGGTGCGCGCGGCTGGCGACCGCGCCCGGAAAAATCACTTCATAGCAGATGAGCGGGCTGAAGGAGGGCAAGCCGTCCACCTTTATCGTATGCGGCCCGTCGCCGGGCGTGAAATCACTGATGCCGGTCATGGCGAGCGCGAGCGGCTTGAAGGTCACTTTGTCGCGGAAGGGAATGTATTCGCCGAAGGGGACGAGGTGGTGCTTGTCGTAGGTGTGCAGCACCGCGCCGTTGCTGTCCATTACCGCCACGCTGTTGTAGAAGGAGGGGCGGCTGGCCATGGCCGCATCCACCCGCAGCTCGCCCAGAATGGCGGTGCTGCCCTTTTGCATGTTGATGGCGATGATATGGGCGATGTCGGGGAACTGCTGCAAATCCGCGCTGATCGCCGTTTCGGGCCAGACGATGACCGTCGGCGGCGCGGAAAGCACGGATGATTTCTTCTTGCTCAGCTTGATGTGCTTTTCAAGGTTGCGCCAGTCCTGGTCCTGATCCCACTTCACGGTTTCGGGAATGTTCGCCTGCACGATGCGCACCGTGGCGTCGCCCGCCTGCTCGGTCGGGTTGAGGGCGAGGCGCAGACCGCCCGCCGCCGTGAGCGCGATGAAGGAGAAAACGGCGAAGCCCGCCAGCAGGCGGCGCCTGGGCACGAAGACCGGCGCCATCGCCCAGAACAGGGTGATGAGCGTCAGCCCGTAGATGCCGGTGACGGCGGCGGTCTGGATGACGGGCAGGTCCCAGTGCCAGGCATAGCCCGGCAGGTTCCACGGAAAGCCGGTGAAGAGATGCCCGCGCAGCCATTCGACGCCCGACCACGACGCGACGAGGGCGAGCCCGTGCGCCACGGGCCGCGCGCGGTAGCGGTGCGCGAAAAGCGTGACGAAGCCGTAATAAAGAGCAAGGATGGCGGGCCCCACGATGACCGACAGCGGCAGCACCCAGCCCCATTGTTTTATATCGACGAACAGCGCGGCGCTGACCCAGTAAAGCCCGAAGATGAAATACCCCGCGCCGAAGACCCAGCCGACAAGGAAGCTTTTCCAGCGCGTGGGCGCGGTGCGCGCGAGGAAGGCGAGCCCCGGCACGCAGACCAGCAGCACGGGAAAGAACCCGATAGGCGCGAGGATGGCCGTCATCACGCTGCCCAGCAGGAAGGCGGTGGCGTAGCGCCGGAAGCCCGTCATGCTTTCAAGCGCATTGCGGAATCTGGCGAATTTCTCTGTGGTGCATGAGGTGAGGGTCATATCGCGGTCAGGAGCGTCCGTCGTCGGGCGCGTCTTTCTTGGGCAGGTTGCGGATGCGCACGCGCATCACGCGGCGCGGGTCGGCGTCGATGATGTCGAACTCCACGCCGGACGAATGGCGGATGACCTCCCCGCGCGAGGGCACGTGGCCGGCGAGATAGGTGATGAGCCCGCCCAGCGTGTCGATGTCCTCGTGCTCCTCGTTCTCGGAGAAGAGGTCGCCGTATTGCTCCTCGAAATCCTCCAGCGGGTAGCGCGCGTCGGCGATGGCCGAGCCGTCGGGCCGTTCGATGAACTGGGGGGAGATGTCGAATTCGTATTCGTCGTCGATCTCGCCGACGATCGCCTCGACGAGGTCGTTGATGGTGATGAGCCCGTCGATGCCGCCGTGCTCGTCCACCACGAAGGCGATGTGCACCTTGCTCTGGCGCATCTGCAGCATCAGGTCCATCACCCGCATGGCGGGAGAGACGACCAGCACGTCGCGCATGATGTCGCGGATCTCGAAGGCGGTATGGGTGGCGAGGTTGGCCACGATGTCCTTCATGTTGATCGCGCCGACGATGTTGTCGAGGTCGCCCTTATAGACGGGGATGCGGCTGTGCGGGCGCTGGGCCAGCAGGCTGAACAGCTCTTCCTTGCCCGCGTCGAGGCTGATGGCGACGATGTCAGCGCGCGGCACCATCACGTCCACCACCGGCAGGTCGCGCAGCTGCAATATATTGGCGATGAGCCGGCGCTCGTGCGATGCGACGGAGGAATGCGGCCCGTCGTCCTGCTCTTCCATCAGTTCCTCGATGGCGTCGCGCAGGCTGTCCTCGTCATGCTCGTCGCGGCTGCCGGCGGGCAGCAGGTTGCGGATCCATGCGATGACGCCGCCGTCCTTCTGCGGCTCGGGGCGGGTGGATTCGGGATTCGAGGGCTCGACCCTGCGGGATTCGGGCGCGGGGGGGCGGGCGCGCGGCGAAGACGGGGGTTCTTCCGTGGCGTCGGCGGCGCTCTCGGCGGCCTTTTTAAGGGCGTCTTCCATCTGCTCAGGACCTGCGGGTTTCAAGGACGGGTTCATGATAGGGATCAGGATACCCTAAACTTTCTAAAATGTCACATTCCAGGCTTTCCATAGTCTTCGCTTCTTTGGCCTTCATGTGGTCGTAGCCCAGAATATGCAATGTGCCGTGCACGACGAGGTGGATGACGTGGTCTTCCAGGTCCTTTTTCTGCTCCTTGCACTCGCGCTTCACGGTCTGCCATGCGACGACGACGTCGCCCAGGGGGATCACGTCGTCCGCCGGGAAATCCTTCAGCTGGGTCTTGCGGAATTTCTTCACGTCGAACTGCGGGAAGGACAGCACGTTGGTCGCCTCCTTCTTGCCGCGATAGGTGTGGTTGAGGTCCTTGATCGTCTTGTCGTCCGTCAGCACGACCGCGATCTCGAAGTTGCGGCCGGAAAAACCGGCGGGGCGCTTCGCGGCGACGAAGGCGGCGGCGGTGGCCTGCTCGATCTTGCGCTTCATCTTGGGGAAGGCGCGCTTCCATTTGTCGGAGGCGGTATCGACGTGGATATGAAGGCTGATCATCTGTCGCTGTCTTTTCCGTTCTGTTTCTTGAGCAGTTGCGCGTCGCGTTTCTCGTAGGCGGCGACGATGTTCTTCACCAGCCGCGAGCGCACGACGTCTTCCTCGGCGAAGGTGATGAAGGCGGCGTCTTTCATGCCCTTCAAGACCTCGATGGCGTCGCGCAGGCCGGACTTGCTGCCCGAGGGCAGGTCGGTCTGCGAGATGTCGCCGGTGACAACCATGCGGCTGCCCTCGCCGATGCGGGTGAGGGCCATTTTCATCTGCGTCGTCGTGGTGTTCTGCGCCTCGTCGAGGATGACCATGGCGTTGGCCAGCGTGCGCCCGCGCATGAAGGCCAGCGGCGCGATCTCGATGGTGCCGTCGGCAAGCCGCTTGGCCAGCTGGTCGGGCGGCAGCATGTCGTGCAGCGCGTCGAAGATGGGGCGCAGGTAGGGGTCGATCTTTTCCTGCATGGTGCCGGGCAGGAAGCCGAGATGCTCGCCCGCTTCCACCGCCGGGCGGCAGAGGATGAGCCGGTCGATCTCGCCGCTTTGCATCATGTGCACGGCCTGCGCGACGGCGAGGAAGGTCTTGCCCGTCCCCGCGGGGCCGAGGCCGAAGACGAGGTGATGGTTGCGGATGGCTTCAAGATAGGCCGCCTGGCGCGGCGTGCGGGCGGAGATTTTCCTGTTCTTGGCCTTGATGTCGATCTGCGCTTCCTTCAGCGCGGAGATCGCCAGCTCGCGCGAGCCGCGGTCCATCGGGCTGGCGGCGACCTGCACGGCGGAAAG
>WGNE01000065.1 GCA_016124645.1 Alphaproteobacteria bacterium
GGCAAGAACCGCGAAATCCGCCGCGTGCTGTCCCATCTGGGGCTGGAGGTGAACCGGCTCATCCGCCTTTCCTACGGTCCCTTCCAGCTCGGCCACCTGCCCGTGGGCGCGGTCGAGGAAGTGCCCGCGACCGCCCTGCGCGAATCTCTGGGGGCGAAGTTCGCGCTTTAGGGGCTTATTCCTCTTTCACGCAGAAAAGATTTTCGAACAGCGGCGGGGCGTCGCCATTATCCCCATTCTTGCCGGTCTTTTGCAGCGTGACGTCGCAGAGCTGCTTGTGCGGCTTGCCGTTCACGGTTTCCGTCACGCGCAGGGCGAGGTGCGGCGGCGGAACCTTGAACCCCGCCATCTGTTTCATGCTGCGCCAGATGGCGGCGGTGCGGCGGATACTGGTGCCGCGATAGATGAAATCCACGGGCCCCTGCGTGACCTCGGCCTTGTCGTCGTAAAGCGGGGAGAGGTCGGCGTCCACCGCCCGCGCCTTCATCATGTTGGCGGTAAAGCGTTTCCAGCCGTTGTGGGTGAAATAGGGTTGCGCGTCGGCGAAGCTCGCGTTATCCGCGAAAGAAAAACTGAGGGACTGCGCCACCCTTTCGCTGACGATCTTCGCATGGGCGGCGGGGATGAATCGAGCGCGTCCTGCATGTCCATCGCGTCGCGCTGGGCGAAATCCATGGCGGTCGTGCGCATGTATCCCATGTAGTCGGCGTATTTGTCGTAGGCGAAATCCGCGATGGCGAAAACGGCGACGATGACGAAAATGACGTTCTTGATGAAGTGAAAGGACCCGCTGTGCCGCTGCACGACGGGCGAATCCTCGATGGCGTCCTGCAGCGTCGTCGGCTCGTTCTCCGGCCCCGGCGGAGGCGGTGCGTTTTGCGCGTCCTGCGCGTCGAACATCTTCTTGAGCAGGGGCGTGACGAAAAGGTCGATCTTGCCGCGCGGCTTTTGCGGCTTGCCGTCGTCTTCCGGTCCCGTCATCGCTTTATCTCCTTCAATAAAAAACGCCCGGCTGCATAACGGCCGGGCGTTTTTTCAATCTGTTCGCGGGGGCCGCTTACTTCAGGTAAAGCTGCACTTCGCTGTTGCGCACGTCCGCGCTGTTGGCGGCATTGAGGTTGATGCGCTCGACCGGCAGGCCCATTTGCGTCAGGGAGCGCAAAACGGCCTCCCCGTTCTTGCGGGCCTCGGAAGAGGCGAGGGCGACTTCCGCCGGGTTCCCGTGCGAGGTGCTGACCGCGACGAGGTCGAACTTCGCCGCCGGGAATTTCTGCAGCGCCTGGTTCACCGCGGTATAGAGCGGCTGCTGGTAGTTCACGCCCGGGCGGTCGAAGCGGATGACGATGAGCGGGCGGCGCTGCGCGGGCTTGGCCGAGGGCGGGTAGAAGTTGGCGCTGGTCTGCGTCGCGCGGCTGTAGAGGCTGTTGGCGATGTTCTGGCCGTAGAGCTCGCCGTTGGTGATGGCGAGGGACAGCGTCTGCATGTTCGCGCGTTCCGACCGCAGGTAGGCGGTGCGGCGGCTGATCTCGTCGCTGACCGAGGTGAGCTGGCGGTTGAGGTCGATGATCTGCTGGTTCACGCCGTCTTCCAGCGCGCGCAGCTTGACGTGGTCGGACTTCACCGCGCCGGACAGCCCGTAGGCGCCGCGCACGTTTTCCTGCAGGTAGGCGGCCTTGGAGGCTTCGTCCGAAAGGTCGGTCGCCAGCTGGTTGAGGTAGCGGGCGCTTTCGGACAGGTCGTCCAGCTTGCTCTGCGCGACGTTCCAGCGCTGGATCAGCACGGGGTTGCCGGGCGTGTTGCCGGCCTGCAGCTCGGTGTTGATGGCGGCGACGAGCTCATAGTATTGCGCGGCCTGCGTGTCGCTTTTGGCCTGCAGCGCTTCGAGGCGCGCCTTGTAGCTGCCGGACGTCTGCCGGAGCGCGGCGAGGTCGCGGTTGAGCGAGGCGACCTTGCGGGTGACGAGGGTCTCGACGTTCTGGTCGTTATAGGAAGGCAGCTTCAGCGCGGCTTCCGTGTCGCCGCTTGCCATGATGGTGTCGCGCGAGCCGCGTTCGTAGATCACGGTCGGCGCGGGCGTGTCGGAAACGACGAGCGGCTTGCGGCCGGCGTTGCCGGTCATGGCCATCGGCTTGTATTCGGGCACGGCGGTCGAAGCGGTGCGGCTGTCGGGCGCGCTGCCGGCATAGGTGTTGCTGGCGGTGATGGCGTTGCTGTTGTCACCGTTGAAAGGGCCGCCCTGGCAGCCGGCAAGCAGCAGGCATACCGCGCCGGCGGCGAGTGTTGTGCGTAAAGTCACGTTCAGCAAGGTGTCACCTCGTGTATATAAAAACAGCAAGAACCGAAGGCCATCTGTGGATCCGGGTTACAGTCATTTTTAAACTATAAAACCAATGACTTGCAATATTGAATCCGCGTTTGGGCGCATTTTAACGCTTTGGGGGAGAACGCGCGGCGGAATCGCCTTCGCCGCGGCGCTTTCCCGTAACGGCAAATGCGCGGCGAAAGCGTTGCATCAATGCCCGATCCCGCGAAAAACCGTCCCGCCCCGCGGCGGGAAAAGGGGCCGGTTTTTGTATTAACTTATTGTAATAAAAGCCCTTTGCGGCGGAATCCGGCGCCCGCGCCGCAGGCGACGACGGCGGAGAATTGGCTTGCGGTTTGCCGGAAAATCCTTTAAAACCCTCAAGTCTGACGGAAAGCGGCCCCGTGCCTGCCCCGCCATACCCCCGCTTTTCATAGAAAGCATGCGCCCGTAGCTCAACTGGATAGAGCATCTGACTACGGATCAGAAGGTTAGGAGTTCGAATCTCTTCGGGCGCGCCATTTTCCCCGTCATGCCGGACGATCACCATGCCCGAGCAGATTTTCCCCGCAGAACTCAAACAGCCCCTTCCCCGGCGCGTGAGCATTCAGCCAATATTGCTGTTTGCTATCGTTTCTTTTGCCGTCGTGGGCTTGTTTCTGGAAGGGCTGTTGATGGGGCTCTCGTATGCGCAGGCCTATAAGGCGGAGATATTGAGGGCGCGTGGCGTTTCCGCGACGGGGACGGTCATTTCCCGAAAAATGTACGGGTCGATGGCAAAAACGTCCTATCATGTAAGTTACAGTTTCCAGCCGCCTGCCGCCGCATCCGGGAAGTCACCGTTTCACGAGGAGGTGGCGACGACCGCAAATGCCTATTACCACCTTCATGAGGGCGGGCCCGTCGATGTCATCTATGACCCCTTGGACCCGTCCCGCTTCGAGATGAATGTTTATGACGATGTGCGCCGCACCGACCCGCATAAACGTCTTGCGGACATGCTTTGGGTCTCGTCGTTTCTGGCCTGTATCCTCATCCCGATGATCAGCTATCTTTACTGGCTTTACTGGCGGGAAAAAGACCTTATCAGGGAGGGGCACATGACATGGGCGGTTATTCTTGCCGAAAAGGAATATGTAGGCCGGAGAGGCATGCAGTTTTTGCAGACCACTTACGAATTCACCGATGCAGAGGGCAGGACGGTGCAGGGTGTGCGCAAGAATCTCTCCCGCCGGGGCGACCCGTCGAAGCAATGTCGTGAGCTTACAGCCAGAATACTGGACAACCCGGTCGTGCTTTACAATCCGAAGAACAGCGCCAAGAATATGCTCTACCCCGGAGCTTTCGCAATCTGCGAGAAGCCCTGAGGGCGGGCGACGTTTTTATCACGGAGGAAACATGGAAAGACAGTTCTGGATCGACAAGTGGAACCGGCAGGAGACGGGGTTTCACCAGTCGGCGGTCAACCCGTGGCTGGAAAAATTCTGGCCCGCGCTGGAGGCCGGGGCGGGGGGCGAGGTGCTGGTGCCGCTTTGCGGCAAAAGCGGGGACATGCTCTGGCTGCGCCAATCCGGGCATTCGGTGCTGGGCGTGGAGCTGAGCGAGCTTGCGATCGAAAGCTTCTTTCGCGACAACGGGCTGGAGGCGGAAAAATCGTGGCAGGGAAAATTCTCTGCCAGCGCGGCGGAAAACATCCGCCTGCTTTGCGGGGATTCCTTCGCGCTTTCGGCGGATGACGTCAAAAACGTGCGCGCCGTCTATGACCGCGCCGCGCTCATCGCCCTGCCGCCCGATATGCGCAAGCGTTACGCCGGGCACCTGAAATCCATCCTGCCCGCGGGCTGCAAGATGCTGCTCGTCACCCTCGATTACCCGCAGGAACAGATGGACGGCCCGCCCTTCGCCGTTGGCGCGGGCGAGGTCGAAACACTTTACGGCGCGGATAACGTGACCCTGCTGTCTTCCGCCGACGCGCTGGAAAACAACCCGCGCTTTCAGGAACGCGGGCTGGATTATTTTCATGAAATGGCTTTTGCGGTGAAGCTTTAAGCCGCCGCCGACATCGTATCGAAAAACGCCGCCAGCTTTTTCTTCACGATAGCGGGATCGGCGATGGTCTTGATTTCGGCGTAAGCCTTATCGCCGCCGGGCAGGGCAGGCAGGTACCATGAGAGGTGCTTGCGCGCGAGGCCCACGCCCTTGCGCGCGCCGTAAAAGGCCAGCATTTCTTCGTAATGTTCCGTCACCAGCGCGGCCAGCGCGTCGCCCTCCGGCGCGGGGAGCGGCGTTTGGCCCGAAAGCCTGCGCGCGATCTGCCCCGGCAGCCAGGGTTTGCCGAAAGCGCCGCGGCCGATCATCACCCCGTCCGCACCCGATATCTCGAGCGCGCGCGCCGCGTCATCGGCGTTTAAAATGTCACCGTTGACGATGACGGGGATGCCCACCGCCTCTTTCACCGCGCGCACCGCCTGCCAGTCCGCGCTGCCGTGGTACATCTGGCAGCGGGTGCGGCCGTGCACGGTCACCATTTTCACCCCGACCTCCTCCGCGCGTTTCGCGAGGGTTGCGGCGTTGAGGCAGTCCCCGTCCCAGCCGAGGCGCATCTTCACCGTGACCGGCACGTCCACGGCTTTCACCGTGGCTTCCATGATCTCGGTCGCCAGCTTTTCGTCCTTCATCATGGCCGAGCCGCCGTATTTGTTGACGATCTTCTTCACCGGGCAGCCGAAGTTGATGTCGATGATGGCGGCGCCGCGCCCGGCGTTGATGCGCGCGGCCTCGGCCATCGTCTCCGCCTCGCAGCCGGCGAGCTGCACGGCCATGGGAAATTCCTCGGCATAATCGGTGGGGGAGTAATGGCCCGGCATTTTTTTGGTGCGGTTGTATTCCTCGATCGACAGGCGGCTGGCCAGCATCTCGGAAAAGACCAGCCCCGCGCCATAGCGCTTGGCGATGCGGCGAAAGGGCAGGTCCGTCACGCTGGTCATCGGGGCGAGGAACACGGAGTTGTCCACCCGTACCTTGCCAATATCAAAACCGTTATATTTTGAGGCCGTCTCGTTCATAAAAGGCGCGCGCCGCTTTCAAAAATGCGTTATAAAACAACCATGTCAGGCTCCCTTATAAACCACGAAAGGCGTTACGGCAAATGGAAATATGGGTCGATGCGGACGCCTGCCCCAAGCCGGTGAAGGAAATCCTGTTCCGCGCGGCGGAGCGGGCGCAGGTCACGGTCACGCTGGTCAGCAACAGCTTCCTGCGCCTGCCCGAATCGCCCTTCCTGCGCTTTTTGATGGTGGAGGCGGGGCCGGGCGGGGCCGACGACGAAATCGCCCGCCGCTGCGCCCCCGGCGACCTCGTCATCACGGCGGATATCCCGCTGGCCGCCCGCGTGGTCGAAAAAGGCGTGCGCGCGCTCGACCCGCGCGGGCGGATGTACGACGAAAACAACATCAAGCAAATCCTCTCCATGCGCGACTTCATGGACAGCATGCGCGGCAGCGGCCTCGAAACCGGCGGACCCGGCGGCTACGGCGGGCGCGAAAAACAGCTCTTCGCCAATGAACTGGACAGGTTTCTGGCGGGGCGGTAAAACGGGCGTGCGGGCGCGGGCCCGCCGTATAACGAAAAGGCAGAACAAAAATGAAAATCAATATCGTCGGGCAGGGGGTGTTCGGGGCGTTTCTGGCGAGCGAGCTGGAGAAACACGCGCAGATTTCGGAGGACGCGGATATCGTCATCATGGCCGTGCCCATCTCGGCTTATGAAGAGGTCGCGCAACAGCACAAGGGCAAGCACCTCGTCAACGTCTGCTCCGTGCAGGCGAAACCCAACGAAATTTGCCTGAAATGGAGCGAGCGGGTGACGGGCATCCACCCCATGTTCGGCGCGCAGAGCCCGCTGACCAACCGCACCTGCATCGTCACGCAGCATTGCGATGAAAGCGCGAAAGTGTTCGAGCTGTTCCGCGCCATCGGCAGCGAGATCGTGACCGAATACAAGGGCGCGCCCATCACCGGCGCTGTGCATGACGAGATGATGCGCCGCACCCACCTGCCGGTGCTGATGTTCGGCGAGCTCGCCGCGCTCATCGTCGAGCAGGCGCGCGACGTGCCGGACAATTGCCTGCCGACCTCGTTCAAAAGGCTCAAGGCGCTGGCCGAGCAGATGAAGGACATGTCCCCCGGCACGGTCGAGAGTATTCGCAGCAATCTTTGATGCCTGTCGTCATTCCCGCGAAAGCGGGAATCCAAAAACCGCGCCGCTAATCAGGCAGCAACATGGATCCCCGCTTTCGCGGGGATGACGAAAAAAAGAGGGCGGCTTTATTCCCCTGCCACTTTCCGCAGGTAATCCGCATAGGCCGGGTTCTTGATGGCCTCCGCGTTTTTCAGCACCTGCGCGCGGTCGATGAGGCCGGCCTTGAAGGCAGCTTCGTCGGGGCAGCCGATGTTGACGCCTTCGGCGGCGAGGGTGTCGCGCACTTTCACGGCGGCCTCGAACATCGTCTCGTTGGTGCCGGTGTCGAACCAGCAAAAATCCTTTTCCAGCAGCACGGCCTTCAGCGCGCCGGCGTCGAGGTAGCATTTGTTGAGGTCAGTCACCTCCAGCTCCCCGCGGGCGGAAGGTTGCAGCGTTTTCGCGAAGCCGGTGGCGCGGGAGTCGTAAAAATAAAGCCCCGTCACCGCCCAGTTGGAAATGAACGTCTTGGGCTTTTCGACCAGCGTGGTCACCGTGCCGTCGTCTTCCATCGCCGCCACGCCGTAGGCGGCGGGGTTTTCGACAGGGGCGCAGAATACCGTGGCGCCCGCGTTGTTTTCGGCCGCGTCGCGCACAAGGCCCGCCAGCCCTTCGCCGTAAAAGAAGTTGTCGCCGAGGATGAGGCAGACGCCGTCCCCCGCGATGAAGTCTTCGCCCAGCAAAAACGCGCCCGCGATGCCGTCGGCCACCGGCTGCTCGACGAAGGAAATGGACGCGCCCCATTGCGACCCGTCGCCCAGCAGCGACTTGAACAGCGCGTGGTCGCGCGGGCTGGTGACGATGAGGATTTGGTCGATGCCCGCCATCAAAAGGATGCTGAGCGAATAGTAAATCATAGGCTTGTCATAAATTGGCAGGAAGGGCTTGCCGAAGGCGAGCGAGGCCGGGTGCAGCCGCGTCGCCAGTCCGCCCGCGACGATAATGCCCTTTTTTATTGCCATTTGCGCGCCTCTCCCTGTGCCTGAGGAGATTCTATGTGCTGGCAGATTGCCGGTCAATCCGTAATGCGCTAGAGTTTGACGGGGTATGTTTTTACGGGGGATATCATGGCAAAAACAGCGGCAAACAAAGCGCAACCGTCGGCGGCCGAGGGCATGAGCGTCGCCGTCATCCTGCCGTGCTACAACGAAAAGCTGACCATCGCCACCGTCGTGAAGCAGATGAAGGAGACGCTGCCCGGCGCGCGCGTCATCGTTTTCGACAACAATTCGAAGGACGGCTCCGGCGAGCTCGCGCGCGAGGCGGGGGCCGAGGTGCGGCGCGTGAACCTGCAGGGCAAGGGAAACGTGGTGCGCCGCATGTTCGCCGACGTCGATGCCGACATCTACCTGATGCTGGACGCGGACGCGACCTACGACCCCGCGACCGCGCCGCTGCTCATCGAGGCCGTGGCGAAGGGCGAGGCGGACATGGCCATCGGCGTGCGCAAGGGCGCGGCCGAGGCCTTTCCCGCCGGTCATCAGCTGGGCAACAAGCTGTTCAACATGATCGTGGCCGGGTTCTTCGGCGGGGGGATGCAGGATATTTTCTCCGGCTACCGCGCCTTTTCGCGCCGCTTCGCCAAGTCTTTTCCCGCGCAAAGCGAGGGCTTCGAGACGGAGACCGAGCTTAGCGTTTATACGCTCGAGCAGCGCATCCCCTTCGTCGAGATTCCCTCCGCCTATGGCGTGCGGCCGGAAGGCTCCTTCAGCAAGCTGCAGACCTACCGCGACGGCTGGCGCATTTTGCTCACCATCATGCTGCTCTATAAAAGCCTGCGGCCCATGATGTTCTTCGGGCTGCTCTCGCTCTATACCGCCGCGCTGTCGCTCATCCTCGGCCTGCCGGTCATCGCGGAATGGCGGCAGACGGGGCTGGTCGCGCGGCTGCCGACGGCGGTGCTCAGCAGCTCGCTCGGGCTTATCGCCGTGCTGCTTTTCGTGGCGGGCATGGTCTTGAACAGCGTCGCGCGCGCCTATCGTGAATCGCGCCACCTTGCCTATCTGGGCATTTCCGGTCCCGGCTGATGACGCCGCCGCGGCTCCGCGACATCATCGAAAAATATCCCTTCGCGCGTTACCTGCTCGTCGGCGGCTTCGGCTTCATCATCGACGCGGGCGGGCTGGAAGGTCTGGTCGCGCTCTCGGTCAACGTCTATGTCGCGCGCGCTTTTTCCATGACCTCGGCGATTTTCGTTTGCTACTTTTTGCACCGCCGCTTCACCTTCGCCGAGGAACGCATGGGCGTGGCGATGCCCGAAACGCCGGGCCGCTTTTCCGCCTTCGTCGCTTCCCAGCTTTTCGCCGCCGCGGTCAACTACGGCTCGTTCTGCGTCATGCTGTGGGTTTTGTCGATGCGCTGGTTCACCGCGCTGGTGCCGGACTGGTTCTGGCTGCCCGAGCCCGCCTTCTTCTCGCGCATGGGGGCGCTTTGCTTCGGTGTGGGGCTGGGGCTTGTGGTGAATTACCTGCTGGTGAAAAAGGTCTTCGTCCACGGGCTGCGCCTGCCGCGCTTTTTGCGCGGGAAGGACTAGCGTTTCAGCGCTTTCACGCCCGACCACGTGCCGCCGAAGGGCGCCTTCGCCTTGATGTAGCCAAGGTATATCGCGTCGTCCGTCAGCGTCATGCCCCATGTGCCCAGCCCGTTCTTGGGCTTGCCGTAGCCGGCGACGAGTTCCGGCGCGGCGGGGTTGGCGATGCTCAGCACGCGCAGCTCGCTGTCCCCGGCGGACATGTAGAGCCGGTGGTGCGCGGCATCGAGCGCGATCTGGTTGGTATGCCCGGGGCTGTTGAACCAGTAGTTCAGCAGCGAATCGCAATGCCACGGGTTCCACGTGCCCTTCTGGCGGATATCGCGCAGGTCGGAAAGGTCCACGACCTCCAGCCCGCAGTAATCCGTCGTCACATAGGCCAGCGGCCAGTCGAGCGCGACGGCGTTATAGGCCTGCTGCTTGCGCATCAGGTCGGCGTTGATATAGGCGGCTTTTTCCTTCAGGTGCAGCGGGTCCGAAACGTCGATGAGCCGCAGCCCGCCGGAATCGTCCGCCAGCAGCAGCATATGATCATGCAGCGCCATGCCCCGCGCCTTGGGCGTGGAAAGCACGCCGGGGTTCTTGTGCGGGAAATCGACATAGGGCTTGAAGGATGACAGCAGCTTCGGGTTCTTCTTGTCCGAAACGTCGAAGACGAGCACGCCGAGCTGCATGACCGAGACATAGGCCGTATCCCCGTCCACCAGCACGGCCGAAGCGCCGCGCAACGTTTGACTGGAGGCCCAGACGGATGCGACGGCGGGTTTTTCAGGCTCGCTGACGTCGATGACCGCCAGCCCGGCCTTCGCGCCCTTGATA
This sequence comes from Alphaproteobacteria bacterium, assembly GCA_016124645.1. Taxonomy (GTDB): domain Bacteria; phylum Pseudomonadota; class Alphaproteobacteria; order Micavibrionales; family UBA2020; genus WGNE01. The sequence goes on from WGNE01000065.1 coordinate 9,891, forward strand.
TCGAAAAAATCGCCCAGGGCGACGTAAAGGTAATCGCCCTGCTGCGCGACGTACATCGCGTCCATCCCGTCCAGCTTGTCCTTCCCGATCACAGCGTCGGTTTCGGGGCTGTCGGTCGAGACGTTCAGGACGACGAGCCCGCCGTCCTTGTCGGCGATGTAGAGATAAGGCCGGCCCTGCGTATCCTTCACGAGGGACAGCGGCATGCCGCGCTTCACTTTATATTCCCATTTCAGGGGGAAGCTCGGCAGTGGCTTGTCGTCGTCCGCCGCGCGCGCGGGGGGCGGAAGAAGGAAGACGGCAAGGAAAAGCGCGGCGGCGATGGAGCACAGGAAGGCGCGGCAGGTTTTCATGCGTCCCCCGAAAAATGTTTCTGGATGCTGGAGAAATCGAGCTTGCCGTGCCCGTCCGCGCTGTGCCGCGCATAAATCTCGCGCGCCGCCTTTCCCAGCGGGGTTTCCGCCCCGCCCGCTTCCGCCGCCGCCTGCGCGAGGGTGAGGTCCTTCAGCATCAGGTCGGTGCCGAAGCCGCCTTCGTAGCCGCGCGCCGCGGGCACATTCTCCATCACGCCCGGCATCGGGTTGTAAACCTCCAGCGCCCAGTTGCGGCCCGAGCTTTTGGCCATGATGCCGGACAGGGTTTTGGGGTCCAGCCCGTTCTTCGCGCCCATATTGAGGGCTTCCGCGGTGCCGATCATCATCACGCCCAGCAGCATGTTGTTGCAGATTTTCGCGACCTGCCCCGCGCCGTTTTTCCCCGCGTGCATGATATTCTTGCCCATTTTCTCCAGCACGGGGCGCGCGCGTTCGAGCGCCGCGTCGTCACCGCCGATGATGAAAGTCAGCGTGCCTGCCGCCGCGCCTGCCGTGCCGCCGGAAACCGGCGCGTCCAGCATGTCGAAACCCTTGCCTTTCGCCGCCGCCGCCACTTGCCGCGCGGTTTGCGCGTTGATGGTGCTGCAGTCGATGAGCAGCGCGCCCGGTTTCGCGTTTTCGAGGATGCCGCCCGCGCCAAGATAGGCCGTCTCCACATGTTCGCCCGCGGGCAGCATGGTGATGACGATGTCGGCGTTCTTCACCGTCTCCGCGGTCGTCGCGGCGGGCGTCGCACCCGCTTCGGCCAGCTTTTGCACGGCTTGCGGCACGATGTCATGCGCCGTGACGGCAAAGCCCGCCTTCACGAGGTTTTGCGCCATGGGGCCGCCCATGTTGCCAAGGCCGATGAAGCCGATGTTCGTCATGTCTGCCTCTCTTTGTCAGGCCTGTTTCGCGGCGCGCAGGGCGTCTTGCAGCCATTGTTCCGCCTTGATGTGCACGTCGCGCTGCGGGAAGGGGATTTCCACGCCGTTTTCCCTGAACAGGTCCCAGACGCGGTAGTAGATGTCGCTCTTCAGGTTCTGGATGCCGTTGGTGGGGTCGGTGATCCAGACCAGCAGCGAATGATCGACCGAGTTGTCGCCGAATCCGCTGATGAGGCAGACGGGCGCGGGGTACTTCAAAACCCGCGGGTGCTCGGCTACCGCCTGCAGCAAAAGCTCCTTCACCTTGTGAATATCCGCGCCGTAGGAAACCCCGACGGGCACGGCCACGCGCACCTTGTTGTCGCTGTAGGACCAGTTCTCGACCTCCTGCGTGATGAGGGTCTCGTTCGGAATCAGGTGCTCCTTGCCCTCGCGGGTGAGGACCGAGACGTAGCGCGCCCCCAGCGAATTGACCCAGCCGAAGGTCTGGCCGACCGATATCACGTCGCCCGGCTTCACCGATTTGTCGAGCAGCAGGATCATCCCGCTGATGAGGTTGGAAAAGACTTTTTGCAGGCCGAAACCGATGCCGAAGCCGAGAGCGCCGGAGAAGACCGTGAGCGCCGTCAGGTTCACGCCCGCGATATTGAAGCCGATGACGACCGCCACCGCGTAGAGGGTGATGTTCGAGACCTTCTGGAACAACACGCGCTGCGAAGGGGTCAGCCCGTCCGTCTTCGAAAAAGCGTGGTCGAGAAAGCCCGAGATGATCCGCACCGCCCAGAGCAGCACGCCGAAGGCGATGACGCTTTTCACCATGACCAGCAGGGAAAGCTTGAAATCGCCGATGGAGAAAGTCGCCTTGTGCAGGATGCCCACGACGCGGTCCAGCCAGCCCATGATGCTCAGCGCCACCATGCCCCAGAGGAAGAACGCGATGAGCCGCGACCAGAAGATGTTGCGGATGGTGCCCGAGGTCAGCCGGATGACGCCCCATGCGGCGACGAGGCTGGCCGTTGTGTGGATGATGGCGAGCGGCGTGGAAAGCCCCGCCGCCACCATGACCACGCACCATAGCGCGGCGGAGCTGTAGATCAGGAAAAACAGCTCGCGGTAGGAAGCATGCAGGCGCACGGGCGCCCAGCCGTTGCCGCGCGGCTTCAGCCGCGTTTCCAGCCAGACGGCGCTGGGTTCGGAAAAATACCAGGCGAGGGCGGCGATGACGGCGATGGCGAGGCTCTCGCCGGCCATCTGCCCGCTGAAGGTCAGGTGGCGCGCCCAGTCGAGCGCGGCTTCGGCCTGTTTTTGCGCGAGGGCCGCGTAGTCGGAGAGGTTGTCGTATTGTTCTGTCTTTGCCACGTCTTCCCCGTCAGCCGTTCGAAAATTTCGAAAATATCGAATGAAACTATAGCATTTTTGCAAGGCGGCTGGCCAGACGCCTGCTTTCGGCGGCGGCGGCGGGCGGGAAGGGCGGCGTCAGCCCCCTTTTGCCGGGTCTTTCGCGCCTTCGGGCAGGCGGAAGCTGCGGTACTGGCGGATGACGAAACCGAGGATGAAGGCCATCATGACCCCCAGCAGCGCCCAGATGAGCGTGTTGTCCATCCTGACCGGATAGGCAAGATTGGCCATGATGACGAGCTGGTGCAGGGCGACGATGAAAGCGGCGACGATAACCGAAAAGCCGTTCATGTCCCGCTGCAGTTTCCCGACCGTCTGCGCGCGGCGTTCGGGCGCGAGCCAGTAACCCTTGTGGGGCAGGTTGATGAGCCGCGGCGGCATGATGCGGAACAAAAGCCCGCTGCCCGCCATGACGCCCGGCAGGAACAGCAGGAAGCCGAGGTAGAAATTACGGAAGGCCTCTTTCGTCATCCAGCCGTTGGGAATGCCGCCGCCGCCGAAATGGGTGGCGACGCGGCGCGGAAGCTGGGGCCAGTAATGCTCCAGCTGCGCGCCGGCCAGCGCATAGAGGGCGAGGTAGCAAAGCAAGGGAAAATGACGCATGAGATAAAACTCCTATTCCACCTGCACTTCCGCCTTGCCTGCCGCGCGGGGCACTTCCTTGACGAAGCCGTCCTCCGCCGAGGCGTTGCGGATGTAGCGCTTGATGAGCACCTCGCCGATGCCGACCATGCGGCGCGCGTGCTTCTGGTCCATTTCCAGCCAGGCGATGAGCGCCTCGACCGGCAGCCATTCGATGGCGCGCGGGTGGTCGGATTGCGGGTTGTAGATGGTGATGATGGTGTGGAACACGTATTCCTCGTGCGGGACGAGGATGAATTCCACCTGTCCGGGCGCGAATTTGTGCAGCCGGCGGTAATCGGCCAGTATCCGGTGGGTTTCGGGGTTGTTGGGCATGAAGACCTTGTAGCGGCAGCCGCGCGCGAGCGAGGTCTGGACGGCCTCGAAGATCTCCGTGCCCGGCTCGATGGAATAGGTCAGCTCCGGCGCGAAGGCCCAGACCTCCTCCGCGCCCATCTCCAGCATCTGCACGTATTTCTGGTTCACCAGCCAGTTGAGGTTGTTGGAGAGGATGATGTTGTTCAAGACCTCCAGCCGTTGGTCGAAATATTCCTGGTTGTGCAGCTTGTTGATCATGGCGTTGACGACCATGTTCATGACGGCGAGGAAAAGGAAGATGCCGCCGCCCACCGCCAGCGCCATGGGCGAGACGCGGTCCTTGATCGCATCGAAGCTGAAGGCGAGCAGGATGACCCCCACGCCGGTCGCGGCGACGAAGACCGGGCTGTGGAACACGCGGTTCAGCACCGATTCATGCGATTTCCTCTTGGCCTCGGAAGATGAGTCTGACATATGGGATACCTCCTAGAATTTCGCCGTCAGCGCGCCGAACAGCCGCGGGCGCTTGTCATTGCTGGTCTGCACCCGGCGCGTGAGCGGCACGGCCAGCTCCAGCGAGCCCGAGAGCGTGGCGTTGAAATTCACCCTTGTGCCGAAGCCCATGTCGGCCAGCGACTGCCGCCGGTCCTTCACGACGGCGTTGTCCCAGTCCCAGACCTTGCCGATGTCGTAAAAGCCGTAAAGCTGCACGAGGTCCGCGGCGGAGGGGAAGGGGTTGTTGGCGCGCAGTTCGAGGCGCGCGGCGAGGCCGTTTTCCCCGGTGATCTCGGAACTGTCGTAGGCGCTGCCGAAATTCGCGCCGCCGACGCCGAATTCCTCGGAAGCCAGCAGCGTGTTCGCCGACCACTGGCCGGAGAGCGCGGCGTAGAGATCGACCCCGTCATAGACGCCTTGCACGCGCGAGAGCTGCATGGTGCCCTTGAAGAACTTCGGGTCGCCCAGCGCGCGGGTCAGGCCGGCATCCCCCTTGCGGCTGGCGTTGAGGACGGGCAGTCCCCGGCTCAGCTCCGCGCTGACGGTATTGACGCCCATGAGGCGGTCCGCCACCTGCCATGTGGCGCCGAGGCGCAGCACGCGCAGCCTGTCCTCCGTCGCGCCGAGGCCGAGGTTGTCGTTGCGCGTGGAATCGAGGTAGTCGAACTTGACCGTGCAGTAAAGGTTCTCCGCGCGCGAGCGGATGAAGGGGTGGGAGATGGCGAGGTTATAGGCATGGGCCAGCCCGTGCACGTCGAAGGAGGCGAGGGTGTATCCGGGCCGCGTCGTCGTGACGTTGCCGCCCAAGGTCAGCACGGTGCCCTCGCCGTCCAGCGGCTGGCTCCACGACAGGCCGGCGTAGTCCAGCTCGCGGTGCGGCTGGCCGTCCGGCGCGCTGACCAGCTGCAGGTTGATGCCCTCGCCGAGGCCGAAGGCGTCGTTGAGCCGCGTGCCCGCGTTCGCCTGCAAGGGGCCGAGATAGCGCGAGCCGCGGTTGTCGGCCTGCAAAAAGACGTCATAGGGCTTTTGCTTCACGACGACGGTGACGTCCGACGCGCCCGCGGTATGGGCGGAGGGCGAGAGCACCGCGCGGGCCGAAACCCCGGCCATGTCGTTCATCAGCAGGATATAGCGTTCCAGCGTCTTCGCGTTCAGCGGCTTTTGCGCGGCGATCTTCTGCGCGAGACGTTGCAGCATGGCGCGGTCCTTCCCGTCGCCGCCCTGCACCGTCACCTTATCGACGAAGCCTTCCACCGCCTGCAGCCTCACCGCGCCGTCCTCGATGGTCTGGGGCGGGATGATGACCTGCGAGAGGATGTAGCCGTCGTTGCGGTATTTCACGGTCAGCTTCTGCGCCAGCGCGTAGATGTTGGCGAGGCTGATTTTTTTGCCGATCATGGCCCCGTAAAAAGGCTTGAGCTGCGCGGGCGCATAGACCGTCACCCCGTCCAGCGTCACGGCCTTCAGCACGAAGGTGATTTTGCCGGCCCCTTCGGGGGCGTTCACCTTGCCCATGCCGGGGGCGGGGGCGGAAACCTCCGGCGCGCCCGGCACCTGCATCGGCGCGATCTGCCCCTGCACGCGCGAGGCCTCGGCCGAGCCCGGGACATTGGGCGCGGCGGCGCGGGCGGCGCCCGTCAGCGACAGGGCCAGCGCGCAGGCGGCAATGATGGACCGGCAAAAATTCTTCATCGAAAACAAAACCCCGGGATAGAAAAACGCTCTCCCGTCACCAGTATAGGCGACAACATGAGGAAAATCCAACAAAACACTGAAAAAGAAAGGTTTTAATAAAAAATCACGCTTTTCAGTATTATGTCAGCTGCGAGGCCCGCCCGCGCCGCGATAGACGTAAGAAAAAACCCCCGCCGGGAGGGGCGGGGGTTCTTTCACAGATGGTCTGTTATTTTAAGCGGCAGGACCGCTGTTTGTTATGCGGCAGGACCGCCCGTTTTGGGGGTCTGCGGCTTTTTCGGTGCGGCCTGTTCGGGCTTTACCGCGGTTTCCGGCTTGACTTCCGGCTTTTCGCCCTTGGGGGCTTCGGCCTTGGTTTCCGGTTTCGCTTCCGGGGTTGCTGCCGGGGTCGCTTCCGTTTCCGTCGCGGGGGCCGACTGGGCGTTGAAAGCCTCGCCGATCGCCATACGGACGTTTTTCAGCTCTTCGGTCTTGGCCAGCATGGCGTCCACGTCTTTCTTGAGGCGGGCGTCGGACAGGCCTTTCACGGCTTCCTCGAACTTCTTCTTCAGCTCGGCAGGGGCGGAAGTGAAGTATTCTTCTTCCGTGTCCTTGGCGGCTTCCTTCAGTTCGTAGTCGGCGTTGGCGTCCGCCGTGGCCGAAAGCTTGAACAGGCGGTCTTTTTCCGCGTTCGCTTCCGCGTCCTTCAGCATTTGCGCGACGTCGTCGTCGGACAGGCCGCCGTTGGCTTCGACCTTGATCTTCTGCTCGCGACCGGTTTTCAGGTCTTTCGCCGAAACGATCAGCACGCCGTCGGCGTCGATGTTCAGCGCGAGCTCGATCTGGGGCTCCTGCTTCTTGGCCGGGGGGATGCCGTCCAGCACGAATTTGCCGAGCAGCTTGTTCTCCGAGGCCTTGGCGCGTTCGCCCTGGTAGATCTTGATCTCGACGTTGCGCTGGTTGTCCACCGCCGTCGTATAGACGTCCTTGAACTCGGTCGGAATGGTCGAGTTGCGCGGGATCGCCACGTCCATGACGTCGCCGGCGGTGCGGATGCCGATCGACAGGGGGATGACGTCCAGCAGCAGCACGTCTTCGACGTGGCCCTGCAGGATCGCGCCCTGAACGGCGGCGCCCATGGCGACGATTTCATCGGGGGTCACGTCGCGGCGGGGCTCCTTGCCGGCGAACTGGCGCACGACATCCACGACTTTCGGCATGCGGGTCTGCGCGCCGACGAGAATGACGTCGTCGAGGTCCGATACCTTCAGGCCCGCGTCGTCCAGCGATTTCTGGAACGGGGGCAGGGTGGCGTCGATGAGGTCTTTCAGCATCGTTTCCAGCTGCTTGCGCGACAGCGTGGTTTCGAAGTTGATCATCTCGCCGTTTTCGTCGGGCATCAGGAAGGGAAGGCTGATGGTCGTGACTTCCTCGCGCGACAGGTCGATCTTCGCTTTTTCCGATGCGTCGCGGATGCGCTGGATCTGCTGCGCGAACTGGGCCTTGGAGGCCTTGTCCGTCACGTCGATGTTGGTGCCGTGTTCGCTGTTCAGCTCGCTGACGAGATGCGCCATGATGCGCTCGTCGAAATTCTCGCCGCCCAGGAAGGTGTCGCCGTTGGTGGCGAGGACGCGGATGAGGCTGCCTTCCTCGTCGATGCTCACTTCAAGGATGGAAACGTCGAAGGTGCCGCCGCCAAGGTCGTAAACGGCGATCTTGCCGCCTTTTTTCTTGTCCATGCCATAAGCAAGGGCTGCCGCGGTCGGCTCGTTGATGATGCGCTTGACGTCGAGGCCGGCGATCTTGCCCGCGTCGCGGGTCGCCTTGCGCTGCGCGTCGTTGAAGTAGGCGGGAACGGTGATGACCGCTTCGGTCACTTCTTCGCCCAGCTGCTTCTCGACGGATTCCTTCAGCTCGCGCAGGACTTTCGCGCTGATTTCGACGGGCGCCATGGCCTTGCCGTCAACTTCCACCCAGGCGTCGCCGTTCGGGCCGGGGACGATCTTGTAGGAAGCGAGGGATTCCATTTTCTGCACTTCGGGGTCGTCGAAGCGGCGGCCGATGAGGCGCTTCACGCCGTAGAGCGTGTTGAGCGGGTTCAGCGCGGTCTGGCGCTTGGCGTTCTCGCCCACGATCCATTCTTCGCTGACTTCGCCGGTCTTCTTGTCCTTGGTTTTCTTCAAGGCGACGTAAGACGGCGTCGTGCGCTTGCCGAGGGAGTTCTCGTAAATCTTCGGCTGGTCGTTTTCGTAGATGGCGACCGCGGATTTGGTCGTGCCAAGGTCAATCCCGATAATTTTGCCCATTGTATGTGCTCTCCTAGTTTGGGGGTGGTATTCGTTCTTTTATATGCCGTCGCGCGAACGGGTCATCCGCGCTTCCGGTCTTTTTTTGTCTCATCGCGGGCTTCATCGGCGCCGCAAATCAATCTGGTGACTCTCTCGTTTATGTACGTGCTATTTATGGCCAAGTGCGTGCATTATGTCAACGGAAATCGAAAAAGGCAAGTTTCGATTTGACGTAAAACAAGATTTTCGACAAGTATTTGATTTTATTTGGTTAAATTATTTTCCCTAATACCGAAAAGGGCCGTTCCGACCCGAATATGGGTCGATCCGTATCGAATCGCGGTCTCAAAATCGCCGCTCATGCCTATGCTGAGGCCTTCCAGCCCCAGCTCGCCGGCCAGCTTGTGCAAGAGGGCGAAATGGGGGGCCGGCAGGTCGTCCGCGGGCGGAATGCACATCAGTCCCTTTATATCGAGCCCCGCTTTCTTGCAGTGCGCAAAAAGCGCGGGCAGCTCTTGGGGGGCGACGCCGCCCTTTTGCGGCTCCTCCCCGGTATTGACCTGGATGAAACAGGGAATATGACGGTCCTGCTTTTCCATCGCTGCGGCCAGCGCGTCGGCCAGTTTTGCGCTGTCCACGGTCTCGATGACGTCGAAAAGCGCGACGGCCTCGGCCGCCTTGTTGCTTTGCAGGTGGCCGATGAAGTGCAGCTTCACGTCCGGGTATGCATCCTCCAGCGGCAGCCAGCGGGCCTGCGCTTCCTGCAGCCGGTTCTCGCCGAACAGGTGGTGGCCTTGCTTCAGCAGGGCTTCGACCTTTTCAGGCGGCTGGGTCTTGCTGACGGCGACGAGGCTGACGCTCTCCGTCTTGCGGCCCGCGTCCTTGCAGGCCGCGCTCATGCGCGAGCGGATGTCTTGCAGGGCGGTCATGATGCGCCTAGCTGCCCGAGGGCACGAAGGCCGTGGGCGCGGGATCGACCACCAGCATCTTGTCCGATTCGATCTCCAGCACGGCAAGGCCGCGTTCCGCCAGCCCGTCGTCGCGGAAGCGGAACAGCCCGTCGATGCCGGCGAAGCCGCGCGGGTTGGTCAGGTTCTCCCGGCTGTAGGGGGAGGCGCCGTCGCTCGACCGGCTCAGCACCGCGGCCAGCGCGGTCGAGTCATAGGCGAGGGTGGAAAGGCGCGGGGGCGGCTCGCCGTAGTTGTTTTGGTAGCGGCGTTCGAAATCGCGGCGCAGCTTGGGGTCGGGCGCGGCGAACCAGCTGCCGAAGAGGTTGGGGTTCTTGGTCAGCGCGGCATCGTCCCACAGCCCGGTGCCGAGGTAGCGCACCGTCTGGCCGTTGAGGTGGTGCAGGTCCATCAGCGAGACCAGCGTGCGCAGGCTCTCCCCGCCCAGCGGCAGCAAAAGCGCGTTGAAGTTGAACTGCGGTTCGTCGTCCGTGCCGCCGACGACGGAGGAATCGACGAAGTTCCCCGTTTCCTGCGTGAGGTCGGTCATCTCGGGCGAATAGCGCTCCGTGCGCACGAGGTTGACGCCCGCGCGCTGCAGCGTGCTGATGGCGACGTCGCAATATTCCGTCTTGGGGGCGAAGACGGCGAGGCGGTCATAGCCGCGGCTCCGCGCGAACTGCGCCACCCGCGCGACCTGCGCGAAGGGCAGGAAGCCCATGACATAGGTGCCGTCGCCCGCCAGCGTCCAGTCCGTGGTATAGGCGATGACGGGAATGTTCGCGCCCATCGCCAGCGGCTTGACCGCCTTCACGTCGTCCGCGAAGATCGGGCCGAGGATGAGGTCGGCGCCATGCGCGATCGCGTCCCTTGCGGCGGCGGCCGCGCCGTCCGGCGTGCTCTGCGTGTCTTCGGGCAGCAATTCGAAATTCGCGCTGCCGACGTCGAAGAGCGCCATCTGCGACGATTTCAGCATCGCCTGCCCGAGGTTCGCGCTCTTGCCCGTCAGGGGCACCAGAAGGGCGACCGTGACTTTTTGCGGCGTTTGCTGCACCGGCGCCTGCGGGGCCGTCATCATCTGCAGGCCGGGGCGGTCGGGGTTGCGCGGGTAGGGCTGGGGCTGTTGCGGCCGGGCCTGCTGCTGTTGTTGCACCTGCGCCTGTTGCTGCGCGATCTGGCTTTGGTAGGCGTTGTTCTGCAAGGTCAGCTCGCGCCGCTGGCCGGGCGTTTGCCAGGCGATGTCGGGCAGGCTGTGCGGGTCTTTCGTCACCACGGCGTTGTTCGCGGGCATCGACCACCAGCCCGTCGTCGGGCCGTAGCCGCCGCCGGCGCATCCCGAAAGCGAGGCCGCGAGGACGGCGACGCAGAAAAATTTAAGGAAAGCGGCGGTTTTTGCGTATAATCTTGTCACGAAATCAACTCCGTCTGGGAAATGGGCTCTGCCTGATAATGTCACAAAAAACAGATTCTCAACTACCCCCCGGTCTATATATTATTGCGACGCCGATTGGCAACCTCGGCGACATCACCCTGCGCGCGCTCGAAACATTAGGGAAAGTCGATGTCATCGCCTGCGAGGATACGCGCGAGGCGGGTAAGCTTGCCGCGGTTTATGACATATCCGCCGATAAAATCCCCTATCACGACCATAACGCCCAGCAGATGCGCCCGAAAATCACCGGCATGATAAAGGACGGCAAGCGCGTCGCGCTCATTTCCGACGCGGGGATGCCGCTGGTTTCCGACCCCGGCTACAAGCTGGTGGAGGATTGCATCGAAAACGGGCTCCATGTCACCTGCGTGCCGGGGGCCTCGGCCTCGCTCACCGCGCTGGTGCTCTCGGGCCTGCCGTCGGACCGTTTCATGTTCGCGGGCTTCCTGCCCCCCAAAAGCGCGGCACGCCGCGCGTCGCTGGGCGAGCTGCGCGCGGTGCCCGCGACGCTGGTTTTCTATGAAACCGCGCCGCGCCTTGCGGACAGCCTTGCGGATATGGCGGATATCCTGGGCGACCGGCCCTGCGCCGTCGCGCGCGAGCTGACGAAGAAATTCGAGGAAGTGCGGCGCGGCAGCCTGTCGGAGCTCGCCGCGCATTACGCAAAGGAAGGCCCGCCCAAGGGCGAGATCGTCATCGTCACCGGCGGGCCCGAAGCCGCGACCGCGCGGGACTGGAGCGGGGAAGAGGTCGATGCGCTGCTGAAAAAAGCGATGGAGGAAGACGGCATGCGGGTGAAGGACGCCTCCGCCTTCGTCGCCACGCGCACGGGGCTGCGCAAGGGCGACGTCTATCAGCGCGCGCTGCTCTTGAAGAACAGGGACGGCGGATGATGGCCGGGAACGCGCAGAGCGGACACGCGAAAGGCCTTGCCGCCGAAAAGCAGGCGGCGGTCTATTTGAAGCTCAAGGGCTATTCCATTTTGCAGATGCGCTACAAGACGCCGCAGGGCGAGGTCGATATCGTCGCGCGGCGCGGGCGGCTCATCGTTTTCGTCGAGGTCAAGCTGCGCGCCGCGCTGGACGCGGCGGCGGAGGCCATTCACCCGCAAAACCAGCACAGGGTGCGCCAGGCGGCCGCGCTTTACCTTGCCGCGCATCCAGAGTACACTGACTTCGATGCGAGATTTGACGCGCTGCTGATGGCGCCCCGCCGCCTGCCGCGGCATATCGAAAACGCATTCTAGGGTTCAGTTATACAGTCTTAACGGTTTTGGACGGGGTTCACATGAAAAACGCTTTTCGCCTTTCGGCGGTGACGGGAACGATGACGGCCGCGCTTTTGCTGTTCGCGGTTTCGGGCTGCACGCCGGTCGGGGTCGCGGCGGGCGCGGGGGCGACCGTCGGCGTCGCGGCCGCGCAGGAAGGCGGGCTGAAGCAGGCGACGACCGACGCCGCCATCCGCCTGCAGATCTCCGACCTCTGGCTGAAGAAGAGCGTGGACATGTACCGCCGCCTCAGCATGACGGTGACGGAAGGCCGCGTGCTCATCACCGGCTCCGTGCCCTATCCCGACATGCGCGTCGATGCCATCCGCCTCGCCTGGCAGGCCGACGGCGTGCGGCAGGTCATCAACGAGGTGCGCGTGGACGACGGCCCCGGCATCACCGGCTACATGACCGACACATGGATCACCGGCGACATCAAGACCCACCTGATGTTCGACAAATACGTCCAGTCCATCAACTACACCATCGACACCGTGGGCGGCACCGTCTATCTGATGGGCGTGGCGCAGGACCAGAAGGAGCTGGACCGCGTGCTGGATTACGCGCGCAACACAAAATACGTGAAGAACGTGGTGAGCTACGTGCGCCTGCGCGGGGAGACCCCGCCCGGCATGCAGACGCCGACCGGCGCGCCCGACGCAGCCGCGAGCACAACCGTTTCCGGCGCGCCGATACCGCCGGTGACGCAGGCGCCGCCGCCGCAAAGCTCTTATGAAAGCGGCGCGGTGCAGCAAAGCAACCTGCCCTGAAGAGAAAGGCGGCTTTTCTTTTGGACGATACGCCGGACGACATGAGGCGCGACCTCGCCGACGACCTGCACCGTTTCGAAACTCCGGACGAGGCCTTCCAGTACATCCGCTACGCCGGTTCCCTGCCGGACGCAGAGATCGACATGGGCGAGACCGCGCTGGCGCTGGCGCTCTTGTTCATGCCGGGGCTCAACCCCGACCGCTACCGCCACCACCTGAAAAAAGTCGCCGGCCAGTTGCGCGAGGAATTCCAGACCCGCTTGCGCAACAAGGCGCCCGACAACCTCGCCACCCGCGTGGCCGCGCTGCGCAAGGTGCTGCACGAGGTGCAGGGCTACAAGGGCGACGCCGAAAGCTACGACGACCTGCAGAACGCCAACATCATCCGCGTCATCGAGCGCAGGCGCGGGCTGCCCATCGCGCTCGGCATCCTCTATGTCGTCATGGCGGAGAAAATGGGCTGGCGCATCGACGGGCTCAACTTTCCCGGCCATTTCCTCATCCGCATGGAAAAAGACGGGGAGCGCGTCATCCTCGACCCCTTCCGCGAGGGGAAGGAGATGGACGCGGCGGAGCTGCGCAAGCTTTTGAAATCCATCGTCGGCGACCGCGCCGAGCTCTCGCACGATTTCTACGCCGCCGTGCCGCGCCGCGACATGCTGGTGCGCCTGCAGAACAACCTGAAAAAACGCCTCATCGACAATGAGGATTACGCGCAGGCCGTGGTGGTGCTGGAATCGATGGAGGCGCTGGCGCCCGGCGAATACCGCTCGATGTTCGACAAGGGCGTGCTTTATGCCAAGCTGGGCCAGCGCAGCCAGGCGGCCGAGGCGTTGCGCCGCTACATCGAGCACGTGCCGGATGCGCGCGCGCGCCAGCAGGCGCAGGCAATATTACAGCAAATCCTCGCAAATCCCGAATAATCAACAGCTTGCGACTTTTTTACGGATATGTTTTGATAAGCTAATATTTATTGCAGCGCGGGAGGTTGCATACCATGGGATTGATCACGCTTGTCTTGCTGGGACTGTTCACGCTTTTGTACCTCAGCAATTCCATACCGAAGAAATCGCCGGCCATCGTCAAGACGCTGGAATGGATCAACAAGAACATCCGTATGCTGGCGGCGGGCGGCCTGATCTACGGCTTCATCGCCACTTTCCTGACCCCGATCATGATCTACTGGCCCACCGCCATGTTCATCCGCATGGCGGCGAACATGGTTCTGGTCCTGATGGCGCTGCCCTATATGTTCGACCGTTTCCGCGAAAAGCACGGCGACAAGGTCAACAAGGCGATACTGGACGAGACGAGCAACCTCGTTGACTGGCTGCGCGGCAAGGCTTTCGTCCTCGGCGTTCTCGGCGGCGTCATGGCGTTGCTGCAGTTCGCGGTCATTTTCCGCTAGGTCACGCCTCACGAAAAAACGCCGCCGCGGATTTTCATCCGGGCGGCGTTTTTCATGTCTTGCCGGTCAGGGTTTTTGCTTGAGCAGCTTGTCGCGCACCGGCTGCTGGACGAAGCGGTAAAGTTTCGGCTTCAGTTTCATCTTTTCCTCCGCCGCGTATTGCAGGGCGTCGTTCCATTGCGCGTATTTCTTGACGAAGGCCTCGGCCTTGTTCGCGTCGCCGTCAAGCTGGAGCTGCACGACCTCGGTCAGCATCTGTTTCGCCGTCTCGGCCATTTTTTCGGGGATGATCTTCAGCTTGCCGCCCTTCTCGAATTCGATCGCGCCCTTTTCGCGGAAGTAGTTAAGCTGCATGATCGAGCGCGAGCGGTGCGCCTCGTCCTCGGAAGGACGCTTGTTGGGCAGCTCGCCCGCCGTCCATGACAGGTAGATCTTGTTGGCCTGTTCCTCGTCGAACTTGCCGATCTCCACGAAGTAGCCGGTCATGAAGATGGAGGCGACGTCGGCCTTGTTCTCCTCCAGCATGGAGCCGTATTTGCCGAGCGATCCGCTCTTGTCGCGCCCGTCCTTCGTCGTGCGGGGGCCGAGAGAGTGGGCCAGCTCGTGCCCGACGGTGAAGAGGAAGTCGGCGTTCTTGTCGTAGTACTGGTGCTGCGAGGGGTCGATCAGCGCGTCGAGGAATTTCTTTTCCTGCACGGGGTCGCCGCCCTGGCGGATCTGGCGGTGGAAGACGAGGCGGCTGCCTTCCTTCAGCTGCACGGCCAGTTTGTCGCTGTTCGGCAGGTTCTGCGCGATGGTGATGCCGCCGCGCACGGAGGCATAGTCGCCCGCGATGCAGACGAGATCGACGTCGGCGAAGGTCATCTTGCTGCCGCCGTCCTCGGTCTGTTGCTTGTACTGGTTGCTCAGGGGCATCAGCTTGCTGAAGGCCTCGAGGTGCTTTCGGTAGTCGGCGATCTCCGCGTAGGAATCCTTGTTGACGATGCCGACGCGCACGCCGATGGAATCCTTCGCCTTGGCCTTGATGCCGTTTTCGTCCAGCACCTTCTTCACCGCGGGGTCGGCGGCGACGGCGGCGCTCATGCGGTCGTCGTAGTTCTCGCGCCCGATGGTGAATTCGAGCGGGGAGTCCTCGAGGTTGGAAATCCAGTACTTGTCGGCCTTGAACACGGCCTCGGGGTCGCTGTCGTTGACCAGCGCCTGCGCCTGCCAGCGCAGGTATTCGGCGAGGCCCGCGTGGTCGGTTTCCTTCGCGGCGGCCAGCAGCTCGCGCGCGGCGCCCGCCATTTCATCGGAAAAGGCGACGGAATAGGGAATGGCTTTCAGCTTCTCGCCGTCGCGCACCACCATGGTGTTGTTGCTCAGAAGGGCGGCCGCCTGCTCGGGGTTGGCGACGATGTAATCGGCGAGTTCCTTCTTGGTGAGGTCTTGCGGGTAAAACCCCTTGCCGGGCTGCAGTTGCTTGTCCTTGAACAGGCGCAGCGGCTTGGTTTCCGGCGCATAGAGGTCGCTGCCTTCGAGCCCGTTGTGCAGGGTGAAGAGGGTGAGGGCTTCTTCCGCCAGCTTGTTGCCCTCGGCGGCGGCTTTTTCAAGCGCGGCCTTGGCGCGGATGTTGTCGGGATGGTCCTGCTTGAGGAAAACGTCGTCGAGGATGGTCGCGGCCTTCACCAGATGCGCCAGCGCGCGCTTGTCGCCTTCGGAAAGACCGTCGTAGGCTTCGTCGGGCACGGAGAAGTCGAGGTCGCGCATCTTGTTGGTCACGATGTCGTCCAGCTTCTTGCTGCCGATGCCCAGCGTGAATTCGCCGTTTTCGCCCAGCGTGCGTTTGAATTTCGCATTG
Source organism: Alphaproteobacteria bacterium (assembly GCA_016124645.1). GTDB lineage: Bacteria > Pseudomonadota > Alphaproteobacteria > Micavibrionales > UBA2020 > WGNE01. Next base: position 25,589 of record WGNE01000065.1, read on the forward strand.
GCTTCGTCGCGCAGTTTCTTCGGTTGGGGCTTCTTCTCCACGGCGGATGTTCCTCTTTATTCATTGTTGCGGGGTCGGGGGTATGGGCAATACGCTAGCAATCGCTAATAATTATGTCAAAGTATTTCTGCCTGCCGGATAATAGCAGGCAGGGCGCGAAATAAAAATTGATTATATTATTTATATATTTCAATTACTTGCCGTGTTTCTGCGGGGCTTTGGGCCGGATATGCGAATTTTCTTGCCACGGGTCCATTATGGGCATAGGGTCAAGGCAGTTCGATTTCCAGTTCTGGCTTGTTCGCTGGGCCGCAAGGCTTTTCCCAAGACATCGCTATTTTCGGATGAGGCGCGCACAACGGTTGTGCGGGTTTTTGCACGAAAGTGCGTTTCTATTTCCAAGGAGGCCAACAATGGCTCAAGGTACAGTAAAATGGTTCAACCCCACCAAGGGTTTCGGTTTCATCCAGCCTGACAACGGCGGCCCGGACGTTTTCGTTCACATCAGCGCGGTCGAGCAATCCGGCCTGCGCGGCCTGAACGAAGGCCAGAAGATTTCCTACGACGTCGTGGTTGAGCGCGGCAAAAACGCCGCCGCGAACCTGAAAGAAGTCGCTTAAGTCTTTTTTCGAGACAAGAAAACCCCGGCCCGTCAAAAGGCCGGGGTTTTTTGTCGTCCGCGTTTCCCCCTAACGCCCTGTAATATATAAAGATATGCCCCCGTCCGCCCCCGCCCGCAAATCTTTCTTTTAAATCAATCAATTATCAACTTCTTGCCGTTATAACGAAAAAAGCGCGGAAAAATTCAAACCTTCGGCTTTCGCGCGGCGTTACAGGGGAAAGGACGCGGAAAAGGCCCATGAAGGATCTCGACGATGAAACGCTGGCGCAAAGAGCGGGCAAGGGGGAGGCGAAAGCCTTCGAGGCGCTTGCCCTGCGTCATGCCGACCGGGTTTTCCGCATGGCGTGGAAATGGTGCGGCAACCGCGCCGACGCCGAGGACGTCACGCAGGAGGTTTTCATGAAGCTGGCGGGTAAGATGCACGGCTACAGGCCGCGCGGCAAGTTCACGACCTGGCTCTACCAGGTGACGCTGAACCAGGCGCGCGACCACCACCGCGCCCGCAAGCGCCGCCTGAGGCATGAATCCGATTTCACCGCCCAGCAGGCGCTGCTGAAGGACGAGGGCGCGAATGACGAAAACGCCGGGCCGGAAAAAATCGCCGAAATGCTCCACCGCCTGCCCGAGGGCGAGAAGGAGGCCGTGCTGCTCGTCGTTTGCGACGGCATGAGCCACCGCGAGGCGGCCTCGGTGCTGGGCTGCGCGGAAAAGACGGTGAGCTGGCGCGTTTTCTCGGCCAAGAAAAAACTGACGGAGTGGTACGGTCATGCAGGATGAGGAAAAAATCATCAGCCTTCTGCGCGACGAGCGCGCGCCCGCTCTGGGTGAAGACGCAACACGGCGCATCGCCCATGCGGCGACGCAGGAATTCATCCGCACCCGGCCCGCGGCGGGCGGCGGTTTCCGGCAGGCTTTGGCGGGAATGCTGCGCCCCGCGAATAATGACAGTGGGGGCGGCGGGCTGCGCGCGCCGGTCATGGCCGCCCTGTTGCTGGCGATTTTCGTCGGATCCCTCGCTGTTCTTTCGCATTACCGCGAGATGACGGGCGACCGCCCGCAGCTGGCGCAGGACGATGCGGCGCGGCAGAAAACCATCCTCGCGCAGTTCAACGCCGAATTCTCGGGGCGCGTGCAGGCTGTCATCAGCACGGACGGGCACATGCAGATCGTGCTGGGCAAGCGGCAGACCGCAGAGGCGCAGCCTATCGCCATCAGCCTTGCCGCCGGAAAGCGGAAGGTGGAAATCCTCAGCTTCAGCGGGGAAAACGTGAAGGTTTCGCTGGGCGGCAAGGAGCTCAGTTTCGAGGCCCTCTCCGACGGCGGCAAGGGCGTCATCCTGACGGGCGGAAAGCTGTTCTGGACCAACCGCGCGAACAGCCCGCAGTCCGTGGAGGGGTTGAAGATCCGCGCAAAAGTTCTGGAGATGTAACGATGGAAAAACTTATCGCAGCCCTGACGGCAACGGTTTTGATGACAAGCGCAGCCGCGCTGGCTGCGGAAAAACCGTCCGCCCCCGTCATCGCCATCAAGGGGCTGGCCCCGCAGGCCTGCGTCGCGGGCGCGGTGGGCGACGTCTGCGATCATGTCTTCGGCGGCAGGACGATCACCGTGACCGTGAAGGATGAAAAGACGGGCGACGACCAAAAGCCGGAAAGAATAAAGGCCACGACCGCCGCGCCCGTTTTGCCGCCCGGACATCCCGCGCCGTCGCCCCCGCCGGACTATTGCGTCCAGACGGATGCGCAGTTGGTGCAGTTTTCGGCCCGCCTGCAGGCGCCGGTGCCGGATGCGGCGGATATCGCCCACGGCCCTTGCGGCGACATCACCTTCGAGGTGAAAATCCCCGCCGTGGAGCATGAGACGGAATTCCACGTCGTCGTCACGCGCCCGGACGAGAATGGCAAGCCTGCCGAGGCCGGCGAGCTGTCGCTCATGGCCTACCCGGAAAACCTGCTGGACCCCGTCAAAAGCTGGGCGGCCTACAAGGACAACGCGCTCATCGTGAAAGACCCGGACGGCAGGCTGCTCGACCTTTTCGACCGCAACAGGGTGGAATACCAGCTGCACGAGATGGCGCCGGCGGAAGCGAAAAAGCTGCATATCATCGTCGGCGACCCGCCGGAACGCGGCGCGCTGGCGTCGGGCGCGGAAGATATGGCAGGCGACGTCATCTACCTGCGCGAAAAGACCGACCCGCTGCCCGTGGTGCGCATCCACGAAACGGCGAAACGCACGCGCATCGACGTGAAGACGAAACTGCTGGACGCGCTGGCGGCGGACGACCCGCTGGCGGAAAAGGAATTCGTGGAAATTTTCAACGAGATCGCAAAGTAAAGGAGAACGACATGAAAAAGGCAAATCTGTTTGCAATGATGCTGACGGCCAGCGCGCTGCTGCCCCTCGCCGCCCATGCGCAAGACAAGGCGGCGGGCGCAGCGCCCGTGCCGCAGGCGATGATGCAGGCGCAACAAAAACCCGCGACCGCGCCTGTAACCGAGTCTGCGTCCGAACCCGCCGCCGAACAGCCGGTGCAGCATTCCTATACCGTGGCCGTTCTGCCCTTCACCGCCAGCGGCAGCGACGCGAAGGACATGGCCGACGAGGTGCCCATCCTCATGAACGCCTTCATGTCCGCCTCGCCCGACCAGATGATGGTCGAGCGTGCGGACGTGGACAAGGCCTTGAGCGAGGTCGAGCTCGGCAAGTCCGGCACGGTCGATCCCGAGACGGCGGCCAAGGTCGGCCATCTCGTCGGCGCGCAGGTGCTGGTGACGGGGCGCATCTTCCCCGTGCAGCGCGACCTTATCATTGTGGCGAAAATCATCGGCGTCGAAACCGGCCGCACCTACGGCGAAACGGTCAGCCTGCCTGCGCGCGGCAACATCAAGGACGCAGCGCAAAAGCTGTCTGACAAAGTCTCCGCCATCATCTCCAAGCAGGGCGAAACCCTGATTTCCCGGGCGAAGGACAAGGAAGACGTGGTGGCCAAGCTGCGGCCGCTGGTCGAGGGCATGAAGAACCTGCCCAGCGTTTCCGTGACCATCGACGCCATGAACATGGACCGCACGGATACCGATACCTCCGCGCAGACGGAGATCGCCTGGGTGCTTGAAAAACTGGGCTTCACCGTGGTGGACGAGCTGGCGACCAACAAGAAGGCCGATATCGACGTGACCGGCAGCGCGATGAGCGAATTCGCGATGCGCAAGGGCAACCTCGTCTCCGCCAAGGCGCGGGTCGAGATCAAGGCCGTCAACCACGCCGACGGCAAGGTCGTGCTCATCGACCGCGAACCGACGGTGGCGGTGGACCTCTCGCCGCAGGCCGCGGGCAAGGAAGCGCAGGCCAAGGCCGCCTCCGCGCTGGCCGAGCGCCTCGTCAAAGCCATCGTGGACCAGCGCTGATAACGGGGAGCCCGCCATGCGCCTGACGCCCGTCATCGCCCTCCTGCTGTGCTTCGCCTTCGCCGCCCCGCATCACGCGCGGGCGGCGGGGGCGCAGGCGCGCGTGGCGGTGACCGTCATGCCCTTCGTCGCGCTCGACGACGATGGGCAGGCGTGGATGGGCAAGGCGCTCTCCGACCTTGTCGGGCAGCAGCTGCAGGCGTCGGGTGGTTTCGACGTGCTGGAGCGCGACCGGCTGCAGGGCTTTATCCGCGAGATGGAGCTGCAGGAATCGGGCTTCGCCGCGCCGGAAAACGTGAAGCGCGTGGGCGCGCTCGCCAAGGTCGATCAGGTCATCTACGGCAATTATTCCCTCTCCGGCGGGCTCATCACCCTGCACCTGATGGAAATGGACGTGAAGCGCCAGTTGATCGTCCGCGACGAGGGCGCGACGGGCAGCGCCGCCGACCTTCAGAGCGCGGTGGACAAGTTGGTGGCGGATTTCCTGAAAAAACGCGGCGAGGCCCCCGCTGGAAGCGAAACGCAGCAGATACGTTACCGCGCGACCGATTCCGTTCCCGCCCTCAGGCATTTCTACGAGGGCATGGACCTCTACGACAAGGGCAAGTACCAGGACGCCTATGGCGCGTTCCTGCTGGCCGCGCGGGGCGACGACAAATACCTCGACGCGCGGCTCTGGGCAGCGCGGATGCTTGAATACACGGGGCAAGACGAACAGGCAGCGCTCTCTTATAAAAAGCTTTACGACGCCGCGCCCGCCGCGGTGGAGGGGCGCGACGCGCTGTTCTTCGCCGCCCGCCTGCTCGAAAAATCCGACCCCGATGCCGCCGCCGGCTATTACAAGACCATCGCGGACATCATGCCCAAGGCCCCCGAAAGCCTCGAGGCGGAATCCGGCCTCGCGCGGGTGCTGGAAGCGCAGGGAAAACATGCCGAGGCTTACCGCGCCCTGCAGGGCATAGAGGATTTCCGCGAGCAGGCCGTGACCATGGTCTTCCGTCTTGCGGGTCAGGCTTTTCACGAACGGCGGCGCGATTTTTACGACGCGCTGCACGGGCTGATGCGCGCCGCGCACGGGAAGGGGCTGGACAAGCAAGACCGCCTTGCCGCCATGATCGACGTGCAGATGCGCAATTCGCGCTTTTTCAACTGGCGCGACGCGCTCTCCCTCTATCGCGGCGCGGTTTTGCGCATGGTCGGGCTCTACCGCAAGGCGCGGGCGGAAGATGCGACGCTCGAACCGCCGCGCGGCGCTTTCGCGGTGGATGCCGCGAACCCGACAATCGGCGAGGATCACTTAGGCGAGAAAAAATCCCTGTTCTTTCAGGATGAAAAGTACATGCCGCAGTGGAAGGAACACTTCTACGCCGCCATCGTGCCCGAGGGCTACACCGCGACGGGCGTGACCTTAAGCGTCACGGGCCGCCTGCCGGACCCGACGGCGACGTCGGATTTCACCCTGCGCGTCTTCGGCTTCCCGCTGGTGAAGAACTACTACAATAACTGGCTGGGCGTCATCTATGGCCAGACGCAGCAGGTCACGACCCTGACCAAGGACATTCCCTTCCACGGGCGCGACCGCGACATCCTCGTCTTCCAGCTCATCGAGAACCGGGGGCAGATCAGCAACTGGCACGTCACTTTCCACCTGAAAAAGATGCAGGGCGACGAAAAACCGCAAACGCAAACCGCGCGCACCGGCGATTTCGAGGGGGCGGTGCAGGCGCGGCTGGCCCTGCACGAGGACGCCTCGACCATCGCCGACCCCCAGTATATCGAGCAATACGACAGCAAGAAGCGCCTCGCCATGGCATATTCCGGCCCGCGCGGGCTCTGGCTCGTTGTTTCCAAGGGCAGCCTGAACGCGGGGGATACGGACCTTTGGGTTTCGCGCAGCGCGGACGGCAAGAGCTGGACGGAACTTTCACGCATGGACGTGAACGGCCAGAGCAACGATTTCGCGCCGCAGCTTGTCGCCTCGGAAGACGGGGGAATGCGGCTGTTCTGGCTCTCCGACCGGCGGGGGCTGGGCTGGGAGCTCTGGACAAGCGCGCTGGAAAAAGACGAAGACCGCTGGTCCCAGCCCGCGCGTGTGCCGGGCGTCGCGCTCGGCCGCAAGGGACTAACCGCGGAAGCGCAGCGCGGGCGCGACCTGCCCGCCTTCGCTGCGACGCAGGACGACCATGGCCGCTGGCTGCTGGCTGTGCCTGCGCTGAAGGGCGGCGGGATCAACCTTCTGGCGTCGGACGACGCGAAGAAATGGAAGCGCATCGCCCGCGTCGATGGCGGCAAGCGCTTTTACGACCCTGTGCTCTTTCAGGACAAAACGGGCGTTTACTGGCTGGGCGCGCTGAACGACGACGTGATGTTCAAGCTCATGAAGTCCTTCGACCTGAAGACCTGGCGTGAGAAGGAATATGCGCTGGGCAGCTATTCGCGCCACTGGTCGGACGGCGGCAACGGCAATTACGGCTCCCTCTCGCAAATCGCGGGCTATCCGCTGCGCCTGTTCGGGGCGGATGGCGGGGGGCTCGCGCTTTTGTTTTCGGACACGGTGACGGGGCTGCAATACGCCTTTTTCCGTCCCGACACGCAAAAGCCGCAGCCCGATCTGGTGCGCGACGTGACGATGGAACCCTATGCGGCCGCGAGGACCGGGCGCGGCAACTGGCTCGTCGCGGTATGGCAGGGCGACGATATCGTGCTGCGCCATTACCATCGCTTCGCCTTTGCGGCGAACGAAGAGAACGCGGCGAGCGACCCGCTGTACCACGAAACGGAATTCGACGCGAAGGGCGACCGCTGGGACCGCCGCATCGCCCGCACGCGCTTCGTCATGCCCGACGTGACGGCGGTGGGCGTGGCGGATGACGGGCGCGCGTGGTGGGGCATCGAGACCGGGGTCATGGCACTGAAGGGCAAGAATTTCTACGTCGCGGACGTTTCCATGGGGTTCTTCGATCATCACGCAACGGATATCGTGCCCTGCGGGGACAAGGTCTATTTCGCCTCTCGCGCGCTGCCGCGCGCTGTGCTGGGCGTCATTTCCCGCAGATGGTTCACGCGCAAGACGGAAAAGATCGAGCTTCCCGCGCTCTCGGGCGGCGTCAGCGCGATTGCCTGCGGCAAGGACGGCGTGATCTACCTCGGCACCTCCGGCGGGGACGCGGCGGCGGTATCGGGTGCTGACGTGCTCTATCGCCATCATCTTGACAAGGCGCACCCCACCACGCTGGCGGCGCAGGGGGATGGCGCATGGCTCGGCACTTCCTCGGGCGGGCTCTATTACATGACGAAAAAAGGGCTGAAGCGCGAAACCTACCCGAAGGACGCGGCGGTCGAGCCCGTCACCTCGCTTTCCGCGAACGGGAAGCTGCTGTGGATGGCGAGCGAAGGCGGCGGGTTGCGGCTGCGCGACCATAACGGCTGGAAGCAATTCACCCCGGCCAAGGGGAACTTCCCCTATGCGTCGCCCGGCAAGATAAAGGCATGGAAGAACGGCGTCTGGTTCATGCCGGACGCCTATACGGTTTCAAAAGGCATCGGCTATTTTGAAAACGGCAAGGCGCAGCTCTACCAGCCGCCCAGCCACGATATTTTCGACATCGTCGATTTCGACGTCGCGCCCGACGGCGCGGCATGGGTCGGCTCGGAATCGTCCGGCATCTACCGGCTTGAAAGGGGGGCGCGATGAAATACGGTCTCAGCATTCTGTTGCTATGCGTTTTCGGTTTTCTGGGCGGCGTCGCATCGGACCAGTTCATGCGGCATGTCGCGGCGGCGGATGCGCCTTACCGCAGCGAAAAAGGCGGCGTGCGTTATCTTGACGGCACGGGCCGCCTGCGGCTCGACATCGGCACCTTCAATGGGCAGGCGGTGCAGGACATGTACGGCGACGACGGCAAACTGCGCCTGCAATTCGGCACTTACGATGGCAGCGTGCGCCCGAGCGAGAAGGGCTTGCCCAGCATGACGCTCTACGACAACGACGGACGGCTGCGGATGCTTTTCCGGCTCGATGGGCCCAATCAGGGGCCGCTCATCATCATGAAGGACAAGCGCGGGCGCGACCGCATCATCTTCGGGCTGGACCTCTGGAGCGAGGATGAAGACCCCTTTCTCGCCGTCTTCGACAAGAACGGGCGCAAGCAGGACGTCATCGGCCGTTTCACCATGAAGCCGCTTTAGGGGATGCGCATGAAAAAGACCTTTATGCTATTTATGTTTCTCGCATGTCTCGCGGCTTCTCCACCGGCGCGCGCAGGGGAAGCGGGCCGCGTGAAAATCGCCATCCTGCCCTTTGACAGTTCTTTGGCTTCGTCCTACGACGCGCTGCGCGACGGGATGCCGGACATGCTGACCGCCTGTTTCACCGCGCATGCGGAGAAGGCGGAAATCCTCGATCGCTCGGCGCTTGCCGACATCGCGGCGGAGGCGACGCAGAATTTCGACATCCGCAAGATCCACCTCGACGCCGCCACGCATATCCTGCGCGGCAGTCTCGTGCCCGAAGGGGACGGCTTTTTGCTGACCTTGATGCTCTACGACCTGCACAGCGCGAAGCTGGCGGCGAGCGCGACGGCGGCGGGCGGCGACGGGGAGGCGCCGGACGTGGCCTGCCGAGGCGTCGATGCGCTGGCGCAAAAGCTGGACGGGCTGGAAAAACCCGGCACGGGCGCGGCGCAGACGGAGGAGCAAAAGAAGGAGGCGCGCAGGGCCGCGAAACAGGGGCGGCTGATGATGGAAGGCCTCGGCTATTATTATAACGGCGCCTACGAACAGGCCTTTCCCGCCTTCATGAAGCTGCTGCGCGACGCGCCGAACAACGCGGGCGCGCGCTACTGGCTGGGCATGAGCTACCGCGCGGCGGGCATGGAAGATTCGGCCCGCATCGAGTTCAAAAAATTCACCGTGCAGTTCCCCAAAGACCCGCGCGCGGCGGAGGTCGCCGCCTATCTTCAGGGGGAACCGGACGACAAGAAGAAGGAATAGGGCATGAGGATATTATTGCTGCTTATTATCGGGCTTTCCGTGGTCGCGGTCGTCGCCGGCATCGGCTATAACCACGCGAACCAGGCGCCTGCGGCGACCTATGCCGTCACGCTGGCCGACGGCAAGACGGTGCAATGGCCGCCGCGCGTGGGCCACCCCTATCCCGACCTGGAGCTCGTGGACAGCCGCGGCGAAATCGTGAAGCTGGCGGATTTCAAGGGCAAGGTCATCATCGTCGAGCCGGTCGGCATGACCTGCGCCGCCTGCAACGCCTTTTCCGGCGGCAACGAGGTCGGCGGCTTCAAGGGCATACAGCCGCAGGGCGGGCTGGATTCGATCGAGAAGTACTTTCCACAGTACACCCACGGCGTTTCCCTGCACGACGACCGCATCGTCTTCGTCCAGCTGCTGCTCTATAACTACCTCATGCAGGGGCCGACGCAGGAGGATGCGCAGGCATGGGCGAAGCACTTCGGGATGGGCAGGTACAAAAACACATATGTCCTGGCCGGCGGGCCGCAGCTTGTCGGCACCTCCAGCTACGCCATGATTCCGGGCTTCCAGCTTATCGACAAGGACTTCATCCTGCGCAGTGACGCCACCGGCGACCTGCCCAAGCAAAGCATCTGGACCGACTTGCTGCCCATGGTTCCGCAACTTTTGAAGGAGTAAGACATGAAAAAACATCTCGCGTTTCTTTGCTGCCTGCTGCTGGCCGCCCCCGCGGCGCGCGCGGATGATTCCATCCGCCAGTCGATGACGGTCTCGCAGGCCTATAGCGCCATTCCCCACCAGAAAACGCGCTTCGACCCCGCGACCGCGACGATGCCGGAGCGCGAGCTGCTGGACGTATTCTTCGGCCTGACCGACCTTGCGGTCGCGGAAAGGGTCATCGAGCAAAGGGCGATCACGGGCGGGCAGGCTTATGTCGATAATTACGACGCCATCCTCGCGAAGCTGGCCGCGCTCGACGTGCCGCCGAAGATGCAAAAAGCCTATGACCTCATCACGCAGGCAGTGCGCGAACAGCGCGAATATCTTGCAAGGGTGCGGGGCGGGGAAAAGTTCAACGCGAACGCGCCGCTGGTCGAAAGCTCCCACCAGAAACTGGTCGCGGCCTACGGGATTTTGATGCAGGCCTACCCGAACGAGGACGCGCACAACAAGCAGGCCTTCTTCGACCACCTCTGCGCGCTGGATTTCAAGTAAAAATCAGTACAGCTTGATGATGCCGTATTTGTGCAGCAGCAAAAGCAGTATGGCGGTGAAACCCGCGGCGTTGAGCAGCAGGGTGAGCCATTTAAGGTCGCGCTGGGCCTTGGGCAGCAGCACGCTTTCATATGCGCCGTCGGGCCGGCGGGTGATGACGGCCAGCGGCTTGTCCTCTGCCACGAAGACGCGCTTTTGCACCAGCTCGAAGGGAACGTAGGGCAGGAAGCCGTGGTGCAGCAGCGGCATTTGCTTGTTCAGGAAGTCGGCGACCTCCGTCTCGCTCCGGTTCGCGCCGAGGTCGAAGGACTGGAAGAGCAGGATGAGCACCGTGGTGATGAGCGCGATGGCCGCGATGTCCCCGTACCAGTTGGGGCTGCGGTCCGTCGCGATGAGGAAGGCCATGATGCTGGCGAAGGACAGCAGCACGACCGGCCATTTCTCCGCCAGCGACAGGAACTGTGAGCGCAGGTAGATCCACTGCGATACACCGTGGCCCAGCTCGTCGATGCGCTCATTCACTTTTTCCGGCGGAGCGTCCCCATAGGCGGCGCGCACCGTGCGGTTGAAGCTTTCCAGCACGGCGCTGATCTTCTGGATGAGGACGCGGCGGCGCGATTGCTGCGTGTTGACGTCGAAGTCCAGCACATAGACGCACAGGCGGTAGGCGAGATTCTTGATTTTCGGCAGCGCGGCCTTGGCCTTCGTATGTCTTTGCGTTTCCTCGATGATCTCGCCCATGATGTTGACGTTGTCGATCTCCAGCAGGTTCTCCGACTTGTTGCGGTCGAGCAACCGGCTCAACAGGAAGCTGATGACGATGGCGAAGACGCCGGCCATCACTTCGGGGTTGATGCCGTTGAAGGGGTTGTCGCCCATCAGCCCCGCGTTGCGCATCATGATGGGGATTTGCAGCACGATGACGCTGGAGAAGATGAACAAAAGTGGGGCCGCGGTATTGGCCGTCCACGCCCTCGTGCCCGCCTGCAGCTGGAACATGGCGAAAAGCACGATGAGCACGCCGAAGATCATCTGCTGGTCCACATGCGCGCCGTTCAGGTAAAGCGCGACCGCGCCGATGAGCGGTGGCAGGTAGTTGAAGCCGGAGCGCGCGGCCTCCGACACATGGGTCATGGTGTAGCTGAAGAAGAAATCCGCGCCGAAATAGACCACGAAGCCCAGCCAGAAGGGCGCGGCCAATGCTTTCAAGGGCAGGTGCAGCGGGTCGATATGCGCGCCCGTGCCGGACAGGATGGCCCAGAGCGCGAGCATGACGGCGAAGCCGGACAGAAAGCGGATCTGCAGGGCGGAGTACCGGAAACTCGTCGGCAGGTCGGGCGGCAGGTTCATCTCCACCCTGCGCGCGCGGGCGCGGGCGAGGCCGTGGTAGTCGCCCACCGCGTTGACGCAGCCGAAAAGCGCGGAGACGAAACCGGCCAGTATCAGCGCGCCGCGGCCAAGGGCGATGCCGCTGTGCTCGCCGATCGCAAGCCCGCTCATGACGGTGAAGGCGACGCCGAGCGCGGCGACCGCGATGACCTTCATTTCATAGCCGCTGCTGCGCTGCGCCCATGTGCTGGGGAAAAGCGCGTTGGAAACGGCGAAGACGAAGGGCCACATGAAGTGCATCAGCATGCCGGGCACCTGCGGCCCGTTTTGCACGGCAAGATAGAAAAGCAAAAAGCAGATACCCTGACAGGCGCCCGAGAGGGCGAAAAATCCGAAGGCGCCCCGGGCCTGCCGGATGAACTTGAAATCCGCGAGCAAATCCTTGAGCCGCGTGAGGTTCAGCCCCGTCACGCCCAGCACGGCGAAGAGATGCAGGAGAAGGGTTATCTCGAAAAAATTCACGGCGGGCGCGGCGCGCACGGCGACCAGCGCCTGCGTGCCCCAAAGCATGGTGGCGAAAATCCCCGCGGGCAGCGCGAAGCTGCCTTTTTTCAGCCGCAGCATGATGTCGTTTCCTTCCATGGCACGTCAGACCCCCAGCAGTTTTTTCAGGCAGTGGACGTAGAAATCGGGTTCCGGGTAGGGTTCCTGCACGCGCCCGTCCGCCCAGCGGCGCGCGGCCGCGCCGAGCCTGCGCAACAGCCATTGCGCCTCGAGATAGAGATGTTCGGGCCGCGCGGCGAGGCGGCGGCATTCCTCCAGCCCGTAGCCTTCGCAAAAGGCGGAAAACAGCTCCGCGTCCGGCACGTACCAGCCGGAGCGCGCATGGACCAGCGTCCAGTACTTCAGCGGGAAGAAATCCTGCGAGAAATCGCCGATGCCGGCCTTTTCCCAGTCGGTCACCCGCACGCGGCCGAGGTTATCGACCATGATGTTGTTGCCGAAGAAGTTTTTGCTGACCAGCCCCGTTTCCGCCGCATTCGCGTCATGCGGCAGTTTTTGCAGCGCGTGGAGCAGGACGAGCGGCAATTGCGCCTCGACCGCGGATATCGCCGCATCCAGCTTGAATATATCCGCCGTCTTCGCGGGCTTGCCCTGCGCGACGGCCTTGAAGCCGGCATAGTATTTGGGGAATTTCAGCCGGTGGAAGCGGCGCAGCGCAAGCCCCGCCTGCCGGAAATAGCGACGCTTGGGCGCGGCGGCGAGGTTCGGCCCCTCCATCCAGCGGCGGATGTAGAAGGGGCGCGGCCATATTTTGCCGGTGGAATCCCATGCGTAAATCTCCGCCCCGCCCGGGCAGGAAAGGGGCGCGTCGAAATCCGCGAAGGTTTCATCGAACAGGCTCTTGGTCTTCCTGATGTATTCCTCCGCCGCGCCTTCCGGGCATTCGGAAAGCAGCCGGGCCACGAAGGCGGTGCGGTGCGCGACGTCCTCTTCCGGCTTGTCCGATTCATTGATGCGCAGCACCAGCGGCCCCGCCGCGGTTTCATAGCGCATGGCCGACCATTCCTCGTCATAGCTGGAGGCAGAGAGCCGCACGCGGCTTTTTTGCGGGATGAGGTTATAGAGGTAGTCCTGAAAGAATTCTTCCTGAAGCTTCCTGTCCATCAAGTTCATGCGCTGCTTCCCCCGAACGGCTTCATGCTTGTCGCAAGCGGCCCTGCCGGGATGATTCTAGCAGAGATGGGCATGACCCCGAAACCCGGCATTTCCGGCGAAAACGCGGCTTGGCGGCCACGCAAGGCGGGGATTATCTATCTACTTGATTATAAATAATATTTATGAGTTTTTCGGCGGCAAAGCGGGTGTGTCGTTTTGCCGTGCGGTTTAATCCGGCGGGTTAATGAATTTTTCATATCCGTGGTGCATTATATGGTGTAACTTTATTTCTGGAAATATTTTTTCAGGGCATATTTTCATGACGGCACGCACGGATTTACACACGCATTTCGCGGGCATTCTATCGGCGGACGAACTGGTCGGACTGGGGTTGGAGCACGGCGTGAAGCTGGACCCGGCCACGGCGAAGCGGCTGGATATCGTGAACGCCAGCTACAGCGGCCCGCACCTTGCGCTTTCCGCCCTCGACGAGGGGCAGATGGGCAAGCTGAAGGCGGGGCTGGAGCTCGACCCGCAAAAGAAAAGCCTGTTCGACAGCCTCGACGAGGTTTATGCCAACCGCGCCTTCATCACCAAGAATGCGGAGATGTTCGTCCCGCTGCTCGAAAAAATCGCGCAGTCCTACAAGCAGCAGGGCGTTGAATACGCGGAGCTGTCCTACGCGGGCGTCATCAGCAATCCCGCGCTCATCCGAGACTTGCACGAGAACATGCCGCGCATCGAGCAGGAGACGGGCGTCAAGCTGCGCTTTCTGGGCGCCATGTGGCGGCACTCCGACCCCGAATGGAACATGGACGAGGTGGACAGGCTCAAGTCCGTGCTGCAGAGCCCCTATATCGTTGGCATCGACGTCATGGGGCATGAGAAAAACCCGATCCGCGACCTCAAGGAACCGCTGAACGACATCATCGGCTATGCCGCGCAGAATATTCCGGGCTGCGCCGTGCGGCTGCACGCGGGCGAAAACCCTTATTATTCCGCCGACCCTTCGGCGCTCGACGATTACAGCTTCAACAACGCCTATGAATCCGTCCAAATCTCGGACAGCGCGCGGCGCGACGCCGACGGAAATTTCCTCGGCCCCTATGGGGAAGATATCCAGATAAGGGTCGGGCACGGGCGCTATGGGCTGCACCCCATGACGCTGGAACTGGAACAAAAAGCGGGCGCGATCTCCGAGCTTTGCCTGTCCTCCAACCTTTTGCTCAACCATGCGGACAGCTACAAGGGGCCGTTCAACCTCTATGCCGAGCGCGACATCGGCTTCGTGCTGGGCTCGGACGGTTACGGCATGTACAATACCAGCCTGCCCGGCGAGTTCGAGCTGGCGGTGAAGGCCGGCATGACCCCCGCCGCGCAGATGCTGCTGGACGACACCGAGGAAGCCGTCATCATCAAGGACGCGCAGCGTTTTCATGCCAAGATGGAAAAATGGAAGCAGTACGAGCAAGAATGCGCGGCCAAGGGCGTTGACGCCTTCGACGCGCTGGCCGAGGCTCCCTTCAGCACGCCCGACGGCAAGCCGCGCTGGACCGACGGCGTTTCCGCCCTGCGCCACGCCGAAACCGCCGCGCTGCACGACGCGCTGACGGCGGCGCTGTCTGAAACCGGCGTGAACGTGGACGAGCACGAGATCGACGACCTTTTGAAGAACCGGCGCGTCACGCTGTTCAGCGGCGCGTCGAAATCCAGCTGGAAGAACGTGCCCGAAGACCAGCAGCAGGCCGTCGTCGAGAACATGAAGGCCTATGTCGAGCATCTGGACGGCCGCCGCGATGCGGTGGTGACGGGCGGCACCGACTTCGGCTTCGAGGCCGTCATCCACAAGCTGGTGGAGGAACGCAACAAGACCCTGCCGGAAGACAGGCGCATTCCCGTCATCGGCGCGCTGACGCTGGAGGCGAACACGAAGGACATCCGCCACGGCACGCTCTCCCACGCAAAGGTGCTGCGCTACGGCGACGATTTCGCGCGCTCGTGGATGGACCAGTCCCCCGCGCTGATGGACATGGTGATGCGCACCGACACGCGCGTCGTCATGGCGGGCGGCGGCCAGGTCATCCGCGACATGGTGGTGGACGCTTCGGGCCGCGGGCTGTTCGATGCGAACAAGATTTTTCTTTTCGCAGGCATCAACGGCGCCTCGGGCGAAAAGGCCAGGGAATTCCCGAACGCGCGGTTCGAAACGACGGGCGAGCTTTTGCAGCGCATGGCGGGCACGGCGCAGCAGGTGGTGAAACCCGCGTCCGGCGCGCAGGGGCCGCAAAAGGCGGCGACGCCGGGAAACTGAAGGAAACAGGGCAATCTGCATGACGGCTGAAAAAGACAAAATCGTGCGCACGGCTCAGGATGTGAAGGCTCTCTTCACGCCCAACGCCTTGCCGCATGTCAGCGGGTTGCGCGTCATGGTGCATGTGCCCGCCCTGTCCACGCAAGGCTTCGCGCCCGATACACAAGGGCAGGGGCGCGGCGTGCTGCGCGTGGAGGAAAACGAGGGCGTGCCCCTCGCTATCTTCCGAAACCCGAAGGACAGCGTGGCGGATGCGGCTTCCTGCCAGAAGTTCCCGCTCGACGGCACCGGCGTGCTCATCTTCCCCGTCCCGACGCGGGAAGAAGGCGCGGCGATGCTGCGCGCGCTGCGCGACACCGGCGCGCTTGATAACCTCGAGGCGGGGACGGGCACGCTCGCCGACCTCGACCGCGTGCTGAAGACGGCGGAAGATTATTTCATCTCCCGCGGCATGGTGGCGGACATGTACAACACGGACACGGCCTACCAGTCGGAAAAAATGACCTGCGTCGATGCGGCGCAGGGCGGCGCGGCGGGCATCTACGCCAAGAAGCCGCTGCCCGTCTCGCTCATCGTGCTCAAGGCGAAGGACCCCGGACAGCTCATCGAGTTCAAAAGCACCGGCCGCTATATTCACGATGCGGCGCAGTTCGGCGCCGGTTCCGTCGTGCTGATCAGCGAGGGTGCGGAAATCAGGAAAATGGCGCCGGACTACGCGGAACAGAAATACACGACGCTGGACGGAGCCCCGGTCGATCTTGGCAAATTGCCGGTTTTCGACGCCGACGACCTGACGCCGATTCCCTCGGCCGCGCCGTCCCGCGCGGTTTCCCCGAAAAGAGGAGGGCGGGCGATTTGAAAATAAATGATTTAATATCAAGTAATTATAAAATAATTATAAAAAACATTCGACAAGAATCATCGAGGGATGCTAGTTATCCTCCCATTGAGGATATTTATCATCAAAAAGAAGATATACAGGCCTGCACAGACTGACGAAAACCATTTTTGAACGCAAAACAGACGCTAATAGAGGAGTACCCAACATGACCACAATCAAAGCAGAAGACCTCGATTTCTCCGCCGCCACGAAAGTCATTTCGAGCGCGCAGAAGTTCGTGATCCCCGTTCCCGCCTTCCAGGACCAGGGCGAGCCCCTCGTCTATCCCGCGGGCGCCGAGAAAGCCGGCGAGAAAATCGCGGACTGGCAAGGCAAGCCGATCGGCGATTCCGGCGTCGTGTTCTTCAACGGCAAGGACAATTCCTGGCAGGCCGCCAAGGGCGACGGCCAGTCGGTCATCATCATCAACAACGTGACCGAGGCGCAGGGCGCGCAGATCGCGGCGAAGATCAACGAGGCCAGCACCGATCCCAACGCGCTGACCCTCTCCGAGCTGAAGGACGTGCTGACCTACGTGCGCGAAGACCTCGGCGTGGTCGATATGTACAACTCCGACAAGGGCTTCATCGCCTCCAAGATGAACGCGCTGGAAACCTCCAGCACCGGCATCGAGGCCTACGGGCTGCACAAGCGCGACGACCGCGACATCTGCCTTGCCGTGCGTCTTTCGGGCGCGGGCGAGTTTCAGGGTCCGGCAGCCTCGCCGCAGAAATACGCGGACGGCGCCGTCATCGTCAAGCAGGGCGACAGCGTCCGCCTTGTGCAGTCGGACGTCTTCGAGGAAACCTACCGCCACGCCAGCGGCAAGCCGCTGACGGTCGGCGAAGTGGCGGAAGCGAAAACCGCGCCCGCCGCGCCCGAAAAGAAAGCCGGCGGCATGAAGCCCGCGCAATAAGCGCAGCGCCCGCTCTCAGGACAAAAGGCGTCCTTCCTTTCGGGGGGGCGCCTTTTTCATGCTCGTGCGGAGTGATTGTCATATTGCGTAAGCCGGGGTCGGAAAATCCGCAACCTTGAAGAAAAGGGCGTTTGCCATTATAACAAAGGCGGAAATTCAATAATCGGCCCCGAAATCCGGCATTTTTCCGGTCAGGATGATTTCAGGGCTGAAAGCAAATGGAATCAAACACATGGCAAGCTACCAATACGTATATGTGGTGAACATATTCTCTTAAATTATTGATTTTTAAATATTTTATGTGTTAAAATTGTGTACACAGGACGTACACAGGCATATATTTTTCAAGCGTTTAGCAGGGCCTCTGTACACAGGTTGTACACAGAAATGAGGCTGTCATGAGCTTCCAGACAGACACGACGCCCCTTAAAGACGGGCTGATTATCTTCCGCCGTACCGACGTGAAGCACCGTATGTGGTATTGCCGCATGGCGATCCCGAAAGAGCGCAGGCTTGGCACCAACCGCTACAAAATCCTTTGCCTGAAAACGACGGATGAAGCCGCCGCGAGAGCGCGGGCGTTTGATTACGATGCGGAGATGCGTTTCAAGGTTAAACATGAAATGCCCATTTTCGAGAGAACCTTCGCCCAAGTGGCGCAGGAATACTCCGACAAGGAAAAAGGCCGCGCCGAGGTGGGACAGATTACCCACCACCGCTGGCGCGTGCAGGACTCCCACATCAGAAAACAGCTCAACCGCTTCCTGGGAACTACGCAGATCACCCTCATCGGTCAGGACCGATGGGATGAATACCCCATCTGGCGGCAGAGAAACGGCAAGGGCCGTTCCGGCGACAGGGTCAGCGACGGCACGATCCGCAGCGAGATGGGAACACTGAAATCCGTCATGGCCTATGCCGCGAGCAAGCAGTACATCCGCGACAGCCAGATGTTCAAAGGCAAGCTCCCCTTGAGCAAGGCGCGGCGGGAGGAATTTACGCCGCAGGAATACCGCAAGCTCCATACTTACGCGCGCAAGTGGATCACGGAATCGCGCGGCAAGAACAACGAATGGTACAGGACAGTCGCCTATAACTTCGTCCTCATCATGTGCAATACCGGCATGAGGCCGTCCGAGGCCAAGAACCTGCGCTGGCGCGATGTGGATATCCAGACGGACAAGCAGGGCAGGCAATTCGTGCGCTTGGCCGTGCGCGGCAAGGGCAAGCACAGAAACCTTGTTGCCGCCAGCAACGTGGCGACCTATTTTGAACGTATCAAGGAAATCAGCAAGGCGACGACGGCAGATGACTTCGTCTTTACCACCGACCAAGGCAAAGCGGCGCGCACGCTTTACCATTCCCTCATCGAGGGACTGCTTATCGAGTCAGGGCTGCAAAAGAGTTCTTCCGGCAGCCAGCGCAGCACCTATTGTTTCCGCCATACCTACGCGACCTTCCGACTGACGGAGGGGGTCGACGTATATTTCCTCGCCAAGCAAATGGGAACATCTGTCAAGATGATCGAGGACCACTACGGGCACGTAAACCCGGTCAAGAATGCCGAGCGCATTCTGAAGGGCTTACCCGGATGGGAAAGCAACATTCCCGCATCTCCCGACCTCGCCGAGGACGAGGGCGGCGGGAAGGACAAGAAGAAATGACGGTTAAAACGGGCGTCGAGTTCCGACGCTTGACCGGCAAAAAACGCTCCGGTCTGCCGAGGCAGAGTAAAACGGAGCGTTTTGGTTTCATAAAAAACGATTGATTTCAGTTTATTAGCCAAATTCTTGCAAAAATAAAAGATAGGTTTATAATTTATAAAGGATACTTTTAGATTTACAAGGGATGTTTCCGGCATGAAATACGTGACACGCCATTCAAGGGGCAGGGTGCTGAACGCCCTGAAGACCAGCCCGGTCGTCTTCCTGAACGGGCCGCGCCAGGCGGGAAAGAGCACCCTGGTGCAAAACCTGTCCGAAAAGGAGTTCCCCGCCGAATATGTGACCTTCGACAGTGCCACGCAGATGGCGGCGGCGGCCAGCGCGCCGGAGACGTATTTACGGCAGCGGAAAGGCGCGCTGATCATCGACGAAGTGCAACTCGTTCCCGAAATCTTCCGTGCGCTCAAGGCGGTCGTGGACGACCTGCGCCGGGAAAAGGGCGGGAAGCTGAAAGGCCGTTTCCTGCTGACGGGCTCCGCCAACATCATGGCCTTGCCGAAACTGTCCGATCCGCTCGTCGGGCGCATGAGCGTCCTGACCCTCTATCCCCTGTCCGGTGCGGAAATAACCTCCGGTAAGGGGGATTTCATCGGCCGGCTTTTCGCGCAGGAATTTACGGCTGGCAAAGGGAAACCCGCATTGCTGGACGTCATGCGCGGGGCGACCTACCCGGAAATCTCCGGAGCCAAGCCCTTGGAACAGACGACGTGGTTCGATGGCTACCTGACCACCATTTTGCAGCGCGATGTCCGCGCCCTGGCGGAAATCGAAAAGCTGGGCGCGTTGCCTAATCTTCTGCGCATACTGGCCGCGCGCGCCGGAGGGCTGGTGAACGACGCGGCAATCGCCCGCGACGCCGGGCTGAACCCCATGACTGCCCGGAACTACAAAACCCTGCTGAAAATGCTGTTCCTGACGTTCGACCTCGCGCCGTGGTACCGCAACGTCGGAAAGCGGCTGGTGAAATCCCCGAAGGGCTATCTGGTCGATACGCTGCTGCTGTGCCACCTGCTGAAATACGACCTCGCAGGGCTTGAGGACAACAGGCCCGAGGTCTTCGGTCATGTCCTTGAAAACTTCGTCGCGACCGAGCTGCTCAAGCTGCTGGCCAGCCACGAGCAAAAGGCGGAGCTGCTGCATTTTCGCACCGGCGACAACAAGGAAGTCGATTTCGTCATCGAAAACCCGGACGGCAGCCTCGCCGCCATCGAGGTCAAGAAACGCGACAGCGTAAACGGCGACGACTTCAAGGGGCTCAGGGAACTCCAGTCCCTCTCGGGCCGCGATTTCAAGTGCGGCGTCGTTCTTTACCGTGGCAAGGACGTCGTGCCTTTTGGTGAGGGGCTTTGGGCGGTGCCTGTCGGGAATTTGTGGAGATAAATGGCTTTTGTAGTTTCTGAATTGCCTTTAGACGTATGTTTTGTAGATGGAGCACGAGGAGGATAGCTGTCTCAGGGCGTCAGCTATATAAGTATATGTTTTTAAATTGTTTTTACGTCTGAATAGGCGGGGATTATGGGATTCCGAAAAATATTTTTCTTGACCGCTGGCTAGAAGCTGACTAAAAATATTCTTGTTGAGGGTATCTGATCGGCCTAGATCGGATACTTATTTAGAATAGCTCCATTGTTTTCAATGGAGCTATTCGTCTTTCAGGCGACCTTTTTGACTTCATTTGAGAAGGGGCTAGTTTCAAGATAGGAAACGCACTTTCTGACGATTTCAACAAACAGACTTAAATCATAAAGATTGCTGGTTTGTTTTCCTGCTTCGTATCTGGGCCTTGTTTTGAGCATCTGCTTGTCTTCTAGAGATTTAATGGTTCGCTGTACTTGTCTTGGGCTTAAACCTAGGCGGCTTGCCAATAATGACTTGCTGGGGAACGGCTGAGCATCTTTATGCCACCACCATGTTAATAGGTTGAGCATTAAAAGAAGCTCAGTGGCAGAAAGCTGCCTTTCAGAAGAAAGGAAATGATTTATAAAAAACACCTGATTGGGAAGAATAGAGTACCCATTTTTACTGATGTCTATTTCCCACTTTTCTGTAGGAGAGTATTGCGTGGTGTTCATAGCGACCTCTTTATCATAATATTTTTTTATTAGGGCGCTTCGCTTCGAAGTGAATGTATA
>WGNE01000006.1 GCA_016124645.1 Alphaproteobacteria bacterium
ACGCGGCGGATTTCGCGGTTCTTGCCTTCGCGCAGGGTCATGTGCAGCCAGACGTTGTCGCCCTGCGGCCGGTCGATATGCGCCTCGATGCCGCCGTAGGAAACGCCTTCCACCTTCACGCCTTTTTTCAGTTCATCCAGCTGCGCCTGCGTCACCGTGCCGAAGGCGCGCACGCGGTATTTGCGCGTCCAGCCGGTGGAGGGCAGCTCGAGGTGGCGCGCCAGCTCCCCGTCGTTGGTGAGCAGCAACAGCCCCTCGCTCGTCAGGTCCAGCCGGCCGACGGAGATGACGCGCGGCAGGCCTTCGGGCAGATGGTCGAAAATCGTGTCCCGCCCCCGCTCGTCGCGGTGGGAGGTGACGAGGCCGGCAGGCTTATGGTAACGCCAGAGCCGCGTCGGCTCGCGCCCGCCCAGCTTCTTGTCGTCCACGACGATCTCGTCCGCCTCGGTCACCGTCAGGGCGGGGCTGTCGAGCAGCTTGCCGTTGACGCTGACCCGCCCTTGCGCAATCCAGCGTTCCGCGTCGCGGCGCGAGCACAGGCCCGCGCGCGCCATGCGCTTGGCGATGCGCTCGCCCTTCTGTCCGGCGTTTTCAGGCTGTTTTTGATCTTCGGTCATGAGTGCCGTTCTGCTAGGCTTTGTCCATGACGCAGCATGACGCAAACGGCTATATGATGCAAGCGCTCGAGCAGGCGCGACAGGCCGCCGCGCGCGGGGAAATCCCCGTGGGCGCGGTGCTGGTGGATGCGCAAAGCGGGGAGATTATCGCGTCGTCTGGCAACCGGACGGAGGCGGAGAACGACCCCGCCGCCCATGCCGAGATCCTCGTCATCCGCGCGGGCGGGCGGCTTTCGGGCGCGCCGCGCCTGCCGCAATGCGACCTTTACGTGACGCTGGAGCCCTGCGCCATGTGCGCGGCCGCCATTTCCTTCGCCCGCATCCGCCGCCTCTATTTCGGCGCCTACGACCCCAAGGGCGGCGGGGTGGAGCACGGGGCGCGGTTTTACGGCCAGCCCACCTGCCACCACGCGCCCGAGGTCTATGGCGGCCTCCACGAAGGAGAATGCGCCGCCCTTCTCAAGGATTTCTTCAAGAACAAGCGCGACTAGCCAGCCCCGCCGCCATATATTATAAAGAACCATGAACAGAAAAGATCTTTTCGACATTCCCCCGGCCAGCATACCGGACGACGACGAAGACCCCTTCGGCCTGCCGCCGGGGCCGGAAGCGGAGACGCCCGTCGCCAACGCGCCGCCGGAATATTCGGTGAGCGAGATCAGCAACAAGCTGAAACGCATGGTGGAGGGTAATTTCTCCTTCGTGCGGGTGCGCGGCGAAATCTCGCGCGTGACCGTCGCCAAATCCGGCCATATGTACACCGCGCTGAAGGACGATTCCGCGGTGCTGGACGCCGTGTGCTGGAAAGGCACCGTCAGCCGCCTCGGCCTGAAGCCGGAGGAAGGGATGGAGGTCGTCGTGACCGGCCGCCTGACCACCTACCCCGGCCGCTCCAACTACCAGATCATCATCGAGACGATGGAACTGGCCGGGCAAGGCGCGCTGCTGAAAATGCTGGAGGAACGGCGCAAGAAACTGGCCGCCGAGGGCCTGTTCGACGAGGCGCGCAAAAAACCCATTCCCTTCCTGCCCAAGGTCATCGGCGTCGTGACCTCCCCCACCGGGGCGGTCATCCGCGACATCATGCACCGGCTGACGGAGCGCTTTCCGCGCCGCGTGCTGCTCTGGCCCGTCATGGTGCAGGGACAGGGCGCGGCGAAAGCCGTGGCGGAAGGCGTGGCGGGCTTCAACGCCCTGCCGGAAGGCTCGCCCCTGCGGCCCGACGTCATCATCGTCGCGCGCGGCGGCGGCTCGCTCGAGGACCTGATGCCCTTCAACGACGAAATCGTCGTGCGCGCGGTGGCGGCGAGCGGCATTCCCGTCATCTCCGCCGTCGGGCATGAAACGGACACCACGCTCATCGACTACGCATCAGACCTGCGCGCGCCCACGCCGACGGGCGCGGCGGAAAAAGCCGTGCCGGTGCGCAGCGAGCTGATCGCGCAGGTGATGGAGAAGAAACAACGCCTTTTCGTTTCCGCGCAACGGCTGCTGCAGCACCACGCGACCAACCTGCAAGGCCTCGCCCGCGGGCTGGGCGACCCCAGACGCCTGCTGGAGCAAAGCAGCCAGCGGCTCGACCACCTCGGCACGCGGCTGGATACGGGGCTGTCTTCATGGCTGGAGCGCAGGCGCGCGACGCTGAACGAGATGGCGGCGAAAATCTCCCCCCGCGCCCTGCGCCAGAAAATATCCGACGCCGCAAGGCTGGTCACCACCTATGCCGATAGACTTAAAAATACCGAGGCGCGGATACTGAACGACCGCCGCCAAAAGCTGGACGGGTTTGCCGCCCTGCTCGACAGCCTGTCGTTCGAGCGCGTGCTGGAACGCGGCTATGCGGTTGTTTTCGATGACAAAGGGAACATCGTCTCCAGCGCGAAAGACGCCGCGAAGGAAAAAGACCTCACCATCCGCTTCAAGGACGGCAAGACGGCGGTCAAGACCTAAAGAAATCAGAATTAAAGCTCGTCCAGCGGCACGAAGGGGGCGGATTTGTCGGTTTTCTTTCCGGCGGCCTTGTCCTTCTCCTCCTGCGCGCGTTCGGCGGCGAGCCGGGCTTCGCCTTCGGCGCGGGCCTGTTCCTGCGCGCCGAAAAGGGCGGATTTTTCCTCGGGGTGCCTTTTTTCGTGCCAGCCCTGCAAGACGACCAGCGCGACCATGACGCCGAAGAGCAAGAAGGCGTTGTTCCACATCGGCGCCTGCAGCGGCCATTTCAAAACAATCCCCCCCGCGACCGCCATGACCGCGAGCCCGATTTGCAGGAAGAGCACGAGGGCGGTGAAAAACACGTTCTGCCGGTCCTTCAGCGCGAAGGCCGCCCAAGGCGCCGCCGCCGCGACCGCACCGAAGACCAGCGCGACGTAGAACATGTCCCCCTGCATGGCGGGAGAAATCCAGTAAAAGGTCAGGATGGCGGTGGCGGTGAACAGGGCGAGGATGTAGCAGACCGTCACCCCCAGCATGAAGCTGGAGAACCGCGGCAGGGCGGCGCTGGTGACGTTCATGATATTGGCGAAAACCCCGGCGGGCCAGAGCAGCAGCGGATAGACCAGCGGCGCCATCACCAGCGCGAGTATGAAGGGCATCACGTACATGATGGAGCCCTGCCAGGCGAGGACGATGCCGCTGACCGTCATCACCAGCAGCTGCAGGCTGATGAGCGGGGTCAGCGTCTTCCTGAGGAATCCGGTGAGTGTCTTTTGCAAGAGCCTGCCCCCCGTTTTAGGATGCGCCGGGCGCGGGCCGTTTTAGAACGGGATTTCGTCGTCCATGTCGGACTTGCCGCCGCCGAAGTTGCCGCCGGAAGTACCGGTAGCCGCCATCGGTTCGGAAGATCCGCCGTAATCGTTGCTGGCCTCGCCGGAACCGCCGCGGCTGTCGAGCATCGTCAGCTCCCCGCGGTAGGGGCGCAGCACGACCTCGGTCGTGTATTTCTCGATGCCGTCCTTGTCGGTCCATTTGCGGGTTTCCAGCTGGCCTTCGACATAGACCTTGGAGCCTTTTTTCAGGAAACGCTCGACCACGCCGACCAGCGCGTCGTTGGTGACGCTGATGCGGTGCCATTCGGTGCGCTCCTTGCGCTCGCCGGTCGCCTTGTCCTTCCAGCTTTCCGAGGTGGCGATCGAGAAATTGGCCACGCGGCCGCCGTTGGGGAACGAGCGGATTTCGGGATCCCTGCCCAGATTGCCGACCAAAATCACTTTATTGACGCTTCCTGCCACGACTTAAACCCTTTTCTGCATACTGAATACTGAACAAAACCAAAGGCCCGCCGGCAAAATCCCTAGGCGAATCCCCTCCGGTCGATTACCATTGCAAGGGTCAACCAGAGAATCCGCAGCATGAACGCAACAGGCCTTGAAACGTCTTATGCTTAACACGCCGCATTCGCGATGACAAGACGGCAAGAGGTGCGAAAGCCGCCGAAGAGCGGCAAAAATGCACAATAAACAAGAATAACAATAATAACTTCGGAGAGACACGGATATGCGCGCATGGCAAAGAATGTTAAGTGGCCGCAGGCTTGACCTGATCAACCCCTCGGCAATGGATATCGAAATCGAGGACATCGCACAGGGACTTTCCAGAGTCGCGCGGTGGAACGGCCAGACCGTGGGCGACCACGCCTTTTCGGTGGCCGAGCACTCGGTGCTGGTCGAGAACATCTGCCGCACGCTGGAGCCCGAGGCCGACCGCCAGTGGCTGCTGGCCGCGCTGCTGCACGACGCCTCGGAATACGTGGTGGGCGACATGATCTCCCCCTTCAAGAACGCGCTGGGCGTCGATTACCGCGCCTTCGAGGACAAGCTGATGCAGGCCATCCACATCCGCTTCGGCCTGCCCGCCGTCATGTCGCCGCAGATGAAGAAGTTCATCAAGCGCGCGGACAAGGTCTCCGCCTATCTCGAAGCCACGCAGATCGCCGGCTTCTCGCATGAGGAAAGCCGCAAGTTCTTCGGCCCGCCGCCCTTGACGGTGAGCGACTGGAAGATCGAGCCGCTCTCGCCCAATGCGGCGAAGGCTCTGTACATCGAGCGTTTCAACGCCCTGATGGTCCAGCAGGAACAGGAAGAAGACAGCGCGGCGGCCTAACGTAGATACGCAAATACATCGAGGAAAAAAGTCAGAAGCCCTTCACCGCGCGGGAAACGTCGCGCCGCGTCTTGCTGAAGGGCTTGAGAAACGCGTTCTTGATCTCGAAGGTTGAATCGGATTTCTGGTAGTAGGCCTCGAAGGACATGGCGATCTGGCGCCCGCCGGAGAAGAAGTCGCGCACCACGCCGCGGATGCCTTCCGCCTCAAGGTCTTTCTCGCGCTTGACCGCGAAAGTCAGGATATTGTCGTCCTGCAAAATCACCGCATGGCCGATGCCGCGCTCTTTCAGGTAATCGAGGAACTCGGCCTGCATCTCTTTCGGCTCATAGCTTTTCTTTTCCACGACGGGTTCGCCGCCCGGCGCGGTGGTGGTCGTCGTCACGCTCGCCGCGCCCATGCCCAGCGTCACCACCATCGCCTGCTCGGCGAAAAGTTCGGCGCGCGCCCTTGCCTTGTCGAAATCGGATTTGAGGGATTTTTTCATGCGGCCTCACAACCCCTTCAGGGCGCGGGCGACGTCGCGGCGCGTTTTGCTGAAGGGCTTGAGCAGCGCATTCTTGGCCTTGGCGGCGGGAACGTATTTCTCGCGGTAGCCCTCGGAAAGCAGCGCGAGGCGTTTCCCGCCCGTGAAGAACTCGCTCACCAGGCCGCGGATGGGGGCATTGTCGAAATCGCCCGTGCGCTTGACCGCGAAGGTCAGCGTTTCGTCCTTTTGCTCGACGACCGCATAGTTGACCCCGCGCCGTGCCAGGAAATCCAGAAACGCATTCTGCAGTTTTTGCGGATCATAGCCGTCTTTATCCTGCACCGATGCGCTCCCGCCGGAAACGAGGGGCTCTATCGTCTCCCCCCTGTCGGCGAGCAGGCCCGGCATGACGTGCGTTCCGCGTATGCCCAGCGTCACCACCATCGCCTGCTCGGCGAAAAGATTGGCGCGCTTCCTGACGGCGGCGTTGAAATCGGACTGGCTTTTCTTTTTCATGGCGTGCTCCCAACGGGTGGACCGGACAATCGTGGGCCGACACTACGCCCCTTGAATCAATATGTCAAATATATCCCGGTCAGCCCGTTGATATATCGCTAAAGTTTTAGCAAAATCATGGGTATAGTTTACCATAAAAATACCGTTTTATGCGATGATGGAATCATGTACGCGGGGCGGCGGGACGGTCTTACGGTCTTCCTTTGTCGCCAGCCAGCACTTAAGCACACCCAATGGACTGTCCCGGTCCCACAGCCGGGCGTTCAGGATTAACCGCTCTCTTCAAACGGGCCGGGTCACGGGTAAGGGTTGCAAGCCGTTTCGACGCTCCGCCGTACTGCCAAGAAATCCCGCACGCGCCCCCCCGGCAAGCGGGATCGGAGCATCATGCTCTCCATTCTTTCATGCGACCGGCCCACGCGTTCCGGTCGCATGTTTTTTGTCCCTGAAGGAATGAAACCTTAGCGGCCGGGCCCGGGCGACCGTTTCTGCGACCGTTTCTGCGGCTGTTTCTTCGGTGCGGGCTCCGGCGCGGCGGGGCGCAGGTTTTCAGGCACCAGCATGTTCAGGCGCATCTCCGTCAGCGCGGTCAGGGCGGCGAAGAATTTTTCCGGCTCGCGGCGGGTGCAGGTCTCGAAATCGCAGGTCATGACGCCGCCGGAGACGCCGCCCGCGCGCGGGTCCTGCTTGTCGCCGTAAAGCGTTTCGATCGCGTATTCGACCTTGGGGAAAAGATTGATGCCGGTTTCCAGCGCCAGCGTCAGCGCCTGCTGGCCGGGGGGCAGCAGCACAGGCGCGGCGGCGTGCTGCAGGTCGAGCAGGGAGCCCGGGGCCTTCAGGCTGACGGCATAGAAGGGCTTGCCGTCGGCATAGGTGTGGAAAGCGCCGCTGGCGCCTTCTTCCCGGCTGATCGTCAGGGTATAGGATTTGACCTCGATGTCGAGGCTCTCGACCGCCTCGGCGGCGAAGCCGTATTTTTTCATGGTGGCGCGCAAATCCGCGACGCCTTTTGCGACTTCCGCCTGTTTTTCCTCGGGAACCGGCAGCTCGACCGCGCCTTGATAATCTTTCACCGACATGACGACCTCCGTCTTTAAAAATTAAACGCCGTTTTCTTTTACAGAATAACCGGAGACTTTGTCAATCTTCATCGCCGCCCGCGTGAAAAATTTGGACAAAACGGCATTTTTGTTCTATATATGTTCCGTCCGACTCCGCGCCTTGCCAAACAGGGCAAAGAGCCTATGTGAGTCGGACGGCAAGGTCGGGAAAACGGGCATGAGCGAAGCATACAACAAATCCATCCGCATCCGCGGCGCGCGGGAGCATAACCTGAAAAGCGTGGACGTCGATATTCCGCGCGACCAGATGGTCGTCATCACCGGGCTGTCGGGCTCGGGCAAGTCCTCGCTCGCCTTCGACACGATCTACGCCGAGGGCCAGCGCCGCTACGTCGAAAGCCTGTCGGCCTATGCGCGCCAGTTCCTCGAGCTCATGCAAAAGCCGGACGTGGACAGCATCGAGGGCCTCTCCCCCGCCATTTCCATCGAGCAGAAGACGACCTCGCGCAACCCGCGCTCCACCGTCGGCACGGTGACGGAAATCCACGACTACATGCGCCTGCTCTGGGCGCGGGTCGGCGTGCCCTATTCGCCCGCGACCGGCAAGCCCATCACCAGCCAGACCGCGAGCCAGATGGTCGATCAGATCATGGAAATGGGCGAAGGCACCAAGCTCTACCTGCTCGCCCCCATCGTGCGCGGGCGCAAGGGCGAATACCGCAAGGAAATGCAGGAGCTGAAGAAAAAAGGCTTCCAGCGCATCAAGATCGACGGGAAATTTTACGAGCTGGACGACGTGCCCGCGCTCGACAAGCAGGTCAAGCACGATATCTCCGTCGTCGTCGATCGCATCATCGTCAAGAAGGAGATGGGCAACCGCCTCGCCGACTCGGTGGAGACCGCGCTGAAGCTGGCCGACGGGCTCGTCATCGCCGAGAACGCGGAGACGAAGGAAGAGCATATCTATTCCGCCAAATTCGCCTGCCCCGTGTCCGGCTTCACGATTTCCGAGATCGAGCCGCGGCTGTTCTCCTTCAACAACCCCTTCGGCGCCTGCCCGAAATGCGACGGGCTGGGCAGCAAGATGCACTTCGACGCGGAGATGGTGGTGCCGGACCCCGCCCTCACCCTCGCCGAAGGCGCGGTCGCGCCCTGGGCCAATTCATCCTCCGGCTATTACGAGCAGACGCTGGAAAGCCTGTGCCGCCACTTCAAGGCCGGCATGAACACGCGCTGGGAAAAGCTGCCGCAAAAGCTGCGCGACGCGATTTTATACGGCACGGGCAAGCAGAAGATCACCTTCACCTATTGGGACGGGCGGCGCGACTACAACACCGTCAACGCCTTCGAGGGCGTCATCCCCAACATGCACCGCCGCTATGTCGAGACCGACAGCTTCCACGTGCGCGAAGACCTCGACAAGTACAAGACGGAGCAGGTCTGCGATGCCTGCGAAGGCTTTCGCTTAAAGCCCGAGGCGCTGGCGGTGAAGATCGGCATGAAGCACATCGGGGAGATTTCCGCCCTCTCGATCGAGGACGCGCATGTCTGGTTCGCGGACATCGACAAGACCCTGCCGAAAAAGGAAAAGGAAATCGCCTTTCGCATCCTGAAGGAGATCAACGAGCGGCTGAGCTTTCTCGTCAACGTCGGGCTCGACTATCTTTCTCTCTCGCGCATGTCCGGCACGCTTTCGGGCGGGGAAAGCCAGCGCATCCGCCTCGCCTCGCAAATCGGCTCGGGGCTGACCGGCGTTCTCTATGTTCTGGACGAGCCTTCCATCGGGCTGCACCAGCGCGACAACAACCGGCTGCTGGAAACGCTCAAGCGCCTGCGCGACCTTGGCAATACCGTTCTCGTCGTCGAGCATGACGAGGACGCGATCCGCACCGCGGACTACCTCATCGACATGGGCCCCGGCGCGGGCATCCACGGCGGGGAGATCGTGGCGCAGGGCACGCCCGCGCAGGTGATCAAGGACAAGAAAAGCGAAACCGCGCAATATCTTTCCGGCGTGAAAAGCATTCCGCTGCCCGAAAAGCGACGCCCCGGCAAGACCGTCGAAGGCAGGAAGGGCGCGAGCGAGACACAGTTCATCGAGGTCGTCGGCGCGCGGGAAAACAACCTGAAGAACGTGCACGCGAAAATCCCGACCGGCACTTTCACCTGCGTGACCGGGGTTTCGGGCTCGGGCAAGTCCTCGCTCATCGTCGATACGCTCTACGCCGCCCTCGCCCGCCGGCTGATGAAGGCGCGCACCCAGCCGGGCGCGCATGACGACATCAAAGGCGTCGAATACATCGACAAGGTCATCGACATCGACCAGTCGCCCATCGGCCGCACCCCGCGCTCCAACCCCGCCACCTATACCGGCACCTTCACGCCCATCCGCGACTGGTTCGCGGGCCTGCCCGAGGCCAAGGCGCGCGGCTACTGCCCCGGCCGCTTTTCCTTCAACGTCAAGGGCGGCCGCTGCGAGACCTGCCAGGGCGACGGGGTGATCAAGATCGAGATGCACTTCCTGCCCGACGTGCACGTGACCTGCGACGCCTGCAAGGGCAAGCGCTACAACCGCGAAACGCTGGAGATCAAATACAAGGACAAGTCCATCGCCGACATCCTCGACATGACGGTGGAGGAAGGCGCGGCTTTCTTCAAGGCGGTGCCCTCCATCCGCGACAAGATGAAGACGCTGGAGCAGGTCGGGCTCGGCTATATCCACATCGGCCAGCGCGCCACCACCCTCTCGGGCGGGGAGGCGCAGCGTGTGAAGCTGGCCAAGGAGCTGGCCAAGCGTTCCACCGGGCGCACGCTCTATATTCTGGACGAGCCGACCACGGGCCTGCATTTCGAGGACGTGCGCAAGCTGCTGGAAGTTTTGCACCGCCTCGTCGATCAGGGCAATACCGTCGTCGTGATCGAGCACAACCTCGAGGTCATCAAGACCGCCGACTGGATCATCGACGTGGGGCCGGAAGGCGGCAACAAGGGCGGCGAGATCCTCATTCAGGACACGCCCGAAAAAGTCGCGCGGGAAAAGCGCAGCTATACCGGCGCCTATCTCAAGCCCTTGCTGGTAAAGAAAAAAGCCGCCTGACGGGTGCGCATCAGTTTCCGTAATCTATTGAAAATATTGCCTCTGGACATAACGTTATTGCATAACTAGTATGCACTCACGATTCGAGGCGTGACCGGTTTTGTTCCTCATGCTTTTCCGTCGGCGCATTACGGCGCGCCTTCCGCGGAAGACGGCATGGCCCCCAAACGGCGGCGACAGAGGAAGCCCGTTCAACGGATTTTCAGGACGACGATTTCGCCAAGACGTATTCTGCAAAACGCATTTTTACATCCGAGAAGGAAAAACCATGTCCGACAAGAAACTCGACCAGCACCAGCTCGAATCCGCCAAGGAAATCGTGATCCCCATCAACATCCGCGGTCTCGCCAAGGGCCTGACCAAGATCTGCTACGAAGCGCCGGTCGATCTTTACAAGAAAATCACCCGCAAGGTCGATGATCTGGCCGTCAACAAGCGCATGCGCCAGGGCTTCTTCGCCTTCGCGACCATGCCGCTCAGCATCATGCTGCGCAACGGCTCGCGCGCCGCGCACCAGCTGGCGGACGGCAAATACAAGAACAGCGCGCAGGTCGTCGGCGGCATCGGCGGCGCAGGCGCCGGCTGGTGGGTTGCGGGCAAGGCGCTGTTCGGCGTCCTCGCCACGCATATGCCCGTCGCCGTCGGCGTCGTCGGCAAGATCGGCGCCGTCGCGATTGCCGGTGCGGTCAGCCTGCCCGTCGTCATCCCCGCCTTCATGGTCGGCACGCTGGCCACGGCCACCGTCGTCGG
Source organism: Alphaproteobacteria bacterium (assembly GCA_016124645.1). Classification (GTDB taxonomy): domain Bacteria; phylum Pseudomonadota; class Alphaproteobacteria; order Micavibrionales; family UBA2020; genus WGNE01. The sequence continues at coordinate 10,606 of WGNE01000006.1, forward strand.
CGCGGCCATCACCGCGCTTTCGGTGGTTCCCGCCGTCGCCAACGTCAAGTCCGGCCTCAAGCGCACGTTCTATCGCGTCAAAGGCGTCAAGGACGTGAACTTCGACAGCGACGCCGCGCTGGAAGCGATCAAGAACGACTCGCTCTCCTCCCGCTACGAGCGCGAGACCTACAGCCGCGTTTCCCGCGACCTGCACTACATGTCGGAAGAAGGCCAGAAGGACATCTACGAGCGCCTGAAGGAAAAATTCGGCAAGGCCGCGAGCAACGACAATGCCGAGGACGCGCAGCAGCAGCAAGCGCAGCCGGCCGCGAAGAAAGCCGCCGCACCGGCCAAAAAGACCCCCTGAGCCCCTTAAAAGGTTCAAGGAAAAACCCGCCGCTTTCACCAGCGGCGGGTTTTTCTTTTTTCTTTTTTCTTTTTTCTTTATTCGTTCGCCGGAAACCGGCGGGCAATCAAAAAGGGGACCAAAAAGGGGACGATCAGAAATCCAGCCCGCCGCCGTAGCCGGACTTTTCCTTCATCTTTTCCAGCGTCTTGTCGGGGTCGCGGCGGCGGGTGAGCTCGCGCAAATCCAGCTCCTCGCGCCCTTCCATCTTGGCCTTGTTGTAAAGTTCCATGAAGGCGGGACGGGCGAGGTCGAAGATGATCTCGTCGTCGTCGAAGGGACCGTAGCGGTTGACGAAGGTCAGGCGCGTCATGGGGCCGTTGCGCCCTTTTTCGCCGCGCGTCTCGCCCCAGTCCACTTCCGTGTCCTTGAAGACGCAGAGGACGAAGTTCTGCTCCTGGGGCTGGCGGACGAAGACGGCGATGGTCAGCGGCTTGTTGACCAGGCCTTCGCTGACGGCAGGTTCGGGCTTTTCCGCCACCGCGTCGAAATCCGCCGCCAGCGCGCGGATGATCATGATCTCGCTTTGCGGCGTCAGGTTCTTGCTGAAGGCGGGTTTCAAGGGTTCGGTCATCGTCTCGTCAATCCAGTTTGAGTTTCGCGGTGGTCTTGGGCCGCGACAGTTCCATGATGTCGAGCGTGCCCTGCCCGTTCTGCTTGGCTTCCTTCACGTAGTAAAGGAAGCTGGGCAGCGGGACCATGATGTAAAAGCTGGACCATCCGTCCACGGGGCTTTTCATGTCGATGAAGGTTTCCGTGTCCTTGCGCTCCACATGCGGCTCGCAATAGCCGATCTTGCTTTCGGGAATGCGCAACCGCTTGAATTCGCGGTCGTTGCGCTTCTGGTGGGCGAAGACGAGGATTTCGAGCTCTTTTTCTTCGGAAACGGTGCAGCTTTCCGCGGCGGGGTTGAAGCGTTTCGACAGCCGGACCTCCTGCGCCTCCTTCACCGCCTTGCCGGTGACGAGGGAAAGGTCGATGCTGGTGCCGGTCGAGGCATCGTTGTCGTAGATGCGCCTCTTGAGCTCGGGAAAAGGCATGGCGACGGGAATGGTCACGCCGTTCTTCAGGGTGATACCGGAAATGCCCTCGTCGAACTCGAACAGCATGTCGATCATGGGCGACTTGAAGGCCACGCGGCGGAACTGGTCCGCCGTGCCATCGACGGGCGCCTGCGCCTCGATGACGAGGTCTTCGCCCTCGCCGCCGCGGGAGAGGACGCGCATGTTCTTGCTGAAAGGTTTCTTGTCCATGCCGCCCGTTCTTCCTACCCGTTGCGCTTTTCAGCGAAGGTGAAGCCCTTGCGCTTGGAATAATCGCGCATGTCCAGCACCGCCTGCCCTTCGGCCGCGGCCTTGCGCGCCTGCTTGTTGAAGGACTCGAGCGTGGTTTCCATGATGAAGCAGTTGTCGCCGAAGGGCGAGCCGTCCGGCAACCGGGTGACGAAGGTCACGCATTGCCCGCCGACCTTGCTGCCGCCTTCGCTCGCTTGCTTAAAGTCGATGTCGCTGCCTTTGAAGGTGCATTCGGTGAAATTGTCCCTTTGCGGCGAGCGCACCCATGCCTTGTAGGTCAGCCCTTCCAGCGCGGCGTATTTCTCGCGCTCGGCCGCTTCCTTGAAGGCCGCCTTCAGCTCCTTGACCAGCTCTTCTTTCTTGCCGGCATAGGCGTATTCCTTCAGGTCGATGGTCGCGTCTTCCGCGCCGCAGATGCGCGCGGACAAGTCCTTGTGCGGCAGGGCGACGACGTATTCCTCGTTGTTCGCCAGCACGATGAGCGAATGGTCGGGCCCGATGCTGCGCAGCCGCGTGATTTCGGACGCGCGGAACGAGACCACGTCCGGCGCGAAGCCATAGGGGCTTGCGGCCAGCGTTTCGACCCCGGGATCCTCTTCCGTGCGGCTGAGAATCTTTCCCGGTTTACCCAGCGATTTCTGATATTTATCGGCAGACACGCCTGATTGCTCCTGCTTTTTATTTCGGAAATAAAATAGCAAGACGGCGCGCCTGTGTCAATGTTATGTTAATTTTATATTGTACTTAAAATACAGATAGTTAGTCTGTTTTATAGGCGCTTTCGGGCCAGCGCTTGTGAATCCAGAGCCATTGTTCGGGCCGCGCGCGGACCCAGTCCTCGACGATTTTGTTGATCTCGGTCATGATTTTCAGCGTGTCCACGTCCCTGTCGTCGCTGCGGGAGATGGCGAGCGCGGGATAGATCGTCATGCGAAAGCGCGCCCCTTCCAGCCGCTCCATGCGGGTGGGATGCAGGGGACAGCGAAGGCTGAGCGCGAATTGCGCGATGGCGTCGGCCGTCATCGCGTCATGGCCGAAAAAGGGCACGGGAATGCCCTCGTTGAGCTTTTGGTCGATGAGCACGCCGACCGCGCCGCCCCGGCGAAGGGTCGAGAAGATCGCCCGCGCCCCTTCCCGCCCCTTGGGGATATGCCCGTCCGCGCCCGAGGCGCGCGCATGGCGCAGCAGCCCGTCAACCCACGGGTTGTTCGGCTTGCGATAGACGAGATGGATGGGAAGTCCTGCCTTGCGCGCGGCGATGGCGTTGACCTCCCAGTTCGCGAGATGCGCGCTGATGAAGATCGTCGCCTTTTCGTCTTCGCCGCTGGTCTCGACGTTCTCTAATCCCGTCATCTCGACGTTCTTCCAGATGCGGTGCAGGTGCGGGTATTCGCCGATGACGCGGCCGAGGTTTTCCCACATGCCCTTCACGATGGCCCGCTTTTCCGCCGTCGTTTTCTCGGGGAAGGCGAGGTCGAGGTTCTTCATCGCCACGCGCGAAATGCCCATGCGCGGGCCGACGAGGGAGAGAAGCCTGCCGCCGAAGCCCGAGGCCATGTCGAGCGGCATGATGCGCAGCGCCCCATAGACGAGATAGGCCAGAACCGTTTCCAGCATGTAGCGCAGCCGCTTCGGCCAGGGGATGTCGGAAATATCGGGCGAACTCATAGCGGCGACTTCTGCAGGCAGTTCTCGATGAGCCGCAGCGCGGCCGCCGGCTCCTGCCAGACGAGGCTGACGGTGAATTTCTGCACGCTTTCCCGCAGTGCCTCGGGCACGCGCACGTAATCCTTCGCCGTGGTGACGACGAGCGCGTTTTTCTTCCGTGCCGCGTCGATAAAGTCTTTCAGGTCGTCCACGCCATAGGCGTAATGGTCGGGGAAGCTTTTCCAGTCCTCCAGCATCGCGCCCGCGGCGATGAGCGTGTCGCGGAATTTTTCCGGCCTGCCGATGCCCGCAAAGCCGAAGACCGGCTTGCCGAAAAGCGGGGGGTTGCCCGCGTCCGGCTTCACGCTCGCGCGCAGCACCGGCATGGCGGGGTCGATGGCGGCGACTTTTTCCGCGACGCCCGCCTTGTCCTCGCCGATGATGACGACGGCGTCCGCGCGCGAGAGGCCGTCCGCCACATTCTCGCGCAGGGGGCCGGCCGGCATGGGCTTGCCGTTGCCGAAACCGCTGGCGCCGTCGATGACCAGCAGCGCGGCGTCCTTGTAGATGGAGGGGTTCTGGAAGCCGTCGTCCATGATGATGAGCGTCGCGCCGGAATCGATGGCGGCCTGCGCGCCCAGCGGACGGTTTTGCGAGACCCATGTCGGCGCGCTTTCGACCAGCAGCAGCGCCTCGTCGCCGACGTCGGCGGCGGTGTCGCGCCCGGGGCTGACCTGCAGCGGGCCCGGCTCCGTCCCGCCGTAGCCGCGGGTGAGGATATGCGGGTTATAGCCCGCGTCCTGCAGCAGCCCGACGAGGGACAGCACCACCGGCGTCTTGCCCGCCCCGCCGGTGACGAGGTTGCCGACGCAAACGACGGGACGCGCCAACGGCACGGGATAATAAAAATCGAAACGCTGGCGCACGGCCCAGGCATAGACGCGGCCCGCCGGGGCCAGCAGCCTGGCCGTGAGGCGCGCGCGCCAGTCCTTCTTTTCCTGCGCGGCATCGTACCAGAAAGCGGGCGCCTGCATCTTCTTCATGCCGCCGCCTTTCCGCCCCGCGCGTAATGCGCGGCGGCCTTTTCGACATAGGGATTGAGCAGCGCGGCCAGCGCATCGACGATGCCGGATTTTTCCGCCGTCAGCTTCAGCGCGGCGTCGCGAAGCGGCGCGACGGCGGCGGGATCGGCGAGCGCGTCCTTCAGCGCGGCCTGCAATGCCGCAACGTCATGCACCTGCACGGCGGCCTTCGCGTCCAGGAACTCCTGATTGATGGAGATGAAATTATACATCTGCGGGCCGTAGAAGATGGCGCAGCCGAGCTGCGCGGGCTCGATCGGGTTGTGCCCGCCGATCTGCGCGAAGCTGCCGCCGATGACGACGGTCTTGCACAGGCGGTAAAACAGCCCGAGCTCCCCCAGCGTATCGGCGATATAGATGTCGGGCGGCAGCTCCTCGTCCGGCATGTCGCCGGAGGAACGCAGCGCGGGGCGCAATTCGCGCTTTTCGATCATCTCGAAAATATCCTCCCCGCGCGCGGGATGGCGGGGCACGATGATGGTCAGCAAGCCCTTGACGTCCCGCGCCAGCGCCTTGTGCACATCCGCCGCGATCTCTTCCTCCCCCTCATGGGTGCTGGCCCAAAGCAAAAGACTGCGGCCCTTCACGGATTGTTCCAGCGTGGCCAGCTTTTCCCCGTCGCAGGGCAGCGGCGCGGCGGCGTATTTCAGGTTGGCGGAAACGCGCACGTTGCGCGCGCCCAGCTTTTCCAGCCGCGCCGCCTCCGCCGCGTTCTGGCCGAGGCAGAGGTCGAAGGCGGAAAGCAGGCTGGCCATCGTGCCGCGCGCCCATTGCCAGCGCGCGAAGGTCTTTTCCGACATGCGCGCGTTGAGCAGTACGGCGGGAATGCCGCGCGCGCGGATGGCGGACAGCATATTGGGCCAGAATTCGGATTCGGACCAGATGACGAGGTCCGGCCGCCAATGGTCGAGGAAGCGCGCGACCCAGCGCGGATGATCGACGGGCACGAACTGGTGGAACGCGCCCTTGGGCAGGCGTTCTTCCATCAACCTTGCGGAGGTGACGGTGCCGGTCGTGACCATGACGGAAACGGCGGGGTTGTCCCGCAGCAGCCGCTCGACGACGGAAAGCAGGGACAGCGCCTCGCCCACGCTGGCGGCGTGGCACCAGACCAGCGGGGCCGCCGGGCGCGCGCGGTCGGCGTGCCCGCGCCTTTCGGCGGCGCGCTCCACGTCTTCCTTGCCCCTTGCCGCGCGCTTTTGAAGATACGCTTCCAGAAAGGGGGTGGAGGCCCGCATCACGGCTTTGTATATCGCCAGCAACATGTCCCCTCGAGAGTTCGTAACGGCAGGGCGCCTGCTGCGCCACTGCATGGCTCCAAGATTGTGTTTTTTATGGCTAAATGCAAGCATTTCTTCCACCCCGGCCTTGCATCGACGCGCGGCGGGGGCGTAAAATTCATTATTGCAATCATCGGGTTATTTCATGACCGGCACGGACACCCCAGAGAACGGCGCGGCGCGCGAAAAGGCGCTTGAGGAGCTGAAACGCCAGATCCGCGAGCAAAAGGCGCGCATCGACCCCGCCGTGCTGAAAATCGCCGAGCGCGCCGCGCGCATCGCCCAAAAACAACAGGAAAGGGAGATGCGGGAGGGAAAAGCCGGCGCGAACGAAATGGTGCCCTATGACCGCGAAGCGGCGGCCGAGATCGTCGCCCTCTTCCTGCAGAACCGCGGCGACCGGGAGGATTTCGAGCGAAAGCTTTTGCTGCTGCTGCGCGGAAAGCTGAACTAGCCCCTCCCCGCATAAAGAAAGCCCCCGGAAAACCGGGGGCTTCTTTTTTGGATATGCTCCCAGCCTTACGGCGACGCCATCGCCGCGATGATCTGCGTGACGGTCTTGCCGGTCAGGTCGGGTGTGCTCGGCCAGATGTCCGGGTCGTTCCCCGGCGCGGCCAGCGCACCGGATCCGGTGATGTCGTCATAGGCCTTTTGCAAGATCGGCTGGTTCACCGAGTTGGTCAGTGAATTCATCATGGCGGTGCCGACGCCCGAGGGACCGCCCGGCTTGACGAGGTCGAAGAGCGTGAAATAGGGCGTGCCCTGCTCCAGACCGCCGCCTTCGATCGGACGGAAGAGCGAGGAAAGGCTCGACGGCGGCCAGGCGCCGCCCAGCAGGGACGTCAGGGCCAGGTCGGGAACGCTGGACGAGGACGGCAGCATGCCCCAGAGCTCGGAAAGGCGCGAGCAGTCCATCTTGGCGTCGATGCTTCCCAAAAGCGACGTCGCGGCACCCATGATGAAGGACGTGATCGCATCCACGGCATCCTTGATCGCCTGCTGCGCCGCCTTGATCGCGCCGTCGATGAAGCTCTGGATCGTGGACCACCAAGTGTTGATGAGGCCGACGATGGTCGGAATGATCGTGGGCATGGAAACGCCGAGCAGGTCAAGCACGGTCTGCAGGGTATTGATATAGCCCTGCAGGGTGCCGATGACGCCGTTGATGGCGGAAATCGCGCTTTGGACGGTCGTAATCATGCTCGAAAGGCCGGAGGTGAAGCTGCTCATGGCGCTCAGGATCGTCGCGCCCAGGAAACTTGAAAGGGAATCGGCGAAGTTCCCGGCGTGGCTGGCGGCTATCGGGGCGACGACGGAGTTGAAATCCTCCGCCAGAAGCTTCTTGGCCGAGGAACCGCCGTTGGCGTAAAGCGTGTTGCCGAAAACCGCGGTATTGGCCGCGCCGAAGCCCGCATTCGGGTAAGTGTCGGAAAAGATCTGGCCGAGACGCGAGGACAGCTTCAGCGCACGGTCGAAGCAGGTCATCCCGACGGAGTTGTCGTTCTGCTTGGTGAACTGGTGGTTGGCGGCATCGTCCTTCACGCGCTGCGTGTCGGCGTTGTCTTTCATCAGGTCCCAGTCCTTGCAGGGACAGGCCGAATCCGGCGGGCAGAACGTGACGGCGGCATTTGACGCCGTAATCGTCATGCCCGTCAGCATGAAAGCGCAAAATGCGATCAGGAAAAACTTCTTCATGTCAAATACCTTCCCTTAACCGGCCCGTTGGAGCCGACAATCCCCGTTTGCCGCCTCTTTACGGGCAAGGCCCGACCGGAACGCCCGCCGCGACCAGCACCTGACATGCGGTCTGCCCCGGCGAGAACGCCGGAATGGAGGCTGCCGGAAGCGATGTATAGGCCGCCTTCAGGTCGGCGAAGACGTTGTCCGACTTGATCTGGTCCCAGTTGGCCTTGAAAGTGTCGCCCCCGCCGGTCGGCATCGTGCCGTTCAAAAGATCGTCGAAGGTCGCCCAGGGCACGCCGCCCTTGATGCCTTCGTCCTTGACGCGGTCCCAGAGCTTCGACACGCCGTCGCAGTCCGGGCTGTCGTTCAGCGCCGTGGCCGTATAATCGACGACGGAAGGAAGGATCGCGCCGGTGAAATCCTTGAGCTTGCTGCCTTCCGAGTTCGAGAACTGCTTGTAGAACATGTTGAGTGAATCGGTGATGATCGGCGTCAGCCCGGCCGTGAAGTCGCCGGAGAAGATATCCCCGCCTTTTTTCGCGGATACGCCGGCCGCGTTGCTGAAGCAGGTCGTGGCCAGAACGCTGTCCGGCTTGTTGATGATCTGCTCGGTACTGCTGACGTCCAGCGCGACCTGCGCCTGCGCCTTTTTCTGCATGGCGTCAAGCACTTGCGGGTTGCACCCGGCCACCGGATCCGCATAGGCGGCACCGTAGCTCGCGAAGGTCAAACCGGTAACGAATAAAACGGACAATACAAGACGGCCCGAGTTGTTTTTGATTTTTTGAATCATGACGGCAACCCCAACTCTATATATATCCTTCATTTTAGCAAAATTTGCGGCATATGTCTTGGGCAAAGTATGATAATCTCGACTAACTCTTTTAAATAACAAGGAAAAATCAGAACAGTATTATGCGTATAGCGGGCGGAAAACACCGGGGACGGGTCTTGGCGAGTCCCAGGGGGCTGACGACACGGCCGACCAGCGACCGCGCGCGGGAGGCTATTTTCAATATTCTCCAGCACAGCAGCCGCTTTTCGCGCCCGCCCCTGCCGAATGCGCGGGTTCTCGATCTTTTCGCCGGCACGGGGGCCATAGGGCTGGAAGCCCTCTCGCAAGGCGCGCGCCATGCCGTTTTCATAGAACGCGACCGCAGGGCCGCCGCCGCCTGCAGAGAAAACATCGAATCGCTGGGCCTCACCGGACAATGCGCGCTTTTGACCTTCGATGCGCTCAAGCCCCCGGTGCGGCCTTCATATATAGAGCCGCGCGACCTCGTCTTCCTCGACCCGCCCTACGGCCAGGACCTCGGCGAGAAAGCGTTGCTGGCCCTGCTGGAAAAAGACTGGCTGGCGGATAACGCCATCGCCGTCTTCGAGATGGCGAAGAAAACGCCCGAAACGGTTCCCCCGCCCTTCATCGAGCGCGACTTGCGAAATTACGGCGTCGCGCAGGTGCGCTTCATCGAGCGCGCGCAGGCGGCAGAGGAAGAAGCCTAAAGCTTGATATCCGCGATCATGTCGGAAAGCTCGCCCTGCTTTTGCTGGCGCAGCGCGCTGAGCTTTTCCTTCGCCGCGTCGAGCTTTTCCAGCTCGTCTTCCTGCGTGTTGAGTTTGGCGAGGTATTTTTCCTTCACGTCGGACTTGCCGTTCAGGCTCATCAGGTTCTGGCGCACGCGCGACTGGTCGCGGATGATGGCCTGCCGCTGACGCTCGACCCCCGCGATCTTGCGGTCCACGTCGTCGATCTCGCGGCGTTTTTCCGCCAGCTTCCCGAAGCTGCGGCGCGCGGCGGCGTCGAGATGCCCGCCGCTCGTCCCCGTCGCATAGGCCGTGAACTGCTCGCTCGACATGCCGCTCAGCATATAGGTCTGCCAGCCGCGGTTTTCGAGCACCACGGGCACGACCTTCTTCTCGCCCGCCTTCAGCTTCACGCGGATGCGGTAATGGCCGTTCGAAACCTCGACGTCCTTCGGGTCGGGGGAGACGATGTCGTAATCATAGCGCTTGGGGTGCTCGATGATGATGGTGCGCGCCTCTTTCTCCGGCGCCTTGATGGTATAGGTCGTCGTCGCGCGGTTTTTATAGGCCACGCGCAGGACGCCCTTGGCGACGGTGATCTCGCCCTGCGTCGAATCGCTGCTTTCCTTGCGGTCGATGCTCGTCTTGGAATCGAGCGCGTAGCTGACGAGGCGCTTTTCGCCCTTCGAGAGCACGGGCAATTGCGCGTCGCCGACGAAGCTGGTGCCCTTGAGCAGCGGGCTTTCCTCGTAGAGCGTCAATACGCCGGGCGGCAGGCCGGTGCCGCCGTCGTTCTTCAGTTCCACCGCCGCGAGCGGATGGGTCGGATGCGTTTCCGGCTGGAAGACGGAGACGCGCTCCATCGGCACCTCGCGGCTGACGAAGGGCAGCATGAGCGACTGGCCGGATTTCAGGTCGAAGCGGTTGGGGAAGCGGAACAGCACCTGCGTCGTCGCCTCCGCGCTGCCTGCCGCGTTCGCCACGGGAGCGACGTCGGCCATGCCGGTGCCGGCGTCCTGCGCCGCGGCAAGGCTGTCCATGGAATTCGCCCGCATCATTTCCATCGGCGCGGGGGCGGCGGCCATGGGCGCGTTCATCATGCGGCTCTTTTTCAGCATCGCGCCGCCGAAGCCGCGTCCGCCGAGCATGCCGCCGGGCGCGCCTTCCATGGAAGAAGCCGTTTCCTTCCGCTCCATATCCGCCGCCGTGGCGACGGTGCCTTCATCCACGCGCGGCATCACGCGGCCGAAGACCTGCACGGGGATTTCGGGACGCTGCACGTAGTAGGACTGGTAAAGGTTCTGCCGGAAAGTCACGGGATTGCCGGAGACGAGCGTGAGATCGACGTGCTTCCAGTCCGACGCCGTCATGTTCTCGATCACCGCCCAGCCCTGCAGCAGGCCTTTCTTCGCATCCCCCTCGGGCAGGACGAGGCGGTAGGCGCTTTTCCACAGCGGCGCATCGACCACGTAAGACAGTTCCACGTTGCGCGCGCCCTTGCCCAGCAGGTTGACCGTCATCATCCGCTGTTCGGAGGTGCCGTTCTCGCGCACCGCGTCCAGCGCACGGGAAAGCTCCGCCTTGATCTTGGGGTCGTCGAAGGTGACGGAGATGAGGTCTTCCAAAATCGCCTGCCGCATGCCACCGTCCGTCATGATGCTGATGCGGTGCCTTGTGACCGTGCGGTCGTTGTCGAGCGCGACTTCCTCGGGCACCACCTGCAAGAGCTGCCCCGTGCCGTTGAGCGACGCGCCTTTCAAAGTCACGGTCGCGCCCTGATAGGCGTTGAGCAGTTGCGCGGGGTCGTCCAGCTGCGCCTGCGTGAAGGGCAAATCCTTGAAGACCTGCGCCAGCGGCTGCTTGCCCGGCAGGGTCACGCCGCCCAGCTTGCCGTTCTTGTCGAAGACGATGAGGCTTTTCAGGATATCGTCCACCTGCTCCAGCCGGACGGGAAAGCGCAGCTTCGCGTCATCCGTCACATGCGCGCGCAGCTCGAAATTCGCAAGCCCGCTGGTGGAAAGAATGACGCGATCGACCGGAATGTCGCTGGCGGAAGACCCGCCCTCCGCCGCGTAGGAAGCCGCCGCCGCCAGCGTGCCCGCGATGATCGTGCTGACGAAAAGTTTTTTGATAATTTTTTTTGCGGCCATATCCGACGTCTCCCCGGCGCTGCTGAAAAAATGAACGAATGAAATCACGCCCTTGTCGGCATTAGACAACAAAGCCCTTAAAAGATTGCTAAAAAGCGCGTCAAAGGCGGATAAAATGTCGCTGGAAAATCCATATATCGCATGTATTTAAAGCAGGCCGGCAAGGTTTTGACATAATTACCGCTTGCCGGATAACGAAGGAGTGATACACTCTGCGCAACCGGCCTGCGGGCTTCGCGCATGTTTTTCCTTAAAAACGGCGCGGTTCTTGCAAGGCAGCTTTTCGCGCAGGATTTTGGTAAGATGGCGCGTGTCATGGCCGGATGTGAAAGGAAAATCCATACCCGGCAATACCGCGCAGGGGCAGAGGACGGCGAAGCCTTCGCCGGATCAACGACAACGGGAAGCGTTCACATGGCAGTCTTGAAAATTTGCATGAAAAAAATATTTTGCGGCATGACGCTGCGCTGCGCGGGCGCGCTGCTCACCGGCTGCGCGCTGGTCGGCACGCTGGCCGTCGGCCTTGCCGTGCTGGGCGGTCGCGGCGAAGCGCCCGCCACGCACCTCACCCGCTACCAGATCCAGTTCCCCGAAAACGAGCAGATGCTCAAAGACATGTCGAACCAGCTCTGGCGCGAGGCCCATGCCGCCGCCGGCATTCCCCAAAACGCCGAAGCGAACGTCGAGACCGCCGACAAGGCTCCCGAATCCCCGAACGCCGGCAATCTGCCCGACATCCAGCCCGCGGCGGGCGGCGATGCCTCCCCCGTCGCTTCGCTGGAAGCAAAATAAAACTTAAAGATACTTGTCCGTCAGCACTTCCGCGATCTGCACGGCGTTGGTGGCCGCGCCCTTGCGCAGGTTGTCGGCGACGACCCACATGGAAAGGCCGTATTTCACCGTATCGTCCTTGCGGATGCGGCTGACATAGACCGGGTCCTCGCCCGCGATCTCGGCGGGGGTGACGTAGCCTTCCTCCGAAGGATTGTCGATGACGACGAGCCCGTCGAACTTCTGCATGGCCTTGCGTGCCTGCGCCACGCTGAGCGGCTTGTTGAATTCCACGTTCACGACCTCGGAATGGCCGACGAAGACCGGCACGCGCACGCAGGTCACGGCGACCTCGATGCCCTTGCCCATGATCTTCTTCGTCTCCTCCTTCATCTTCCATTCTTCCTTGGTGTAGCCGTCTTCCATGAAGACGTCGATCTGCGGGATGAGGTTGAA